>CANRDO010000005.1 GCA_947629385.1 uncultured Lachnospiraceae bacterium
TAGATCTCCTTGAACTGCGCGTAGCGCGCCTCGTACTTCGCGACCAGCTCCGGCTCCGGCTCCACCGTGTCGATGATGCGCACGAGCTTCGCCGCCGCTTCCTCCACGGACGCAAACTCGCCGCAGGCCACCGCCGCCAGCATCGCGCCGCCGAGCGCCGGACCCTCCTCGCTCTCGATCACGTCTACCTTGAGGTTCAGCACGTTCGCGATGATCTTCTTCCACAGCGGGCTCTTCGCGCCGCCGCCGCAGATCTTTGTGCGCTCGATCTTGATGTCAAGCGCTTTCGCCACCTCAAGCGAATCCCTCAGCGCGAACGCCACGCCCTCGAGCACCGCCTGCGTCATATCCGCGCGCGTCGTGTCCATCGTCATGCCGATGAAGGTCGCGCGGGCGTTCGGGTTGTTATGCGGGGAGCGCTCGCCCATCAGGTACGGAAGGAAGAAGACATGGTTCTCGCCGAGCTTCTCGATTGACGCCTGCTCAGCCGCGTAATCCTTCGTGCCGATGATCTCGTCCATCCACCACTTGTTGCAAGAAGCCGCGGAAAGCATGCAGCCCATCAGATGATAATGCCCGTCCGCATGCGCGAACGCGTGCAGCGCGTTGAACTTGTCTACGCCGAACTTCTCCGAGGAGATAAAGATCGTGCCGCTCGTGCCGAGCGAAATATTGCACATGCCGTCGCCAACCGTGCCCGTGCCGACCGCCGCGGCCGCGTTGTCGCCCGCGCCTGCCACGATCTTGACCGTCTCCGGGATCCCGAGCTGTGCCGCCACCTCCGGCAGGATCGTACCGACCGCCTCGTAGCTCTCGAAGATCTTCGCCATCTGCTCCTCGCGCACACCGCAGATCTCCAGCATCTCCTTCGACCAGCAGCGGTTCCGCACGTCGAACATCAGCATGCCGGACGCGTCCGACACATCCGTGCAGTGCACGCCCGAGAGCTTGTACGCAATGTAGTCCTTCGGGAGCATGATCTTCGCGATCTTCGCGAAATTCTCCGGCTCCTTATTCTTCACCCAGAGCACCTTCGGCGCCGTAAATCCCGTAAAGGAAATGTTCGCCGTGTACTCGGAGAGCTTCTCCTTGCCAATCACATTGTTCAGGTAATCGCACTCCTCAAAAGTACGTCCATCGTTCCACAAAAGCGCCGGGCGGATCACATTGTCGTCCTTGTCCAGGATCACAAGCCCGTGCATCTGACCGCCGAAGCTGATACCCGCCACCTGACTCTTATCGCAGTCCGCGAACAGCTCCTTCAGCCCCTCGATCGTCTGCGCGTACCAGTCCTCCGGCTTCTGCTCCGACCAGCCCGGATTCGGGAAATAGATCGGATACTCCCTCGACACAATCTTCTGGATCTTTCCCTTCTCGTCCATCAAAAGCAGCTTCACTGCCGACGTTCCGAGATCAATTCCTGCATACAGCATATCCTTTTCCTCCGTTTCCTGTTGAATTCACATATTTCTATAAATGCGCGTCCGCACATTATATTCCCGCTTTGCAAACGCATTGCCAGAATGCACCTGGGCCTGTCATTATGAAACAATCTCGTGCATCACAGGCTCCAGCGCTGTGTCCACGATGATATTCAGCACCTGCTGCAAATTGACCAGCTCCACCTCCGTGTGCTCGCCGCCGTTCTCGCCGTCCCTTGTCCACGCGATCGGCTCCTTCGAGAGAATCTTCAGCCGGTTCGTCTTAAAGCGCACGACCTTCCCGGACGACTCCTCGCGCGTCAGGACCGCCGTGATGATCTCCTGCCAGTCGATGAGGTTCTGCGGATTGCGCACCAGCGTCACCTCAAACAAACCGTCGTTGAGCTCTATGTTGTGCCCCGGAAGGCCCTTAAACCCACCGACTGAATTTGAATTCGTGATCATGCCAAACACAAACTCGCCCTCGTCACAGAACTCCTCGCTCTCAACGTACATCCAGCGGCTCTTCCACGTACCCATGCGCTTCATTGCCTCCAGCAGGTACGCCACATGCCCGAGCATATTCTTCATGTCCTGATTTGTCTGGTACGACACGTCTGTAAACGCCCCGAACGCCGCCACATATACGAAATACTCCTCATTGAAACGGCCAATATCGCAGGGAAAGATCTCTCCCCCCACGATCAGCTTCGCCGCCTGATCCATCTGCTTCGGAATGCCGAGGCTGTTGCCGAAATCATTCGTGCTGCCCGCGGGGATATAGCCGATCGGTCGCTTCACTCCGCTGTCCATCAGCCCGGCGACCACCTCGTCGAGCGTGCCGTCGCCGCCACAGCAGGAAATCAGCTCAAAATCCTTCGCACGCTCCTTTACCTTCTCCCGCGCGTCCCGCTCCCCGCTCGTCGGATGCACCGTCACCTCATATCCGCCCGCAGCAAATGTCTCCACAATCGTCGAGAGATTATTTCGAATCAGCCCCTTCCCGGACCGAGGATTATATACAAACAGCATCTTCTTCATGATCAACACATCTCCAAAAAATTCTGGCAAAAAAACTAGTCTATTTGTATATATTACTACGTAATCGTGCGAATCTCAAGTAAATTATTGCTAATCTTGCACGATAATCCGGCAAAAAAATCGAGCCGGCTGTTCTGCATGTGCATACACAGTCGACTCCCTATCTGTCTCTCATACTGTCGATCAATTTTAACAACTCAAGCTCACTTGTGAAGCTGTGCGCCTCATTGTGTTCCAGCCACACAAGCTCGCCCTGCCAGGTCGCGTTCTGACGGTACTGAACACGAACCGCGTACGTGGCACGCTCGCCCCTGTAATCCAAAAGCTCCGTCTGCTCCATTACCTTGGCCGGCCGCTCACGCCTCGCGTACTCCACGACCTCCTTCTTTCCCCCGGTATTCCCGTACCGGCGCAGGGCCACAGAAGCCTGTGGATAATTGATTTTCTCCATGACCTGTTCCATCATCAACAGCAGCTGATACTGATCCTCGAATCTGGCAGGCTCCCGGCTATAGCAGCTGTACAGCCGTCCCGGCTCGCTTCCTCCGTCTCCGCTATCGATACAGATCACCATGAGGTTGGGCGCGGCGACACCGATCCTGAAAAAACTCTGACTGTCACTCAATCACGATACCTCCTCACCCTTTTCTCCGTCCAGCTGGCTCCATACCGGCCCGGCACTGCGGAACTTCGGCTTCTCATCCACGGCGTCCTCGTCGATCTCAGCCACGGACGCGACATAATAATTCACCTGGAAATCGCTCCTGCGTACCTTTTTGCTGAACGCGCGGTCGATCCGGGCGGAAACCTTCGCACAGTTCTCCTGGTTGATCTCCGGCAGCATGATCAGATATTGCTGCGTATTGTACCGTGTGTAGAAATCCCCGCGCCGCAGCACCTCCATGATCGAATCGCGCAGCGCCTTCGAGATCAGCTGCTCCTTCTCCGCGGAGCCCATCTCTCTTCCCGTGTGCTTCAGCGTACACAGCATGAGGTACACCGACATCCCGTTGCGCTCCATCATGCGGCTAATCACGTGGTAGATATCGACAAAACTCGGATATGTACAATAATAAGCGCCCGGGAACCTCTGCCTCTCCCGTATTCTCTGCTTGATATCATGAATAACCCCGGACGACTGCGAAATCCGCTCCGCCATCAGGTGCGCGCGGCTGAGCATCTCCGGCGAAGGCGGCAGTCCCAGCTCGTCGAAAAACAGCTTCGTCACCTTCTCATAGATTTCCATCGCCTCGCGGAAACGGGACATCGCGATCAAGCTGTCGATCTGCCAGAGCGCCCAATCGTCGAACGGATAAATCGCAGCGGCCGTGGTCGCAAGCTGGAAAATATCGTCGTAGCGCTCTTCCTCCTGCAGCCAGCCGAACAGCTCCTTCAGGCTCTCCTCATAAAGCTCCTGATAATGCACATTGCGCACGGCGACCCAATCCTCGCCGACCATGTTCGGCAGAAATTCGCCGGTGTAGAGACGACACGCCTCCAGAAACGCCTCCGTCTTCGCGGCCGGATCCTCTTCCTTCTTTCCCTTCTCGATCAGCTTCTCGAACTCAATCGCGTCCACCTGCACCGGGATCGCCTCGTCCTCCCAGCGACACATGCCCCTCTTGATCACAACATAATTCGCCTCGGGGAAGCCCCCCGCCTTGAGCTGCTTCTTCAGGCGGAAGATCGTATTGTTCAGGCTGCCGTTTTTGTTCTCGACCTCCTCACGGCCATAGAGCGCATCCGCCAGGCTGGTCTTCGCGATCCCGCCGGCCTCAATGTTCATCAGGAGAATCTGCAGAAGCTGCATCGACTTTGACGTCGTGTTGCGGTCAAGCGCAATCTCACGGCCCTCATAGTAAATAGAAAATCCGCCGAGCATCTTCGCCTTCAACACCTGCTCCGCCATGATATCCGCACCTCACTTTCCTTAAATCCTGTATCGCCACTCCGGACAACAAACCTTCAATTTATTATGCCACACAATTGTTCGAACTGCAACAATTGTTTATGGTACATAAAAGGCAAATTCGCAAAATTCAGACAAATTTATCTGTTGTAACAATTCGAGTGAAAATGTGAGGCGATTCTCCAAGCTCCCGACAGCAGATATCCCGGCCCGTCATGACAATCTGTGCAGCACTTCCTCGAAGCACACTCCGTCTGTAAGCGGCAAATCCAGCTCAATCGACCGCTCAATGCAGCGCTTCACGAAAAGCGACGCCTTGCGCACGGAATCCTGAAACGGCACGCCGTTGACCGCGTCCGCCGCAATGATTGCCGCGAAGATATCCCCGGTCCCGGAGCGCTGCGTACCCACCTTGTGCGTACGCCGGATCTTGCCCGGCTGACCCTGCTCGTGGCAGTAATTCGCGATAAACTCCCCCTGAGGAATCCCGGTAATCACCACCTTCGACGGCCCGAGTGCGCCAAGCTTCTCCGCGAGGCCGACGATCTCCCGCATCCTCCAGTGATCCGCATGGTACGGCGTATCCGTCAGGATACACGCCTCTGTCAGGTTCGGTGTCAGGATGTCCGCGTAAGCCACAAGCTTCTTCATCTCCTCGCACATTTGCGGCGTGTATGTCGGATACGGCTTCCCGTAATCTCCCATGACCGGATCCACGACAATGATCGTATCCTCCTTCCGGAATTCCCGGAAGAAGCGTATCACGATCCGGATCTGCTCCTTTGAGCCGAGAAAACCGCTGCTGATGCCCTTAAATTCCAGCCCCAGCTTCTTCCACTCATCAATATACGCCTGCATCCGATCCGTGTAGTCCTCGAAAAAGAAGCTGTCGAAGCCCGTGTGGTTCGAAAAGATCGACGTCGGGACCGGGCAGCACTGAATCTTCATCGCGGAAATGATCGGAAGCGCCACCGCGATCGAACAGCGCCCGAAGCCCGAAAAATCATTGATCACAGCGATCTTCTTCTGGCGGTTGTGATCCACTCTCTGTCCTCGCCGCGCCTCACGAGTATGATCCGCCTTCTGCCTGCCTTCTGTTTTCATCCATATTCACCTCAGATTGATCGGTTAATCTACGCTATTTTACTTTATCCCCCGCGAAAAATCCACTGTTTTTTCGGACGGGAGCAGAATTTCTGTCCAACCCTTGGCAAAAAGCCCGAGAAAAGAGGCGCCGCAGATCTGCGGCGCCCCGATGTTAATCCTGTATTGCTTTGTTTCTTTTAATTCTTTTTCTTTCTGCGCTTCAGCAGGATCGCTGCGATCAGCAGCACTGCAGCCGCCAGCAGCAGTCCGATGTAGAGCGCGATCGGCGTCTCATCGCCCGTCTTCACGGCCTTTGTCTTCTCCGGAACCGTATCCGTCTCGTCCTCTTGGTAACCCTCTGTCTCGGTCTCCTTCTCGCGCTCCTGGTTCGTGATCACGACCTTGCCCTCCAGATGATCCACATCCATCGTGACAGCCGTGCCGTCCACCGATACATCGTAGCGGAACGACGCCGAGCCGGCCACCGGGTAGCCATTCTTGTCAACCTCGGTCACGTATACGGTCGTTTCTCCGTCCTCCGGAACCGTGACAGTCACGATATCGGATACGGAAGATTTGCCCTCGAGCGCCAGCTTCACGATGTTCTGCGATACATCCTCAGAAAGCTTCGTAAGCTCAGCGTCAGCAAAGATTCCCGCGTAGAACGTCTTGTTGCTCGCCTTGAGCACGCCGTCCGCTCCGAGCAGCTGCTTCGTGATCGTCAGCCTGCCTTCACGGTAGAACTCCTCCGGAATCTCCGTGAACACATTGCGGAAGTACAGCACCGTCGTTCCATCGCCCTTCTCAACTGTCACGACATTGTCGTTGTAGAAGTCTGCCGTGTACATCTCGCCTGTCGCCAGAACACCGCCGATGTCGTTGACTACCGTGCCGTCCTCCAGCGTCTCAGCTACGTAGTACGTCTTGCCGACCTCAAGATTCTCGAACGTCGTCGAGGAGGTATTTCTATCCTTGAACTCGATCGCCTGAACCTCAGATACACGGTTCGTCAGAGCCTCGTCGTCAAACAGAGCCACATAGAAGGTCGCGTCTACCGCGTTCCAGAGCTCGTTGTCGTATACCAGCTGCTTCGTCACTACAAGCTTCGTATCCTCTTCCTCCGGAGCGTTCGTCACATCCAGCGTCACGGATACCTCTGCCTTCGTCCTGTCTGCCTCATCCGGACCGATCGTGAACGGATACTGCTTCGGCTTGCCGTCCTCATCCGTCGCGATGACGAATCCTTCCGGCGCCTCCGTCTCGACGAAGTAGTAATCGTTCGCCGTCAGGCCGCCGATCGTCAGCGTGCCGTCGATGCCGGTCACATACGCCGCGTTGTTGTACAGCGCCCATCCGCTCTCGGTCTCATCGGTCTTGTAGTACAGCTGGAACGCCGCGCCTGCAAGCGCTTCGCCGTTCTCCTCGTTCGTCTTCCTCAGGATCACGGAGCCGATGATCGGCGCATCCTCTACCAGGTATGTCTCATTGCCGTCCTCGTCGGTCGTCTTCCTCATGCCTGTCGTGATCGTGCCGTCCTTCTCTACCGTGAACTCAATGTCGGTCACATATGCGTATCCATCCGGGGCCACTTCCTCACGGAGCGTGTAGCTCTCGCCCGCCTTCAGCTTCGCACCGAAGTCATGCGTCTCACCCTTCTTCGACGTCCAGCTGTCTACTACCTTGCCGTCCTTGTCGAGCACTTCGAGCTGCGCTCCCTCAAGTTCCTCATCGTTCGTGACATCTGTCTTATTCACGTTGAAGTGCAGCGGCGCATCCTCTACCAGGTATGTCTCATTGCCGTCCTCGTCGGTCGTCTTCCTCATGCCTGTCGTGATCGTGCCGTCCTTCTCTACCGTGAACTCAATGTCGGTCACATATGCGTATCCATCCGGGGCCACTTCCTCACGGAGCGTGTAGCTCTCGCCCGCCTTCAGCTTCGCACCGAAGTCATGCGTCTCACCCTTCTTCGACGTCCAGCTGTCTACTACCTTGCCGTCCTTGTCGAGCACTTCGAGCTGCGCTCCCTCAAGTTCCTCATCGTTCGTGACATCTGTCTTATTCACGTTGAAGTGCAGCGGCGCATCCTCTACCAGGTAAACCGTCTCACCGTTCTCGCCGGTCGTCTTCGGCATGCCCGTCTCAATCTCTCCGTTGTCCGTTACGCTGAACTCGATATCCGTCGTGTATGCGTATCCGTCCGGAGCCACTGTCTCTCTGAGCACGTAGCTCTTGCCTTCCTCCAGCTTGTCACCGAAGTCGTGCGTCTCGCCCGCCTTCGACGTCCAGCTGTCTATCACATTGCCGTCCTTGTCGAGCACTTCGAGCTCTGCGCCTTCAACTTCCTTGCTGTTGTCGCCAACCTCCGTCTTGTTCACATGGAACTCAACCGTCAGCTCATTGTCAAACTCTGCTTCAAGCTTCGGCTCGCCCTCAATGGCGTTGCCTTCCGCATCGACCAGCGTCAGTTTCAGATTTCCGTCATGCTTCTCGCCGTCTTCGACTTTCACTCTAAAGACATATACCGTATTGTCTACCGTGTAGCCGCCCATCTCGTCGTTATCCGCAATCTGGAACTCCTTCATCTGATACGTATAGGTGTTTCCGATATCAGCCTGCGTGTAGGCAAGATCCGTAAACTTGAATGTTCCATCCGGCTCAAGGCTCTTGCTCCCCAATCTCACATAGCCAGTATCGTCCACTCGCCACAGCTGGAATCTTACCAGCTTATTCAGGCGTTCGATCTGCTCAGGCGTCACAGCTTTGCCGTTCACCTTCTTCAGACCACTTGCCGGCACACTGCCTGTCGCATTGTAGTCGTTGACAAACTCCATACTGCCCTTCATGTAACTCGGGCTTACCACAAGCGTACCATTGCCTCTGTCTAATACCAGAACCTTCACTTCGAAGCTCTGTGTACGATACGTGATCGTCGGGTCAAAGTTCTCATCGCCTTCTTTCGGGATCACCTCGCTCACCGTATAGACATGCGTCCCGACATCATCCAGCGCGTAGTGGATCGTCTCAAAGTCGATCGCGCCGCCTGCAAGAGTCGTGCCCGTCGCTACAGTCTTTCCGTCCTCATCCGTGATCACGAAGTTGAACTCGCCTGCCTTCACATCTTCGCCACGCTTACCAGTCAGTTCCTTATTGCCATTCAGCTTGAAGCTGCCGTTTGCCGTGTATGTGTTGATGAAGCCCTGCTTATCGTCAACGATCACTGCAGCCGCGTTCAGCGTTCCTTTTCCGTTATCGCTTACATTGACCTTCACATGTACTGTGTCGCGGTCGTACGTAATGCCGCCGTCTTCAACGTCCGTCTTACCTTCCGTATCCTCAAGGATTACGTAGTAGAACGTTTTCTCCGTCGCGCCGCCGAGATCATCCAGCGTATAGGTCTTGAAGTCTGTAAACGATACAGTACCCTTGCTCGCTCCGCTCTCTTCGTCCGGCACTCCGGCGCCGTTGCTCGCCCTTGCCAGAATCTCGCCGTCCGTCGTCCACTCTTCATCAGACTCCTTCAGCACGAATGTGAACTCGCCCTTGCTCAGATCTCTGCCCGTCAGCTCCTTCGTTGTCTCTATCGACGCCTTGCCCGTGGCTGAATACTCGTTCACGAACGTCGCTGCCTTCGCCGCCGTCGAGCCGTCTTCCGCAGCCTCTATCATGTGCACGTCGATCGTATACACATCCGTTTCGCCGACCTTCGTCGCGCCCGATACCGTGATGTCGAACCTGCCGTTGCCGCTTCTCGCCACCGTCACCGTCACTTCATACGTGTCACTGTCATACGTGATACCGTCGATCTTCTTGCCGCCGTTCACCTCAGTGATCGTATAGGTGTAGGTACCCGGCTCCGTGTACTCAATCTTCGGGAATGTGATCTCGTTGCCCTGGTTCTTCACGGTCGTGTTGATGTCCGGACCCTGGATACGGAACTCGAACATGTTGTCCTCAAGCGCCTTGCCGCCCGTCAGAGCCTTCGTGCCCTTAAACTGTACCGAGCCTTCTTCCTTGTACGTGTTCACGAACGCTGCCGTCGCCTCGCCGTCGTCCACAATCGTCTGCGTCCCGCCGGTCACCACGCCGTTCTTCTTCGCCACGACGTTCGCGCTCAGATGTCCTTCGCTGTCATCCTCGATCGTCACTTCATATACATATACCGTCTCATCGTAGGTCACGCCGTTCTTGACCTTCTTGCCGTCAACTGTCTTCGCGTCGTCCGGAATGACCTCGGTGATCGTGTAGATATAGGTGTAGCCTCTGGCCGCCTTCGTGAATTCGCGCTTCGTGAATTCGCCGATCGCAGTGCTTGCGTTACTCATATCCACAGTCACGGACTCAGCCCAGTTTCTGAGCTCTTCCGTCTCACCGTCCGCGCCTTTTCTACGCGTCACCTTCAGGTCGAAGGTATACGTCTCGCCTGCCTTCGGCGCCGGACGGCCGCTCACCGTCTTCGTCACCTTGGGCTGGAACGTCACATCGTTCGTCCTGTAGGTGTTCGTGTACGTAACCGTGATATTCGGCTCATCCGCGCCGATCATGCCCTTATAGTTCTCGGGCGTTACGGTCGCATACGCGTCGTCCGTATCCTCGGTCACCTCATATTCGGTGCCGTACAGGATGCCGCCGATCGTCGCGCTGAAACCTGCTTTCAATTTGAGCACGCCGTCGTCGACCCGTGTCACCATACCCATCGCGGCCGGAACACCCGGTCCATCAAGCCTCGCAGTACCTGTGTACGGCTCGCCGCCCAGCGTCACATGGAATGTGAAGACGTCGTCCTCATATGCATCCACGCCAATCTTCTGAACCTTCAGGCTGCCCTTCCTGATCTTGTTGATAAAGGTCGCTTCCGCCTCGTCCATATGCTTCGGAAGCGTCACGGTCCAGCTATTGCCCTCGGTTCCGGCCTTCTCAAACTCCGTTCCGCCTACTGTTACCCCTTTGCCGTCCTCATTTGCCGCAGTAACAGTCACCGATTCGACCTTATACTGCGTGCCGTCTTTCACTACCTTGACGGCCGCCGTGTATACAGTCTTGTCGTAGGTCACATCCGGGTCTTCTTTACCCTCAATGATCTCTTTGATCTCGAAAGTATATGTGCCCGCCTCCCGGAACGTAATGCCGCCAAACGAGAACAGGCCGTCCGCATCGTTCTTCGTTTTCAGCACGCCGTGCTCAGCGCCTGTCAGGATCGCCTTCGGATCGTCAGCCGCAGCCTCGGTGAGCGTGAAGGTGAACTCATCCTTCGTCAGATCGCGTCCCACAAGCTTCTTGTCGCCGTCAAGCTTCAGATGAAGCTCATCCGGGTAAGTGTTCGTCACGGTCACGGTATTCGGATCAGAATCCTTAGCCGGTATGGTCAAAGGCCTCTCACTTGCCGCGCCCTCGTTCACCGTGTACGTCGCCACGTAATTGCCTGTCGAGGTCTCGGTCACCGTGTAATCGCCATACTTCAGGCCATCGATCGTCACCGTCGCGCCCGCGGCCATCGTGAAGCTGATCTTCTTGCCGTCATTCGCAACCTTGGCGTCGTCCAATGTGCCGGTCACCGTCGCACCGGTCGTATCCGTTCCGCTGACCTCGATCGCATAGGTGTCAGTATTGTACTTTGCGGTCTCACCCGCCACTGCCTTTTCGATCTGCAGTTTTCCGACCTCCGGGTAAGTATTCAACACCTCCACCGTCGTGGAGTTATCGTTATTGATCTCCACCGTCGCAGTGCCCGTGCGTCCTGTCACTTCTCCCTCGGCATCCGTCGCCACCGCACCATTCACTTTCACGGAATAGGTCGCGGAAGAGCCATCCTCCGGATCAGTCTCCTCTACAGTATAGTTACCCGGCATCAGACCCTGAATCGTCACGAGCGCATTCGCCGTCATAACAAGGACAATGCTGTCTGCATTTTTCGTCACCTTATCAGCTTCTATGCCAGACACCGTAATCTCATTAGAAGACAGATCCGCGCCTGCCGGCCCTCCGCTCACGGTGATCGTATACTCCTTGTCATCCGGAGCCCATGTGCCGGAAAGCTTCTTGATGATCGAGAGCTCACCCGCATTCGTGTAAGTATTCGTGATCTCCACAGCGCCGCTCGTACTCTCCGGTGTGAGGATCACAGTCGAATCCGTCTCACCCTTTGTGCCCTCTACCTTATAAGCCGCCACATAATTCTCTTCGCCAATCGTCTCGGTCACAGTGTAGCTGCCTACCGGAAGCTTCGTAAAGTAAGCCGTCTCCTTGTCCTTTAGCGTGAAGGTATACGAATAGATCCCGTCCGTATTCTCCACTTCTTCACCTTCAAGCGTCTTCACATCACCGGTACCAACCTGCACCTGCGCGCCCGCGAAGTTCTTCTCGCTGCTTACAGTAACTGTATACTCCGTGTCCGCCGGGGCTCTTCCGTTTACAACCTTCGTCACGGAGAGATCGCCATAGGTATAGGTGTTCGTGAAATCAAGCCCGCCGAACAGATTGCCAGCCGTTCCGGTAAAGGTCGTCGGTTCGCCATCCTTGTCGGCGACAGTCACCTGCGCCTGCAGTTTGCCATCCGCCTCTGTCACTTCAACCGTGATGTCATACTCCGTCCCGTCGTAGGTAACGCCGTTCTCACTCTCGATCTTCTCTTTGACGATGTAGTAATGCGTGCCCTCACCCAGATAGGTAAGAACCGCTTTCAGCTCTTCGTCATTTGTATCGAAAGTGAAGCTGTCCGTGCCGCCGTCCGGTACAGGCATCGTCACACTCTTCTCCATGAGCGTATTGCCTGCTGTGAACGTGCCGTCCTCTGCCAGGCTCGCCGCGTGAAGCTCAAACGTGAAGGTTGTCGACGGATAATCCCCGTCATCTCCGCCCACAACAGTCATAGACTTCCGGCCGCTAAAACCAACGCTCACCTTGTCAGGATAGGTGTTCGTGATCTCGACCGTTGCAGTCTTGCCATCCTTAACAGTCACGACACTTGCGTCGTCCTTATTGTCTTCACCGTCCACCTTCACGAAGTAGGTCGCCGTATACAGGACCTCGCCGCTCGCGCTGGTCTCTGTCACCGTGTAATCACCGATCGGCAAGCCGGCAAATGTCACGGTCTCACCGTTCACGATCGTGAAGGACTTGCCGATGGTCTTCTCTGCTCCATCCACTGTGCCGGATACATCCGCCAGAGACTTCACAGCGTCCTTATCCGAGCTGACTTTGATCTGCTCGTCAGACCAGTTGATCGTTTCATTCGTCACCGCAACGGTGTATACATCTGTCTGGTGAGCAGCGGCTACGTCCGCATCACCCGCCACGATCTTCGTCACTTCCAGAGCGCCGCGCTTCTTGCGGTTCGTGAAAGTCTTCTCCGGAAGCGTGAACGCATTGTCTTCCGGAAGCTCTGCCATGCCCTCTTCCGTGCCGTAGGTTACAACATCCGCGCCTTCTTTGTCAGATGTGATCACAGCTCCGGTGATCTCATAGTCCGCGCCAACCTTCTCAACCGTCACAGTCACGGTGTAGGTCGTCGAATCGAATACAATATCGTCGTCGTCAAGCGCTTCCTCGGTCACGGTAAAGATATAGCTATCCGCCGCGCTGAACGTGATGCCGTCGAACGTGAACACATTATCCGGCTTCTCATTCTGCTTCGTCAGCTTCAGCATCGCAGGCTTGGTCTCGTCCTCTGCTTCGACTCTCCCTGCGCCCGTAATGGCAACGCCGTCCTTCGCCTCTGTTGTCAATGTGAACCGGTACGTTCCTTCCGCACCGTCCACAAATGCCTTCGTACCCTTCAGGCTCATGTCCGTGCTCTCCGGATACGTATTCGTGACAGTGACGGTCACGTCATCATTCTCATTAAGAACGATATTCTCACTTGTTGCGCCGTCCTTCGTCACCGTATAGCTTGCCACGTAGTTGCCCGTGGAAGTCTCTTCTACTGTGTAGTTCCCCACCGGGAGATTATTCAGTGTAACGGTTTGTTCGCCTGTGATCTCGAAGGTCACACCGTTCTTGCCTTCCTCCTCGAACTCCTTCAGCGTCACATCACCGTCGCCCGCGGTTGCAGTCACGCGATCCCACTTGACCGCCGGATCGGCCGTTACTTTGAACTCATACTCAGCGCTCTCATCAAGCGTTACATCGCCCAGCACAATCTTCTTGCTCACTTTGAGCGTGCCGGTCTTTCCTTTATTAATGAAGGAAGCTGTCTTGTCGCCGTCCTCCTGCTCCGGAAGGGCAAACGTGCCATTTGTCGGCCATTCACCGTTCTTCGCGTAGGTCTTGCTCACGCCACTCTTTGTGCTCGTGATCTTGACCTCGGTAATCTCGTAATCATGGTCAGCATCCTCGCCCACCGTCACCTCGACCGTGTAGACAATACCGTCCTTGTTCACCTGATCGTCGTTGGACGCGATCTCCTCTACAGTGAAACTGTAAGTACCCGCCTTTGTGAATGTGATCGAGCCAAAATCGATACTACTGCCTGTATTGGTGATCGGGCTCGCTGTCTCAAGCGTCGCGCCTGCCGGATTCCCCGAACCTGCCGTGATGCTGAACGTATACTGGCCGTCCTCCAGATCCTTGCCTACCACTTCCTTGGTGCCAGTCAGCTGCATGGACGTCTCGTTCGGATAACGGTTGTTGACCGTCACACTGCCGGAAGTCACTTCGCCTTCGCCTTTGCCCAGCGTCACCACCGCGGAATCGCCTGCCGTCGTTCCGCCGGTCACATCAAACGTCTTTGTGAACCCTGTTCCCGCCTCTGTCACCGTATAAGTACCGGTCGGAAGGTTGGTAAACTTCACATGACCGTCTGCGCGCAGCTCGAAAGACACACCCGCACCATCGTCGATCACCTGATAGTTCTGGTATTTCTCTGAACCTTCCGCAGGTGTCACGCCCGTAAATGCGCCTGCCGCCGAACTTTGCACCGTGATATCGTACCACACAGGTTCTTCATCGCTGTCTTCCGGTGCGGTATTGCCGGTAACCGTCTTCGCGATCTCCAGCTCGCCCTCGTTCGTGTAAGTATTCTGAACCTTAACATAGCCGGATTTCGTGTTGCTGATCTCTACCGTCGCGGCGTTGCCAGGCTCGTCACTGTCCACCGCATACTGTGTCGAGAATCCGCTCCCAGAGAGCTCGTTTACATTGTACAATCCCGGAGCAAGCTCCTTGACTACGATTGTCTCGTTATTCTTCAACGTAACCGTAATCTTATTGCCAGTCTTAGTGACGCCTTCCGTCAGCTCATCTTCTTCGCCAGACTTATAAACCTTCGCGCCGGACATATCCTGCCCCGCGGCCGGAGTGATCTCCACCGTGTACGCTACGCCTTCCGGAGCCCATGAGCCATATACCTTCTTCGTCACACTAAGGTCGCCATTATTCGGATAGGTGTTCGTCACCTTCACGCCGCCGCTTGTGTTCGTTTTCTCCAGCGTCACATCCATGCCGCCGGAAGCATTGGCTGCAACCTTTCCTTTCGTACTACTATAGGAGGCTTTATAAGTATCCTTATCCTCATCCGCCGTTGAGGGCGCCTCGACCACATGGTAGCTGCCAAGCGGAAGCTTCGTGATCTTCGCCTTCTGGCCGCCCGTCAGCGTCAGGACGATGACATTCTTCCTGCCTGCCATAAGAGTCGCTTTCGCAGGAGTAGCAAACTCCGCGCTCTTAGCTGCAACAGCTACCATCGCGCCACTGAGATCCGCGTCTTCCGGTCCTTCCACCAGAATTGTGTACGTCTCTGCCTCATTGATACCCGTAGCAGCCACGACCTCTTTCTCAACCTCGAGATCGCCGTAGGTATACGTGTTGTTAAAGTCAAGACCATTGGCAAGATTTACCTCTGTAATCCCTGTAAAGGCCATATCCGTGGTTTCTGCCCCATCGATATATACCTTTGCCTGCAGATCGTTGCTGTTCTCCACTTTCGCAACTACAACCTTAACGACATGCTCATTCTCATCATAGGTGAAACCATTTACGCTTTCTGCCTTCTCCTTGACGATATAATAACGCTCAAGCACCTCATTCTTATAGGTAAGAACGGCGCCCAGTTCCTCGTCCTGGAAACTAAACAGGAAGCTATCCTTGCCATCCTCTGTCGGCATCGTCACCTGACGGGTCGCAATCGGATCGCCATCCGCTGTGACCTCACCATCCTTCACACTTGCATTGTAAAGCTCAAACGTAAAGGTCGTCTCCGGATAATCCTCTCCGCCTTCAACATTCACTGTTTTCTGACCGCCAAAGGATACGCCCACCTTATCCGGATAGGTGTTCGTGATCTCGACATTTACTGTCTCATTATCCTTTACCGTCACAGTGCCATCATCCACCGGACTAGCGTCTACCTCATAGGTCGCCTCATAGACCACAGTACTGTCGCTGATCTCTTCTACCGTGTAGTCGCCGATCGGCAGCTTCTCAATCGTTACCGTCTCAGTCCTCTTGATAGAGAATGTCAGGCCAATAGCCTCACTGCTCTCATTGAGAAGCAGAGCAAGGCCATGTGCTCCTCCCTTAAGTCCGGCATTTGCGGTATCATTAAGGATCGCCTGCCACTGTGCCGCGCTGAGCTCACCATTGGTCACATGAACAGTATAAGTCGCATCAACCTGAGTGTCGCCCTCTACTACCTTCGTGACAGACAAGCTGCCCTTCTTCTCACGGTTCACAAAGGTCTTCTCCGGATTGATCGTGTAGACGCCATCTTTTTCCACGACAGCCACACTATCCGTCGAATCCTTCTTCGCCGCGGTTACACTGCTTACCTCATAAGTCTTTTTCTCATCATTCCGTGTAACTGTGACCGTCACAGTATATTCCGCAGTATCATACTTAACCTTGGTATCCGTTTCGTCCGGAACCTCAGCCAATTTGAAAGTATACGTACCTGCCTTGCTGAACGCAAGATCTCTGAACAGGATCTCGCTTGCATCCGCGGTTCCCTGCCCATTCTTGAGCGTAATACCACCAGCCGGGAACACGCTTTCCCCATACTGAACTCCGAGATTCTCCGGATCCGTCTCTACCAGCGTCAGCTTGAAGCTGTATTTGTCAGCCTGCAGCGTTCCGTCAGTCAGCTCCTTGATCGCCTTCAGGCTCAGCTTCGCATCCGCCGGATAGGTGTTCGTCACAGTCACGGACTTCTCATCACCTGCTATGCTGACCGCCGCACCATCGTTCGCATTGCCTGACGTAACACTGTACTCTGTAATGAAGTCTCCGCTTTCCTCCTTCACTACATAAGTACCGGCCGGCATATTGTTCAGAGTAACTGTCTCGCCCGCCCGGAAGGTGAACGTCACGGAACCCTCTGTAACGGTCGCTTCCGGCGCGTCCGCCACAACCTCGCCATCCTTCGTCACCGTCGCCGTCACATCGCTCATATCGATGGTCTGATCCACTCCAGCCTTCGGCGTAACCGTCACGGTATAAACATCATCGGAGGCATCGTCCGGAACAGTCCCCGCTACCGCCTTCGTGACAGACAACTTGCCAAGCTGCTCGTTCGTGAAATTGAACGCAAATGCATCAGCTACAGGCATCCAGATATCGTCATTCCAATCGCTGCCTGCCGTCCATGCTCCATCCGCTGCGCCTCTCTTATGATACTTCACTGCATCCGTCAGCGTACCATCATCGTTCTGAGTTATCTTAACCCATACTTCATATACGGTATCGTCGTATACGATGCCCTCTTCCGGTGTTTCCGGTTTCTTCTCGGAAATTTCGTAGTAATAATCTCCCGCCTCAGTATAGGTAATGTTACCAAAGGAAGATATACTACCATCAGCAGAAACCTCCAATGGATTATCTCCTTCTGACGGCATCTCAGTTGTATCTTTTACGGCTTTCAGCTCGACCATAAACTGCTTATCTTGAGCGCCATTCGTAAAGGTCTTTCTTACCTTAAACTGGACATCAACCGGAATGTCCTTATTGTTCCTGAACTTTGCTACGTTGGCTCCCTCAACCTTTACCGTCCTGCCCGCTACCACAGTCACTTCAACAAGGTTTGCTTTCGGCTCCACTTCAATATCAGAATCCTTATCAAGTAACTCTCGCACATAATATGTGCCGGCGTCAAGCTCTACAGACGTATCACTGGCAGTCGCCACACCATCCTTAATGGTTACCGTCAGCGTGACCGGAGGATTAAACGACATCTTATCCTCGTTCAAAACCTCAAAAGTATACGGACCATCCATCAGATCAGATGTAGTGTCTCTGCCATTGATCGCTACCGTCTTCTCAATATAGAGTTTGCCCTTCTCTACTTTTTCCGTTGTATTGTTGAAAGAAACAACATCTTTCGGTATTACATAATAATCCTTTCCAGCAACATTAATCTTTTTACTGTCCTCTTCCTGCTTAACTATCTCATAATAGCTAATCACAGGTTTAGTTAATAATGTAACTGTCTGGCTTGGATCACCCGGCTTTGGTCTTGTCACAGAATCTACAAATACGTGTACCAAATACTCCCTGGTATCATACACATATGTTTTCCCATTCGTACTGCTTCCGGATGTTTCTTTAATTATATAATAGTAATCACCTTTGACTAAGTAACTGGCGACGCCAAAATCTACCTTTTCACCCTTGTTTGTGGTCGTTCTGACGCCATCTGTTCCAAATTCTGCCGCGCCATCCGGAGCGCTGATCTGAGTCATCGTAAAAGTAAACTCTGCATCCGCCGCCACATTATTGATCGTCTTGATCGCCAGGAAATCTCCTTCTGTCGGGATTGTCAGGCCTTTCCCTTTATACGGATAGCAGTGCCCTTCTCCGTCCGCATCCAGTTCTCTGCAGATAACCGTGCCATTGTAATTGCCGCCCGATATCCATACTTTTGCGTCCGGAGCGATAATATGTCCGATCCAGTTCTGTGAAGGAGTCGTCACCTTACCTTTAGCATCTGGAAAACTCCAGACCACCGACGTTCCCTCATGATGCTGCTCCTCAACAGCCGGCTCAGCACCGTCCATGTGTTCCCTCGGCATCACGATATCAGTAGCCTCTACGCCCGTCACATTGATAATTGTATTCGCATCTGTGGTCTGAGCGCCGACTATATTGATCTCTGTCGCACTTTGCAGCACACTTAATGGAATTTCAACCGTCGTTCCTGCCTGAATTGTAATTACGCCACCAGTGCTTATATCTGTGCTGTCTGAATTCATTATTGTCTGTGCGCTTTTAACTGCAGATTTAGCTTTCTTAAAATCAAGGTAATTATCGCACTGATATACTGTTGATCCCTTGCCCGTCGTATATGTGCTTCCTTGAGGGGTTTTTATATCATATGTCTTCTGACTTGCGTCATTTACAGTTACTGTATTGCCTGAACCTATATATAAAGGATCGTTTGCATTTTCACCCTCTGCGTTTCTCCCGTTATACACAGAATCAAAATCGCCTGATACATAAGAAGACGGAAGGTTTACTCCGTCTGAAACACTCGGAGCTTTCAAATTTCCATTAACCAGAACAGCTCCCATACAATGAATGCTCAAATCCGCAATACCAGAACTCAGATTCCCACTCTTATCCTCATTACCAAGGACCAGCATCTGATATCCGTTCAGGAATTTTTCTATTGTATAGTCTTCTTCCGGCCACTTAACTTCTTTATAACTGTTTTCAAAAACAACATCATCTACAGACGCACCATTCCTATAATTTGGAACTTCTTCCCCGTCCTGATCTTTGTAAAGTACGCACTTTACAGTTGTAAGTCTGCCCGTAATCTCATTCTGTGAATTACGTTGAAGTTTTACCTCTGCAACAACCATATACTCTCGCTTATCCAGCTGATAAGCAGCCAGTACATTACTGTCTGTATTCTGTTTTAATAAAAACTCATGGATATGATCATTGCTATTATGATCAGCTATCGTTACTCCTGCGCCATCGTTAAGATTTATAGGTGCAAAAGAAATCTGACCATCTTCGCTATTTTGAACCTCTTGTTTAGCATTCCCTCCCCAATCTTTAACAGCATTTTGGCTGCCCGTCTGAAGAACAAAGGAGAACTCCCCGGCCTCCATTTGTTTGCCATCCAATGTAACTTTCGGAGATATTCTAAATGCCGGCTCCTCCGGGCCGTCATCGTTTTCCTCCATATAAACCACCGTAGAGAAACTATCAGTAGTAAACCCCACTTCCTCGACCTTGCCATCAGCTGCTACGTTTACGTTGTCCGTTACATCCTCCGCTTTTACCTCATCTGCGGTTTCCGCCAGATGAAGCACCTTGCAATCTTTCTCTGGTGTTTCGTCCGCCGTCTCAGCCAGTGCTTCCGTCCCTGCCGTCAGCGCAGCCAATTCCTCATCCGAAATAAACTCGATCAGTCCGCTCTTCACGGCCCCAGCCGGCGCTTCCGTCTCCGAAACAACTGCGCCATCCACTTCCTCAGTCGTAAGCTCAACTGCTTTTTTATATTCAACAGATACCGATACGCTTCCTTCCGCCAGCTCGATCTCCTCGCCATTGTACTCGAAGTGCATATCGTATGCAGCATAACTATATGAAGAAACTCCCTCGCTAAGCTGCTCCTCTACCAGAGCCTTCTCTTCATCGGTGAGCTCCTTCTTCTCAACAACAAACACAGCCCCTGCCGGAACCGCGGAAGGATCTGTCAATGTCGCCGTCACGATCATCGTGTGAGCTTCATCTTCATATGTATACACGCCTGTAAGCTCTTCCTCAACGATCGCCTCAGATTCAGGCTCCGTCTCAGCTTCCGTCTCGGACTCAAGCTCTGTCTCGGCCGCCTCTGTCATCGTCTCCTGCTCGGCCGGCGTCAGACCTTCCGACTCGCTCTCAGATTCGAGTTCCACATCGTCTGCTTTCTCAGACTCCTGCGTCTCCGCTTTCTCAGTCTCCATCTGCGGAGCTTCCGTCTGCTTCTTGTTGCCGGTCACGCCGCCGATCACCGCTGCCATCGCAGTCATACCCTGCGAATTAACGATCATAGCAAGCGCTAACAGCATAGCCAGCAATCTGCTTATACGACTTGTCTTCTTCATGATGTTCCCCTTTCTTGGTTGGAGTTTTGAACTGGCCTTCCGGCCGGATGTTTTCTGTTTCTTCTGTTCTTAATCTATTGTTCTGTCGTGCTATCTGTTCCGGAAATCTGTTTCCGGTTGCATCGTGTCTGGTTCCGGAAATCTGTCTCCGGCTGCCTCGTATTATGCGCCGGAAATCTATCTCCGGCTGCCTCGTATTATGATCCGAGAATCGGCTTCCCGGCTGCCTCGTATCAGTCGTCCGGCACGCCGGAATCCGGAGCGTCCAGGCCGGCCGAATCTCCCGGGCTTGCGCCCTCCCAGGGGTCTGGCGAATCTCCCGGCCCGCCTGAGCCTCCTTTGGCAAAAACAGTCTCCTCTTCATTGATCGCGGAATCGATCAGGCGAAGCAGCTCTACCACGCTTCGAAAGCTCTGCTTGTTGTCGCCCTGGATCCATTTCAGCTGACCCTGCCAGCTGTGATCCTGCGTATCGTTTATTTCCAGGATAAACATTTGTTTTTTCACGGATGTAACTCCTCCTTAAATTTTGCGGATACTTCATCTATATAGGAAAACAGGGCGTTTCGCACCGATGCTCCGCCCTCCGAATCCGGTCGGGCTGCATAAATGCGCGCACTTCACCCAATGTTAATCTTGATTATACAGTACGCCAGTCACATTTTGGTAACAAAACCACACTTTTTTATAAATTTTTGAAAATTTTTTCTATTTTTTTGTGACTGTTGCAAAATCAAGCTGCCAAATGAACCCTTCTACGCGCCGCTAATTACCCATTTATGAAATGCAATCTTTACAATTGGATTAAAAGAAGAATTTAGGGGAGGGCATAGCAAAAGCCGCCCAGCCTTGCATACGCAGGGCAGGCGGCCGCTTGCCTAAAGTTCTTCTTTTTTTCGTTCAATCACACAGTCACTGCATTCCAAAATTCATACATCCAGTTTTCTATCGCCTCAGTCCTCCCACGGGCGGATGCGGTAACGCACGCCCAGCTGCTCGCAGATCGCGCGGCACTGCTCCTCCTCCTGTGCGGTCAGCGTCGTCGCCACAGTCGTCATAACCACCTGCGGCACGTACTTCACGCACTCCCGCGCGAAGTCGAGCATCGCGTCGAACGACAGCTCGCCGAATTTCGGACGCACAAGTTCATAGTATCTCTTCCGGTCAGGCGTGTTGAGGCTGATCGAGACCGTGTCGATAAGCCCTTCAAAAAGAGGCGCAATGTCCTTCCCGTTCACCAGATTGCCTAGGCCATTTGTGTTGATGCGGATCAGCTTGCCGTAGCGCCCCTTCACGAAGCGCGCAGTCTGCAGCAGCACTTCCAGCGCCTCCGTCGGCTCGCCAAAGCCGCAGAACACCACTTCCGCGTACTTGTCCATATCAAATTTTTCGAACTCTGCCAGCACCTCGTCGAATGTCGGCGTGTGTTCCAGCCAGAGCGGCCCGGACTCCTCCATGCTCTCGCGCGTCTGCCTCAGGCAGAACGTGCACGCGCACGGGCACTTGTTCGTCAGATTTACGTAGAGGTTGTCGTGCACCTCATATAAGATCGTCATTGCGGTATGTTTCATGGTATCGCGCTCCTTTTCTGTTATCCAGTATTTTATCTGAAATGAGAGAAGCATTTTTACTCGTCCAAATATCTTTTCAGTTCCTGCACCAGCTCATGTACTGTCGTTCCGGGATCATACTCTGACGGCTTATCAAAACCATTGCGAAATCCAGCCATTCTGTGCTTCGCGTTCTTTATCGCATTGTCCACTCCGCCAAAGGAATCCATCATATTGTAAATATCTGCATAGTTCTTCTGATACTTACCGTTTCCTAACCGCCGTTGTTGAAAAATCCCGTCCAACTTTTCATACCAATCGTCTCTGTGAAGCGCGGAATCACTATAATAAAAATGTAGATACAGCCAGTACTCAAACGACTGGTTACTCCATGCTATCTTATACCCTTTCTCCATACCTTCTGCTATAGCCTGATCAAAATCCTCAAAATCATCTTTGTCAAAAACTACCCAAATATTCTGATATATGATTTTTGCCTCTTTGACGATTCGTTCTGTGAGTTCTATCAGCTTCCCTGTGGAGCTTCCTTCTCCATATATCTCTATCACCGGCGCGGCTACAACATCCACTCTTCCACCGATTTTATCTTCGATCTGTCTCTTTATCCCTTCAAAGTAAAAAGGTTCCGTCCTCTCCCCTTCCGTCACAATCAGATAAGAATTTGCTCTGGGGATCTTGTACTCATGTTTTCTTTGCTTTCTTTCCTCTCGTCGTTTTTTGAACAGATCGTCCGAACCCACTTATTCGCCTTCTTTCATTTCAAATTCCCTAAGATACGGAATACCGCCATATACTCCTGCCAAATAATCCTTTTCGAATGATGCGTCTGACCTGACCTTGAAATCTGAAAGCGCAGACAGCTCCGAGTAGCCAAACTCATCCTTCTGAACAAACCAGATCTGGTCTCTCCTGAAGAACTTTTTGTCCATCAATGTCGTATCATGCGTCGTATAAATCAATTGCGCAGTCGAATTATTATCGTAAAACAGATCGATAATGAATTTCAACAGGAGCGGATGGAGTTTAACGTTCAATTCATCCACAAAAATAGATTTATTTCCGTCCAGAGCAATCCTTGCATAGATGTACAGCATAATGCTTTTGAGCGTTCCTTCTGATTCATCGTATAAATTCAACAGATATTTTTTGCCATCCTTTCCTCTGTGAAATGTGAAAAATCTGGTCTCTTTCTCTGCAACCTCATAGACGATATCCTTAATGCCCGTATCAATGGCGGCAAGGAATTCTAATAATTTAGGTTTCTCACAATCGATCACCCGTGGCAGGAAATTTCCCAATACGCGGGTATCCTCGCAGAAATCAGCTTCCACTACCAAAGTTGACATGATCAACGCATAAACAATCCGAAAAATATCAGTCTTCATTTTCAGTCTGTTAAAAAATGATAGTACCAGTACTTCGCTCGGAACTTGTTGCTTATATGCATCACATTCCTTTCTGACAGTTGCACCAAATTTGATTTCCTCCGTCGTTCTCTCAAAAATAGTGACTGTTCGATTCGTTTTCAGGTTCCTTCTGTATAGCCACTCTGTTACAATGCATTTTGCATTGTATTCAAAACCATATTTGTATTCATAGCCCCCAAAAATCTCAATAATCTGAAATTCGGAGTTTTCTACATTCTCCTCGAAGGAAAACGGTACATAATATTTTTTGATCGCTGTTTCAAATCCGTCAACAACATTATTCAAGGATTCGGCAATAATCTGTTGGAAATACCGCATTGCCATATAAAAATTAGACTTTCCGCTTGCGTTTGCGCCATAAATTGCCGCTACCCTGATGTACTTTTCCCTCGTTCCGATATCAATCAGATTACCCGGATGTTCTTTGTATGCGTTGATTGCTGTCATATCGAGAACAGTTTCTTCCCTAAAAGAAAGGACATTTTTCACCGTAAACTGGACTAACATATCGCAAACCTCCTTGTATAATATAATATACAGGTTTTAAATTTTATGTCAATATTTTTACGGATTTTTCGTAATTTTGTTTATTTTATCTTTGGTTTTCTGATCTATGAGAATTGCGATAATATTAGTTTTCGAGACACAGCGATAGCCATTGGCCTTCCTGTATTCCTCATCCCCTTAACAACTCATGAATCTCCTTCAGCAGCTCCATCTCGCTCTGGTACTTGCGCATGATTCCGTCCGCGCTCAGTAAGCCGCCCTGCCAACCAGCCCTGCGGCGGCTCTGCACCAAAATGTCAAACGTGCAGTACGCGCCCTGCTGTGCATGGATCTCCTCATCGCTCAGGAAAATCTCCGGCGCGGCGTAGTGGCCCGTCCCAATCGCCGCGCCACGAAAGCTTCGCTTCTCCTGAAAGGTCTGCGGGTAGCCCCGCTTATCAAAGAGCTTGTCGGCCAGCACGATCATCTCTCCGAAATCGTGAAAGCTGATCGGCTCGCGGTTCATCTTGCTGTAAAACCTTCCACGAACGCCCTGCGCGGCGTCGCTGTCTATGCAAACCCTGAGACTGTTTGCCGGGTATATTCTATCGTTCTTCTTGTCACTCATACAACCTTCTCCTAACTGTTCCTTCCTGCCCTCAGCCTGTCCTCTGTTTCTCTGTTTCTCTGTTTCTCTGTTTCTCTGTTTCTCCGCTTCTCTGTCCCTCTGCTGCTCTACTTCTCTGCTTCTCTGTACTCCATTCCTATCCCGGCAGCATTTTCCCAAATTCACGGCTGCCGGTCTTCTTTGTCCAATCAGCTTCTTTACCCTGCCATTTTTGCGAGCTTCGCCGCCTGGTCCGCCGCGATGCAGCTGTCGATGATCTCCTGAAGATCGCCGTCCAGAACCTTCTCCAGCTTGTAAAGCGTCAGATTGATCCGGTGGTCTGTCACACGTCCCTGCGGGAAATTGTAGGTGCGGATCTTCTCCGAGCGGTCCCCGGTGCCCACCTGGCTCCTGCGCAGCTCCGCCTCTGCGTCGTGCGCCTTCTGCTGCTCAATATCGTACAGCTTCGCCCGCAGCAGCGCGAACGCCTTCGCCTTGTTCTGAAGCTGCGATTTCTCCGTCTGGCTGTAGACGACGATTCCCGTCGGATAATGGGTCAACCGCACCGCCGAGTCCGTCGTATTGACGCACTGGCCGCCGTTGCCCGACGCGCGCATCACGTCGATGCGGATATCCTTCTCGTCGATCACAACCTCAAACTCCTCCGCCTCCGGCATCACGGCCACCGTGACCGTCGACGTGTGGATCCGCCCGCCCGACTCCGTCTCCGGCACGCGCTGCACACGGTGCACGCCCGACTCATATTTCAGCTTCGAGTACGCGCCCTGTCCCGTGATCATGAAGCTGACGTACTTCATACCGCCGATGCCGATCTCCTCTGCGTCCATCGTCTCGACCTTCCAGCGCTGGCTCTCCGCGTAGTGCACGTACATACGATAGATCTCGGCCGCGAACAGCGCAGCCTCGTCTCCTCCCGCTCCCGCGCGGATCTCCACGATGACGTTCTTGTCGTCGTTCGGGTCCTTCGGAAGCAGCAAAATCTTCAGCTTCTGCTCCAGCTCTCCGATCTGCTTCCGCGCCTCGGCAAGCTCCTCCTTGAGCATCTCGCGCATCTCCTCGTCCGACTCCTCGTCCAGCATCGCAAGACTGTCATCGATCGTCTCATTACATTTGCGATACTCCCGATACGCGTCCACGATCGGCTGCAGGCTGCCTTGCTCCTTCATGAGCTTCTGAAACCTCGCCTGATCCGCGATCACCGCCGGATCATTGAGCATGTTCAGGATCTCCTCAAAGCGCATCAGAAGATCGTCTAATTTATCAAACATGGAACTTCCTCCCTGTCTTATCTTCTACTCTCCCAATTTGCATCAAAAAATCTTTACCGCGTCCGATCCATCTGCCGACGGCGACGCGGTCATGTCCGGCCAGATCGCGGATCACCCTGATCGCCGCGAAACCTGCCTTCGCCATCAGAGCACTTACCGCCTCCGCCTGATCGTACCCGATCTCGAAAAGCAGCCAGCCGCCGTCCGACAAATACGCAGGACTTTGGCGGGTAATCTCCCGGTAAAAATGCAGTCCGTCCTCCGAACCGTCAAGCGCCAGGGACGGCTCGTGCAGCCGCACCTCCTCCGAAAGCTCCCCGATCACCGCCGTGCGGATATACGGAGGGTTCGACACGATCATATCATATTTTCCTTCAATCCCGGCGAACAGATCGCTCTCTATAAAGCGCACCTGCGCGCCCAGTCTTCGCGCGTTCTCCCGCGCAACCGCAAGGGCCTCCGGCGAGATATCGGAAGCGTCCACACAGATTTCCTGTCCAACACCCACAATCTTCTGACAGCCAGTATCCTGCTTTGTCATCCACGGATCACCTTCTGCCTGATCCTTCCCGCAAACAATCATGCCGGCTCTTCTGTCACCGGCAACATTCCGCGCGAGATACTCCAGCGCCAGCTTCGCGAGGCTTACCGCAATGCACCCGGATCCGGTGCACAGATCAAGTACACGCATCCCCGGGCACAGCCGCGCGAACGCTTCTTCCACGAGCGTCTCCGTATCCTGCCGCGGGATCAGCACATGCTCATTCACCAAAAACGACAAGCCCATAAACTCCTGCTCCCCGGTCAGATGCTGCAGGGGGATATGCTCTCCGCGCCGTTCAAGCAGCTCCCGGTATCTTTGGACTATCTCCGCCGCCCGCAAACTCTCACAGACTGCCTCCAGTGGTTCCATCGCACACGCCAGATACTGCGCTCGGCTAAGCCCCGTCACGTGCTCCAACAGCAGCCACGCGTCCACGGACGCGTCCGCGACATCGTGCTCCGCCAGATATTCTTCCCCATAGAGAAGCATTTCTCTCAGGCTCGCCGGCCTCTTCCAATTGCCAGATTCCAATTTCAAATCGCCTGTCCTGATCTTCCCTGTTTCATGTTCCGTCGACGGTTTCTTCATATTCTCAGGCTTTTGCCGACGCTTCCGACTCTTTTCCGGCTGTCGGCTCAGCGTCCGGAGTCGTCTCTTCCGCTCCGGACGGCTTCTTCTCAACCGGCTCGTAGTGCGTCCCGAATTCCCGGTTCTCGAATTCTCTCCAGTCGAACACCGCCTCGACCGACGCGATCGCCACCTCGATCATCGAATCGTCCGGCTCCTTCGTCGTCATGTGCTGCAGCAGCATGCCCGGCCTGCTCAGGAGATTGACGATCTTATTGTCGCTCATGCCCGCCAGCCGGATAAACTCGTACGACACACCCGCGATCAGAGGAAGCAGCGCCAGGCGCAGCACAACACGCCAAAATCCCGCGTGCACATGGATCAGCGCAAACAAAGGAATACTTACCACCATGATAAACACGATGCTTACAAACATCACGATAAACAGAAAACTTGTGCCGCAGCGCTTGTGCTCGCGCGAGCTCGCCCGCACATTCTCCACGTTCAGCTCCAGCCCGTGCTCAATGCAGTTGATGCACTTATGCTCCGCGCCGTGGTACATGAAGTTGCGCTGAATGTCCTTCATCCGCGAGATCAGATACAGATATCCGAAGAAAATGATCAGCTTCACGACGCCCTCCGCCACCAGGATCAGCGTCTCGGACGTGATCACATTCCGCAGGAAACGCGACAGGAAATACGGCAGCAGGATGAAAAGCGCTACCGAGAACGCAAGCGAAAAAATCACCGTCACCGTCATCAGCGCGTCGTCCCCGGCCGAATCAGGATTCTCGGCCTCCTTCTTCAGCTTCGTCTCGCACTTGTCAAGTACCTTCTGCGCCTCGGCATCTTTGCCCTGCTCTTTAAGCTTCTGTGCCTTCGCCTGCGCCTTTTTGCGCGCCTTGCCCTCACGCTCTGCCCGCTCTTCCTCCGTCTCCTCCGCAAAAAGCGTCGCGGAATACATCAGCGACTTCATGCCGAGCACCAGCGAATCGACAAAATTCACCACGCCGCGGATGATCGGCAGCTGCACAAACTTCTGATGCTTGAGTTTCGAGCTCTTGCAATCCTGCACGTCCACCACGATCTGCTTGTCCGGCGTCCGCACCGCCACCGCGTACTTGCCGCCGTTGCGCATCATGACGCCCTCGATCACTGCCTGTCCTCCTATCCCGGATGGTTTCATTGTAATTCCTCCTTAAATGCAAACGAGACTGCCGCAAAACAGCCCGTGCCTCACGAGCTCTACTTGACGACAGTCCCGTATGATCTCTAAACTATTTGGATTCAATTCCGTATTTCTTATTGAATCTCTCGATACGGCCGCGGGCTGCTGCAGTCTTCTGCTGACCCGTGTAGAACGAGTGGCACTTGGAGCAGATTTCCACGTGGATGTCCTTCTTCGTAGAACCTGTCACGAATGTGTTGCCACAGTTGCATGTCACAGTTGCCTGATAATACTCCGGATGGATTCCTTCCTTCATGATCTTCACCTCTTCTTCTTTGATCGTGAACTGCGGCCGGCATATCTACGGCCCATCCGCCGCTCTTCGCCCCTGCCCTTTTCCGGTCGATGCCGCTCGAATACTACCGCGGCAAGCCTTCCCGGACTATCCCTGCAAGTCCCTGCAGTTCGCGTTCCACATATTTATAGAACAGCTTTTAGATGATAGCATGTTTTCGGCGAAAATGCAACCAAAAAATTTACTTACACAAACTTCTGCCTGCGCACCCGCTGCACGAGCTCACGGTTGTCCCGTGTGTGCACGAACATGTTCAGGATGTTCTCAACCGCTTCGTCAGACTTCAGGCCGTTCAGCGCCCGGCGCATGATGTAGACTGCCTCCTGCTCCTCGCGGTCCAGCAAGAGATCCTCGCGCCGTGTGCCGGATTTCGGGATATCGATGGCCGGGAACACGCGCCGCTCGGAGAGCTTGCGGTCCAGTACAAGCTCCATGTTGCCGGTGCCCTTAAATTCCTCATAGACGACGTCGTCCATCTTGCTGCCCGTATCCACGAGCGCCGTCGCCAGGATTGTCAGGCTGCCGCCCTCGCGCATCTTACGCGCCGCGCCGAAGAAGCGCTTCGGCATGTGCAGCGCCGCCGGGTCGAGGCCACCTGAGAGGGTTCTGCCGCTCGGCGGAACCGTGAGGTTGTATGCGCGCGCCAGGCGCGTGATGCTGTCGAGCAGGATCGTCACATTTTCCTTCTGCTCCACGAGCCGCTTCGCGCGCTCGATCACCATCTCAGACACACGCTTGTGGTGCTCCGGCAGCTCGTCAAACGTCGAATAGATGACCTCGACATTGTCGCCGCGGATCGCCTCCTTGATATCCGTGACCTCCTCCGGACGCTCGTCGATCAAAAGGATCAAAAGCTTCATGTCCGGATCGTTCTCCAGAATCGAACGCGCCACATCCTTCAAAAGCGTGGTCTTACCGGCCTTCGGCGGCGAGACGATCATGCCTCTTTGCCCCTTGCCGATCGGGGAGAACAGGTCCACGATACGCATCGCCACCGCCCGCGAAGCCCGCTCCATGCGCAGGCGTTCGTTCGGGAAGATCGGCGTCATATCCTCAAAATTGTAACGCTTCATCGCCTCGGAAGGCACCTTGCCGTTGATCGTCTTCAGGTAAAGCAGCGCGCTGAATTTCTCTTGCTGCGCCTTGATCCTCGTATTGCCGGAGATAATATCCCCGGTCTTCAGATTGAACTTGCGAATCTGCGACGGGGAGACGTACACGTCGTTCTCTCCCGGCATGTAATTGTCGCTTCGGATGAAACCAAAACCGTCCTGCATGACCTCCAGAATGCCGGTCGCTACCTGCCCGCTGTCAAGCTGCGAGAGCTCTGTGGGCGGCTTGTCGCGGCCGTCCTGCCGCTGGATATTCGCCTCCGTATTCTGTCTCGGCGCATTTGCTTCCGGACGGCTCTCACGCTCTATGCCCTGTCTCGGCGCATTCGCTTCCGGACGGCTCTCACGCTCTATGCCCTGTCTCGGCGCATTCGTTTCCGGACGACTCTCACGCACCTGCGGCTCCGCCTTTACTTTCTGCGCCGTGGCCTTCGCCCCCGCTTTCTCCTTCTGTGCCGCGTCTGCCTTCTCCTTCTGTGCTGCAGCCTGCGCTTTCTTGTCCACTTCGTCCTGCGCGAGCATCGCTTCCACAAGCTCCGCCTTCTTCATTCCCGAGATACCCTTCATGCCCCTTGCCTTCGCCAAATCCTTCAGCACAGCCAGAGACAGTGACTCATACTTTTCTCTCATACCCACCTCTTCATATCTTTTATTTGTAAACAACCTCTATAAAACTCACGCTCAAAAATCGAATGCCCTATTGGAATAATTGTCTGAATCGACAGAGACGAATCCCCGATAAACACTGCTTTTTCTTATCTTACCACAAGCTTTTCGAAATGAAAAGAGAAAAATTAGCAGCCAAACAGCTCCGCCGTCTTCTTCATTCTCTCCGCGACGGAAACCCCGAAGGGACAACGGGACTCGCACTCCTGGCAGCCGATACACTCAGAGGCTTTGTGCTCCAGCAGCATATAGTGGGACTTGATCGTCGCAGGCACCTCCGGCTGCATCGCCGCAAGATCGTAATATTTGTTGATCATGGCAATATCAAGCTCCGCCGCACACGGCTTGCAGTGGCCGCAGTAGGTGCACTGCCCACTGTAGGAATGAAACGGCGCGTGTGCGAGCACGGACGCGTAATCCTTTTCCTCCTCCGGGGCATTCTCATAGCGCACGGCCTGATCGACCTGCTCTTTGGTATCGTATCCGCACAGGACCGAGGAGACGCCGGGGCGCGTGAGCGCATAGTGAATACACTGCAGCGGCGTAAGACTTACCCCGAACGGCGAGCGCTTTTCGTCGAACAATCTGCCTCCGGCAAAGCCCTTCATCACGGTGATCCCGACATTCTGCTCTTCACACAGCTGATACAGCTGCGCTCTTTCTTTATTAATTCCGGAAAGGCCCTGGTCGTATCGGTATCCTTCGGAAAGCAGCTCGTCTAAATCCTCTCCGGCAGGCAGCATGTCAAACGCCGGATTGATGCTGAAAAGGAGCATCTCAATCAGACTCGAGCGCACAGCCAGCTTCGCGGTCTCCGGATTGTGGGAGCTCATCCCGATATGGCGGATCGTGCCCTTCGCCTTCAGCTCCTTTACATATTCCATAAACTCAGAGTCCTGCAGCGCATTCCAGTCCTCCACCGTATCCACGTAATGGATCATCCCCAGATCGATATAATCCGTCCCGAGCCGCGCGAGCAGATCCTCAAACGCCGGCCGCACATACTTCATCTCTCTGGTGCGCACGTATTGGCCATCCTGCCAGGTGGAGCCAAGATGCCCTTGTATGTACCAATTTTCCCGGTTCCCGGCAATCGCCTGCCCGATGATATTTCGGGACTTCGGGTCGGGCATCCAGCAGTCGATGATATTGATCCCCTGTTCGGACGCATAGCGCATCAGCTCCACCGACTCCTCCTCCGGATGTCGCTCCAGCCATTCGCCGCCGAATCCGATCTCGCTCACCATTAATCCAGTCTTGCCAAGCAGCCTCTTTCTCATCGTTCTTCCTCCTTTTTCATAAAACAGCTTCAGCTATTAATGCTTTATAATTCCTGATAATATTTCTGTAATACATAAAACGCCGGTTTCTTGTACTTCCTATCCGGGGAGAGGAGTCCCTTGCGGTTATAGTAGCCCTGAATCACATTGGTGCGCCGCGGGCAGCGAAAATCGTACAGAATCCATGGAGTCGTTCCTTTCACGTAAGCGATATTCCGCAGGGTCTCGGCCTGCCGCTCATAGACATAGGCCTGATATTCTTCGGTGCCTTTGTCCTGAATGGTTCCGTGATGTTCCGGCATAGCATCCGCGCCGAATTCTGTGATAATCACCGGCTTTGACGGATCGCTGTTGGCGAAAAGCTGAGGCAGCTGCTCGAAATCGGGAGAATACCACCCGAAATATTCGTTTAAGCCGATAATATCCAGATATTCCGCCAGACGGTCGGCGATCGCCAGCTTATCCATGCTGACCAGGCACACGGCGGATACCATACGGGTCTCGTCTGCTGCATGGGCGCAGTCAGCCAGACGCTTCATAAATGCAAGTCGTTCGTCGGAGTCTGCGTTCTCATTCCCGACAGACCAGATGATCACACTGGCGCGGTTCCAGTCACGGTAAATTAATTCCTTCAGCTGGTTCTCCGCATCCTCATAGGTTGCCTCGCGGGCGAAACGAATTGCCCAGTAGACCGGTATCTCCTCCCAGAGAAGAATCCCCTCCCGATCGGCCAGCTGCGCCATACGCTCGTCATGGGGATAATGGGCCAGGCGCATAAAGTTGCAATTCATCTCTTTGGCCAGACGAATGGTCTCCAGACGTTCTTCATCGGTGAGCGCCTTGCCGTGGGCAACGCTCTCTTCGTGACTGCTGATGCCGCGAAGGTAAATGGGACAGCCGTTTAAGAGAATATCGCGTCCCCGGACGCGGATCTCCCGGAAACCTACGGTGTCGCTGACAGCGTCCTCGCCGCAGGTGAGAAACACGTCGTAGAGCCGGGGATTTTCCGGCGACCATAATTCCGGCGCAGCGTCGATCACAAGCTCGCCACAGCCGTCCGAGAGCGGGATCTTCACGCAGATATTAAGCTCCGGAATGCGCAGCTCAGCAGATGATGGCGCAGCGCCCAGCATTTTCGCGGATTGTATGTTCCCGGCATCCGAAAGCTGTACGCGCGCCTGAATCTTCGAGAATGTTCCGTCCGGCACCAGCGCTATCCGGAATCGCTTTATGTATGTGGCCGGCACCCGGATCAGTTCGATATCCCGGTAGATCCCGCCGTAATTGAACCAGTCTGTATTCTCTGTAGGCACCTGTTCCGGGCGTCGGGTACTGTCAACCTGAATCAGAATCCGGTTCTCCGTCTGCAGCGCATCGGTCACTTCGAAATACGCCGGTGTCGAGCCGCCCTGGTGCATGCCGATGTATTGCCTGTTCAGAAATACCCGGCAGATGTAATTGGCCGCGCCGATCTTTAAGAATACGCGTTCCTTTGCCCCGGCAGGATCCGTTTTCATGGCTGCGTAGCGGAATGTGCGCGTAAAGACCATGCTGCCTTCATAGAGCAGGAACATTTCCTTCTCTGTGTTCCAGCAGCAGGGCAGATTCATAGTCGGCCATTCATCGAAGGAATAATCTACCGGTAATGTGAAGCCGTTCCCGTCCTGATACCGCTCCTCAAACCAATGCTGACGGAGACAGGTATCGTATTGGTCGACTGCGTAATGCCAGATGCCGTTTAGGGATTCCTTCCTGCGGCCGCAATCAAAAAACATATCGTCGGCCGTGGCCTGAGGCTCCTCATATTCGCTCAGATAATCCTCCAGATTGATATCAGATACATTTTTCTGCTGATACCTTTTCATATAGGTTTTACCTCCCCACTATAGCACTCTGCTCTGCATGCAAGACCAGGCAAGCTTTACAGATAGAACAGACCGACTGCATGACCGTTTCCCATGTAATACCTGCCGCATAACTATTTTTCTTCTGAAAATTTTGCCACAGCTCACGCATGGTATGATTTTTCTCAATCTGGGGCAAAATATGGTTATAATCTAACAAAACATATTCACTATTACGCCTTTGGCAAGTTGCAGTAAGCGCAGTAAAAAGAGTGGTAGTATCAACCTGTCTGCCTATGTTTTGTAGAATGTGTATATCGTAAAAATCCCTCAGGCGCGTATTAAATGTTGCCCGTACCAATATCGTTTCAATTTTTTCCGCAAGCACATTTTCAAGAGAATATGCCCACAAACAAATGGTTCGCTGTTCAAACATCAGCTTGTACTGGTAAGAAATCTCGGAAGGCGTTATCGCATCCCCTGTTGAAATATCAATTTTCCATGGAATGCGCATGGTGTCAAGGAAAGTGTCAAGCGAAATGCGTACCCCGCCATACTCTGCCTCATCCATAATAACGGAAACTTCTCTGATCTCAAATCGAACATAATCTTCTAATGGTACTGCAATGATTTCTGTTACAATTTCCCGGGCTGTATCCAAATCAAGAGGCAGATTTTTGACCGTAGTGTCAAGATCCATTGTGGACCTGTTATCAAGTCCTGCCATCGCGGAAACGAGCATACCTCCCTTTAATACAAAATTGTCTTTGTATTTTGATAAGACAATGCGCTCCAAAAAGCGCTCCATCGCATAATTACGAATGAGCAGCTGCGATTTCCCACTATCGCCTTTCGCTATATTCCGGACCAGATCTTTTAACTGTCTTGAAGATTTAATCATTAAAACAGCACCCCCATAGTTTCTCTGATCCGCTTTTCCAATCGCATCTTTTCCGCATACGCCATAAGCCGGGATAAATTTTTATCTTTGCGCCGCATATATTCTATCAATGTATAGTTGAAAACAGAGGCATCCATTTCCGACCGTTTACGAATGATGTCGCAAATGGTACGCTCCATGTCGTAAGTAACGACCTGGTATCCACCCGGCGATGTCATATCGCACAACCCCAGTTCATGCCATTCCTTTTTTACATAAATAACGCGAACACCTTTCTTGACCAGCATTTGGCTATTATATTTCGCATCTACCGTTACCGTCAAAGGAATGGGTTCTTTTTCCGCAAGTCCATGCAGATACAGCGCAGTTTCATGGGAATACACCACTTGAGGAATCTGGGTCTGTAACAGGTACATTTCATCCGGCCATACATCAGGAGAAACATAAAGGCCATGGGCAATCTTCTCAAGTCCCGCTTTTTTCGCATATTGATAAAAATATTCTTTTGAAATACCCGCAGCCACAACCTCTGATGTTTTCAGAACTCCATTATTTTCTGCGAGCATCCTTTCAATCATTTCTCTCTTCAAATTTATCACCAACTTTCATACGGAAATCATAATATATTTACCGTATAAAAGTCAATATAATCTTTCATTTATTGCTCTGATCATTTCTTTTTGCAAATGGTATTGCAGGCAATCACAATTCCAATCGCATCCGCAAATATGATTCCAACTGCAATATATACAAAATTGGCCGGAAGCACATTTTCAAATACACCCATAATAAAGATGAGTATAACAATCACTCCCAGGCCGCTTCCGGTTACCCGGCATAATTTCTTTGCGTCGTACTTTTCCTTTTTTGGCGCTGTATTATAACCGCTGACAAGCCAGCTTCCGTGACCTGAAATTAAAACGATGGAAATGATCGCCAGTACAAGAAGCGCAGCCCATAGAATCCACTTCGGGCCGTGCGATATATCAGCCAATTTCATTGCGCCACCCCTCCTCTTTACATCCTGTTCCAATCTACAGATTCACGCAAATCTGACAATGCTTTTGCAGACACTTTTTCGTTGAATTTATTTAATTCCTTATCTGTGTTATCATATATGCAGCATATTCATGGGCATTCTTTTCATCCCATTCTGTTGACTTGTCTGACAAATATTCATCCAACGCCTGTACTATTAAAGTTCGATACTTTTCAGGGACATTGCATATTCCCCATTTACCGCCTTCCTGTTTTGACAGGATAAGTTCTTCCTTTTTATACGCTAATACTCTGCATAAGTTCAGAATAATGTAAGTGGGATTATCCATTATTTCCGTTTCGGCTTCCTTAATATCATTCCAGATACTATCAAAGTAATCTTCTTCACTGACTGCTCCAAAGACATCTTTGATATCGCTTCCATAAAGACATTTTCCCCTGTGATAAATAATCGTAAAGTGAGCTGCCAGATCTTTATCTGTTCCCTTCATTTTCTCAATATAATCGAAAGGATCCGTTTTATACCATTCTAAATGTGCAATAGAAAAGTGCAATTCGAAAGGTGTCGGATAAACAAACGGATTGCATACCCCTCTTTTCACAATGCTTAATTCGATTCCCTTTGGAGGAGCATAGGTATTTAGTGCCACAACCATATCCATGAAGCGATGTTTTATGCTGTTTGGAATAGCTTCCTCAACAACAACTAACAGATCAATATCACTCTTTTTCTCATTGTAGCATCCCATAACAGCAGAGCCATGAAGATAAATCCCGGTCAGATTATCTCCTAATACTTTTTGACTTTGTGTGACAAAACTTTTGAGCAGATCATTTAAGTACATATCTGACGTCTCCTAATAAAACATCTCTGATTTTTCAGCGCTGTTATCGGAACGATAAACACTCCGTCCGGCCGCACATAAGCGGCGTTTGACATCCCGCAGATCACGCAAAGAACCGCTGGCGGTATGCCGCCGCCGGCAGCAAGGTCATTCGGTCAAATTCCAGATTTTCATTCGGTCAGATTCTATATTTTCATTCGGTCAGATTCTATATTTTCATTCGGTCAAATTTTGTGCTTACATCTTAATAAACTGCTTTGTTGTATATTCTGCCATAGACACACATCCTTTCTACTAACATGTATACTAGAGTTTCAAAAAAGTTTCAAGCAAGGATTGAAATGGGCTTTCTAAAGCAGATTCGAGCAAGTTTTCATCTCTGATTCCGTCACTGCCTCCATATGCCTTAACTAACTGAAAATGAAGCATCAAAATCTGCTTTTTATTAATTCAACCTATTTTTCTTCTTACACATTTTGACTAAAATTGAAAAAAGGCTGACTAAATCAGATACATACGATCCGCTATGATCAGCACAAAACCAATGATACAAAATAGTATACCTCCTGTGGAAAAGCCCAGTCCAAGCATCTTATATCCTTTCCCATTCGATAAGGAGGCCTTTTGGGGGTTATTCACATCGTAATATACTGGCACTGTTTTCCCCAGCTTCTTTTGAGCAAGTCCTTTGTTATAGGACAACCCGCTGGCTCTGGAATACGTCCTTCCCTCCACAGCATATTGAAAGACAGGCGCATACATAGTATTGTTTCCGCCGAGATTTCCGACGGAATGTCCGGTGTTCACATTCGTTTGAACCCGAAGCTTACGATCTCCCCTGGGATCTGCATCCTCCTCTTCTGCCCGCTTATTATACTGATATCCTTCCCATGTGATATCTATGATCACTCCTGTCGTCTCTCCTGAATATCGGGCAAGATGTCTCCAACAAATGACAAAAATGATACCCACCAACAACAAGATCAGCCCCATTATTAAAAATATATTTCCTGCTATCATATTCTACCTCCCAATGCGCACAAACAGATTTACTTTTTCAAATCATGTGATAATAAGTTCCATGCCGCCAAAGAATCCGATGAAGCAAAACAAAAAATATTGTTGAGTATACCATAGTTATTACGTATCCTTCCGCAGAATGTCCAGATATTCCTGATAGGCAAATACCCGATTTCTGCTGACGTTGTTTGTTTGAATCAGGATTCCTTTTTCCTCCAGTCGTTTCACTGCACCTGATACCGTACTGAATGACAATCCCAGCGCTCCGGCAGTCTTTCGAATGTCGATAATCGGATTCTGCTCCAGATAAGCGAACAGCGCTTTTACCGTCTTTGCGGCTCGACCCATTCCGTTGATCACCGCCATACTTCGGTCATGCAGCAAAGCCAACTCCCGAATAGTCTCCGAAGCGTCCTCCGCCGAAGACTGCACCGCCCGCAGAAAGAATTTGACCCACTGTTCGTAATTATCCTTGCTGCGCACTTCGCTCATCCGATCATAGTACTCAATCCGATTCTTCTTCAGGTAAAACGAGATATACAAGGCAGGCAAATGCAAAGCACCCCGTTCCATCAAAAACAAGGTGATCAGCAGCCTTCCTACACGGCCGTTCCCGTCCAGGAAAGGATGGATCGTCTCAAACTGATAATGGATCAAAGCCGCCTGGATCAGCACATCCAGCGGGTCTTCCGCATGGATATATTTCTCCAGATCCGACATGGCATCCACCATATCCTCCGGTCGGGGCGGGATATATCTGGCTGTTTTCAACGTGCTCCCTGCCGCGCCGATCCAGTTCTGGGAAGTCCGGAACTCTCCCGGACTTTTTTCCTGCCCACGCACGCCTTCCATCAGAACCGCGTGTGTCTCCTTGATCAACCGGTTACATAGCGGCAGTGTGTTCAAGCGGTTCAACGCATACTCCGTAGCGCGGATGTAGTTAATCACATCTGCAACATTCTGATTGGCGTTTTTTTCGATCAGAGGATCCAGCACATCTTCCAGCGTCGCCTGCGTTCCTTCAATTTGCGAAGAAAGCAACGCCTCCTTGCGAACGTACATGGATACGAACAGATTCATGTCAGGGATATTTGAGGATAATGTATCGAGTGCCGTCAGGGCTTTGGCTGCCTGTACCAGCGTCTGAATCATCTCCTCGTCCATATTCAGCGCCGGTGGCAATGGAGCAGGACGAAAAGACTGGTACGCCATCTCTCCACTTAAGTTTTTAATATATTCACCGGCTCTTCCCATACGCACACCTCCAAATTGTAATAACGCTTATATTATGTCTCCTTTATTTTGACTTGTCAACTGAAATCAAAATAAATGTTTCTTTTATTAGCGTTTTCTCAATCTTTCAAAAATATACTGCTCTCAGAATGGCTTTTTAAGATATTCTTGCATTTTAGGAAACATGCTTGTATAATAGCTCCACATTTGAAGGAGTTGATCCTATGGCATCAGTAAAAAACATGACCTCCGGCTCCCCGCTGAGGATTCTTTTTTCTTTTGCGCTGCCGCTGATGGTCGGCAATGTTTTCCAGCAGCTCTATACGCTGGTGGACTCGATGGTCGTCGGCAAGGTGCTCGGGCTTGACGCGCTGGCCGCCGTCGGCAACGGGGAATGGCTCAACTGGCTCGTCCTGAGCCTGATCCAGGGCTTCGCGCAGGGCTTTTCCATCCGTCTCGCGCAGGATTTCGGCGCAAACGATACGGAAAGGCTCAAGAGAACCTACGCTACATCGCTGAAGCTTTCGATCCTGTGCGCGGCGGGCGTTTTCTGCTTTGCGTTCGCGGCGCTGCGGCCGATCCTGCGCCTGCTGAACACGCCGGCCGAGATCTTTCCGATCACCGTGACGTACCTGAGCGTGATCTTCGCGGGCGTCCCGATCGTCATGGCGTACAACTTTCTGGCCTCCGTCCTGCGCGCCCTCGGCGACAGCCGGACGCCCCTGTACGCTATGATCGTCGCCTCACTCTGCAATATCGTCCTCGACCTTCTGTTTGTGATCGTCTTTCACTGGGGCGTCGCGGGCGCAGCCGCCGCCACGCTGATCGGACAGCTTCTGTCGGCGGTGATCTGTTACCGCTCGCTGCGCAAAATTGACGTGATACGGACATCAGAAGCGGAGCGCGGCCTTGACAGAGGGCTCGCCGCCACGCTTCTGAAGCTTGCCATGCCGTTCGCGTTCCAGAATCTGATCATCTCGGTCGGCGGACTCGTCGTTCAGTTTGTGATCAACGGCTTCGGCGTCCTGTACATCGCCGGTTTCACGGCAACGAACAAGCTCTATGGGATTCTTGAGATCGCCGCGATCTCCTACGGTTTCGCGCTCACGACCTACGTTGGGCAAAATTACGGCGCAGCCAAAATCCGGCGGATCCACAAGGGCGTCCACACAGGCGCTGTGGTGGGCGCCGCGACCGCGGCTCTCATCAGCACGGCCATGTTCCTGTTTGGCAGGCAGATCGTCAGCGCTTTTATCTCGGGCGACCCCAAAGACACGGCCGCCACGATCGAGATCGCCTATCACTATCTCTGCATCATGGCGGCCTTCTTGCCGGTACTATATTTTCTTCACATTTACCGCTCTTCCCTGCAAGGGCTCGGCGACACGGTCATGCCGATGGTGTCGGGTGGGGCGGAATTTGTCATGCGCACGCTGTCAATCCTCATCCTGCCAAGGCTGATCGGCAATGAGGGACTGTTCTGGGCAGAAGTGCTCGCGTGGGCGGGCGCGGATGCCGTACTGCTGCCCAGCTATTATGTCCGGATGGCACGCATCAAAAGGCAGTATGCCGGGTAAATCATATCAAACTGAGACGACTACACACTGCAATCGGAAAAACTCAGGCTGAAAAAGGCAGCATATGTCTCAATCCACTACTCAGAAAGATTCACGGAGTCCGTCCGGTAAATAAATCTCACCTGTCCGCTCATCGACTCATCGATTCCTGCGAAGGACTGATAGTTCTCCGAGACTTCTTTCATCGCGAGCAGTCTTGCCGTGAGTCCGTCGAGATCCTCGCTCGCCGTCGCGATCAGTTCTTTGATGCCCTGACTCTCATCCGATGCCTCTGCATCCGTCTGTGCGGCCGCAGCATCCTCCGTCGGATTCTCGTTCTGAGACTTCTCACCGCCGGTCAGTGCCAGGATCCCGTCGTACAGCTGCGTTGCCCCGGCGCTCAGCTGATCCGCTCCATCCTTCAGACTGTCTGCTCCGGTCTTCAGATCACCGGCTCCCTCGGCCGACTTCGCGACTCCCTCCGTATAGGACTGCAGTCCGAGATAGAACGTGTTGTAGCTGTCCAGAGACGCCTTCAGCTCCGTCAGCGCTTCTATGCCTGCCTGCGCCTCCGCCAGCTTCGCCTGCATTCCTGCTGCATCTGTCATGCCCGCTGCGCCTGTTTGCGCTTCATTTTCTCCGGCTGTCTCTGCCTGTGCGGCATCTACCTGCTCTGTGCCTGTTCCCATCACGGCTCCGAGCGCCTGGCCGAGCTTCACATCCGCATTCAGCGTCACGATCACTCCGTCCAGCGTCTCCGCGTAATTCTCGATCGTCAGCTCCGGCACATCCAGTCCCGACGCGGCAATCTGCTCGTTCGCGGTCGACAGCAGGGTCTCAAACACCTGCTTCGCGCCCTCGTTCAGCGAATCGTTGCTGCCGGCAAGCTCACTCAGACCGTCGCTCAGCTGTGCCACGCCCTCCTGCAGCGAGGCAGCTCCGGTATCCAGATCGCCTGCGCCCGTCGCCAGGGAGCCTGCTCCGCTCTCCAGCTGATCCATCGCGCCCAGAAGCTCTCCGACGGATTCCTCCAGGGTTTCCTTAATCTCAGCCTCATCGATATCCGCCTCGTTCACCAAAGCGTTAACAAGCTCGTTCGACGCGACCGTAACGGTCATACCCGGCTCGAAATTCTCCGCGTCGCCCGTGATCTCCACGTAATCCGGAATCTCGAATTTCTCCTCCGAAATCCCCAGATCCTCCTGCAGTCCCGGGAAGGCGACTCCGACCGCGATCGTGTGCGCGCCGTCGCCGACCAGCTTTCCGTTCGTCACTTCTACATTCGTCAATGTGTTATCATCAAACAGCGCTCCAGTCAGCATGGCAAACGGCACATAAATCTTTTCCTTCTCTCCGTCGATCTCCACTTCCTCATACTGTTTGTTCGTGTAGTCAAAACGGATCGTCAGCTTGCCGCTCTTCCCTGCAAGCTCCTCCGGAGAGATGCTCTCGCCATCCAGCTTGTAAGAGATCGCGACCTCCACCGGGAGCTCCTTGTCCGTGGTTCCCTGGTAGTAGATATCGCTGCCCTGAGCATCCCACACGAGCACATTGTCCTCGCCCGCCGTGAAGCTCTCCTCCCCTTTGACGTTCTCTATATCGATCAATTCCGATCTGTCATTGATCGTCTCGCTGCCCGGAATATTTTTCAGCCAGTCGCTGACGATGATCTTCTGCACGGAGCCGTCCGCCCCGGCCAGCACGTAAACCATCTCATCCTTGATAATCCCTGTCTCTGCACTGCCTTGCGCGTCTTGCTCTGCCGCGTAAACCCCTGTCGCAACGCCAGTTCCCGCCAATGCCGCGCTGAGTGAAAGCGCCACGGCAATCTTTCCATATTTTTTCATTTTCAGAAATCCTCCTGTCTACGATTTTCTAATCATCTATATTGAACCATGTCGATGGAATCAAGTCATCCCATCCACAGCAACTACGCGGAATGATTCCGGCGCATCCCCATCGTCGTGGCGCAGATCAGTTTGTCACACAAGGTGAGCAGCGCCGGCAGGATCAGGATGACCGCCAGCATACTGATGATCGCGCCCCGCGCCATCAGCATACACATGGAGCCGATGATGTCGATGTCCGAGTAAACCGCTACGCCGAACGTCGCGGCGAACAGGCCCATGCCGGATACGATGACGGACGGGATCGACGCGGCGAGCGCGATCCGCACCGCGTCCTTTTTCTTGTTCCCGCGCATCCGCTCCTGCTTGTAGCGCGTCGTCATCAGGATCGCGTAGTCCACCGTCGCGCCGAGCTGGATCGTGCTGATGCAGATCGGCGCGATGAACGGCAGGCTCTGCCCGAGATAATGCGGCAGCCCGAGGTTGATGAAGATCGCCAGCTCAATCACCGCGATCAGGATAAACGGTAGGGACAGGCTGCGCTCCACCAACATGATGATCACGAAGATCGCGAGGATGGAAACCGCGTTTACCACCTGGAAATCATGGGCGGTCGTATCGATCATATCCTTCATGCACGGCGCCTCGCCGATCAGCATGCCGCCCTCGTCGTAGCGCTTCAGGATCTCATTGAGTTTCTCGATCTGGACGCCCACCGCGTCGCTCGCCGGCTTATATTCTGAGTTGATCAGCAGCAGTTCCCACTTGCCGCTCTTGAGCATCTGCGTGAGCGAATCCGGCAAGATCTCCTCCGGCACGCGGGGCCCGAGCACGGACTCAAGGCCGAGCACATACTTGACGCCGTCCACCTGCTCCATCTCCGCCGTCATCTCGCGGACGGACTTCGCGGACAGGCTCGCGTCGACCAGCAGCATGTGCGTGGAGGCGATGTCAAAATCCTCCGAGAGCTTGCGGTTCGCGGTTACGTACGGGATGCCCTCCGGCAGACACTTACCCATGTCGTAATACACCTCGTCGTTCGTCTTGCTGTAGCCGTAGAACGCCGGCGGGATCAGCAGGACAAAGACGATCAGAAATACCGGGAAGATCCGCACGACGCCCTTCGAAAAACCGCTCATATCCGGAAGCAGGGATCTATGCCTGGTCTTCTGCAGCGGTTTGTCGAAAACGAGGATCAGCGCAGGCAGGACAGTTACGCTGCCGATCACGCCCAGCAGGACGCCCTTCGCCATGACGATACCGAGGTCGCGGCCCATCGTGAAGGTCATGAAGCACAGCGCGATGAATCCGGCGATCGTCGTGATCGAGCTCCCTACAACAGAAGTCAGGGTCTCCTTGATCGCGACCGCCATCGCATCGTTCTTATCCTTCGTCTTCGTGCGCTGCTCGTTGTAGCTATGCCACAGGAAGATCGAGTAATCCATTGTGACCGCGAGCTGCAGGACTGCCGAGAGCGCTTTCGTGATGTAGGAGATCTCTCCAAGGAAATAGTTGCTCCCGAGGTTGAGCACGATCATCATGCCGATGCTCGCGAGAAACACGAACGGGATCAGCCAGCTGTCCAGGAAGATCAGCATGGCGACGCAGGCCATCAGCACCGCGATCCCGACGTAGATCGGTTCCTCCTTTTCGCACAGATCCTTGAGGTCGGTCACCAGCGCCGACAGTCCGGAGACAAAGCACTGTTCTCCCGTGATTTTCCGGATCTCCCGGATCGCGTCCATCGTGACATCGGAAGACGTCGATGTGTCGAAGAACACCGCCATCATCGTGGCGTTGTCCGTGTTGAACTCCCCATAGATCTTCTCGGGAAGAATCTCCATCGGAACCGAAAGGTCCGCGATGGAATCATACCAGAGCACCGATTCCACATGGTCGACCTGCTCGATCTTTTCCTTCAGAGCCGACACATTCTTCGCCGGCATATCCTCGACAATGACAAAGGAGAACGCTCCCTTGCCAAATTCTTGCATCAGCTCCTCCTGCCCGATCACGGTCTCCATATCCTCCGGCAGGTAGTTGAGCATGTCATAGTTGATCCGCGTACCCGCGATCCCGAACACCGACGGGATCAGCAAAAGCAGCGCGATGATCAGAACAGGAACACGGTACTTCACGACCGCTTTTGAAAAACTCATTACCTCCACACTCCTTTTTCCTCATAAAATTCGGCCTCAATCGTGTCCGGCTTCTGGTTTCGGATGATCCGGACGGTGCTGATCACTGTGTACAGATTCAGGATCCCCTCGGACAGAAGCGAAATGCCGAGCAGCACCGTCAGGATCTCTGCGCCCCGCGCGGAGTCGAATATGAGCGCCGCCCCGACTATTCCCGTGAGAATCGCCATCGCCAGTACGAACCACCAGCCCCCGATCCCAAACTGTCTGGAATCCATCGCGATCTGAATCTTGAACAAGCCGTCCAGCAAGATCACAACGCCGATCACGATGCAGATGAAGTTCATAAAGTTGTCCGGGCGGAACAGCACCACCAGTCCCAGAATGATCAGCAGGATGCCGAATTCCAGGTCGTACTGGAACGCCAGCCGGTACAGATCCTTCGAAAAATAGCCGATCAGCTTGATCACTCCGAAAGCCGCCATCGCCGCGCCGACGAAAATTCCGATCCCGGCCACGGACACCTCCGGCATCGCGATAAACAGCCCGCCCGCGATGCAGAGCAGAACGGACATCACGATGTACCCGATCTTCGCGATCCTCATGGGCGCCACAGAACGCATCTTCATAAAGCAAGACCTCCTTTTTCTTTTCTAATCTGTTGCCATTATATCCGCGTCCCGCCGCATTTTGCACAGACAGAAAAAGCCCCGTGCCTGATTTTTGGGCACGGAGCCATGTAATGTCTAAATTTAAACTTCCTCGCAGCGGGAGAACATCTCCTCCACCATTCCCTTTTTGATCTCACACATGCGGTCCAGCATGGCGCGGATATCCTCGTGCATGCCTTTCCGCAGCCACCCCGACACGATACCGAAACACAGGCTCGCGAGATACTCCTTGATCACCGCAAGATCGCTCTTTCGGATCTTCCGGCCGCCCACGATCGCCGTCACGTAGGCGTCGGCCGCATAGTCGCAGACTTTCCAGAGATACTGCTCGTAAATCTCCCGGTTGACCGAATTATAAATATGTAAGACGGCCTGTCTTTTCTGAAGCGCGCGCCCGATCACGGCGTCCAGACAGTCCTCGATCTTCTCCACCGTCGGATATTCGCGGATGACCCCCTCAAAATCCTCCATGATGATCTTCTCCAGCAGCTCCGGAATGTCCTCGAAATGATAGTAAAACGTGTTCCGGTTCACGCCGCAGTCGGACACGATATCCTTCACAGTAATCTGCGCGAGCGGCCGCTCCATCAGAAGCTTCAGGAACGACTCCCGAATCGCCTTTTCGGTAAAAGAAGCCATTTATTTCATCTCACTCTTTTCAAAATTTTCGTCGGAATCAATCATAGCCGAAAACGGGGCTTCTGTCAAACACATTGGAGAGCTTAATCCGAAAGCCTTTCTGTGACTTCTGTCCTGCAGGCATCAGAAAAATTTAGAGTGTACATGCCCGCACCGCCGCGCGGACGTCAAGAATATGTGCCGGAGCGACAGACAGCTCGTCCACGCCCATGCGCAGAAATTCCTCCGTAAACGATGTATCCGCGGCCAACTCTCCACAGATCCCTGCCCATATGCCGCTCTTATGCGCATTCTCCACGACCGCTCGGACGGCGCCAAGCACCGCCGGATGACACGGATCGTAAAAGGCGTCCAGCCCCGGATCCTGACGGTCGGCCGCGAGCATATACTGCGTCAGATCGTTGGTTCCGATTGAGAAGAAATCAACCTCCCCCGCCAGCTCCTTTGACAGCCACACCGCGGCGGGCGTCTCGATCATAATCCCCTGTTCCACCTCGCCATGTGGAATATTCTGCGCGTCCAGCTCCTTCCTGACCTCTTCCGTGATCTGTTTCGCGCGCCTTACCTCGTCCACGGAGATGATCATCGGGTACATGACAGCCACATTCCCGTAACAGCTTGCCCGCAGGATCGCGCGCAGCTGTATCTTGAAGATGTCCGGCCGCTCCAGGCTGACGCGGATGCCTCTGAGACCCAGCGCCGGGTTTGCCTCGTGCGGCAGATGAAAATAATCCGCGCGCTTGTCCGCGCCGATGTCGAGCGTGCGAATGATGACCTTTCTCCCATCCATCTTCTCCGCGACGACACGGTATGCCTCGAACTGCTCCTCCTCACCCGGGAAATCATCCGCCCCGAGATACAGGAATTCCGTGCGGAACAGACCGATCCCATCGGCGCCGTCACGCAGCGCGGCGTCCGCGTCGTCCACACCGCCGATGTTCGCACAAAGGCGGATCCTCCTGCCGTCCCTCGTGACGGTTTCCTTGTCCCTGAGTTCAGATAAAAGACGCTCCCGCTGCGTTTCCTCTTTCTGCTTTGCCCGATATTTCTCCAGCGTCGCCTCGTCCGGATCGACGATCAGCACACCGGCAGATCCGTCCACGATCGCCATGTGTCCGCCAAGGCCTGTCCCGCTGTCGAGCCACGTTTGCTCATCAAATTTCCGACGCTCATCGGACTGCATCCGTCCGCCGAAATTGTCGCCGAATTCCACACCGGTAAGCGCCGGAAGCTTCATCGTCCGGGCAAGGATCGCCGTGTGGGAATTCACGGAGTCGCTGCGCGTCACCAGAGCAAGGATCCGGGATCTGTCAAACCGGGCCAGCTCGGACGGAGCCAGCTCATCCGCCGCCAGGATCACCGGCTCGCTATTGGCACACACAGGCGGCTCCCCGGCACTCTCTTCCGCCGTTACCGTCGCTGATTTTTTTTCGTCATCGTACGCCGCCTGTTCTTCGGCGCTTCCCCCTGTTGCTTCGGGCCTCCCACTGCCGTACGCCGCCTGCTTCCTGACACATTTCTCCGCCACAGTCCTCTTCTCGCCGTGCGCCGCCTGCACCGTCTCCCGCAGCTTAGCGATCACCTGGCTGCCGATGTCCCGCACATCCGCCGCCCGCGCCTGCATATACTCGTTGTCCATCACCTCAAACATCGCGGAAAAATGATCGCACGTCGCTTTTACCGCGTACTCCGCGCTGACCTTCTCCTTCTCTATGAGCTCCGTGACGGCATCCACGAAGTTCAGATCGTCCAGCAGCATCTGATGCACCTCGAAGATCGCCGCGCCGGCCTCTCCCATCTCTGCAAGCGCCTTTTCATAAATCTTCGCGATCTCCCGCTTCGCATCCTCCTTAGCCTGTTCAAAACGCGCGATCTCGGCTTCCGTATCGTCGACCTGCGCCCGGATCACGTCGGCATCCTTTTTCCGATAAAATTCAATTCGTCCGAGCGCAACGCCCTCAGACACGGTTTTTCCAGAAAATATCATCTTTTTCTCCCACTCATCCGTCACAGGAAGCCTTTGAGCATGTTGGATCAAACTTCGAATTTAGCCAATCTCTTTACAAATTTTCTGTTGATCTTTCTCAATTCAAACAACCCCGCTCGAAACAAAGATCTCGATCCCGATCACGATCAGGATCACGCCGCCCAGGATCCCGGCCTTCCCGGCGAGCTTCGTGCCGGCCTTCTTCCCGATCGCAAGTCCCGCAAAGCAGATAAAGAAGGTGACGACGCCGATCAGAACGCTCGCGAGCAGCGCCTCCGGCAGCCGGTAATCGGCGATCGTGAACCCGACGGACAGCGCGTCGATCGAGGTGGCCAGTCCCTGCACGAGCAGCGCGGAAAACCCTGCCGCCGCCTCGTCCCCGGACTCCTTGCGGCGAATGCCCGAATACAGCATCTCTCCGCCTATGTACCCCAGAAGGCCCAGCGCGATCCAGGGAATGAATTTCTCGAACACCCGGAAATACCTGGCGATCGATGATACGCAGAACCAGCCGGTCAGCGGCATCGCAAACTGAAATACGGAAAAGACTCCCGCCACGCCGGCCATCCTGGAGCGCTTCATCTGCGGTTCGTTCAGCCCGTTGGCGAGCGAAACGGAAAACGCGTCCATAGCAAGACCCACGCCCAGCAATATACTGTTAAAGAAAAAAGCAAATGTCGGTCTCAAGATTTCATCCACAGCACGCTGTCCTCTATCTCCGTCGTTTTCCGAAAACCGGTGAACGCCATCATCATGCGGAGCTCATCGTTCATTTTTGTGACATAATCCACAACGCCCTTGCAGCCGTCCTGCTGCAGAGCCGGCATCATCGCGCGCCCTACGCAGACGGCGTCCGCCCCGAGCGCGAGCGCTTTGAACGCGTCCGAACCGGTGTCCATGCAGCAGTCCACAAAGATCTTCATCGAACCGCCCACGGCCTCCGCGATGTCCGGCAGAACCATAAGCGGCGGAATCGCGTACGGCATGCGGCCGTGATGATGGCTGACGACGATTCCCGCCACGCCGCAGTCAGCGCATTTCTCAGCGTCGCTCACGCTCAGCACGCCCTTCACGATAAACGGGAGCTTTGTCGAGCGCACAAGCTCCGCAATGTCCTGTGAGGACTGGCCGGTCATCTTTTCGCCCACAACCACGTCATATCTGCCGTCGTTCGAAAAGCTGTGATCGATATCTATGCCGACTGCCAGTGCGCCGTGTGCCTCCGCGAAAGCGATCTGGTCGAAAATCTTAGCCCGGTCGGCGTAAGGCTTGACGATCTTGACCGTCCTCGCGCCGGTCTGCGCGACACGCTCGAATTCATCGTTCTCGCCCATCCCGATCCAGTTGACCTGATTCAGCTCCTTCATAGCCTTTGAATACTCGATCATGCCGTCCTGCTGCCCCGGCGCGCAGTTCTTCATATGTGAAAACGCCGGAGTCATGATCGGAGAGGAAAATGTCTCGCCGAAAAGCTCCATCTCAAGGGATGGAACGCCGGAGTCGATCAGGCGCTCCTCCACAAAAATGGAATCAAGATATTCCCTCGTACTTTGGATCACATATTCGGTTGTATTTTTACGATCTTGCTGTTCCATCATAGCCTCCATATCCGCCGTTTTTTCTCGCATTGCGCTGTTCCGGCTTCTCAGTTTCCTTTGTTACCCGGTTTCGGCGTCCTATTTTTCACACCGCTCCTGCCCTTCGCCTATGCCTGCCTTTTTCAGCCTGTCCTGCACATAGCGAAGGCTCTGTACGTACTCCTCGTCCGCCGACAAATGCTCGATGATCAGCGGCGTATCCGGATCATACCGGTCAATCAGAGAAACGTACTTTTCTATGTTCAGGATCCCGTTTCCGCAGAACGTCTCCTCCAGCCGAAGCGTCAGCTCGCTGCTCAGCCGGATGTCCTTCAGATGACAGCTGCAGATGTCGCTGCCGAGCTTCTCAAAGCATTCCTCCAGAAAATCGTCGCAGAAGAAATAGCGCTCCGGACAGTTGATCATATTCACAACGTCCAGATGGACGCCGAAAGCCTGGCGGTCCACTTCCGCAAAAAGCCTGCGGTATTCGTCCGGCCCTGTCGGATACATCCACGGCATCGGCTCAATGCTGTACTTTGTCCTGGCCGGACGCACTTCGTCGATGAGGCCGCGCGTATATTCGACCAGCATATCCCAGGCTTTCCCGGAAAAATTCTCCCTGTAGCCTCCGTCCCAGACCGGACCACCGTAAGTGCCGGCCACATTCACACAGCACCTCGCCCCGATCTGATCCGCCAGCCGCAGCTGTCCGACCGCCCGTTCCCGCGCCGCCCGGCGCTCATCCGGATCGATCGCGAATACATTTTTCCAGACGCCCACCTCGGCGATCAGAAGTCCATACTTCTCCGCCGCGTTTACATAGTCCGCGATCAGATTCTCCGGCGCCGTATAATCCAGCGGAAAAACCACCGAGCTGCATCCCAGCTCCTTCATCTGCGCCGCCCATTCCTCCGGGCTGTTGTGGCTCAGGCCACTCGATATTCCAATTCTCATCGCCACGCCTCCTCTGTCTTATTCCCCTGTACCCCAGGGCTCCAGCGACACATGCCGCTGCGCGTCTTTCATCCGGAAACTGGCTTACACGTCATCCGTCCAGAAGCCCCGACGCCTCTTTCAGCAGCTCTATGACCGGAAGGTGCTGCGGACATACGCTCTCGCACTGACCGCACGCGATGCACTCCGAAGCCCTCGCGGTACGCGCAGCGAGCCCGTTGTAAAAAGTCTTCGGCCGGAACTCGTCATGGTACAGACGCATCGTATTCACCGCGCGGAAGACGTCCGGAATGCTGATTCCCTGCGGACAGCCGTCGCAGCAGTATCTGCAGGAGGTGCAGCCGATCAGCGGCGTGTTCAGCATGATCTCCCTGACCTCTCCGATGACTTTCTTCTCATCCTCGCTCAGCGGTTCGAAATCTGTGAACGTGCGGATGTTGTCCTGCATCTGGTCCTCGTGCGTCATGCCGGAGAGGATCGTCATGACTCCCGGCAGAGAGCCCACAAAGCGCAGCGCCCACGAGGCGTTCGAAGCCTCCGGCCGCGCAGCGTGGAGCTTCTCCTCAAGCTCCGGAACCAGGTTCGCGAGCGTCCCGCCCTTCACCGGCTCCATGATGATCATCGGCACATTCCTTCTGTGCAGGATCTCATACAATTCCCCGGAACGCACCACAGGATTGCCCCAGTCCGCGTAGTTCAGCTGGATCTGCACGAATTCGGTCTCCGGATGTCTGTCCAGTACCTTCTCCAGAAGCTCCGGGCTTCCGTGATAGGAAAAGCCGAGATGGCGGATCTTCCCCTCCGCCTTCTTCTGCATCGCCCAGCTGAAGCAGTCATATTTCTCGTACGTGTCATAATTCGAGCCGTCCTCGAGCGAGTGCAGCAGATAGAAGTCAAAGTACCCGGCCCCGGTGCGCTCCAGCTGCTCCTCAAAGATCCGGTCCCGGTCGTCCGCGCCGTGCAGGCTCCAGGCCGGCAGCTTCGTCGCCAGATAAAACGAATCTCTCGGATAGCGCTTTACGATCGTCTCCTTCACGTCCAGCTCCGACTGTCCGTAGACGTAGGCTGTGTCAAAATAGTTGAAGCCCGCATTTATGTAGGCGTCCACCATGCGGCAGACCTCCTCCCGGTCTGTGCTTCCGTCCTTCTGCGGAAGCCTCATCATTCCAAATCCAAGCTTTGGCATCTGTTTGAGATCAATTGACATTTTCATACGCTCCTTTCCGGTAAAATACAATTTAATGATATAAAATTATATTATAGCTTCCGGGCAAAATCAATTCCAATATTCAGCGGGACGTCCGTTTATAGATTTATATCAGCTTTTTAATATGATTATAAATATTCAGTCCCTTATTCTGCCCGTATTTCGAAATGATCGCGCGGTAGATCTGCTGTTTTCCGTTTTTCTCCCCGACATTTTTCACGACGGTCGACGCGACGTAATTGGCAATATCCGCCTCAAATCCGGCCGCTCTTGCAGCCTGCATCACGTCCTGATTGAGCTTCGTCTTCTGCTCGCCGTTCACCTTGCCCTCTGTCTTCTTCTGGCCCGCCTGCTGATTTACTTGCTTCTCTTGTTGTTTCACCTGCGGATTCGCCTGCTGACCGGTCTGCGGACTTTCCTGCTGTTTCTCCTGCTGCTTTGGCTGCTGGCCGGTCTGCTGCTTCTCCTGCTGCTTTGCCTGCTGCTTCTCCTCCGCAGTCTTGACGGACGCCTTGATCTGCTTGATCCTCGTCGCCCTGATCTGCGCCGCGGCCGCCCAGAATTTCGCCACATTGTCAAAATCCTTGTCCTTGCTGACGATCACGACGCTGCAGCCCTGCCCCCTGTTGACGCCGGCAAGATACCCCAGATAAGAACCGATATGGATATCCGCGGACTGCTTCCCGGCCGGCACCTCGATCATCCTCAGCTCGGCCTCCCCGTGGTCGGCGATCTCGCGCATGTCGATCTTATTCGCGTTCTGCGTAAAGAAAATAATGATGTGATCCGTCTTCTTCAGCCTGTTGCAGCCGGCCAGGCCGTCCCCGCCGACATTCTCATAGTCTATCAGATAATATGTCTCCATCTTTTCCACCTTTCCTTATTCTTTTGTAGTTTTTCCCGGATCAGTAATATGATTTTATTTTAGACATATATACATGGTTTTGTCAAATTGCATTATGCAGATTTTCTGATAATAAAATGCGCCAATTATAATTTTTATAATTGCAAAAATATGCAAAATGGTTTAAAATAACATGCTGGATATATTTTTGAATTTGAACCATTTTCTTCGAAAATTTTCGTAAATTGGTCCATACATGATTCTGGTAAAAACACGATGGGATGTGATCGGGATGAAACCGAAGTTTAATGAACTCACAGCAGACAAGGTTCGCGAAGTGATCGAGCTTCTGAGCCCTTCCGCGGACGATTATCTCTATGTGTACGACTTTGCAGAGGATCTTTACTTTATCTCTCCGCACGCAAGAGATCGTTTTCTGATGCCTGAATACGCGTTCCACGACGTCGCCGCGAATCTCCAGAAGATCGTTTATCCTGAGGATTTCCCGAAGCTGCGCAATGATCTGAACGAGATCCTGACGACGGACCGCTGCACGCACAATCTTACCTATCGCCTGCTCTCCGCCGAGGAGAAGCCGGTTTGGATCAACTGCCGCGGGACCATTGTGCGCGATGAGAGCGGAAGGCCTCTGTACATGGCCGGCTGCATCAATGAGATCGGCAAGGTTCAGAAAGCGGACAATATGAGCGGACTTCTGGGCGCTTCCAGCCTGAAGCTTCACTTAAGCCAGTACAAGGACGGTTTCCCGGAGGGATTCCTGCTGCGCATCGGGCTGGACAATCTCAAGAGCGTCAACGCCCGCCTGGGCATCGAGTACGGCGATCTGATCCTGCAGAAAACCTCCGAATTCATCTCGGAGTGCCTGCTCCCGGGCGAGAAGCTTTATCGCGTCGTGGGAGACGAATTCCTGATCCTGGATTTCGAGGGCCGGAAGACCGAAGAGGGCAAGGAGCTCTACCGCAATGTCCGCAACAAGATCCGGGATTTTATCATGGAGAAGAATTACGAGGTTCTGTTCACCATTTCCGGAGGCATGCTGGACTCTCAGAGTGTGGATGAGCCGACCTACTCCCGGGTGATGAAATATACCGAGTACGCCCTGAACGAGGCGAAGCGTCTTGGGAAGAACACCTGCTATCTGTACAGCGCGGAGGATTACCAGAAATTCCTGCGCCGCAGGGCTCTGAACCTCCATCTGCGCCAGGCGATCAACAACGGCTTCGAGGGCTTTGAGGCTTATTACCAGCCGCTCTTCTCCGCCGACGACCATCATCTGATCGGCGCCGAGGCTCTGATGCGCTTCCACTGTGATGAGTTTGGCATGGTGTCTCCGGGCGAGTTTATCCCGATCCTGGAGGAGACCTTCCTGATCGTCCCGGCCGGGCGCTGGATCATGCACGAGGCGCTGAAGATGTGCCGCGACGTACAGAAATACATACCGGATTTCAAGATCAGCATCAATATCTCCCACGTCCAGATCCTGCGAAGCTCGATCGGACGCGAGATATTAGCCGCCATCAATGAGTACGGAGTCAATCCGAAATGCGTCACCATCGAGCTCACCGAGAGCGGCCTGCTGGAGACGGACACCCGCTTCACCACGCTCTGGTCGCACCTGAAGGAAGCCGGCATCACGCTTGCCCTCGACGATTTCGGGACAGGTTATTCGAACTTCCATTATTTTACAGACTTGCAGCCGGACATCGTGAAAATCGACCGCAGTTTCGCTGCGAAGGCCGCTACGGACGAGTTTGAGTTTGAGATTCTCTCCTTGTTCAGCAAGATGATCCACGAGCTGAATCTGAAGGTGTGCGTAGAGGGTGTGGAGACCGCTGCCGAGCTCGAGAAGCTCTGCCAGCTTCCGCCGGAATATCTGCAGGGCTTCTTCCTCGGAAGGCCGTGCCCGAAGGCGCAGTTCATCGAGCAGTTCGTAGAATCAAAATAAATACCGGAATCTGAGCAGTCAATTGAAAAGACCGGCCACAGAACAGCCCGATCAGGGAGTTGTTGTGTGTCCGGTCTCTTTTTGCGCCGACAGCATCGGCTGCTTTTGCTCGCGCTTTTACTGCCCGTCGCCGTATTTCTGCTCACCCCGCCGCTCGTCCACGGCCTTGAGCACAGAAGACCGATCCTTGCTGTACGCTTTGTCCAGCTCATCGGAATACCCGATCAGCACCCACGGCCACTCCTCATGAATTCTCTCAAGTACCTCCTTCGCCTGATTCTCGTTCTTCACCCTGTGCATATGCTGCTTCCCGTCTCTCGTGCGAAGCGCAACGACATAGGTCTTTCCGACCGTGATCAGGCCGTACATCCTGGTTCTCGTGACGTGCGTATAGGCCCACACCAGATCGTCCGTCGTGAGGAAAATGGCATTCCCGTCCGCCGTGCTTCCCAGCAGATAATTGTGGTTGACGCGCAGCCCGTTCACCGGCTCCGTCGTACGGTAGAACTGCTCAAGCTTCTCATCCGCACCCACATGCGCGCCGCAGTACTGCTTCAGCATCTTCTGGCCGCTGCCTGAAAGCGCCCTGACAAGGAAGACTACGGCAAGAACCAGGAAAAGAACGCCGAGTATGGTGAAAAAGATCAATGAGCCGAAATCTCCCGAACCTATCTTCCCGGCCTGCAGATAGTATGGAAGAAACAGCGCCTGATCCTCCGATCCCATCTCATCATAGCCAAGCGCGTCACGGTAATACCTCAGACTTTCACTGTCCATCGTCCGGATCGTCCCGGTCACCTCAAAGCTGCCGGTGATCTCATAGCTCTGGTCGTCCATGTACATCTCGCTCTCATTGAGCAAGGTCCTGCTCTTCTCCATATCGGAGCCGCTCGTCACCAGGCCCATATAGCTGTTTTCCCCCACGGGGATCACATACTCTTCGCTGACTACCTCCGAATTGCCGTTTTGTGTTTTCGTCGTATTCGCATAGCTGCCATAGATGAACGATATCGTCCCCTTGACATACAGGCCGTTGCCGATCTCGTCCGCTGTCATCTCGTCCAGATTCTGCGGTCCCTTCAGAAGCAGCAGATAGTCCGGCACGGAAATACCGCAGAATACGGCCGCAACCACAAAGAAGACAATGATCAGCAACAGATTCTTTTTCAGACTTTTCATTTTCAGTTCATGAAACACTGGAAATACCTCCGCTTGTCCGTATTTGTCTGAAATTATACACGAAACGCCCCCATTTGCCAAGCACTGATCATTGTGTACTCAGGCATTTCGTTTCCTTCTCTGCCTACCCGCAGATACCAGCACCGCCGCCGACAGAAGCATCAGCATAAGCATCCTTCCAATCGGCGTCTCGTCCGAGGTCTTCGCCGCTTCCGCTCCCCCGTCCGGACCTCCGGATCCTCCTGTCCCGCTGTCTGTCCCCTCGCTTTCATCTGCAGGGACGGAGCTCTCCGGCTCTGTTTCCGGCTCGAGTTCTGTATTCGTAATCGTCACGGACGGGCTGCCCGAATCGATATTCAGGCTCACCAGGCCTCCGACTACAGATACCTGATAATCAAAGCTTCCGGAATTCTCGACAGGCAAGCCCTTTTCATTCACTTCCGTAACATAAAGTCTCATCTCGCCTTCGCTCTGAACCGTGGCCTCGATCGTCACACTCGCGGACGCGCTGCCATTCATTTGGAGGGCGACGATATTCTGGCTGACATGGTCGGCAAGCTGCGTGTAACCGGCGTCCGCAAAAATTCCCGCGTAGAATACTTCATCCGAATCGACCGGCGCGCCGTCACTGTCCGTTACCTTCTTTGTGATAGTCAGCATCTTCACATTTTTGTAATGCTGCGGATCCGGCAGCTCGGAAAACATATTTTCAAAGGAAAACGCAACGTTCCCCTGCGTATCCGCAATCGTGGCTTGCCGGCCATTCGCATAGCTGGCGTAATACACACCGCCGCTAAATACTCCTCCATCTGCCGGTGTTCCGGCCGCGTTTGTCTCCGCCACATAATATGTGCCTGCTCCCAGATTCTCGAATGTGACGCTTGTACTTGCGCCGCTGCCCGTAAACCGAAGCGTCTTCACATCGCTCACCCTGTGGGTCAGCGTTGAATCCTCAAACAACGCTACATAGAACTGCGCATCCACCAGCACGATCGTCTCATTCGTATTTGCATTCCTGTTGGTCTTCGTAACCGTCAGGCTGCCGGCGCCCGGTGTCGGTGTCGGCGTTGGTGTCGGCGTCGGTGTCGGCGTCGGTGTCGGCGTCGGTGTCGGCGTCGGTGTCGGCGTCGGCGTCGGTGTCGGCGTCGGTGTTGGCGTCGGCGTCGGCGTCGGTGTTGGCGTCGGCGTCAGCGTCGCCTCAATCACAGTGTTCGTAAATTCTGCAAGCTTCTCCTCGTCATCCTCGCCCTTGATCCGATAAATCACACGCTCCACAACAAGCTCGCCGGATCTGCTCCAGCCCACTTCTACCGTAACGGCGTACGCTCTCTCATCGTATGCAATCTTGTCCGTATCATCACCTTTCTTCTCACGAATCTCATAACGATAGCTGCCCGGCTCTGTATACAGAATAGAACCAAAATCGAAAGCTCCCGATTTTCCGTTCGTCGCAGTGGCAACGCCGTTTACCGTCCCCGCAGGCATCGGTACCTGATCGGCTGTCAATGTCACCTGTTCCGTCGTTGACCCCTGAATCTCTTCTACATCAGAGACTGGCAAGATCTCTATCGGGTTTCCGATCAGCTCAATCGTCTGATCCTCCTCCTGAAGCCCCTCTATCACACTCTCTTCGACTGTATCTGCGCCGTTCTCCCGACCAGCCTCTGCCATATCCGTATTTCCGCCCTCAGGCATATCATACACTACTTCATTCTCCGGCAGTATGATGACCTCTTCCGACAGCAGCGCCGGGGCTGATCCGACTGCCTTGCCCCTGCTTGCCGAAGCTGCGCCCGTATAGCTGCTACCGCCACGCCTCGAAGTCGTGCTCAGGAAACTGTGACTGCTGCGTCTGGAAGTCACACTCGGGAAGCTGCGGCCGCTGCTCTCCGAAACGCTGCGCACCGTCATCCGGGCGTCTGTCTGTACGCTCTGCCCGGACTGTGCCGCCTGCTCCGTCTGTGCTGTCTGCTCCGCTGCCCCTTGCTGCTCTGCCTGCTCCGACAGCTCCGCTGACTCTGTCTGCGCCGCCTGCTCCGTCTGCGCTTCCTGCTCTGTCTGCGCCGCCTGCTCCGTCTGCGCTTCCTGCTCTGTCTGCGCCGCCTGCTCCGTCTGCGCTTCCGCTTCTGTCTGCGTCGTCTGCGCAATCGGCTCCGTCTGTCCTGCCTGCGCTTCCTGCGCTTCCTGCTCTGTTTCTTCTGTCTGTACTATCGGCTCCGCCTGCGCTTCCTGCTCTGTCTCTTCTGTCTGTTCTGTCTGCGCAATCAGTTCCGTCTGCTCCGCCGGTTCACCCGACTCCACATCAATCTCTGCAATATTCGAGACAGCCGAAACGGCCCGCTCCACCTTAGCGTCCACAGGCGTCAGCTCAAAGGTAAACTGCCTGTCCTCCAGGACGCCGTTTTCCAGAGTCTTATGTCCGCGCAGAATCACATTTGTCTGATCCTTGTGGTAGCTGTTCTCGAATTCGATTACTATCCTCGAATCCGGCTCTGCAAGCTCCACCTCTCTGCCATCGATCTCTGCTACCCGCACTTCCAGTTCAGCTGCTCCCGCAGTATCTGTTGTCTCCGCCACGATGACCGTCACCACATGCGTATCCTTATCATAGGTAATTCCAGGTTTGTCAGAGTCAGAATGCTCCCACACCTCGTAATGATACACGCCGGCTTCCGTATAGCGAAGCTTCACCAGCTCCTCCGTCTCTTCCCAGGTGAGCGGTCCGACCGAAACAGGCGTCTCAACAGACTGCGCCAGCGGATCAGCCTCCGGATTTGTCTCCGCCGCGCTGATCTCAAACGTGAATTCATACGACTGAATCGGAGCCTCCGCCTCGCTATCCGTAAGCTTCAGAGTCTTCTTCACGTACAGCGGCAATTCAACCGGAGTCGCCGGAACAGCTTCCTTCACATTCGTAAATGTGATCTCATCGGCAGATTCACTCGCCTCTGCCTCCGGACTGCTCTTTTTCTTGTAAAACGCCGCCGCGTGCATTACGGCATCGCCGTTCTCCTCAGTCTCTGTCACCGTAACCGTCACCGTGTACACAGACCGATCGAAGGTGATATTTGTCTGCACCGACTCTTCCTTCTCCGTGATCGTATAGACATACGTGCCGGCCGTATCATACACGATCTGCCCGAACACAAACAGGCCGTGGCTGTCATTCGTCGTCTCGCAGGACGCATCCGCGCCCGCAAGCACATTTCCATCCTGCCCGATCGGCACACTGTCCTTTCCGTCCGGCATCGGGATCGCTGTGGCCGTCGTCTCTTCCGCGCGGACCGCCGTCAGGACATAGGTAAAGTCGCCGCCCTTCAAGTCTCCGCCGGTAAGCGTCTTATTGCCAAACAACGTCTCGGACGCCGTTCCCGGGTTATAACTGTTCGTGAACTCCACCGCCGCCGGGTCCTGGGCAACCCCGTTTACTTTCACTTTCGCCGCAAGCGTATCGTCGCCCGCAAGCGTCACCGACACCGTGATGTTGCGCGGCGTCGTGTCATAATGCATGCCCGGTTCTTCCGTCTCAACAATCTCCTGCAGAGTGTAACGATAGTCGCCCGGCTTACCAAACAACACGCCTGCAAACAGGTTCTCCGTACCCTCAACGCGCCATACCTTCTCTCCGGAACTGTCCGTCTTTCCAACTGTAACCGTCGTCTCCGCCGACTTCGTCATCGGGTTCGCCGGCTGTCCGGCTTCTGCCGGCAGCGGCGTCAGGCGGAATGTGAAGGTCTTTTCTCCCAGATGTTCCCCATGCGTGCTGACATTCATATTCTTGGTTACGGAAAGCGATGTGCTGACCTTCCTGCGGTTGGTAAATACCGGCAGAGTATCTGTGTCAGTCTCCGCTACTGTCGTCCAGCCCGTGGTTCCCTGCTTCTGCCAGGATACCTCTGCATGCAGCTTGCCGCTGGCATCCGCCGCGTCGTTTTTCACCTCTACTCTTATCGTATAGGCGGCCTCGTCATATGCAATACCATCGTCCGCAGCCGGTTTCTGCTCCACGAGCGTGTAATAATACGTACCCGCATTCTTATACGTGATCTCCTTAAATTCGAACGATCCTTCGGCTGCGTTCTTCGCTTCAGCAGACACATTCGTACCTGCCAACGACTTTCCTTTTCCATCTGTCTCCACCGACGGCACTCCATCCGGCATCGGAATCGTGTCCGTCGTCTCAGATTCCACATGATCCGCCGTCAGAATAAATGTAAAGTCATTTTCCTTCAGCGTGCCGCCCGGGAAATTCTTCTGCCCCTTCAGGCTGACAAAAGCAGGCTCCTTGCTGTTTTTGAATACAATATTTGTCGTATTGCCTGCCAGGATCGCGCCTCTGCGTGCGGTGCCGACCACGGTCGTTCCCGCGCTCGTGACAGAGCTGCTGTAGTCTCTGCCGTCAACCTCTTCCACGCTATATGTGACGCCTACCGGCAAGTCGACCGCTGCCCTGTATTCCTTGTTCTTCAGAGTAAACTCAGCGACACCCTCCTTGAAGAACAGGCCGTCGCCGTTCGCCGGAGCTTTGACATCGGCAGGTACTTTTCCGCGCCAGCCATTGATACTCTTGTCATCCAGCGTCACTCGGAATGCGAATGTATCGTCCGAATCCGCCGCCTTACCCGATACCTGCTTCTCTACCCTGAGGCCGCCGTGATTGACGTTGGTGAATCCGAAGACAAACCCATTGTTTACGTCTCCGCTTTCCGGCGCAGCGTTGCCGGACGTTTTCTTCCAGGTTACGGTGGCTGTCATCTCCGCCACGCCATGCGACGTCTCTTCCGCTGTCGTTCCCTCTTTCACATTCACGGTTATGGTATACACGGTCGGATCATATGTGATGTAAGAATCCGTTCCCGGATCTTCGCTCAGCGTATAGACATATTCACCGATCGTATCGTATACGATATTGCCGAAATCGAACGAGCCCTCAGCATCGTTCTTTGCGGTACAGTATCGTTTGCCGTTTTCATCTGTCTGTACAACGGCATTTCCGGGCATCGGCACTGTCTCCACCGTCGCCGGGCCGCTTTCCGCAGTCAGGACAAAGGTAAATTCGTCCCCCTTCATCGTACCGTCGATAAACTCCTTTTTCCCGGCCAACCGCACGGGCGCTTTCGACGGATCGTAGCTGTTTTTAAATTCAACTATCGCCGGATTCTTCAATGGGACGTCGTCCGCCTTTACTACTGCCGAAAGCTTGTTGTCCGCTTCCGTCACTTCAACAATGATTGTCCGGCTGCTGTCCTCGTCATAGTGGATCCCGGAGTCATTGCCCGTATTCTTACTCTCACTCAAAGTATAGGAATATGTGCCTGCCTCCGTAAACACTATGTCCGCAAAGAGATTTTCTCCCGTCGCAACCCATTCTCTATCATTGTTGCCGTTCGTCTTGTCAACCGTAATCTCTGTCGTCTTAACCGATGTCGACGGCAGCGGATTCTCAGGCTCCCCGACAATCACGTTCGGCGTCAGAGTAAACGTAAACGTCTTCGACTCCAGATGGCTGCCGTGCGTGCCGACATCCAGGCGCTTTCGCACCTGAAGTACTGCAGTAGTCGGCTGCGGTTTATCCTTGTGATTTTCAAAAACGACTTCTCCCGCCTTCTCCGCAGTGATCGTCCCACTTGCGACAAGCGTACCATCCGAATCCGCTGGAACATTTGCGCTATTAACAGTGGCCGACACCGTATAATTTCCGCTGTCTTCCTCTGTAACGGTGTACGTCGTCCCGACCGGCAAGCCGACAGCAGTCAGGCTCTGATCGGCCTTCAGCGTAAACGTGGCAACATTCCCTTTAAAGATCATATCACCATACGTACCATCTATCGTGGCTTCATTCGGCGGCGTCAATTCCACACGGAAGTTGAAATCCTTATTCCGGTCGCCATCCGTACCTGTCACTTTTTTGGTGACAGTCAGATCTCCGGTGATCTTCACGTTTGTGAATTTCATTTCCGAATCGCCCTTGCCGGACGTTGCGCCTTCGCTGTACGTGCTGTACGATACCTCCGCCTTCAGCTTACCGCCAGACTCTGTCACTTCTACTTTCACGCCATAACGCTTTGTATCATACTCAATGTTTGTCGTATCATCCCCTTCGACTTCGCGGACGCAGTAGGTGTAAGTACCCGCTTCCGTGTACGTAATCGGGCCAAATTCAAACTCACCATCCAGGTTATTCTCTGCGGCAGATGTCCACCTGCCGCCCGCCTCAGCATCCTCTTTCGCATTTTCCGGCATCGGCGGTACTAATTCCTCATGATTATTCGTCGTGCCTGCTATCAGCTTAAAGCGGAAATCCTTCCCCTTGAAGCTGCCGCCCGTGAATTCCTTTTTACCCTCCAGGATAACAGAAACCGGATCCGGCTTATAGTTGTTGGTGAATGCCGCTACATTTGTCACAGTCACACCGTCTGTCTCTGTCGTCACTTTATCTGTGCCTGAAATATCCGGCGTAACCTCAACCGCCGCCTTCAGGGTGCCGGGCGCGTTTTCATCCGCAGACACCGTCACCTTAACGGTAAACTTCGTGCTGTCATACTGAACACCGGTATATCTCGGATTACTGCTCTCTGTCAGCGTGTAGTAGTACGTTCCTTCTTCTTTGAACGTCACGCCTTTAAAGAAATCCTCGGTGGTCTTCGGGCTGCCCGAAGAAATCCCCTCCACTTCCAGCTTTTTAGAGACCTTTAGCGGATTTTCCGGAGCTGTTGTGCTGCCCGTCTTTGCTTCCGTATGGTCCGGTGTAAGCTCGAATGTAAAGTCGTATTCCGCCGTATTTGCGGCATCCAGTCCCGTCAATGTTTTCCTGGCTTTCAAATGTGCCGTCGTATAATTCCTTGTGTTTGTGAACGCCACTTCCGCCGTGCCGTTGGTCTCCGTACTATTCGCCGGAATGGTGCCGTCGGCTGTGTAAGCCTTGTTATCTCCGGCAGCCGATTGCTCTGTGATCGTTTCCACGGCTGACCCAGTAGTTGTTCCAGTGGTTGTCACCGTGTACGTCACATTGTAGCCGTCGCGACTTGGGCTGGTCTCCTCCACCGTATACGTCGTGCCAGCGGACAGTCCCTCGACCGTCACGCTGCCTTCGTCCTTCAGAGTAAACTTGGCATAGCTTCCGCTTGCGGCAGCTTTGAACTCCACCATTCCATACGATCCCGCAATGTCGGTGCGATCCAGCGTCACCATAAAGTGGAACTCCGTATCATCAGACAGATCTTCTTTCACATCACCCGCCACCGTTTTTGTCACCGTCAAATCACCGAGCAGGCGTTTGTTGGTAAACACTGCGCTGTACGGACCGCTCGGAGAAGACGTACCCGCGGGCATGCCGGAATAAGCCGCCGACGCTTTGAGCTGGCCGCCATCATCTGTCACAGTCACGGTCACGGTATATTCTGTCTCGTCATATTCTATGCTGCTGTCTGTACCTTTTGTCTCCTTAATACTGTACGTGTAGGTGCCAGGTTTTGTATAGGTGATCTCGCCAAAGTTCACCGTCGCGGCCGCCGCTTTTTCGGAAGCAGCGCTGTCCACCGTTCCCGCATCGTTTGTCACGGTGAACGGCGATTTCTGCTGTTCGCCTGCCGCGTCGGCCGGCATCGGCGCGCCGTCTTCGGCTGTCAATGTAAACGAAAATTCGCCTGCATTCAGTAATGTGTCGTTCTCCAGCCGCTTGGTAATCTCCAGCGGAAGTTTCACCTTATCCGGTGTGTAGGTGTTGGTGAAAGCAATTTTATCCGTGGCTGCACCGCTACCATTTCCAGTCACTTCCGCACTCGCCTGAAGCTGGCCGTTCGCACCCGGTGTCACTGTGACTGTAATCGTGCGCGAAACCTTTTCATCATTTTTCACATCCAAATAGCTTCCAGTGTCCTCTGTCAGAGAATAAACGTATGTACCAGGTTTCTTAAAGAGCACACCTTCAAAGATATTAACAACATTTCCTTTACTTTGATTCGCACCTACCGTGACAGAAACCTTTGCATTCGTCGGATTTTCCGCACCCGTCGGCATAGGAATTTCCAATCCCTCCGGATTGCTGCTTATTCCTGTCAGTGTAAAGGTGAAGGTATGCTCCTGAGGATTATAGCCATCTCCCTCATAGGCAAGATTCTTCTCTAGCGGAAGGGTCACCGTAGCCGGTTCTCTGGTATTTGTGAACGCAACAGACGCCATCTCGCCCTGCTCGATGGTACCAGTCACGGTTTTGTCCGTCCCCGCCGGTTGTGTCACTGCATAGCCTCCATTATTTGCACTGTCATCCGGAACTTCTGTCATCGCGTACGTTGTCCCGACAGGAAGACCTGTAGCCGTCACGGATTCGCCATCTTTCAGCTTGAAGGAAACCTCATAAGTGCGGTCGCCAGTTCCAACGGTCACCGTAATGTTGTCTGCGCCTGTGCCAGTTCCCGCACCTGCACCTGCGCCAGTCTTTTTGAATATGTTTTGAATTTCCGTTATGCCGAATTCAAAGCCTAAATCGTCCGGTATCGTCAACGTCACCGTAAAGTCAAATTCATCGTTCGAATCCCCGGCGTTGCCCGTCACCGTCTTCGTAACCGTCAGGTCTCCAAGCCTCTTATTCGCAAACGGGAATACAAATTTGCCATCTGTTTGCTTATAACTGTCTGCAGACGTAACTGTACTGCCCTCTGCATTAGTCTGATACTGTACAGTAGCCTTTAACTGGCCGTGATTAGCAGGATCGTCCACTACCTCAATCTGTATGGTATATTCCGTACTGTCATATTCAATGCCATCGTAAGTAAATTCCGTTCCTGCATACGTTGTATCTTCCCCCATTGTATAGATATACGTGCCCGGCTTTGTGAACGTAATGGAGCCAAAGTCCGCTATACCGGACCCATCATTTGCAACCGTCACTAGGTTCGTCGGAACAGTTTCACCACTCTTTGCAGGCATCGGAGCATCATCATGCGCCGTCAGGATGAATGCAAATTCTCCCTCACGCGCAGCAGTTCCGTTAATATTCTTCTTCGCCTGAAGCGGAACCACGATTGGATCCGGCTGATAGGTATTCTTAAATATGACATTTTGCGGATCCGTCGATACCGATGTACCATCAACGGTTACTGTCGCCACAAGGTTGCCGGAGTTCTCCGGCTCTCCCTTCACTTCTACCTCAACACTGTGGAGAGCATTATCATACTTCACACCTGCCTTTGCCGGTGTTGTAATTTCCTTTAAGGTGTATTCGAAGGTGCCTTCTTTCATAAACTTCAGATCCTTAAAGAAGTTCTCCGTCGCAGCTGTGAAAGGAGTGGTTCCTGTTCCCGTACCTGTCGGAACCTTAATTGTTCTTGTAACTTTTTTGCCCGGAAGTGTCGCCACCGGATCGCCCTCCCGATCGACACTCGGAGCACCGGACACAGGCGTCGGTGTCAGTTCAAACGTAAAATCATAGTCTTCCAGAAGATGGAAGCCCTCCGCAATCGTCATCTGTTTTGTGGCCGTCAGATTTACAGTCGCCGCTGTTCTGGTGTTAGTGAACGCAGCTGTGGCAGTCTTAGCTTCCAAATTTCCAGATGCATCTGATTCTGCATATGGGATGGTACCTGTTGCATTAGTAGAGTCAACCGTATATCCTGTACTTGAAGTCGAATCTTCGGAGATTGTGTATTCAACCCCCGCGGGCAGACCGGTAGCCGTAACCGTAGTACCGTTCGTCACCCCTGCTACTCTGGCTACCGCTGTAAAGCTGTCGCCGCCCTCCGGTGCTTCGAATGTCATTTCACCATGCACGCCAAGCAGGTCTGCCTGTTCGATCACACTCTGCAATTCATTCGGTATCGTCAGCGTGACTGTGAAGTTAAATCCTTTTGTAAGATCATCCGCCGCATCGCCTGTCACCGTCTTACTGATAGCCAGATTACCCAGTCTGAGATTTCCGAACTGGAACTTAAAATCAGCATACTCGCTACTCCCCATCGGAGAGCTTGAAACTGCAGGCTCAGCCAAAGCAAGCTCATATGACAGCGTAGCTCCCAACACACCCTTTGTGTCTGTCACCGTGATCGTTATGGTATACTCTGTTTCATCATACTTATATACGCTTTCCTTGGTCGTATCCTTTACTTCTTCCAAAGTATATGTGTACGTGCCCGCCTGATCGAACGTAATTTTTCCGAAGTCAAATATATTGGAATCTACGATGACTCCGCTGGTTCCGTCAGCTTCGCCATTTGTCACTGTCACCGAAGGCGAATCTGCAGGATCTTTTGTTCCTTTATCCGGAAGGTAAGGCTTCGTCTGATCATCCTTAGCCGTCAGCTTCAGCGTAAATTCCCCACCGGTCAAAGCATCACCATTGATCTTCTTTTCCGCTTTGATCGGAACCTCTACCGGCGTCGGCCGATATTTATTGGTGAAAATGACTTCTCCTTGTGCCAGCTCACCGGCCTTACCCTTGTATTCTATCCCTACTGCATCATCTTCACCATCCGGGCCAGCGGTCACACCTGTTATCTCGGCTTGCAGTTTTCCTTCATTTCCTTCCGCTTTCACCGTGATCGTGATGGTGCATATTCCTTTACTATACTCAATATCTGTCTCCCCGGAATTCGTTTCCCCCAACGTATAGGTATAGGTGCCTGGTTTGGTAAATACCACGTCTTTAAAGAAATTCTCAATGGTGGGCGCGGTGTATTTTTCCCCGCCCGGCGCTGGTTCTGTTGTCGATGGCTTGACTGTGATCGTTTTTTTCACCGGCGTAGTAAACTCTACATAGTCATCCGATTCGTCCACACTGGTCGCTGTCGGTGCGGCCGGTGTCGAATTCAGGCTCGCCGCCGCTGCCGCCATATCTTTCTTAATCCACACGCCACCCACAGGAGGCTCCGGATTATCCACTTTATTCAGTTCAAACTCAAAAGTATACTCTTTTTTCAGAGCATCTCTTTCCTGAATCTCCACCACTTTCGAAACCGAAAGTGTAACCTCCGCTGCATCTCTTTTATTTTCGACAGTTACAAATGCCTCTATATGATCTGCAATCGTGCCGGTCCATGGATCGGTCGTCTCACTCACTGCAGCCGCACTTGTCGAGCCTGTCGGTTTTGTAAGGTAAGAAATTTCATTCGTGACACAGCTATATAGAGTGGTATAGCCTTTATATTTATTCTCCCCACTCCCCTCATCATTCACAAATGTTTCTTCCACTGTATACTCCACACCCACCGGAAGGTAGCTTGCGGTCATTTGATGACCCGCTTTTAGCTTAATCGTAGCCTGGCTGGTGGTAGTGGAACCTTCCAACTGTTTAAATGAAAAATCTTCTCCATCCAAAGTCTCTTTAAAATCGCCAATATCTCCAATAATATCATCTATTGTTGGCTTCGTCGGATCATCTTTCCATTCCTCCGGCAATTTCAGAGTTACAGTAAAGTAAAAATCATCATCCTCATCATTGTACGCAGTGCCTGTTACCTCTTTTTTCACAGTAAGGTTTCCATAATCCGGTTCTACCTTCACCATACCAAGGCGAGCGTACAAATACGCCTCAGGATCTGACTCGTCAAAGTCACTTTTCGATCCTTTCGTACCCAAATAAAAGCCCTTTTCACCGGAATCTGCCACTGTTTCGGAAGAACCTACACTTTCTTCTACTACACTGAAATCCGGAGCAATGATTTTTTTTATGGTGTCGTGATTTTCTTTATACTCTTTTCTCTCTTGTTTGGTAAGTACGCCGTTTTCTTCACTCACATTAAAGTAGCCGTCGTATTCATCCTCCCCTGCATACTCTAACCGCGTAAAGGGATAAGAGGTTTTGGCATCTTCCGCCGTCTCATTTTCCGCTATAGAAAGCGTATATGTTCCGATGGGACGCTCCGGCGGGGAGCTTGGCATCGGGTCCGATGCCGCAGCAGAGCCCTTCTCCTCATAGATGTAAGTATATATACATACAACGCCGTTTTCATCCGGCTCCAAATCTTCTATTTCATCTTCACTAATCGAAATTGTAAGCGGCTTCTGCGTTTCATCTTCAGGGTAAATTGTTCCGTCCTGGTCTGTCCGCGACATAGTCTCATTATATACACGTGTTACATCCACTTGAATATTAAGATTCTTCTCCGGATGGCGCGCAAACCATTGATCCAGATAGGTTTTCTCCGCCATCACCTTGAGTGCAAGCTCGCCGCGGACGATATAGACATTGTCCACTCCTATGCCAGACTGCTCTTCCTGCACTGCCCCAGCGGGAAGTTTATCTCCTTCGGCCAGATTGGTTCCGCTTCTCCAATGATAATTCTTATCACTAATTAAACCCGCATATGTCGTATCCTCTCCATTGTTCGCCTGAATGCGGTTTGGAAGATTCTCTGTGTTTTTACTAAATTTCCGGTCCGTGTCAGTCAAGGTCAAGGTTGCTTTTGTGTCATCCGCCTTTAACGGCTCGTATTTCACGGCAATATTATAGGTTCTCTGATGCGTCGCTTTTGTGATATAGGCATGATCCTCACCGAGTTCTTCTTTCTTTTGCTCATCCTCGTCATCTATAATGCCGTATCCATCCTGCCAGTACCAGACATACTTTAAAACACCAAGTATGTCCCCCTCATGTGTCGCGCCCCCAGTCTGTGTGGTATCGTCTGCTGGCAGATAGGCATAAGGAACCTCAAGAACACACTCAGCCTCTGATTTTCCTAACCCTTTACATATCTCTATGACCTGATCTACCACAGACACCTCTGATTTCGGATCTATCGGCTCAGCAATTTCGACATTCTTTGCGATCAGATTTTCTTGCAAAAACTTGGCAAAATTCTCTTCCAGCTCTTCATCGTTGGCCGCCGGAGTCTCCATTGTCGCCTTGAAATACCGTTTCAGATATTCCCAATAATACTGGCTGCCGGGCTCGTTGCTTCCGGATTCCGTGTCTTCATCTTCTCCGCTTCCTGCCTTCTCCAACTGTTCGATCAGTTCTTTTGCAACATCCAGCGGACTTAGCTTTTCGCGCAGATAAATAGTCTGATAATCCGCAACATTTCTCGGAAGCAATCCGACGTTCACCACCACGCGCGGGAAACCTTTAGAAGGATATGCATCTTTTCCTTTGCTGGAGCTTTCCCCGGCTTCTTCTCTTTTCTGGTACATATCATCTGTTCCAGAAGACGGGACACTATCTTTTTCAGAATACACATAATTCATGTTCTCCGCCTGCCCGTTTGTGAGAACTGCATTACCGCCGATGAAGTCCTCTTTTGCACGCAAAGTAAACGACGCTCGCCATACATTTAGCTCTTTTGCGTTCACAGAACAACCGGGGATCTCCTGATTTACCCATTTGATAAAGTACATTCCCGTCGTTCCATCCCACCAGAGTTCAGCTGTATCGCTACCGTTTAATTTTTTGCCATCTTCCTCGGACGAATCAACGGCCTGCGCCTCGCCCGTTACATAAATATCTATAACCTTAACTTTATCTTTCTCTTCCCTTGCCGTAAGAGGGATAAGCTCTTCCTCACCTGTCTTACTTGTTCTGGCAATCAGATCAAAGCGAGGATCTATATAGTCCTGAACCACATATTCGTCTTTTAAAGAATATTTAATATCATTCTGAATTTGTTCAAAAACCTCTACAAGCTCATCGCCGGAATTTGCTTCATAGACTTTATCAGAAAATTCTCCTAAAAAATTCCTTGCATCGTTCAGTTTCTCATCCGACAATGCACCACCAGTCAGCATGACGCTGTATATAGTCCATCCTGCTTTTTTTATTTCTGCTGCCTGTATCTCCGCATTATTATCACCCTCAGTATCTCCATCATCTTTTCCGTCCGTAAAGACTATTACATACTTCTTTGATTTTCTTTCCGTGTCACTATCAATTTCATTCATTAATTCTGTCCGAAACGCCTCTAGTCCGGATGCAACATAGGTACCACCAGTCAGCAAATAATTATATTCCGGATGTTTCCCTGCTTCTATGTCAGCTCCTTTTGCTGTACCGCCTCCACGTTTGAGGTTCATAATTTCTGCACTCTTTTTGGGGTCATCCGTCCAGTTAAGCATCACAAGAAGGTCTTGCCAATCACTATCCTTAATATCATTATACTTTTTTGTACTAAATCTCACCGCGGACACCTTGCTCCCCGGAGAAGATAAACTCACCTCATTTACGAGCATACCCAGAGATTCCTGCAATCTCTCAGCCTTAATCTTGTCCCCATCACCTTTTACATATATTTTGGAGTAAGAAAGGGCATTATCTCCCGGATCAAAGATACAGCACAAATAACCATTTTCATCTATATAAAACTGACTTGGACCGCTCTTAACCGTAAAACTTTCCGGCGGGGCACCCGCACCTTTGTGTCCATTCGTCAAATCAAATTTATTTTTTATTTCTTCATCACAATCTTCATAAAACTTATCACTAGCAAAAATCGGCTTGAATTCTTTTGCCGTTCCTAAGTCAAATACATTCTTTTTGTCGTCATCTATAGCTACATCACTTGACGGATTCACATAGTACCAGCCTGCCAAATTCTTAGTGCCAAGCTTTGTATCGGAATTATTTCTCATTCTTGCCAGATTTCTAACTGTTCCATCGTCCTCTTTAATCGTGGCAACGGCAACGCCAGTCGGCTCAGTACTTGTTATTTCTGCACCTGTCGTTAAACTATAAAGGCGCTTTACTTCTTCCTCATTCAAGGAGCGATCATAAATGTAAATTTCATCCAGGTAAAGAGAAGCGGCATCTTGATACGTATCTGCCCCGCCTATTATAATCCGCTTTGGATGCTCAGTATCACTAAAGAAATCATCAGCAATTTTCCGATTATTGCCAGATTCTTCTGCCGGTTCTCCATTTATGTAGGATGATATTGTGCCATCTTTCACAACATAGGTGATTACATCCCATCTATTAGCCGTAGAAAAAGCTTTGATATTTACATCTCCATCAAGGTTTGCACTATCCCCTACCTTTTTATCCCATTTGATTCGATTACGTGAAGAATCTCCAGGTCGCGCTATTCTATAACTATTACTCGAATTATATGGAACATCAACCGGACCAATATACATAATATCACTAAGGACACCAGGGTTTCCTGTGGCCTTAACTACATCAGTGCAAACAGCAAACGATATTGTAAAATCATTGTCTGTCAGTGGAACATCTAGCAGCATATTACCACCTGACGAGCGCGTCAAACCTCTATCAGTTTTTCCCTTTTCATACACTGTTAAATAGAAATCATCCACAGAGTTTATATTATTCTGACCATTAGCATATGTTTTATTTGTATTATAACATAAATGATCTATTCCTTTTTCTGTCGAATCATCAAATTTTTCTCCATCTGCTTTTTCAATTAGTTTTGCTGATTCTCCTGTTTTAGATGCAAAATTCGTAAGCTTTTTATTGGTAAATGGATAATACCCTACCAAATGTTTATCCATCGTATCTTCCTTTTCTTCCTCTTCTTCCTCTTCTTCGTCCAGTCCTACCCAATACCCAAGTGGTGTATATTCCTGCGCAGAGAAGCGTCCATCATAAACATAATATGTATAGTCACTGTACCCTAGCAGCGAATTGTCCGTCTTGTTGGGATTCAGCACTTTATCCACTTCTTCACTTGAAAGAATACGCGGTCTAACACTTTTCTCACTGGCATCTATCCCATATGCAGATAACCAGCTTTCATCAATAGTATCCATGTTACTTACCGCCGGCCACGCCATCGAACCGGAGGCATCCAAAACCAGTCCAATATCCGCCAGGTTTTCTCCGGCGACCCAAGACTCCAATGTAACGTCAAATGTACGCTTCTTTTCTACATCTGTCAGAGCCTCTCCTCCCAACTCTTTTAACATTGTCTCTTGCACGTCTTTATTGGTATGAAGTCCCTCAGATGTATTATAAACATTTATCGTCGGCTCGCCCTGAACAGATTCCGGGACAGATTCGCCAATCTTGTCGTAATACTCTTTCGGAGCTACCTTCACCATATCTACTTCCGCATCCGTTTCGGGCATAACACTGCTTGGAACGCCAAATTCCATACCCGAATTGTCCTGAGCGCTGGAGTAAAAAACATATATCTTCACCATCGGTATAAGCGAAGAATACTCCACAGTCACTGTTTTGTTTTCTTTATCAATTTTTGTAGCAGACTGACCCGCAGATATAGAAAAAGCAGTGAATTCCTCGTTCTTGTATTCGGGAGCATGTATCGTCAAATTTTCGTCTCCCTTTTGCAGCGTTCTTACAGGAGCGCTCTTATCCTCTAACTCGTTACCATTCAGATCTATCGGAACTGCATCTATCTCTCCGGAATGCCAGGCGTATAAATATACTCTCATCTCTGGCGTATATGCCGCATATACAGATGTTCCTGGCTGCATTGCCGACACCACCATACACAAACACAGTATCCCTGCCACCAGCCTACTCCACCATATCCTTTTCGCCCTGTTGCTCATCCTTCCGTCTCCCCCTCTATTTGTCGTTCCTTTTGTCAGTCTTTCCTGCCCTTTCATACTTTCACCCCGCTAAATTTTCTCAAAATTATGATCTTTTCAGATCCCCAAATTTAATATTTGTAATTTGCAAATTTTCGCATTGTATTTTCAGTCATTTTTCCCAATGAATTGCCTAAAAATATACTTAAAGTTGTGTAAAATTATATCATATAGATTAACATAATATAAATATCTGGAGTGCAAAATCTCGAAAAATTATTTCTCATTTTCATACTTTCTTCGCCATAGATATCCGTACGAAATAATTTGTATTCGTTTTCCGGATTTCTCCAAAATGCTCACAACCAATTCCGCAAGGTCATTCCAGCGTTTTGAAGGATCGCTTGCTTTGTTGATTTTATAAATATTAAGAAACTTATTTTGTTATTTAGAAATATTTTTGTTGCAAAAAGAGTTTATTTGTGTTAACATACTAAAAACACACATAATAACAAAAGAGAAATCATATCTCAGGAATTTTCTTCGGAGTTCTCCGCATTTTCCTAAATTTGAAAAAGAATTAACTATACTATTAGGCAAGGAGGAATCGATAAGCAATAAACAGGATAACACAATGCGCAAGCAGACAAGATAGGCGCCCTCGTATATGCAAATTCTAAGTCCATTTTCTGCAAATACTTTTATTGCTTTCTGAATGCTGTTGTGTTATACTGGTTATACGCAAAATCAAACAAACATGAGCATGAACGAAACCTACCTCAAGCGATCTCTCGACTCTGCCAATGAGAAAGCGAAGTATGATGAAAACGTGAAGACAATTCTCAGCGACAAGACGATCCTGTCGTGGATCCTGAAATACTCCGCGGAAGAGTACCGGAACTGCAGCATAGAGGAGATCCGCAGCTGCATCGAAGGAACCCCGCTGGTGGCGAGCATTGCCGTCATGCCGGGAAGCACACGCCTGGACAAGGCCCTCGGCCTGAATACGGAAAGTGAGATTCCGAACGAAGGGAAAGTAACTTTTGACATTATTTTCTATGCACTTCATCCGGATACCCGGGAACGCACAAAGATTTTCCTCAATGTGGAGGGGCAAAAGGACGGCAGCCCCGGATATGATCTGGTTCCGCGCGGGGTATTCTACTGTGCGAGAATGATTTCATCGCAGATGGATGTAGTGTTCACTGCGGATGATTATGCGGTGCAGAAGGTATACTCGATCTGGATCTGTATGGAAGAGAGAACCAACGCAAACACGATCCGGGAATACCGGATCCGCCCGCGGAATCTTTACGGAAAGTACAAGGGCAGGGAACGTTATGATCTTCTGTCAGTTGTTATGATTCGACTGCCGAAGAACGAAGACGCCTCCGCCGGAAACGAGCTCCATAAGCTGTTAACAACACTGCTGAGCAGCAATATGAAACCGAAGAAAAAAGAGGAAATATTGGAAAATACATACTGTATTCCGATGAACTATAAGTTAAAGGAGGCGACGGCAAAATTGTGTAATTTATCTGATTGGGTGGAAGAACGGGGAGCTGAACTGAAATTAGTCCAACTGGTAGTGAAGAAATTGAAAAAGTCTGATACCGTAGCGCAGATTGCGGATGCCTTGGAGGAAACCGAAGAAAAGATCGGCCGTATCGTAGAGGTTGCGCAGATGTATGCACCGGAATATGACGAGAGGAAAATCCTGTACCACTGTTTAGGTCTGGCTGATGGACCTGTTGTCAGATCGTAAATAAATGAATTATCAGGAGAAACTGCTGGCGCAATATAATATCAGAAAACAAACTGAATAGCCAAATAATTGTGCAATAATTATTTCCCTCTTGACCTTCCGCCAACTTTGAGTATACTGTTGTCGGAAGGAGTGATTCTTGCATGACAAAGGATCTCACGACAGGCAGACCGATGGGCGTGATCGTCCGTTTTGCGCTGCCTGTTCTTTTGGCTATGTTGTTCCAGCAGTTTTACAGTCTGGTGGACACACTGATCGTCGGAAGGATCCTGGGGCCGGAGGCGCTGGCGGCCGTCGGTTCCACGGGCTCGCTGAATTTCATGGTGATCGGCTTCTGCAGCGGCGTGTGCGCCGGTTTCGCGATCCCGATGGCCCAGGCCTTCGGCGCGAAGAATGAGAACGATCTGAAGACCTATATCGGGAACAGTCTCTGGCTGTGCGTCGCGTTCTCGCTGGTTCTCGCAGTCGTGACGGGCGTATTCTGTCGGCAGATCCTTCGCCTGATGAGTACGCCGGATGACATTCTGGAGCGCGCGTACTCCTATATCGTTGTGATCTTCTGGGGGATTCCCGTGACCTACCTCTACAATATGCTCGCCTGCATGATTCGCTCAATTGGCGACAGCAAGACGCCTGTCATCTTCCTCGGCATCGCATCCGGGCTGAATATCGTGCTGGACATTTTCTTTATTACGGTTCTGAAGATGGACGTGATGGGAGCCGCCGTCGCCACGGTACTGGCGCAGGGCGTGTCCGGGCTTTTGTGCCTGTGGTATATAAAGAAAAAATTCTCCATCCTGCATCCGCGCAGGGAACATCTGCAGCCGAACCGGTGGTACATGGGCAAGCTCTGCGCGATGGGAATTCCTATGGGACTGCAGTACTCGATCACAGCGCTGGGCGGGCTGATCCTTCAGTCGGCCGTGAACTCGCTGGGCACTCTGTATGTGGCCGCCGTAGCGGCAGGCAGCAAGACCAGTCTGATGTTCTGCTGCGTCTTCGACGCGCTCGGCACCACGATCGCCACCTACGGCGGACAGAATACCGGCGCGGGCAAGATCTCGCGCGTGCGTCAGGGCGTAAACGCATGCATGCTGCTCGGAAGCGTCTGGGCAATCCTGGCGTTCCTACTCTACTTCTTCGCCGGAAACCTTATGGCTTCGCTTTTCGTCGACAGCTCCAACACAGAGCTGATCGCGCTCGTCCGGAGATTTCTGCTGGCGAACTCGGCCTTCTACATTCCGCTCGCGGGCGTAAATATCTACCGTTACTGCATCCAGGGAATCGGCTACAGCCAGACAGCCATTCTCTCCGGTGCGATGGAACTCATCGGAAGGGCGCTCGTGGGTCTTATTCTCGTGCCAATGTTCGGCTTCGCCGCGGTCTGCTTCGCCAACCCGATCGCATGGATCGCCGCCGACCTGTTCCTGATCCCGGCCTATCTGCACTATACGAAGAAGCTGGCGCACCTGGAGCCTGCCGGCACAGGTGCATGAGTCTCTGCTCTGCCTGCAATCTTTTGAAACCATTCGCAGAATCAGTTCAAATACAAGCTGCCGATCAGACAGTATCGCGTATAAGTCCGAATTCCTGCGTAAAGCACAGGCGATCCGGGCTTTTATTCTGGACATGTCCGGAGTTATTTGTTATAATTTTAGATAATAATTTTATCGGACAGAAAATGTCGCACACATGGACACACCGGCGGTCTATGCCGAATAAAGTAACAATATCAATAAGATCAAAGAGGCAGCCACCCGGAGGGCTAATCACAATGAATAAGAATAAAAAAAATGAAATAAACAAAGAGCTATTGCGGGAGCATGTCGCGAAGCAAGACAGGAGCCTGACTGCCACGGGTATTGTGATCGCCGTCATTATGGTGCTTCTGGTTTTCGCCTATTATCAGATCAACTCTGTTCTCCGGGAACGCTCCTTGAGCCGTCTGGAGGAGGGAGCCAACACCACGATCGAGGAGATCACGTCCAAGCTTGAGCGCGACAGCCGCCTCCTGAACGCCACGGCCGGCATCATCTCCCAGGCGGACAACTTCGACATCGAGGCCACGCTTGCGATCATGGAGAGCGTGAATCCTCTGCTCGACACGATGAACGTGAGGGTTCTGCTGCCGGACGACCGCATTCTCTCCGCGGACGGCACGATCACCGAGGCCTCGGAGAGAGGTAATTTTACTTTTGCGGAGGAAGCCCCGCTCGGAGAGCATATCTCAGACCGTACATACGAACTCAACACCGGCAAGCCGATCCTGCGGCATTTTGTGCCGATCATCCAGGACGGGGAGACCGCCGCCCTGCTCTACGGCGTCACCGATCTGGAGAGTCTGCCCGGCAGCCTCAACATCGACAATATCTACAACGCGAGCGCATTCATCTACATCATCGACACGAAATCCGGAGATTTTCTCGTGGATACCTGGCACGACACGCTCGGGAATATCAAAGACTTCTCCGGCGCCAACCCCGGCCGGGAGACTAAGGGCGACAAGGGCTGGGATGAATTCACGGACGATCTGACCGACCTGAACTCCGGCTACGTCGTCTACCGCACGCCGAACACCGACGGCTGGGAATACATGTACTACGCCCCCATCGGGATCAACGACTGGGCGGTCGCGGTCGACGTCCCGGAGAAGGAGGCCTTCGCCAGCGTCTTCGCGGTTCGAAACGTCTACATCCTCCTCGGACTTCTGATGGCCGCCACAGTCGTCCTGTACTACCTTTGGGTGCGTCGCAACGCGAAGCAGCTGATGGAGCAGGAGGTCGAGCACGCGGTGCTCGCCGAGAAGCTGCAGAAGGCCGAAGCGGCGGACCGGGCGAAGAGCACCTTCCTCTCGAACATGTCGCACGATATCCGCACCCCGATGAACGCGATCATCGGCTTCACGACGCTCGCGCAGACGAACCTGGACAACCGGGAGCGCACGCAGGAGTATCTGACGAAGATCCTCTCCTCCAGCAACCACCTGCTCTCGCTCATCAACGATATCCTGGATATGAGCCGCATCGAGTCTGGCAAGCTGAACATCGAGGAGAAGGAGTGCTCGATCTCCGATATTTTCCGCGATATGCGCAACATCATACAGACGCAGATGCAGTCCAAGCAGCTCAATTTCTTCATGGATACCGTGGACATTGTAGACGAGGATATCTACTGCGACAAGCTGCACGTGAACCAGGTGCTTTTAAATCTGCTCTCGAACGCAATCAAGTTCACCCCTGCCGGCGGCACGGTCGCGCTGACGATCCGCCAAAAGCCGCGCGCGCCCAAGGGCTACGGCTCCTACGAGATCCGCGTCAAGGACACCGGTATCGGCATGAGCCCGGAATTCACGAAGCACATCTTCGAGCCATTTGAGCGGGAGCGCAACACGACCGCCAGCGGCATCCAGGGCACGGGCCTCGGCATGGCCATCACAAAAAACATCGTCGACACGATGGGCGGCACGATCGAGCTGCACTCCGAACAGGGTAAGGGCAGCGAATTTATCATCAATCTGGATTTCCGGCTTCAGGACGATCCGAAGCACGTAGAAGTGGTAGAAGAATTGCAGGGACTGCGCGCGCTCGTCGCAGATGACAGCTTCTCGACCTGCGACAGCGTCACCAAGATGCTGCGGCAGATCGGCATGCGCCCTGAATGGGTCCTTCATGGCAGGGAAGCCGTGTTGCACGCGAAGCAGGCCTATGAGCTGGGCGACGAATACCACGCTTACATTATCGACTGGCTGCTGCCCGATCTGAACGGCATTGAGGTCGTGCGCCAGATCCGCGCGGTGGTCGGCGACAACACGCCGATCATCATCATCACCGCCTATGACTGGACCTCGATCGAGGATGAAGCGCGCGCGGCCGGCGTGACCGCCTTTTGCAACAAGCCGATCTTCCTCTCCGAGCTCAGGGACATCCTGGTCGCCGCCACCGCAGACAGCGTAAACGCGCAGCAGGTCCATCAGAGCCGGCAGAACAATATGGTTCCGGATGTCACCGAGCAGCTTCAAGGCACACGTCTGTTGCTCGCCGAGGACAATGAGTTGAACAGGGAGATTGCGGTAGAATTGCTGAGCGCGAGCGGTTTCCTCGTGGACACCGCCGAGGACGGCACCGTCGCGGTGGACAAGATCAAGGCCTCAAAGTCTGGCTATTACGCACTGATCCTCATGGACGTCCAGATGCCGAAGATGAACGGCTACGACGCTACGAGAGCGATCCGCGCGCTCGAAGATCCGGGGCTGGCAAATATCCCGATCGTCGCCATGACGGCCAACGCCTTCGACGAGGATCGGAAGCTCGCGCTGGAGAGCGGCATGAACGCTCACATCGCGAAGCCGATCGATATGAAGAAGCTGCTCGAGGTGCTGACAGAGCTTCTGAGCTGAGCTTGTACAAATCCCCCGGGGGACTTTTTTAATTTCGATTCATCTTTGCCGCCCTGCAGAAGATCAGGTAGCCGAGCAGGAACATCACCGACAGGATCGAGACGCCCGCGCTCGCGCGCCCGGTAAGCTGGGCGATCAGGCCGACCAGCGTCGTCCCGACAAAGGACGCGCCCTTGCCGCAGATATCGTAGATGCCGAAATATTCCCCGGATTTCTCCGGCGGGATGATGCGCGCAAAGTAAGAGCGCGAAAGCGCCTGGATCGCGCCCTGGAACATCCCGACGAGTATGGCCAGCAGCCAGAATTCCCACTGTTTATCCAGCTGGATCGCAAAAAGCGCGATACCCAGATAAGCCAGGATACATACCTTGATCAGCGTATCGGTCGGATATTTCTTTGAGAGCCGCGCAAAGAGCAACGCAAACGGGAATGCCACGATCTGTGTCACCAGCAGCGCGAGCAGCAGCCCCTGCGTGTCCAGACCAAGCGCGCTGCCGTAGGCTGTCGCCATCTCGATGATCGTATAGACTCCGTCGATGAAGCAGAAGAACGCCAGCAGATACAGAAAGATATGCTTCTGCCCGCGGATATCCCGAAGCGTCGCCGCGAGACGGGCGAAGCTTTCACGCACCGGATGCTCCGGCATTTCGATGTAATTCTTCTGCCTGTAATTCCTGAGCAGGGGCAGACTGACAAGCAGCCACCAGAGCGCGTTCAGGAAGAAGGCGATCGTCATCGCCGTGCCCATGCTGATACCAATCTTCTCATTCATCAGCACAAAGACCAGCGACACGATAAACGGGATGCAGCTCCCGATGTAGCCCCAGGCATACCCGTGCGAGGACACCATGTCGAGGCGGTCCGGCTCCGTGACGTCCGTAAGCATGGAGTCATAGAAAACCAGGCTCGCGCTGTAGCCGACCTTCGCGATCACGAACACTGCCAGAAACACGATCCAGGAAGAAGGGAAGGACAGCGCCGCACAGCCGATCACACCCACCATCATGCTGACCGTAAAAACCGGCTTCTTGAAATTCTTCGTGTCTGCGAGCGTGCCGAAGACCGGGCCGATGACCGCCACGATCACGGTCGCAACGGAAGCGGCATAGCCCCAGTACGCCAGGTAATCCACCTCCGAGAGACCCGCGCCTCCCGCAAGAGAATTGAAATAGATCGGCAGGATCGTCGCGATCAGCAGTGTAAACGCGGAATTTCCCACATCATAAAGAATCCAATATTTTTCCAGCTTTGTAAGCTTCGTATTCATTCTTCTCTCCTCCTGTCGATTTCTGATTCAAAACGTGCCTCCTGCCCTCTGGGAAGCTCTGCCGCATGCAGCCGGACTGCCCCGGATCCGCGGCCTTCGTCACTCGAAGGTCCGGTCGAAGCGTGCGTTCAGCTCCCCGCCCGTGCGCAGGCTTTCGTCAAAGCTCATGATCATCTCCGCAGCGACGCCGATCGCGCCGTCGTAGCGCTTCATCAGCCCTTCATCGCTCTCCCGGCACGCAGGATTGTCCACGCGCTGATACATCAGCCCTTTCATCCTTTCATGGTGCCGCAAAAGCTTCATCGTCGAGTTGATAAAGCCCTGCTTGAACGCCCCGGGCGCGCAGAAGAGCTTTTTGATCGTCTTCATATCTTTAAGCGACTGGAGCACCACCTTCTTGTCAATCCTCTCATCGTAAAACGGAGCGATCGCCCCGGCCGTCTGCTCATCCGTCGGGACAAGCGTAGCCGCCGGAAACGACACCGCGTCCTTTCCGTCCATCCGCAGAAGCATTTTCTCGAACTCTTCCTCGATCTCCAGATGCTGCACGCCGATCTTTTCAATCATCTGCTCCACGTATGGGTGGCATTCACTGTCGAGAATATAATGGCAGATAAAGCCCATCAGGTAGGCGTACTCCCTGCTGTCACGTCCGTGCTCCTTCACCGCCTCCCGCGCGTGCTCAAAAAAAGGCAGCGCGGAAATCTTGTGCAGGTGCACCCCATACTGGTTCACACTGTTCTTCCCCCACGCGCGGTAAAAGAATAAAATATCAGGCCCCTGAAGCCCGGCCGCGTACGACGCAGGGTATTTTCTGATGATCTCCTTCAGCTCCGGATCCAAACGCTCGGCTACGTCCGCGCCGAAACGATCATGTGCATAAATTGCCGGCATAGTCATTCTCCATTCTGTCTTGTATTATTTTGTCTTATAATGTCCTGTTCTGCTGTCTGTCCCGCTCAGCTGTCCTCCTGCAGCAGCGCCGCGTACACATCCCGCTTCGGGATCCCACGGTCCTTCGCGGCCTGCTTCATGGCCTCCTTGTGATCCATCCCGCGGCTCTCGTACAATTCCACATGGGCGCGGATATCGATCCCCTCCCACTCCTGCCGCTCCTCCTGCTCCATCGCGGCCCGGCTGCGCCCCTCCAGAACGATCACGCACTCTCCCTTCGGCTCGTGCGCCTCGTACCAGGCAAGCGCCTCGGACAGACTCGTCCTGCGCACCGTCTCGTGCTTCTTTGTGAGCTCCCGGCAGACAGAGACCCTCCGCTCTCCCAGCGTCTCCAGAAGCTCCCCGAGCGTGTGAACCAGCCTGTGCGGCGCCTCGTACAGAATCGTCGTGCGCGTCTCGGTCTTCAACTCTTCGAGCACCTGCTGCCGCTCCTTTTTATCCGACGGCAGAAACGCCTCGAAGCAAAAACGCCGCGTCGGAAGCGTTGATAAAGTCAGCGCCGTCACGCACGCGCAGGCTCCCGGAAGCGAGGTTACCTCGATCCCCTCCTCCGCGCACATGCGGACCAGCTCCTCTCCGGGGTCGGAGATCCCGGGCGTCCCCGCGTCCGTGATCAGCGCCAGGCTTTTGCCCTCCCGCAGCTTCGCGATCAGGGCGCGCGCCTTCTCGATCTTGTTGTACTCGTGATAGCTCGTCATCGGAGTTTTGATCTCAAAATGATTCAGGAGCTTCCGGCTGTTTCGCGTATCCTCCGCCGCGATCAGATCGACCTCTTTCAGCGTGCGGACGACGCGCAGCGTGATATCCTCCAGATTGCCGATCGGCGTCGCGCAGAGATAGAGGACGCCGGAACGCACAGAGCTCTCTGTATCAAAAGCACCATTGTCCCAAACGCTGTCCTCCGTCCGGCTCAGCTTTTTCTCCTTCCGATCCGTCTCTTTCATAGGAATTCCCTCAGCCTCTATCTTCCTGCTGTCTTCCATGTCTCTCTTCCGCTCTCAGTTCCCGTATATCTCATGAATTTCTCTCGTATACACGCCCGGCCGCTCGTATACAATCAGCGGCGGCTCGACTGTCATACGGGCCCGCCCGCCTCGCACGGCCTCCAGCAGCACCATGTTCGGCTCCCGATCTACATACGGATAGACCAGCCGCATCCGTTTCGGCTCCAACCGGTACTGCGACAACGTCCGGATGATTTCCGCCAGGCGGAACGGCCGATGCACCAGGTAAAAATGTCCCCCGACGCGCAGAAGCTGCGCCGCCGCGCGCACAACATCCTCGAGCGTACACAGGATCTCATGCCTGGCCGCCGCCTTCTCGATATCCGGATTCACCAGCCCGTGCCGCGCCGTCATGTACGGAGGATTTGATGTGACGGTATCAAAAGAAGCCGGGGCGAACAGCTCTCCGGCCTTTTTGATATCTCCCTGAACGATCTCCACACGCTCTTCCAGCGCGTTGAGCGCCACGCTCCTCCGAGCCATGTCGACACAGTACTCCGAAATCTCCAGACCCGTGAAATGCCCGCCCGGGGTCTTTGCCGCGAGCAGGATCGGCAGAATACCCGTGCCTGCGCCCAGATCCATCGCCCGGCCGCCTTCCTTCACCTGCGCGAAGCCGGAGAGAAGAACCGCGTCCATGCCGAAGCAAAAAAGCTTCTCATTCTGAATGATCCGGTAGCCGCCTCTGTGCAGGTCGTCCAGCCGTTCTCCCTCCCTGAGCTCAATCCTCATCAAGCTTTGATTTCCCTTCCTTTTTGTCCAGCGCCTCCATCTCTTCAAGCTCCTCAAGCTCTCTCAGCTCTTCGTCGGAGGCTTCCTCATTCCGGGATTCTTTTTTGCCGCCCTTATTTTTCTCCCGATCCTTCTCTCTGCCTTTTTCTTTCTCTCTATCCTTCTCTTTGTCTTTTTCTTTGTTCTTATTCTTGTCCTTGCGCTTTCTCGGCTTGAACTTCAGATCAGCGGCGTCGAACTCCTGGATCTCCTTTTCGTCCTCCACGTCGAGCAGCACCTTTACGCGCTGGCGCAGAACGTTCACACTGCTGACCTCGCCCTTCTGCCCGTCCGGCGTCGTCACGGTATCGCCGATGCCCGGAAGCCTGCTGTTCAGATACTCGTAAGTGTCCTCCTCATTCTTTAGACAGCACATCAGCCTGCCGCAGGCGCCTGAGATCTTCGTCGGATTCAGCGACAGATTCTGCTCCTTGGCCATCTTGATCGACACAGGAGCGAAATCGGACAGATAGCTGTTGCAGCAGAGCACGCGCCCGCAGATACCGATCCCGCCGAGGATCTTCGTCTCGTCCCTCACCCCGATCTGCCGCAGCTCGATGCGCGTCTTGAACACAGACGCCAGATCCTTGACCAGCTCGCGGAAATCGATCCTTCCGTCCGCGGTAAAATAAAACAGGACTTTGTTGTTGTCAAACGTGTACTCCGCGTCGATCAGCTTCATCTCGAGCCCATGCTTCGCGATCTTTTCCTGGCAGACCTTCAGCGCGTCCCTTTCTTTCTCGCGGTTGCGCTGCGCGCGGGCGTCGTCGTCCTGAGTCGCCACGCGGATCACTGATTTCAGCGGCTGAACGACAGATTTGTCCTCCACGTCCCGAACTTCGCCGACCACAGTGCCGTACTCGACGCCGCGCACCGTCTCTACGATCACATGATCGCCTGATTTTATATTGCAATTCTTCGGGTCAAAGTAATAAACCTTCCCTGCGTTTCTGAACCGTACTCCAACTATCTTAACCATGTATGTTCTCCTTCATGACAAGGAACAGAAGCTCCATTGTCAGCTCAAAATTTACATTTGCGCTCAGGCGCGCCTTTGCGCTCTCAATCGCGTTCATAACCTCCTCGACGCCCTCATAGGTGCAATAGCTGACCGTATCGCGGATCGTACGAAGCTCGTCCTTAAATACGATGCCGTCGATATCGCGCGTCGCCTTGAAATATACCATATCCCGGTACCAGAGCGCAAGGATATCCAGATAATCCTGAATCGAGACCTTGTATTCCTGAACCCCTTTTACATAATCGATCAGCTCACTGATCTGCATTTTCCCGGCGTTGCGGATCAGCATCATGGCCGAGGCCTTGACCGCGGCGAAATCCTCCGAGGACGCCAGCCGCACTGCCTTGCCGATATTTCCCTGTGCGAACGCGACGCAGATGTCCGCCTGATAATCCGGCACCATCAACTGCTCCATCAGGTAAGCCTTGACCTGCTCGTCCGGCACCGGCTTTAAATGCAGCACCACACAGCGCGAACGGATGGTATCGAGGAAGACCTGCTCGTTTGTCGCGAGCAGAATGATCACGGCGTACTCCGGCGGCTCCTCGATCGTCTTCAGGATCGCGTTCTGCGCCTGAACCGTCAGCTTCTCCGCCTCCGGAATGATATAGATCTTGTATTTTCCGTTGTACGGGCGGATCTGGACGTCCCCGGTAAGCTGGACACGGACGTCGTCGACGCCGATGCTCGCCGGCTTCTCATGAAGAATATTGATAATATCCGGGTGATTCCCGCTCGCTGCCTGCTTGCAGGAATGGCATTCCCCGCACGGCCGCTCGCCGTCCGCGGTACACTGCAGCGTCATGGCAAACGCGTCTGCCAGGCGCTTCTTTCCTGTTCCCTTTTCCCCGGTAAATATATAGGCATGGCTGACCTTCCCGGTCTCTATCGCGCGCTCCAGAAGCGCGATCTCCTGCTTATGCCCGATCATATCTTTAAATCCTGCCATCGCCTGTCTCCTCAAATCTGCGCGGCGAACATGCCGTACTTCACAACTGCTGGTTCTGCCATTATCACATAAAAATGTGATCGTTTATGAGTATACCACATTTTCATATCCTTGTGAAGCGGTAGCACTCTGGGTTTTTCGGTTTTTGTGCCCTGAGTTTTTCGATTTCTGTCCCGAAAACAGGCTTAAAACGGGTCTCCGTCCGCTGCGATCTCACGCGCGATAAACGCCGCCACCTCGTCCATGCAGATCTGCCGGTCGTCGTCGTTGCGGAAGCGTCGCGTGACCCCGGCCCGGGCGATGTTTTCCTCTGAAAAATCCGCCTGGTCGGCCAGAAATCGCCGGCACATCTCTTCATACTTCGGTTCGGCCTGCTTCCGCTCGCGCTTCAGCGCCCGCTCCAGGCGGTTGCCGTCGTCCACCTCAATGTAGATCGGCACCACACGGTCGGCGCCGTAGTAATCCCTCACCTTCTGGAAAGACACCAGCGTCCCGAGCGCCAGATAGTCATAGCACTCCATGTCGATCTTGTCCCCGTCCGCCGTAAAGTAATACCACTTCCCGCAGGCGGTATCATACTCCCGCAGTTCGATAACCTGTCCTTTCTCCTGCATCTCTCGCAGCTTCTCCACCGTGACAAAATGATACTGCACGCCGTCCGTCTCTTTCGCCCGGATCGGCCGCGTCGTATACATGATGAAGGGCTTCAGTCCCAGCTCCTTCCTGGAGAGCACTTCCTCGTAGATCGTATCCTTGCCCGATGAGCTCTTACCCATCACATAAAAGAGTTTTCCCATAATTTCACCTGTATTTCATTTATCCGTTACCTTCATTGTATGCCATTGTATTCCAATCCGCGGCCGATTGCAACAGCGCCTTGCTCCGGCCTGCCGCTTTCTTCACGGCACAAATCGCTCTTCCGTCGTTTCTTTCACGACACGGATCATATTTCCGTCGCTTCCATCACGACACGGATCGCTCTTCCGCTTTCATCCGCCATGCCCCGCAGCGCAAGCCCGGCGTCCCGCTCCCGTGCAAGCCTTTGCAAAAGCTCCTCCGAGATCCGCTCGCCCGGAACGAGCAGAGGAACCCCGGGAGGATAGAGATAGATATACTCAGCGGAAACCCGACCAGCGCTGTCCGCCAACGAAACCGACTCTGACGGACTTTCCTGCGCCTGACGGATCGTCAGGACTTCCTCATTTGCCGGATATTCCGCCCATCGCATCCCGGCCGCGCTTCCTGCCATGTCTGCGCAATTACCTGAAAACGGCAAAGCGCCTTTCATTCCATTTGCCAACGCCGCGTCGATCTCCAGCAGCGCCGCCGTCAGCCGGTCGAAGCCCTCCTGCGTGTCCGCGACGGTCATGATCGCCGTCACGTAGTCCGCCGCCACCATCTCCGGCTCCAGGTGATATTTCTCCCGCAAAATTGCAGCGAGCTCCGGCCCGCTCATGCCACACTGCTCCGTAGAAATCAGCACCTTGGATCGGTCAAAGTCATAGATCAGCGCATCCTTATCCACCAGCCGCAGCACCCGCAGCTTTCGCCGCAGTTCGTCCCTCATCCGTTCCAGCCGCGTCACGAATGCGCCGAACAACTCGCCGCCCTGCTCCTCCAGCAGCCGAACGCAGGCATCCATGCCGGCCATCAGGACGTAGCTCGGACTACTGGTCTGGTAGATGTCCAGATAGCTCCTGAGCTTTTCCCGGTCCACCCGATCCCCCTGCACATGTAGGAGCGCCGTCTGCGTCAGCGAGGGGAGCGTCTTGTGTACGCTGTTGATCACGATGTCCGCCCCGCAGGAAAGTGCCCGCTCCGGAAAATACGGGTGCATCCCGAAATGTGCCCCGTGCGCCTCGTCCACGATCAGAACCGCCCCTGCAGCGTGCGCCTCCGCCGCAACCGCGCCGATATCCGACACTACGCCGTCGTAGGTCGGCGAGGTCACAAGCACCGCCTGAATATCGGGATGCCGACGCAGGGCCTCCCTTACGTCCTCAGGACGGATGCTGCCGCAGATCCCGCAAACTGTGCCTGACCTTCGAGCCCTCCCGCCCAAAATACCCGAAGTATCATGTGCGCCTGCCGCCAACGCATCCTCGCCCGGAGCACTGCGCCTGCCTGCCGCCGGAGTTCCCACAATCGGCGGGTAGACATACGTCACACGCAGATCATTCAGAAACGCGGCGTGATAACAGGATTTGTGACTATTGCGCGCCAGCAGGAGTCGCCTGCCCCGCGCTACGGACGCGGAGACGGCCGCCAGGATCCCGCAGGTGCTCCCGTTCACCAGATAATAGCTCTCCTCCGCGCCGTACAGACGCGCCGCCCTGCGCTGCGCCTCCAGCAGGATCCCTTGCGCGTGGTGAAGATCGTCAAAGCCGTCAATCTCCGTGATATCAATCGCGAACGGATCCCCGAAAGGACTGATCCGCCGCTTGTGCCCCGGCATGTGCAGCGGATAGAAATCGGACGCTCCGTACTGCTTCAGCTTTTCGAGTAGATTTTCAGACATCGTGTCTCCTTCATTCTTTGCGGCAGATGCAAAAACATCCAACGTTGCAAAAGCCCGGCCAAACGAAATTTACAGTTTATCATAGCCAGAAGTTCTTTTCTTTGTCAATAAAATTTCTGTCGATTTTCCTCCAAAAAAATACTTTTATTCATGGACAAAACGGGCAGAGCCGCTATAATAAACTTATGAACGGTCAGCTGAGATTTTTGATAAGCATCTTTGACCGGAAACAGAGCTCGATAAAACGAATGTCTGACATAGCAAAGAAACTGCATATACAAGAGAAAGGACGTGACCTGTTATGAAACTTGGATTTATCGGCTGCGGCAATATGGCGACCGCGATCATCGGCGGTATTCTCGCAAAGGAACTTGTCCCGGCGGACGAGATCATCGTATCCGCCCTGCACAAGGAGACGCTCACGCGCGCGGCGAAGACCTACGGCGTGCGCACGGCGCGCTACAACCGCGACGCCGCCGGCGCGGATATCGTTTTTCTAGCGGTCAAGCCGCAGTTCTATGAGGAGGTCATCCACGAGATCCGAGACTGCATCACACAGAATCAGGTGATCGTCTCCATCGCGCCCGGCAAATCAATCGCCACGATCACGGAGTGGTTCGGCAAGAAAATCAAGCTGGTGCGCACGATGCCAAACACGCCGGCGATGGTCGGCGAGGGCATGACCGCGGTCTGCCCCTCCGACAACGTGACAAAAAAAGAGCTCCAGACAGTGCTGTCGCTCTTCGAAGCCTGTGGCACGGCCGAGGTCATGCCGGAGCGCCTGCTCGACGCGGTCGTCTCGGTGAGCGGCAGCTCCCCGGCCTACGTCTTCATGCTGATCGAGGCGATGGCGGACGGCGCGGTGCGGGACGGGATCCCACGCGCGCAGGCCTACCGCCTGGCGGCGCAGTCTGTGCTCGGCAGCGCGAAGATGGTACTCGAGACAGGGAGACATCCGGGCGAGCTCAAGGACATGGTCTGCTCGCCGGCCGGCACCACGATCGAGGCCGTCGCAGCGCTCGAAGCCGCAGGCTTCCGCAGCGCGGTCCTCGCCGGGATGAAGGCCTGCACGGACAAGACGAAAGGGATGGCGTAGGGTTTTCTATTCCGGACAGTCCGCGGCACACAGGGCGCAGCCGATCGCCGACAGGAAATTTCCGTTCTCCGGAATCCGGCATTCGCATTCCAGCGCGTGCCGCGCGTACTGTCCGATGCCCGGGATCTGTGTCAATCCCCCTGAGAGCAGGATCGGTGATCTGCCTACCTTGCCGAGCAGCGCCTTCGCCTGCACCAGTATCTGCCAGACAACCGCCCTCAGGATTTCCTCCGACGGAGTATTTTCAGCGATCAGTTCCACGATCTCGCTCTGCGCGAACACCGCGCACACAGAGGAAAGCCTGATCTTCGGCGGACACCCGGCGTCTGTGAGGTCGACCTTTGAAAGCTCCGTCTCCAGCAGCTTCGACGTGTTCGCGAGAAACAGACCGCTTCCGGCGGCGCACCTGTCATTGAGAAAGAAGCGCTTCAGCTGTCCCTGCGACTGCACAATGACCTTTGTGTCCTGTCCGCCGATATCGAGCACGACGTCCGACTCCGGCTCGCTGTAAAAGACGCCCCGCGCCAGAGCCGTGAGTTCGTTGATATTTCCGAGCCCCGGAACATTCTTTTTCCCATAGCCGCAGGAGACGATCCTCACATCCCCGTACTGTTCCCGCAGGCGTCTGAGCTTTTCCGGAAAATACTCTCTCTGACGGATCGCGGTCTTTTCCAGAGACAAGTCGACGATCCCGCCCGACGGATCCATCACGCAATATTTCGTGTACGCAGAGCCCACATCAATACCTATCCGATACATATCGCGTCCTTCAAAACCTCAAGCTGCCTTCATTTACAATTCCCTGCATTTTACATAATGCAAAACACCGCCATATAAATGGCAAGTAACTTACAAAAAGATTTTGTCTGATCAATAAAAGCTTATCCTCAACCTTTTCCCCAATCCTGCTGCCAAAGTCTGCAATGTCGCGACGGTGGGGCTACATGTACCGTTTTCGATTCTGCTTATATTTGACTGGCGGATTCCCGTCCGTTCTGCAAGCTCCTTCTGCGTCATGTGGGATTCCGTCCTCGCCGCAATTAATGTTTTCGTGAGCTCGAACTCAACACGTGTCGCTTCATGCTCTGCTCGGAATTCGGGATCCCGCATCTGTTTTTCTCTGTATTTTTCAAGATCATCCATTTGTATCGCCCCTCTCCATTCTCTTTCTGTTTTCATAATCTGATTTGTACTTCTTCGCCAGCACGATTTCCTCTTTCGGCGTCTTTCTCGATTTCTTGACAAAACCATTCGTCACAATAATCTTATTATCCACATAGAAAAAATAGAATATTCTGGTTATGTCACTCGAAAACTTAATTCTTAATTCGAAAAGTCCACCACCAACCGGCTTAGAGTATGGTTCACGCAGCATATTACCAAATTCTTTTAATAACGTCAGACTGTCTAATGCTTTATTTCGCATTTTTGTACTCAGGTTATCAAGGAAATCTTCTACCGGTTTTCTCCCATTTGGAAGCTTATAGAATTCTATTTCAAACACTTTTACCTCTTCTGTGCTTTAGCACTTTCATGATATTCCTTTTTTGATATATTGTCAAGTTACATTACCGCTTCAGCTCCCCGAGCGTCCCGAATGTGTATCCCATCTCCTCCCACTTCGTCAGCAGCTCGTCGAGGATCACTGCATTCGTGGAGGAAGTATTGTGCAGCAGCACGATCGCGCCCGGGTGGATGCGCCCGAGAAGCTTCTCGAAAGCCTCCTCCTTCGAGGGCTGATCATCCTGATACCAATCTACGTAGGCCAGGCTCCAGAAAAATGTCTGGTAGCCGAGCTGTTTAGCCATCTTCAGGTTGCTCTCGCTGTACTTCCCCTGCGGCGGCCGGTAATAATGCGCCAGCTCCTGTCCGGTCGCTTCCCGGAAGGCGGCCTCCAGATCCTTGATCTCTTTCTCAAATGACGCCATATCCGAGATCTTTGACATGTCCGGGTGATGCATCGTATGATTCCCGACCGTGTGCCCCTCAGCGACAATCTGCCTCACCAGCTCCGGATTGTCGTTGATGAAATTTCCCACGGCAAAAAAGGTCGCGTGGACGCCATGCTTTGCAAGCGCCGCGAGGATCGCGGGCGTATTGCCGTTCTCATAGCCGCAGTCGAAGGTCAGGTAGATGATTTTCTCGTCCGTGTCCCGCGCGTACCATGCGTCGTACTGCGCCAGCTCCTCGTACGTGGCGTTTCCGACCGGCGTTTCGCCCTCCTGCCGGAAGCTCAGCCCCCAGTTGCCATCGGCGGACGCCGGGGAAGTCCGAATCGTCCTCTCCACGCGCGCCGCCATGCGCCCTGCAAAAAAGGCCGCAGCAAAAATAAACACCACCGCAGCCTTTTTCCATATCTCTTTCTTTTTTGTCTTCCAGATCATTCCGCCGCTCCGAGCAGTTCTCTCACAGGAGTTTATGCGGGCATATGTACATTTATGAGCCTCCGCTCATTCAAATCAGCCAATTTTGCAAAGTAAGCCGGATTTCCTGCAGCAGGCAGAGTCTGTCCGGACCGCTTCACCCGATCCCGCTCCGGATCGCCTCCCACACGCTGTCCTTCTGGTTGCCGAGCACCCACTCCGCGATGCCGCCGAGATCATACTCGCCGACCAAAGCGGCGCGCGCCGCCACGGAATCCTCATCCTCGAGCCAGATCTGGCAGAGCCGGCCCTGCTCGTCCGTCCACTCGGCGTACTGCTGTCCCGTGCTCTCATCGTAGACAGGAGACACTCCCGCCGCCGCAAGGATCTCATCCGCGCGCGCCATCGATACGGCCTCGCTCGTCACCTGCGACGTGCCGTCCTCGTTCGTCTGCGTGTACCACAGTCTTGAATAGAACGGAATCCCGCTGATCAGCTTCTCCTTCGGGACCTCAGTCAGCATGTTCTGGATCCCTGTGATCTCAAAGTTCATCGACGCCACGCTTCCCACAAGATCGGAACCGGCATAATGCTCGTCGTATCCCATCACGATCACATAATCGCAGACGGCGCCCAGCTCATCCCTGTGATAGTGCCGTGAGAAATCCATCGGCACAGGCACGTCCACCGAGAGCACAATCTGATTCTTCCGGCACAGGATCGAGAGCTCGCGCATAAACTGCGCGTAATCATACCCCGCCTCCTGGGCGATTCCCTCCAGGTCAATATTGATCCCGTCGAAGCCAAGCTCAAGCGCCTGATTTACGAGATAATTCTGCAGCGTCTGCCTCGCCTGCCGCGACGCCAGGACCGCGGTCGTGCTGACGTTCTCGCTGAAGTTGCTGACCAGCGCCCATACCTGCAGCCCGGCCTTGTGCGCACGCTTCACATAGGCGGCGTCCGCGAACGACTGGACATTGCCCTCATTGTCGCTCAGGAAATACCATGTCGGCGAGATCACATTCACACCGGTCATACCCTTAATGTCCTTCTTGATCTCCGCGTTCATCTCCGGGTAATCGATCTGATGCCATACAAGATTCACGCGTCCCTCCTGATGGATCGAAGGATATTCCGCATGATAATAGGTCTCCGTCGTCACCTTCTCTGATTCTTTCTCAAGGCGGCTGTTCTTCACGTATCCGATGTAACCGTCCGGAGTCACGATCTGCGACCACTTCTGCATCTGCTCCAGCACCGTAACCTGCGTCCCTGCCGTCACCTTCGTGAGGATCGGGCTCTTGATCCCGCCCCGGTAGCGCACCGCTCCGTCGTGCTTCAGCCTGGCCGTCGTAATCTCTGTGCTGCCGAACGTCACGAATACACGCGGCGGCGCGTCAAATGTCTCGCACTTCAGGTCGGAATACTGCTGCAGGAAATTTGCCGAGAGAAACATCCCTGCGGACGTCGTCTTCAAAACCTCATACCCGGCGTCAAAGCTCTCGCCGTCCACCGTGTACGCCGTGCTGTTCGGCGCAAACTCAAAGATCTGCTCCGCCGTTGTAAACAGCAGCAGCCCCGCCGACGCGTCCCAGTGAAAGCGCGGATTCAGCTCCCGCTGCACCAGCGTGTAATCGATATACGCGCTGCCGTCCAGGATCAGCGCGCGTTCCTGCGCCACATGATCCTGCACGATCACAGCCGCCTCGTTTTCTCCGAGCGCGCCGAAGTAATCCTCCGCGCTCATGCGTTTATTGCTTGGCGTATATTTCACAATGCACACCACAAGGATCGCCAGAATCCCAAGCCCTGCGATCACCGCGGCAAGCAGTCGAAATACTCTGTTGTCTGATTTCATTTGTCGTACTTCCCCTTTCGAAACAATTCCAAGTATCTAAAACATCTTATCATATTCATGCGAAATCCGTCATGTTTTCCGGCATTATTTCATAAAAAAATAAGAAAGTGTATAAGGGAATACCGGTTTCGGCTGCTTCTCCTTTCTTAAGATTCCGGCTCCTTGTTGATCCTGATAAAATGAATCTCCGTGATCCGGTCCGCCTCGTCGCCGACAAAATCCCGCATATACCCGGAATCCTCCGCAAGCATGCACGCCCTTGTAATGTCCTCGGCGCTGCTCGGACGGTTCCCCAGGTAAAGATGTGTTCCTTCTCTTTCGTAAGTTCGCAGCTCTCTCAGAAGAGCCCTCGTCCGGTATGTATACGTTCTGTGTCTTTTTTTGTTCAATTTGCTCCTTTGTGCACCGCGCAAATGAAGGAGGTGTAATCTTGCTTCAAAAATGTGATATATTATAACGATAACAGCTTTGCGCAGTGCGGATACCAGTTTATAAATTATTTACTTGCGCAAAAAACAGAAATTGATTATAATGCGTAAAAGAAGTTTGAAAGGGATACAAAACTGTCATGTTCGGGTCAGTACGACAGCCCGGCGCTCAGACCGCGCAGGACAGGATCGGCAGCAGCCGAAAGCCTCCTTTCTTCTTAATATTTGCAGTTTAGTATAACCTTTCTGTTGTATATTATATTTAATATGTGTAATTTTATCAAGTGTTTTTTGAATTATTTTTAAAAAACACTTTTTCCGATGGCACTACATGGCTGAACTGTAACATTTTATCCACTTTACATATCGACCTGAATGCGTATATAATAGTAGTGACAAAAGTGTTTCTTTCGTTTAGTTTCTCACCGGGTAAGGAAGTGATTGAATGAAGATTGAAAAGATCAACGACAGGCAAATTCGCTGCACCCTGACAAGAGAAGATCTTGCAAACAGAGAAATCAAGCTGAGCGAGCTCGCGTACGGTTCAGACAAAGCCAAAGCGCTTTTCCAGGACATGATGCAGGTCGCCGCACAGGATTTTGGTTTTGAAGCGGACAATACTCCGCTTGTCATAGAAGCAGTTCCGGTCTCCATCGACTCACTGATTCTGATCATCACGAAGGTCGATGACCCGGAGGAGCTCGATACCAGGTTTTCGCGGTTCTCCCCGGAGGATCCGTCCCAGGCGGAGAGCTATTCTCTCTCCGATCTCAAGGACCGGATCGAGGGAGCCGACGACATCCTCGGGCTGATCAAGAAAATTTCTGAGGCGCGCAAACGGGCGGCACAGCAGGCGCAGAAGCAGGCACAGCAGGCGGAGGCCTCGCAGTCCGACTCTCTCGAGGAGGACGAGGAGGTGCGCAAGCTCACGCGCTTCTATCTGTTCCAGTCGCTCGACGACGCGATCCGCGCGGCAGGGGTGCTGGGCGCCGTCTACGATGGCCCGAATACGCTGTACAAGAATCCCGAGAACGGCGAGTATTATCTCCTTCTCGAAAAGGCGGAGAGCTCCGCGGAGCAGTTCAACAAGATCTGCAACGTTCTCTCCGAGTATGCGTCGTCCTGCAAATTCATGCCGGGTCTTGAAGCGCATTTCTCCGAGCACATGGAGACGATCCTCGCAGATCACGCGCTGCAGAGCCTGTACGAGCTGAGATAAATCTGTACCGCACAAGTATGGCGAAACCCGTCCGATCTTTCGGGCGGGTTTTTTGCGTCGCCCGAAAGGACTGGCTTCGCGTCGCCATCGGCCGGCTTCCGTATTCAGATTTCCACGAAAAGAAACTGCCGCAGGATCTAAAAGGGAAATCCTGCGGCTGTCTCTTATATGAGTAGGTTATAGGAAAATAGCGATTTATGTGTTCTACGCAAGCTGATCGACGTAACGCTTGATGTTGGAAGCGTTGACATACTTGTCGACCACGCCGTCATGCAGCACGATCAGTGTCGGCGCCTGCATGATCCCGTACTGGCTGACGAGATCCAGATTCTCCTCCGCATCTACCACCTCGTACGGCTCGTCCTTAAGCATCTCTTTCGCGATCTTGCAGTTCGGGCAGGTCTTCGTCGTGAAGAGGAAGCGCGTCGCCTGACCCACAGAACCCTGCGCGTCTGCGACCGACTGCGTCCCGGCTTCTGCCTGAGCAGCCGTCTCCTGAACCTTCACCGTCTGCGCGGAAGCCTCCGGCGCTGTCTTCTGCGCCTTCTGCCCTGCAGCCTCGTCCGTCTTCGACACCGTTACATTGACGCCGGCGCGGTACATCGGCTGATCCTCCACGACCTTGCCGTCTCTCTTCAGGCGGGAATTCGGGATATCGTAAAGCTTGCGGTCCGCGTACTCCTGCGTCTTGCCGTCGTTCCAGTTCTGCACCGGACGATAGTAACCGGTGATCCTGCTGTAGACCTCCGTCGGCTGTCCGCAGATCGGGCAAACCTTCTGCTCGCCATCGAGATAACCGTGATCCTTGCAGATCGAGTAGGTCGGCGACATCGTGTAGTACGGAAGCTTGTAGTTCTCTGCGATCTTGCGCACCAGGTTCGCCGCCGCCTTCCAGTCCGGAAGCCGCTCGCCCAGGAACGCGTGGAACACAGTCCCGGAAGTGTAGAGCGTCTGCAACTCATCCTGAATGTCAAGCGCGTCGAAGATATCCGCCGTGTAGTTCACCGGCAGGTGCGAGCTGTTCGTATAATAAGGCGTCTTGTCCTGCGTGGAAGCTGCATCCGGCTTCACCGCTCCGGCCTCTCCGCCCGCCGTGATGATCTCCGGCCAGCGCGCCTTGTCGTGCTTCGCCAGACGATACGTCGTGGACTCCGCCGGCGTCGCCTCGAGATTGTAGAGATCGCCGTACATCTCCTGGTACGTCACCAGACGTTCTCTCATATGGTTCAGCACGTCCTTCGCGAACTGCTGCGTCTCCGGATGCGTCAGATCCTTGCGCAGCCAATTGGCGTTCAGACCCGCTTCGTTCATGCCGATCAGGCCGATCGTCGAGAAGTGATTGGCGAACGAGCCGAGATAGCGCTTCGTATACGGATACAGACCCTCGTCGAGCAGCTTCGTGATCACTTCCCTCTTGATCTTCAGAGACCGCGCGGAAATGTCCATCATGTGGTCGAGTCTGCGGTAGAAGTCCTTCTCGTTGGATGCAAGGTAAGCGATGCGCGGAATGTTGATCGTCACCACGCCGACGCTGCCCGTGCTCTCGCCGGAACCAAAGAAGCCGCCCATCTTTTTGCGCAACTCGCGCAGATCCAGACGCAGACGGCAGCACATGCTGCGCACGTCGCTCGGCTGCATATCGCTGTTGATATAGTTCGAAAAATACGGAGTCCCGTACTTGGCCGTCATCGTGAAGAGAAGCTTGTTGTTCTCCGTCTCGGACCAGTCGAAATCTCTCGTGATCGAATAGGTAGGAATCGGATACTGGAAGCCGCGCCCCTGCGCGTCGCCCTCGATCATCGTCTCGATGAAGGCCTTGTTGATCATATCCATTTCCTTCTTGCAGTCCTTGTAGCAGAAATCCATCTCCCTGCCGCCCACGATCGCCGGCAGCTCCGCCAGATCGTTCGGAACCGTCCAGTCGAGCGTGATGTTCGAGAACGGCGCCTGCGTGCCCCAGCGGCTCGGCGTATTCACGCCGTAGACGAAGGACTCGATGCACTTCTTGACCTCCGGATACGTAAGATTGTCCGCCTTCACGAACGGAGCAAGGTAAGTGTCGAACGAGGAGAACGCCTGCGCGCCCGCCCACTCATTCTGCATAATGCCAAGGAAATTCACCATCTGATTGCACAGCACGGACAGATGCTTCGCCGGAGCCGAAGTGATCTTCCCCTTGATCCCTCCTAAGCCCTCCTGGATGAGCTGCTTGAGCGACCAGCCCGCGCAGTAACCCGTAAGCATCGACAGATCGTGAATGTGGATGTCCGCATTCCGATGCGCGTCCGCGATCTCCTGATCGTAGATCTCCGACAGCCAGTAGTTCGCCGTCACCGCGCCGGAATTGCTCAGGATCAGGCCGCCCACCGAGTAGGTGACCGTCGAATTCTCCTT
>CANRDO010000006.1 GCA_947629385.1 uncultured Lachnospiraceae bacterium
CACCGGGCTTGCGAAGAACAAGAATGTCGGCGGAGAGGTCAAGGAGATCGAGTATACCTGGCATGAAGATAATCTTCTGGAAGGCTACGAACTGACAGATACGAGCACGGACGGCATCGTGACGACACTCACGAACACACATGACATCGAGAAGACGAGCAAGGAAGTAGAGAAGATCTGGGTAGACGGAGAAAATCAGAAGAATCTGCGACCGGAGAAGATTGAAGTGCAGCTGTTGGCGGATGGTGTTCCGTATGGCGACAAGGCCGAATTGAACGCAGATAATGACTGGAAGAAGGAGTGGACGGAGCTCCCGAAGAAAGCTGCAGGGAAAGATGTCGAGTACACGGTGGAGGAGATCAGCAAGGTGCCGGGCTACACAACGACCTATGCGACGGATGAGACGACAGGCAAGGTAACGATTACCAACACCATTACGTCGGTCAAGGTCAGCAAGGTAGACGTGGCGACGGGTGCAGAGCTCGAGGGCGCGCACATCCAGATCCTTGACAAGGATGGAAATGTAGTCGAGGAGTGGGATTCCACGAAGGAAGCGCACGAGGTGAAGGGCCTGAAGTCGGGCGAGACCTACACGCTGAAGGAGACCGTGGCTCCGGACGGCTATACGCTGACGGCGGAGACAACGTTCACGCTGAACGAGGACGGAACGGTCGACAGCGGCAAGACAACGACGAATACGAAGGACGGCGTGCTCCTGGTCGAGGATAGCTTCAATAAGATCAGTATCCTGAAAGTAGACGAGAGTGGCGAGGCCCTGAAGGGTGCGAAGCTTGTCATCAAGGATGCGGAAGGCGCAATCGTCGGCGAGCCGTGGAAGTCAGGCAGCAAGGCACATGATATTACGGGTCTTGCGAAGGGCAGCTACACGCTGAGCGAGATCGAGGCTCCGAAGGGCTACCAGGTATCCGCGGATGTTCCGTTTGAGATCACCGGGAAAGAGGCAGCGGGCCAGACGATCGAGGTGAAGATGACGGACGAGAAGATTCCTGAGTCGGCCACCTATTCGCTTACGGTGACGAAGAACCTGCGCCTGGACGGCATCACCAGCGACATCGGCATCAGGGATGCGGTCTTCTATGTGGCGCTGTTCTCCGACGAGGCAAAGACGCAGCGTGTCAGCAGCGTGAAGCAGATCGTGTTCAAGAACCAGATTTCGAGTTCGGTGACGTTCGACAACCTCAGCGCGGGCACATACTACGTGGGTGAGACAGATGAGAACGGTACGCTGCTTGTCTCGAAGATGGTAAACGACAGAATCATCTTCTATCCGGAGTACACCGGGGAAGGGAAGGTACTGCTCGAAGGAGATGAGAAGAATGCGATTGCGGACTTCACGAACGTATATGTAGAATTCACGGACGACCTTTACCTGTCAGGTCAGATCACGGTTACGAAGAAGATCCTGATAAACGGCGAGGAGGGCACATCCGACGCGACGTACTACGCGGGCGTGTTCAACAGCCCGGATATGAGCGAGCCGCTTGAGATCGTACCGCTTGAGCTGGGAGGCGGATCGAGCACAAGCTACACGGTGACGAACCTTCCGATCGGCAATACGATCGGCAGCTCGATGACGTACTACGTGACAGAGACGGATGAGAACGGCGTGCCGCTGGATCCGGAGGAAGTGACGGAGTTCGAGGTATCGGTGGACAAGAGCGAGATCATACTGGATGCGAATAATTCGAGGCAGGAGGTCGTGATCACGAACAGCTTCACGGAGAAAGAGACCGAGACAGAGGTGCCGAAGAAGGAAGCGCCGAAGACGGGCGACGACACGAACTTCATGAGATACCTGCTGATGATGGCACTTTCCGCGGGCGTTTGCGCGGCAGCCTTCGAGGAGAAGCGTAGAAAGGCAAGGCGCGTGAGAAAGTAACACGACGCAGGAAGGAAAGGCGCGTGAGAAAGTAGCACGGCGCGGGAAAGCCGGACGCGTGAGAACGTAATGAGACACGGAAAAGGCCGCGAGAGATGGCCGGAAAATGTGAAAAACAATAAGTATTAAGAGGGACTGCTGCAGGGCCACTTCCGGTCGAATCGGAGAACGGTTCTGCAGCGGCCTTTTTCTTATCAGTTAACGACAGGGTCGCCCGTCGCTGTTTTGCAGGCTTCAGACTTTGCTTTGGAGACGAAGAAACGTATAATTTCAAAACACCGGCAAAATTTAGGGCGTCGGCGTGTTTATGCTTGACATAATTTACAAAACAGTATAAAATTGAAGTGTTGTTTACGGACAATGAAAATTGAATAAGGAGGTGCTCCTGTGACTGGAATAGTGCCGCTCGTTATTGCTGTAGTGGTTACTTTGGTCATCGCGGTTCCGATTTCGGCGCTTGTCGCAATCAACTACAGGAAAAGAGTAGTGGAAGCGAAGCTTGGCAGTGCCGAGGAGAAAGCGCGGCAGATCATTGATGAGGCGCTGAAGGTTGCAGAGACGAAGAAGCGAGAAGCACTTCTGGAAGCGAAGGAAGAATCTTTGAAGACGAAGAATGAGTTGGAAAAAGAGACGAGAGAGCGCAGAACAGAATTGCAGCGCTTCGAGAAGCGCGTCTTATCGAAGGAAGAGAGCGTCGATAAGAAGGCGGAGGCTCTGGAACGCAGGGAATCAGGTCTTACAGCGAAGGAAGATGAGCTAAAGAAGAAGAACGCGGAAGCTGATAAGCTTCTCGGGCAAAGAATCCAGGAACTCGAGAGAATCTCAGGACTTACCTCTGAACAAGCAAAAGAATATCTTTTAAAAACTGTTGAAGATGAAGTAAAGATCGACACTGCCAAGCTCTATAAGGAGCTTGAGAGCAGGGCAAAGGAAGAAGCAGGCAAAAAGGCAAAAGAATACGTGGTCACGGCGATCCAGAAATGTGCCGCGGATCACGTTGCAGAGACGACGATCTCTGTGGTACAGCTTCCGAATGACGAGATGAAGGGAAGGATCATCGGGCGAGAAGGCCGCAACATACGGACTCTTGAGACGTTGACAGGTGTGGATCTGATCATTGATGATACCCCGGAGGCAGTCATTCTGTCAGGCTTTGATCCAATCAGAAGAGAGGTAGCGCGCATCGCGCTTGAGAAGCTGATTGTGGATGGCCGAATCCACCCGGCCAGAATCGAGGAAATGGTGGAAAAGGCACAGAAAGAAGTAGAGGCAATCATCCGCGAGGAGGGCGAAAATGCTACGCTGGAGGTCGGCGTGCATGGCATTCATCCGGAGTTGGTACGTCTGCTTGGCCGCATGAAGTTCAGGACAAGTTACGGTCAGAATGCACTGAAGCATTCGATCGAGGTGGCGCAGCTTTCCGGGCTGCTTGCCGGCGAGATCGGTGTGGACGTCAGGATGGCGAAGCGTGCCGGATTGCTGCATGATATCGGCAAATCCATTGACCATGAGATCGAAGGATCACACATTCAGATCGGTGCGGATCTCTGTAAGAAGTACAAGGAATCTCCGATCGTTGTGAATGCGGTGGAGTCTCACCATGGTGATGTTGAGGCAGAATCACTGATCGCCTGCATCGTGCAGGCCGCGGATACGATCTCCGCAGCCCGTCCGGGTGCAAGACGTGAAACGCTCGAAACATATACGAACAGATTAAAACAGTTAGAAGATATTACGAACACCTTCAAGGGAGTAGAGAAATCTTTTGCGATTCAGGCAGGTAGAGAGATTCGGGTAATGGTAGTTCCGGATCAGGTCAACGATTCGGATATGGTGCTTCTGGCCAGAGATATTGCGAAGCAGATCGAGGCCGAGCTGGAATATCCGGGACAGATCAAGGTAAGCGTGATCAGAGAAAGCAGAGCAGTCGATTACGCAAAGTAAGGACAATAGGGCTGGTGTCAGCGATGGCAGCAGCTCTTTTTGTACCATGACATCATGTGCTTCGACAAAAATATAAAGAAAATTAAGAAAACCTTTCGTGACAAATCAATAGAATGCGATTATACTTGATGTACAAGAGAAACACAGATTTACGTGAAATGGCTTTGTGAAAGATAAATTGAGAAAGACAGATCTGTGAGAGACGGATTTATGAGAAGATAGATTGGGAGATGACGTGATGAAGAAGAGGTCGGTTTACACGATCGGGAAAAGAATAGCGGCGCAGGCGATTGCAGCATTGTGTCTGGCCGGCTGTATGGGAAGCGTTCTGCAGGCGGAGGAAGGATCCGGCTATTACGACGAGGCCGGGTATTGGTTTGAGGATACGGGCTCTTACTCGAGCACTTCGGACGATTACAGTCAGGAGAGCGCCGGGACTGGAAGTGCAGATGCGCTGGCGGCATTGGCAGATGGCGCGATGCAGGATTCGGCTCTGACGGGGATCTATTCCGTCGAGGAGGGCTGGTCTGTGGACGCGGACGCGAGCACGGACGAGGAGACTGTATACAAGAAGGATGACTGCGTGGGGGTCGAGAATACCTCGACGATCACCTGCAGCTATATGGATACGAATTATTCCGTGCTGGAGTACGAGCAGCTGCGCGATATGCTGACGAACAATCTGCTCTACAGCAATGTGAACGCACAGATCAGCACGAGCGCGATCTACACGCAGGAGAAGGATTACCTGTATATTGTGATCGTAGACGATTCCGCGCTGGAGTACAAGGATGTGTACCACTATGTGGTGGGTGATTATCGCTGCTTCTGCGTCGAGGTGCGCGAGTACCGCGCCGAGGCGGATCAGGATGTGGCAGACGACGTGAAGACCCCGCACGAGGTCGGGCAGAAGACAGCAGAAGAGTTTACGTGGGGCGTTGCTTAGCGAAGGCGAGGCGATAGCAGCCGAAGTCAGAGCTTAGCAGCAGTCGCAGGCCGGAAACCAGGCGAAGTTTGCAAATGAAAAAAGCTTGCTGTCAGGTTATCTCCCGTATCCCGCTGATATCCGAATCGATCATCATGGAGTAATTTGTGTAGTACACGACGAAGCCCGGCTTCGCGCCGTTTGGCTTTTTCACATGCTTTTTCTCGACATAGTCGATCTCAACCTTTTCGGCGCCCCGGTTGCGCGAGTAGTGCGCGGCGAGGCGGGCGGCCTCTTCAAATGTGCGGTCGGGGAGCTCCCGGCCGTTTGTCTTTACAATGACATGCGAGCCCGGCGCGCCCTTGGCGTGGAACCACCAGTCGCTGTTTCCTGCGAGCTTGAAGGTCAGTTCATCGTTCTGATAATTGTTCTTTCCCACATAAATATCGAACCCGTCCGAGGAGATGTAGTGGAAGGGCTTTGAAGTGATCTTCACCTTTTTGCCGCTGTACTTGCGGCGGATATAGCCCGCGTCCATGAGCTCCTCGCGCACCTGCACAAGATCGTCCTCGGAGAGCGCCATGTCCATGAAGGTGCAGATGGATTCGAGCTGCGCGATCTCGGCCTCCGTTTCCTGAATATGTTCGGAGAGTGCCTCATAGGTGCGCTTCAGCTTGTTGTACTTGTCGAAATATTTCTGCGCGTTTTCGTGCGCGCTTAGGGTGCTGTCGAGCGGCACCGTCATCATCTCATTTGTGTAGTAATTCAGCGCCTCGAAGCTTTTCGCGCCTGTCTCGACGCCGTAGCCGTAGGTGTTGATCAGCTCGCCGTAGATCCGGTATTTCTCCCGCTTTTCGGTGTCTTTGAGCTGGCGGCTCTGCAGCTCGTATTTCTTGCGGCAGCGGTCGAGGGCCGTCGTCGCGATGCGCCGCAGGTCCGAGGACTTCTGGCGGATGCGCGTCACAGTGTTGCGCATGGAGAAATACTGCTCCAGCATCTCTGAGGCCGAGGCGAAATCTGCCTGCTCCATATCCGCGTACATGGTAAGCGGCACGGAGGAGAATTCGACCGGTGTGCGGTCGCGGTCGTAGATGATTGTTGGATGGAAGCGGCATCCGCGCACGTCGTCCATGAGCAGCTCGAACTGACGGTACAGATGAAGCTGCTCCATCTCAGAGATCGTGTTCGCACTCTGCGCGGATTCGAGGCCCGCGCGGTGGCAGAGCTCCTCCGCGATCACGGGGCTGATGCCGGTGCAGGAGTTGTAGATGGCCTTGGAAAGCGGCATCGGCTTCGAGAAGACGGACGCGCGGAATTCCTGCTCGGATACCGTGAGCGGATCGCATTTCTCCTGTGTCACGGCGACGAAATAGCTGCGTCCCGGGAGTACCTCGCGCACCGAGCTCGTCTGCGCCGACACATGCTTGATGCTGTCGATGATCATGCCCTTGTCGTCGCAGAAGATGAGATTGCTGTGCTTGCCCATCAGCTCCAGGATCAGGTCCTTGCGGCAGAGATCGCCCATCTCGTTGCGGTGCTCGATCTCGAAATGAATGATGCGCTCAAGCCCCGGCTGCCAGACCCTTACGATCCGGCCGTTCCTGATGTGCTTGCGCAGCAGCATGCAGAAATTCGGCGCGGTCAGAGGTGACGGCTTGTTCGTGGAGGTCAGGTAGATCAGCGGCAGGCTTGCCCCTGCGGAGAGCAAGAGACGCTGCTGAGTGCTTCCCTTCAGTGTGAAGAGCAGCTCGTCCGCCTCCGGCTGGGCGATCTTGCTGACGCGCGCGCCGGAAAGCGCTGCGTCCAGTTCAGCGACTATATTTGCGATAACAATTCCGTCAAGTGCCATGATGCGACTTCCTTTCGTGCGGAGTATGATTGAGCGGGATCCGGCACGGCTCAATGCTTTCCCGGACATCATATCAGAAAATGGGAAAAAAGACAATGTTTCTTGACTTATTGCCGGCAATCATTTAACATAGGGGAACGGGTGGAGAAAGCCGCCTTGGAGGAGAGCTATGAAAAGGAAACACAGTATCACGGGCTGCATCTGCGCGTTCACGATTCCCGTCGCGGCGATGCTGCTCATCTATTTTTTTGTGGGAATTACCCCGTTCGGGGATAAGAGTGTCTTGTCGATTGACCTACACAATCAGTATATCCACTATTTTTCTTATCTGAAGGAAATCATAAAGGGCAATCATGATATTTTTTACACATTCTCCAAGACGATCGGAGGGGATATGGCGGGCTTTACCGCATATTATTTGATGAGCCCACTGAATCTGCTCCTGATGCTGTTTCCCAGGGATGCTTTGCAGTACGGGGTTGAGCTCATCACACTGATTAAGCTTGGACTGTGTGGACTGACCTTTTCTCTCTTTCTGGAATCCAGAGGAGCCGGAAAGGAGGGTCTGATCTTTTCAACGGGATATGCTCTGATGGCCTACAACGTTGCGTATCAGATCGACCTCATGTGGCTGGATGTGGTTGTGCTGCTTCCCTTGGTCGTATGGGGGATACATAGAATCTTTGAAAAGAGATCGCCGTTTTTCTATCTGACGTCTCTGTTCTTTTCCATCATGCTCAATTATTATATTGGCTATATGGTCTGCATTTTCTCCGCACTGTATTTTTTGACGCTGTTTTTTCTCGGGGAAAAGAGAGAAAAATCGCAGAGCCGGAGCATTCTGGGGAATTATGTGGCTTCCTCGCTTCTTTCGGGCGGGCTCGCAATGTTTCTGCTCCTGCCGGTTCTGAAATCCCTGCTGGGAGGCAAGGCAAGCTTTGATCTTTCGAACCTGACGATGACAAGGAACTTTCACCTTACATACCTTCCGGTGAAACTGTTTATCGGAAGCTTTGATTACGTACAGATCCAGGTCGGACTTCCTCTTATCTACTGCGGATTTGTCTGCCTGTTCTTCGTGGGCGTATTCTTTTGCGGAAGATCAATTGCGAAAAAGGAAAAACTGCGGGTGGGGATTTTGCTCGTCTGCCTTGTCGTGTCATTTTATATCAGGGCATTCAATCTGATCTGGCATGGATTCAACGCGCCGGTCTGGTTTCCGTACCGCTACAGCTTTCTCTTTTCCTTTCTGCTGCTCTTTAGTGGGTGGGAAGGATTTTGTGCGGCAAAGCAATATTCCAGGAAGCGTCTGGTACTCATATCGGCAGGCATTGTGCTGCTTTTGTCCGCCGTGGCTGTGTGGATGTACACGAAGAATTTTGACTTTATGTCGGGCGGTCAGTATATCGGGAGCATTCTTGTGCTTCTCGCTGCAGGAGTGGTCTGTCTGCTTTGCATGAAAAAGTATCGGTCTGCTGCGACCTGGCTGTTGCTCGTGCTCTGTGTGGGCGAGCTGTGTGTGAACGGGACGACCATGGTCAGCCGACTCTCTCATACAGAGGATTCAAAATACAGGGAGTTTGTACAGCGCACGGAGCCTGCGGTGCAGTATGTGAAGGACCTGGACGACGGCTTTTACCGGATGGAGAAAATGTACTTCCTTACCAGAAACGATCCGATGCTCTTTGACTACCGGGGATTGTCCCATTACTGCTCTACGGAAAAACAGTTGGTGAAGTATTTTGTGGGACGAATGGGATTCCGGAGCCGCGGGATCTGGGCGCAATACGGCGAGGGCTCGACCTATGCGGCTGACAGCTTCTTCGGATTGAAGTATATCCTGTCGGATGATCCGAAGGATGTCGTTCCATATCCGCTGCTGGATACGGTCGGCGATATTCGCATCTGTCAGAATCCGTATGCGCTTCCGATTGGATTTTGCACGGATGAGGCGGTGATGCGTTGGGATATCTACAATACGCATGTGTTTGAGACGCAGAATAAATTGTGGGCTTCCATGTGTCCGGAGGATGGGCGGGACATCTTTGTGGAGGAGCCGACGGTGGATGTCAGCCTGAAAAATGTGGAACAGAAGGCTGACGATCCTGGCATCTATGCCGTGATCGATCCGAATCAGAAGGCCTCCATCACTTATACGTTTACGGCGGTCGATGAGAATCCGGTGTTTGTGTATTTTGCTACGGACGAGCTGCATAAGGTCAAGTTGAGTGTGAATGGAGAGGCGCGAGGCACATATTTTCACAAGGAACGGTATGACGTGATAAGGCTGGGCGCGTTTGAGAAGGGGCAGAAGGTAAAGGTAAAGCTGCGTCTGTTGGATGAATATGTGAAGATCACGGACGCATGGTTCTACCGCCAGGACATGGACGTGTTTGAGGATTACTTTGAGAAGCTGAATGATGAGACGTTTGAGGTGGAAAAGGCGTCCGATTCCTATATTCGTGGAACCGTGGAAAACCATTCGCAGAAGCGGCAGCGGCTGTTCTTTACGATTCCCTGCGAGGACGGCTGGCATGTCTATATAGACGGACAGAGGGTCCCTATAGCGCCGGGGGCAGGAATTTTTCTCACGACAGAGATCAGCGAGGGTGAACACCGCGTTGAGCTGTGGTATGTGCCTCCAGGATTGAAGAAGGGATTGTTCGTCAGCGCCGGGAGTCTGGCGCTGCTGGTTTTGTGGATCATCCTGCGGAAACGCGCCCGCAGGATGCGGAAAAATGCAGAAATCTGATTGACGACATCCGCCCTTTCGCTTATAATAAATCCAAATGGTTAATTTTGGAGAGGGACGGAAAATGATCAAAAGTATGACAGGCTTTGGCCGATGCGAGCATCACCAGGGCAGCAGAAAATTTACGGTCGAGATGAAGGCGGTCAATCACCGTTATTTCGACGTGAACGTTAAGATGCCGAAGAAATTCAATTTCTTCGAGGCAGAGATACGGAATACGCTAAAGAAATATGTACAGCGCGGCAAGATCGACCTCTTCATCACATATGAGGACGACAGCGAGGAGAATGTTGCACTGAAGTACAACGAGAGCATCGCGGCGGAGTACCTGAAGTATTATCGCCAGATGGCGGAGACTTTTGGACTTGAGGATGATATCCGCGTCTCTGCGCTTGGCCGCTGCCCCGAGGTCTTCACGATGGAGGAGCAGGAGGTTGACGAAGAGGAGCTCTGGGCGACGCTGGAGACGGCGCTGGAGGGAGCGTGCAGCCAGTTCGTCGCGGCCAGGGAGCGAGAGGGCGAAGCGCTGAAGAAGGACATCCTTGACAAGCTCGACGGGATGGAGGAGAATGTAAGCCTGATCGAGGAGCGTTATCCGCAGATTGTGGCCGAGTACCGGAAGAAGCTGGAGGATAAGGTGCACGAGCTTCTCGAGGATTCGCAGATCGATGAGAACCGAATTGCCTCTGAGGTGGTGCTGTTCGCGGATAAGCTCTGCACGGATGAGGAGACGGTGCGCCTGAAGAGCCACATCGGGACGATGCGCGAGGCGCTGCTGCATGGCGACGGGGTTGGCCGGAAGCTGGACTTTATCGCGCAGGAGATGAACCGCGAGGCGAACACAATCCTGTCCAAGGCGAACGATCTGGCGACGTCCAACATCGCGATCGATCTGAAAACGGACATCGAGAAGGTGCGCGAGCAGGTGCAGAACATCGAGTGACGGGGATGCAAATCGACGCGGCTTATCTTTCGAAATCCTGTATGGAGCGAAAGAAAGCGCGCGATCATGGAGGTATCAATGTCAAATCTGGTGAATATTGGCTTTGGCAATTTTGTGAACACACAGAAGGTGGTCGCGGTCGTGAATCCGGACGCTGCTCCGATCAAGCGGATGGTGCAGAATGCCAGGGAGAAGCAGCTTGTGATTGACGCGACGCAGGGCAGAAGGACGAAGTCGGTGCTTGTGATGGAGACCGGACAGATCCTGCTCTCTGCGATGCAGCCGGATACGGTGGCAAGACGCTTTGCAGCCGGACTCGGCGCAGAGCAGGAGACGAAGGGAGAAGAACAGCCATGAGCAGAAAAGGGATCCTTGTAGTGGTGTCCGGATTTTCCGGGGTCGGCAAGGGTACGCTGATGAAGCTTTTGACCGAGCGCTACGGCCAGTATGCGCTATCCATCTCGGCGACCACGCGTGCGCCGCGAGAGGGCGAGGAGGACGGCCGGGAATATTTTTTTCGGACCAAGGACGAATTTGAGCAGCTGATCGCCGAGGACCGTCTGATCGAGTATGCATGCTACTGTGACAATTATTACGGCACTCCGCGCGATTACGTGGAGGATCAGATTGATCAGGGGCGGGATGTGATCCTGGAGATTGAGCTTCAGGGTGCGCTTAAGATCAAGGAAAAATATCCGGATGCGCTCCTGTTGTTCGTGATGCCGCCGGATGCGCAGACGCTTGCGCAGAGGCTGAACGGGCGCGGGACCGAGGATGAGGCTGTGATCCGCGCGCGGATGCGGCGGGCGGTCGAGGAGTCGGCCGAGGTTGAGAAGTACGATTACATGATTATCAACGACGATCTCGAGGAGAGCATGGAGGAGGTTCATCGCCTGATCGAGAGCCAACACAACCGAATTGATCGGAATCTGGAGTTTATCGCTCAGATCCGGCAGGAGGTCCGAGAGCTCGCCCGGGATCTGTGAGCGTCGACCGTCGATTCGGGATGCCCGGATGAAAACAATGTAGAATCTGATGAAAGCAATGCAGAATAAAATATAGAAGAGAGTGGTCCCGTGATTCAGGGACAGCGAAAGGAGAGCTTAGTTATGTTACATCCATCTTATTCTGATCTGATGAAAGTGGTTAACAGCGAGGTAGAGCAGGGAGATACGCCGGTGGTCAACAGCCGGTATTCCATTGTGCTGGCGACGGCAAAGCGCGCGCGCCAGATTATTGCCCGCCAGATGAAGGGCGACGAGGCTGCGAAGGCGATCACGAAGCCGCTGTCGAAAGCGGTTTCCGAGCTCAACGAAGGCAAGATCAAGGTGCTTCCGGAGGAGACTGCGGTGGCCGAGGAGGAGACCGTGACGGTGACTGAGGAGTAGGACGGGGCAATTCTGCCCTGTATCCGCGGCGGTGTGGTGAAAGGGCCGCGGGACGGCCGCTGATGTGAAAGGAAGGCGAGTTTCATTGAAAGAAGTGAAGAGTTTCAGCAAGAGTTATATCTTTCTGTCGGCGCTCTATGTGGCGCTCGGAGTTGTGCTGATCGCGTGGCCGTCGCTGTCTCTGCGCATGATCGGGATCGCGCTCGGCATCGTGATGATCGTGCTCGGCATCACCTACGCGATCATCTATTATACAAAGGATAATCTGCAAGGCTTTCTGCAGATGGATCTGGTGATCGGCATCGTATGCTTTGCGTTCGGTATTTTCATTTTGCTGAATCAGAGCTTTCTCGGAGAGGTGCTGCCGTTCGCGATGGGCATCATCCTGCTGCTCGGTGCGGTGGTGAAGATCCAGAGCTCGCTCAATATGCGGAAGCTGAGATTTCGGAAATGGTATCTGGTGCTGATCTGTGCCGCCGTCATTGTGGCGCTTGGCATCGTGCTTCTGTGCAACCCGTTCCAGAAATATGACGATCCGGCAAAGGCGGAGCATTACATGCTCCTGTACATTGGGGGCTGTCTGGTTCTGGACGGCCTGACGAATCTGGTCAGTTTGTTTTGTATTCAGTCGAGGGTGCGCAGGCTTGCGAAGCTGCAGAAGGAGAATCCGGACGTCGATCTCCAGGAGCTGCTCATGAAGCAGGACGTCTACGCAAAGCGTGCCGGGAAGAACGGAAAAACCGTGGATGTTGTGGACGCTTCGGGTGCCGGGAGGGCCAGTGGCTTTGGAGACGTCGCGCATGCCGGGAGGAGCGGGGACGATGGAACGAGCACCGGCGCAGGATATGCCGTGGCGAACAGAGACGCCGGGGAGCATGGGCTCGTGGAACAGAAAGGAAAACAGAGATAACACATGAAAATATTGTTTGTTTCACTCGGCTGCGACAAGAATCTGGTCGACTCCGAGGAAATGCTTGGCTTGTTGGGCAGCAGGGGATATACGTTTACGGACGACGAGGCGGAGGCCGACGTCATCATAATCAATACCTGCTGCTTTATCAATGATGCAAAAGAGGAGAGTGTACAGGCGATCCTCGAGATGGCGGAATATAAGAAATCCGGAAGCTGCAAGGCGCTCATCGTGACCGGCTGCATGGCGCAGCGCTATCGCCGGGAGATCCTCGACGAGGTCGGGGAAGTGGACATGGTGCTCGGCACGACGGCCTACGATAAGATCGCGGAGGCCATAGAGCAGGCGCTCGCAGGGAAGCGGGAGGTCGAGACGGAGGAGCTGTCCCGGCTGCCGCAGATGGAGACGGGGCGGCTCGTGACGACCGGCGGACATTACGCGTACCTGAAGATCGCGGAGGGCTGCGACAAACACTGCACCTACTGCATCATCCCGAAACTGCGCGGGAGCTACCGCAGCGTCCCGATGGAGCGGCTGATCGCGCAGGCGGAGGAGCTGGCGGCGCAGGGCGTGAAGGAGCTGATCCTGGTCGCGCAGGAAACGACGCTCTACGGCGTGGACCTGTACGGGACAAAGTCGCTGCACCTTTTGCTGGAGGCGCTGTGTAAGATCTCCGGGTTGCGATGGATTCGTATCCTGTACTGCTATCCGGAGGAAATCTATGACGAGCTGATCGAGACGATTGCGCGTGAACCGAAGATCTGCCACTATCTGGACCTGCCGATCCAGCACGCGAGCGACGCGGTGCTTAAGCGCATGGGGCGGCGGACGACGAAGGCCGATCTGGTGCGTATCATCGGCCGTCTGCGCGAGGCGATTCCGGACATCATGCTGCGCACGACGCTGATCGCCGGTTTCCCGGGGGAGACGCAGGAGCAGCACGAGGAGCTGATGGAGTTCATCGACGAGATGGAGTTTGATCGCCTCGGGGTGTTTACCTACTCGCAGGAGGAGGATACGCCTGCAGCTTCGATGCCGGATCAGATCGACGAGGAGACGAAGCTGAGCTGGCAGGAGGAATTGATGGAGCTGCAGCAGGAGATCGCGTTCGACCGCGCGCAGGACATGGTGGGCCGCACGGTGATGGCGATGGTCGAGGGAAAGGTTGCGGACGAGGACGCTTACGTGGCGCGCACGTACGGAGACGCGCCGAACGTGGACGGCCTGCTGTTTATCCACACGAATGAGACGCTGATGTCCGGGGACTTTGCGCAGGTGAAGATCACGGGCGCGGCGGAATATGATCTGATAGGAGAGATTGCAGATGAATCTACCGAATAAACTGACTGTATTACGAGTGTGTATGGTGCCGCTGTTTGTGGTGCTGATGCTTACGGACTGGCTCGGAGGCGCCGGAAAATACGTGGCCGCCGCAGTTTTCATCCTCGCGAGCATCACGGACTGGTTTGACGGCTATCTGGCCAGGAAGAACAATCTGGTCACCGATTTTGGGAAATTTATGGATCCGATCGCGGACAAGCTGCTCGTCTGTTCGGCCCTGATCTGCCTGGTGGAGAAGGGCGCGCTCGCGGCGTGGATCGTGATCATCATCATCGGCAGGGAGTTCATCATCAGCGGCTTCCGTCTGGTGGCCTCCGACAAGGGGACGGTCATCGCGGCGAGCTACTGGGGCAAGTTCAAGACGGTCTCCCAGATGCTCATGGTGATCCTGCTGATTCTGGATCTCGGCGGAGCGTTCGACGTGATCGCGAAGGTGCTTGTTTGGGTGGCGCTGGCGCTCACGGTGATCTCGCTTGCCGATTATCTGAGGAAGAATTGGGGCGTGTTGGATGGGCAGATGTGAAGAAATCGTAAAAGAGCTTGCGCGGCGCAGCCTGACCGTCACGACGGTCGAATCGTGCACGGGCGGGATGATCGCGGCGGCGCTGACCGACGTGCCGGGAAGCTCGGAGGTGTTCAAACGCGGGTTTGTGACATATTGCGACGAGGCCAAGCATGAGATGGTCGGCGTGCGGACGGAGACGCTGGAGAAGTACACCGCGGTCAGCGTGCAGACGGCCGCTGAGATGGCGGAGGGCGGAGCGAAGACAGCGAAGGCGGATTGCTGCGTCTCTGTGACCGGGTACGCGGGACCGGACAGCGGGAGCGGCGAGCCGGTCGGCCTGGTCTACGTGGGCTGCCATGTCTGCGGCGAGACAGAGGTGAAGGAGCTGCACCTGACGGGTACTCGCGCGCAGATTCGTGTGCAGGCACGGGACGAGGCGCTCGCGCTTCTGCAAGAAAGTCTGGAGAAATATATGGATCGGATGAAGTAAGTGAACAGGTGCAGGCGCATGAACAGGTGTCTGCACTTTTCCTGTTTCATGTGCCGTGCCTGGGACGAAGACTGGCGAAAGCGGCAGTGGACAGCGGAAATGACGAAAAGTCAAAAGGGCGGAGAAAAAGAACCGGGACAGAAAGAGAGAAGGAGAGAGCAAAAAATGGAAAGAGTGAAAGAGTATCGGTTTGGGGACATGGTGTTGCGATATGAGCGCGATGAGGAGGACAGGGTCGGGCTTGTCCTGTATCCGGCGTCGCTGTCGCTGCCTGATCAGCTGCAGAAGCAGGCGGCGATGGATCCGCTTGTGCAGGTGAAGCTTGTGGGAGATCCCTATTGCGCGCAGGGCGGCAACACGATGAGACAGTCGCGCAGCACGCTGGCGCTTCGGCTTGTAGAGCAGACGCTAAAGCAGGACGGCGCGCGGCAGTGTGTGAGGACCGTGCTGGCCGACGCACGAGGCTACGAGGCAGTGCATACGGCGAGCTGGGAGGAGGGCGACCGCTTCGTGCGGATGCGCACATCGTATGAGAATAAGAGCAGCGAGGCGATCCGTCTGGAGCTGCTCTCGAGCTTTTCCCTGACAGGGCTTTCGCCCTATCTGCCGGGAGACTGCAGCGGAGACGTCATGGTGCACCGCCTGCAGTCGCGCTGGAGTCAGGAGGGGCGGCTGCTGTCGCAGACGCTCGAGGATCTGCAGCTGGAGACCTCCTGGACGAAGGGGTCGGTGCGCTGCGAGCGCTTCGGGCAGGTCGGTTCGATGCCGGTGAACCGTTATTTCCCGTTCCTGGCGGTCGAGGATACGAAGAACCACGTTTTCTGGGGCGCGCAGCTTAAGCATCCGGCGTCCTGGCAGATGGAGATCTACCGCTGCGATGATAATATCGCAATCAGCGGCGGACTGGCGGACCGGGAGTTCGGGCACTGGATGAAGGAGCTCGCTCCGGGCGAACGCCTTACGGCGCCGGAGGCGATCGTGACCGTGGCGTATCTGCCGCCGGAAGCGACGTGGGGCGCTGCGCAAGAGGATGAAAGCGCGGACCAGATGTCCGCGATGATCACCGGGTACGAGCCGGATTTAACCGGGCTCGATCTGTTGTGCGGACGGCTTACGCAGGCGGGAGAACGGGCAGTGGACGCGGGACCTGCTTCGGAGCAGGGGCTTCCGATCATCTTCAATGAATACTGCACGACCTGGGGCTGTCCGTCTCACGAGAATATTGCGGGCATTCTGGATGCGGTCCGGGGAAAGGGCCTCGACTATTTTGTGATCGACTGCGGCTGGTACAAGACCGACGACGCGGACTGGTGGAACAGCATGGGCGATTACATTCCGTCGAAGACGCTGTTCCCGGATGGACTAGACAAGACGGTAAAGGCGATTAACGACGCAGGACTGAAGGCAGGCATCTGGTTTGAGATTGAGAATGTCGGATACGGATCGGACGCGTTTCATCAGACGGAACACCTGTTGAAGCGCGACGGCATGGCGCTGACGACGAACGGCCGTCGCTTCTGGGACATGCGGGATCCTTGGGTGCAAGCGCATCTGCGCGAGCGCGTGATCGGCACCCTGCAGAAATATGGCTTTGAATATATGAAAATTGATTACAACGATACGATCGGCATTGGCTGCGACGGGGCGGAATCCCTGGGCGAGGGTCTGCGCCTCAACATGGAGGCGACGATGGCGTTTCTGGAGGAAGTGAAGCGTGAGGTGCCGGGAATCGTTCTCGAAAACTGCGCGTCGGGCGGCCATCGCCTGGAGCCGGGGCTCATGGGCGCGACCTCGATGGCTTCGTTCTCGGACGCGCACGAATGCGCGGAGGTCCCGATCATCGCGGCGAATCTGCACCGCGCGATCCTGCCGAGGCAGAGCCAGATCTGGGCGGTCATCCGCGAGACGGACTGCTTGAAGCGGATCGCGTATTCCGTAGCGAATACTTTTCTCGGCCGGATGTGCCTGTCCGGGGACGTGACGAACCTGAGCGAGGAGCAGTGGGAGGTCATCGAGCGCGGCATCGCATTCTACCGTGAGATCGCCCCGATCATCAAGAAGGGGCAAACGTATCACCTGAGCCCGGCGATCGCGCGTATGCGCCATCCGGAGGGTTGGCAGGGGATCGTGCGCGCAGGAGAGAACGGCGAGGCCTACGCGCTGATCCATACATTCGGCGGTTCTTTCCCGGAGACGATCGGGTTGAAGCTGCCGGCCGATGTCCCAACGAAGATCCTGAGCGCTTACTCCGACGTGGAGCCGGACGTCTGGATGGAAAGGGACGTCCTGTACTGCCGCCCGGGAGATAACTGGAAGGCGGTGGCGGTACATCTCGGGTAGACCGAAGCACTTGCTGCTGAGGTCGTAAGAAAGTGAAACAAGAGGCAGTTTGGGCTTCGCGGAGCGAAACAGCATGCCCAAACTGCTTGTTGCCGGTCGCGGAGCGAACGGTAACGGCGGTGGCGGTACATCTCGGGTAGACCGAAGCACCTGCTGCTGAGGTCGTAAGAAAGTGAGACAAGAGGCAGTTTGGGCTTCGCGGAGCGAAACAGCATGCCCAAACTGCTTGTTGCCGGTCGCGGAGCGAACGGTAACGGCGGTAGCGGTACATCTCGGGTAGACCGAAGCACCTGCTGCTGAGGTCGTAAGAAACATTTTTGTGGAGTAAATTTCTGGGAAAAATCTCTTGACTCACCCGCGATCCTGTGCTAAAGTGTAAGTTGCACTATTGTGCGGGAGTGTGCCCATGAGGGGGTACTATGCCCAAAATTAAAGAAAATTGGTAATTGTTCAGGAAAAACTAAGGTACTGAACGGTTACGAAAACTGCAGAAAGAACAAGAGGTGAAAGCATCAATGGAGAAAAACAGAATACGTCCTATTACAAGCGGTAAAGGCTTTCGTATGAGTTACTCAAGGCAGAAGGAAGCCCTTGAGATGCCAAATCTTATTGAGGTGCAGAAGGATTCTTACCAATGGTTTTTGGATGAAGGACTCAGGGAAGTATTTGATGATATCTCACCGATCGAGGACTACAGCGGTAAGCTGAGTCTTGAATTTGTCGATTTCAGGCTTTGTGCGGACGATACGAAGTATACCATTGAGGAGTGTGTGGAGCGCGACGCGACTTATGCCGCTCCGCTTCGAGTGCGCGTTCGACTTCGCAACAAGGAGAACGACGAGATCAGCGAGCACGAGATCTTTATGGGAGATCTTCCGCTGATGACGGATACCGGCACATTCGTGATTAACGGCGCGGAGCGTGTCATTGTCAGTCAGCTGGTTCGCTCACCGGGTATTTATTATGCGACCGCGCATGACAAGCTCGGCAAGAAGCTGTACTCCTGTACCGTGATCCCGAATCGCGGCGCATGGCTGGAGTATGAGACGGATTCCAATGATGTTTTCTACGTGCGTGTCGACCGGACAAGGAAGGTGCCTGTTACCGTGCTTGCCCGTGCGCTCGGCGTCAGTTCTAATGCAGAGATTCTGGAGTTCTTCGGCGAGGAGCCGAAGATTTTGGCGACCCTCGCGAAGGATACGGCCACCGATTACGAGGAGGGTCTGCTTGAGCTGTACAAGAAGATCCGTCCGGGTGAGCCGCTCGCGGTAGAGAGCGCGGAGAGCCTGATTATGAGCATGTTCTTCGATCCGCGCCGTTACGATCTGGCGAAGGTCGGCAGATATAAGTTTAATAAGAAGCTGATGTTCCGCAACCGTATCAATGGCCACACGCTGGCTGAGGATGTTGTGGATGTGAATACCGGTGAGATCATCGCCGAGGCGGGTACTGTGGCGACGCGCGAGCTGGCTGACAAGATCCAGAACGCAGCTGTTCCCTATGTGCTGATCCGCACGGAGGAGCGCGACGTCAAGGTTATCTCCAGCATGATGGTTGACCTGCGGAATTTTGTGGACTGCAATCCGCGGGAGCTCGGCATCACAGAGTTAGTATACTACCCGGTGCTTCAGAGAATACTGGAAGAAAATGACAGCCTGGAGGACCGCAAGGAAGCAATCCGCAAGTCGGTGCATGATCTGATCCCGAAGCACATCACGAAGGACGATATTCTTGCTTCGATCAACTACAACATTCACCTGAGCTACGGCATCGGCAACGACGACGACATCGACCATCTGGGGAACCGCCGCATTCGTTCGGTCGGCGAGCTTCTTCAGAATCAGTACCGCATCGGTCTGTCAAGGCTGGAGCGTGTTGTGCGTGAGCGCATGACGACGCAGGAGCTCGAGGGAATCTCTCCGCAGTCCTTGATCAATATCAAGCCGGTGACGGCGGCGGTGAAGGAGTTCTTCGGCTCCTCGCAGTTGTCGCAGTTCATGGATCAGAACAACCCGCTCGGCGAGTTGACGCACAAGAGACGTCTCTCCGCGCTGGGTCCAGGCGGTCTGTCGAGAGACCGTGCGGGATTTGAGGTGCGTGACGTACACTATTCCCATTATGGGAGGATGTGCCCGATCGAGACGCCTGAAGGACCGAACATCGGCCTGATCAACTCTCTGGCGACTTATGCGAGAATCAACGAGTACGGTTTCATAGAGGCCCCGTACCGCAAGATCGACAAGTCCGACCCGAAGAATCCGCGGGTCACGGACGAGGTCATCTATATGACAGCGGACGAAGAGGACAATTACCATGTGGCGCAGGCGAACGAGCAGCTCGACGAGGACGGGCATTTCGTCCGAAAGAACGTTTCCGGCCGTTACCGCGAGGAGACGCAGGAGTACGAGCGCAGCATGTTTGATTTCATGGACGTGTCGCCGAAGATGGTGTTCTCGGTGGCGACGGCTCTGATCCCGTTCCTTGAGAACGACGACGCGAACCGCGCGCTGATGGGCTCCAACATGCAGCGTCAGGCGGTACCGCTTCTGACGACGGAGGCGCCTGTGGTGGGTACCGGCATGGAGACCAAGACGGCGGTGGACTCCGGCGTCTGCGTGGTCGCGAAGCACGCCGGCACGGTGGAGCGCTCGACGTCCAAGGAGATCGTCATCCGCACAGACGACGGCATGAGAGAGGAATATCATCTCATGAAGTTTGTGCGAAGCAACCAGAGCAACTGCTACAATCAGCGCCCGATCGTGAACAAGGGCGAGCGCGTGGAAGAGGGGCAGGTCATCGCGGACGGTCCGTCCACCTCGAACGGTGAGATCGCGCTTGGCAAGAATCCGCTGATCGGCTTCATGACCTGGGAAGGCTACAACTACGAGGATGCAGTGCTCTTAAGCGAGAAGCTGGTGATGGACGACGTCTATACGTCCGTCCATATTGAGGAATATGAGGCCGAGGCGCGTGACACGAAGCTTGGACCGGAGGAGATCACGAGAGACGTTCCCGGCGTTGGTGATGATGCGCTGAAGGACCTCGATGAGAGAGGAATCATTCGCATTGGCGCGGAGGTGCGTGCCGGTGATATTCTGGTCGGCAAGGTGACGCCGAAGGGCGAGACCGAGCTGACGGCGGAGGAGCGCCTGCTGCGCGCGATCTTCGGCGAGAAGGCACGTGAGGTCAGAGATACCTCCCTGAAGGTGCCGCACGGCGAGTATGGTATCGTCGTGGACGCGAAGGTGTTCACCCGTGAGAACGGCGACGAGCTGTCTCCGGGCGTGAACCAGGCAGTGCGCATCTACATCGCGCAGAAGAGAAAGATTTCCGTCGGCGACAAGATGGCAGGCCGCCACGGAAACAAGGGCGTGGTTTCCCGCGTGCTTCCGGTCGAGGATATGCCGTTCCTTCCGAACGGCCGTCCGCTGGACATCGTGCTGAACCCGCTTGGCGTGCCGTCCCGTATGAACATCGGGCAGGTGCTTGAGATCCACCTGAGCCTCGCCGCGAAGGCGCTCGGCTTCAATGTATCCACGCCGGTCTTCGATGGGGCGAACGAGGAAGACATTATGGACACTCTGGATCTCGCGAACGACTATGTGAATCTTGAGTGGGATGAATTTAAGGCGAAGCATGAGCAGGAGCTGCTCCCGGAGGTCATGGATTATCTCTATGAGAACCGTGACCACAGGAAGGTCTGGAAGGGCGTCCCGATCTCGCGGGACGGCAAGGTGAGGCTGCGCGACGGACGTACCGGCGAGTATTTCGACAGCCCGGTCACGATCGGACACATGCACTACCTGAAGCTTCACCATCTGGTAGACGACAAGATCCACGCGCGTTCCATCGGACCGTACGCTCTGGTGACCCAGCAGCCGTTGGGCGGCAAGGCGCAGTTCGGCGGACAGCGTTTCGGAGAGATGGAGGTATGGGCGCTCGAGGCGTATGGCGCGTCGTACACGCTGCAGGAGATCCTGACGGTCAAGTCGGACGATGTGGTGGGACGTGTCAAGACGTACGAGGCCATCATCAAGGGAGAGAATATCCCGCAGCCCGGTATTCCGGAATCCTTCAAGGTGCTCCTGAAGGAGCTTCAGTCGCTTGGTCTGGACGTCAAGGTACTCCGGGAGGACAATACGGAGGTCGAGCTCGTGGAGTCGATCGATTACAGCGACACGGATCTCCGCTCGCTCATCGAGGGCGACAGAAGCTACAACCGCGAGGAAGAGGGATCGCTCGGCAGCTACGGCTTCAGCAAGCAGGAGTTTGAGGACGGCGAGCTGGTGAATGTCGAGGAGGAAGAAGAGGAGCCCGTCGACGACGAGTTTTTCGAGGATCTGGAAGAAGCTTTTGATGATGATGAGGAGTAATGCCGTGCTGCCGGTCACAGAGTGAACGGCGACGATCAAGCGTGTGAAAGGAGTACCGCCATGCCGGATATGACAAACAATGAAGGCTATCAGCCGATGACATTTGACGCAATTAAGATTGGGCTCGCGTCCCCGGAGAAGATCAGAGAGTGGTCCCACGGGGAGGTGACGAAGCCGGAGACGATCAACTACCGTACCCTGAAGCCGGAGAAGGACGGCCTCTACTGCGAGCGCATTTTCGGGCCGAGCAGGGACTGGGAGTGCCACTGCGGCAAGTATAAGAAGATCCGCTACAAGGGCGTGGTCTGCGACCGCTGCGGCGTAGAAGTGACGAAATCCTCCGTCCGCAGAGAGCGTATGGGCCATATCGAGCTCGCCGCTCCGGTGTCCCATATCTGGTATTTCAAGGGCATCCCGTCCAGGATGGGCCTGATGCTCGACCTTTCCCCGCGTACGCTGGAGAAGGTTCTGTACTTTGCAAACTATATCGTTCTGGAGCCGGGCGCGACGGATCTGCACTACAAGCAGGTGCTGACCGAGCGGGAATACCAGGACGCGAGAGAAAAGTGGGGCAACGCGTTCCGTGCGGGCATGGGCGCTGAGTCCATCAAGGAGCTGCTCGAGGCGATCGACATGGAGAAGGAGGCCGCGGAGCTCAAAAAGGGACTGAAGGAGTCCACCGGCCAGAAGCGCGCGAGGATCATCAAGCGGCTGGAGGTCGTCGAGGCCTTCCGCGAGTCCGGCAACCGTCCGGAGTGGATGATCATGACTGTGATCCCGGTGATCCCGCCGGATCTTCGTCCGATGGTACAGCTGGACGGCGGACGTTTCGCAACGTCGGATCTGAACGATTTGTACCGCAGAATCATAAACAGAAACAACCGTCTGAAGAGACTTCTGGATCTCGGGGCGCCGGATATCATCGTGCGCAACGAGAAGCGCATGCTGCAGGAGGCGGTCGACGCATTGATCGACAATGGCCGCCGCGGCAGACCGGTCGTGGGACCGGGCAACCGGGCGCTGAAGTCCCTGTCCGACATGCTCAAGGGCAAATCCGGACGCTTCCGTCAGAATCTGCTCGGAAAGCGTGTGGACTATTCCGGACGTTCCGTTATCGTCGTGGGACCGGAGCTGAAGATCTATCAGTGCGGTCTGCCTAAGGAGATGGCGATCGAGCTGTTCAAGCCATTTGTGATGAAGGAGCTTGTGGCGAACGGAACATCTCACAATATCAAGAATGCGAAGAAGATGGTGGAGCGTCTGCAGCCGGAGGTCTGGGACGTGCTCGAGGACGTCATCAAGGAGCATCCGGTGATGCTGAACCGCGCTCCCACACTGCACCGACTCGGCATTCAGGCGTTTGAGCCGATTCTTGTCGAGGGTAAGGCGATCAAGCTTCATCCGCTCGTGTGTACTGCATTCAACGCAGACTTCGACGGAGACCAGATGGCGGTACATCTTCCGCTGTCTGTGGAGGCGCAGGCGGAGTGCCGTTTCCTGCTGCTATCCCCGAACAACCTGCTGAAGCCGTCGGATGGCGGTCCTGTGGCGGTTCCGTCGCAGGATATGGTGCTTGGTATCTACTATCTGACGCAGGAGAGACCGGGCGCGCTCGGTGAGGGCAAGTTCTTCCGCAGCGTGAGCGAGGCGATTCTTGCGTATGAAAATAAGGCTCTGACTCTGCAGTCGAAGATCAAGGTTCGCATGCAGAAGAAGCTGGAGGACGGTACGCTTCTGCAGGAGACAGTTGAGTCGACGCTCGGGCGCTTCCTGTTCAATGAGATTCTTCCGCAGGATCTTGGCTTTGTGGACCGTTCAATCCCGGGCAACGAATTGAAGCTCGAGGTGGACTTCCTCGTCGGCAAGAAGGGTTTGAAACAGATTCTGGAGAAGGTTATCAACACGCACGGGGCGACCAAGACCGCCGAGGTGCTGGACGATATCAAGGCGACCGGCTACAAGTATTCAACACAGGCGGCTATGACAGTATCGATCTCCGACATGACAGTGCCGCCGGAGAAGCCGGAGCTGATCAAGAAGGCGCAGGACACCGTGGACAGGATCACGAAGAACTACAAGCGTGGCCTGATCACGGAGGAAGAGCGTTATAAGGAAGTCGTGGAGACCTGGAAGAACACGGACGACGTGCTCACGAAGGCCTTGCTCGACGGACTGGACAAATACAACAACATTTTCATGATGGCCGATTCGGGCGCCCGTGGCTCCGACAAGCAGATCAAGCAGCTTGCCGGCATGCGTGGCCTGATGGCCGATACGACGGGACATACGATCGAGCTGCCGATTAAGTCGAATTTCCGTGAAGGACTGGATGTTCTGGAGTACTTTATGTCGGCGCACGGCGCCCGCAAGGGCCTGTCCGACACGGCTCTGCGTACCGCGGACTCCGGTTACCTGACGAGACGTCTGGTCGACGTATCGCAGGAGCTGATCATCCGTGAGATGGACTGCTGCGAGGGACGGGATGAGATTCCGGGCATGTACGTCAAGGCGTTTACGGACGGAAGAGAAGAGATCGAGAGCGTTCAGGAGCGCATCACGGGACGTGTCTCCTGTGAGACGATCTGCGATAAGGACGGCGAGGTGATCGTCAAGGCGAACCACATGATCACGCCGGGACGCGCCGCGCGTATCATGAAGGATGGCGTCAGACCGGACGGTAAGCCGTATGAGAAGATCAAGATCCGTACGATCCTGACCTGCCGTTCTCACAACGGCATCTGCGCGAAGTGCTATGGCGCGAACCTTGCGACCGGCGAGACCGTGCAGGTGGGCGAATCCGTCGGCATCATCGCGGCACAGTCCATCGGCGAGCCGGGTACTCAGCTGACGATGCGTACCTTCCATACCGGCGGCGTGGCAGGCGGCGATATCACACAGGGTCTTCCGCGTGTCGAGGAGCTGTTTGAGGCGAGAAAGCCGAAGGGACTTGCCATCATCACGGAGATTGCCGGTAACGTCACGATCCGCGACACGAAGAAGAAGCGTGAGATCACCGTGACGAACGATGAGACAGGTGAGTCCAAGACCTACCTGATCCCGTATGGTTCGAGGATCAAGGCGGCGGACGGCGCTTATCTGGAGGCTGGCGACGAGCTGACCGAGGGCAGCGTGAACCCGCATGATATTTTGAAGATTAAGGGCGTCGAGGCTGTGCAGGATTACATGCTCCGCGAGGTACAGCGTGTGTACCGTCTGCAGGGCGTGGAGATCAACGACAAGCACATCGAGGTGATCGTGCGCCAGATGCTCAAGAAGATTCGTGTCGAGAACAACGGCGATACGGATTTCCTGCCGGGCACGCTGATCGATATTCTGGACTTTGACGACATCAATGAGAAGATGATCGCGGAGGGCAAGGAGCCGGCAGAGGGCAAGCGCGTTATGCTCGGCATCACGAAGGCCGCTCTTGCGACGAATTCCTTCCTGTCGGCGGCGTCCTTCCAGGAGACCACGAAGGTGCTCACGGAGGCCGCGATCAAGGGCAAGATCGATCCGTTGATCGGCCTGAAGGAGAATGTCATCATCGGTAAGCTGATTCCGGCCGGTACCGGAATGAAGCGCTACCACAATGTTCAGCTCGATATTTCCGGGACGGACGACTACCAGTATGCATTGGCAGAGGAAGCTTCGGCTGTGTCCGAGGAGATCGATGAGAATGCGGAAGTGGTGCTGAATGAGCTGTCAGACGACTACGAGACGAATCCTGAGGATGCGGAAGCATTGGCGGAGGAGACGGAAGCGGTAGAGAGATCTGAAGAAGAGCTGGAGCCGGTAGGAGCTGGGACAGAAGAGTAATTCCAAAAATATTCAGGGGCGGGAAACAAATTCCTGCCCCTGGTTTTTTACTCCGGAGAACGGCTGCTTCTCTGGGATGCTCGTCTGGACTGCTTCTGATCCTTCAGATCGCTGACGAGCTTGCGTAAGGACATATCCTCGGACAGTCGATCCGAGGTGCCGGCTTCCTCTTCCTCGTAGAGATTTTCGTCATAGAAATCCTCGGGATAGGAATTCCTGCTGTAGGCGTTGGGATTGCCCTGCGGATATGGAGTGCCCTGCGAATATGGGTTACCCTGCGGATATGGAGTGCCCTGCGAGTATGGGTTACCCTGTGGATAGGGAGTGCCCTGCGGATACGGGTTGCCCTGCAAGTATGGATTGCCCTGTGGATAGGGATTACCCTGTGGGTATGGTTGCCGCTCGAATTCTGCATCCGATTTGTCTTGACGATTCTTCTTGCGGGCAAAAGGACGGAAGATCGTATTGCGTCCGGTCCAGCCGATGATACGGACGAGTACGATCCCGAAAAATACGCCGATGGAATCGATCAGGACGTCCCGCTTGGATGGCCCGCGTCCGGCGACGTACGACTGATGATATTCGTCCCCGCAGGCAAAGCCCACGCAAATCATTCCTGCCGCAATCAGCAGCAGAATGCCTCGCAGCCCATAGACATACAGTGGGAAAGCCACCGCTATGGCAAGCAGAAAATATTCCGTCATATGTGCGAGCTTGCGCACCGGAGTGTGAAAGCGCGTCGCCAGCTGGTCGATCTCCCAGGACTGCAGATCGGCTCCCAGGACTTCGCCGCCGACCTCTACAATCTTATAGCTTACCTGATAGCTGAGTCCGGCCGAGGTCTCGCCGTCCTGCGCGGACAGCGAAAAAATCATATACATCAGGATAATAGCCGGCAAAAATGAAAACGGCTTCAAAAATTTGATTATCATAATAAGAAATCCCCTTATTTGTTTCCCCTGTCTCACATCTCTAGCGGCTATTTTAACATCCGGTCGCGGAGGTGTCCAGTCATTTAAGAAAATCTTAACAGACAGAAAAAAACAGACTTAAAATTTATGCTTGTATAATTCAAACAGCTGTGGTATAGTAACGTACGAAAACGGGGAGGCCTTGGGCCTGAGAGTAAACCTTACGGTTTTGACCCTTCGAACCTGATACAGATAATGCTGGCGCAGGAAAATAGGAACAGATCGCGGGAACGACCAGGTTCTTGCGATTATTGCGAGTATAATGGGCTGCCGGCAGAAGTGTCGGCAGCTTTTTTCGCGAAGGCAATGAGCCGTGCAGATCCGCTGGAGCGGGGAATGCCTGCCTGCAGGAAATTCCACGGGACAGAGGATATATAGGGCGAAAGCCCGCGACCTCGGGAAAGCGAAGCTTTCCAGAGGCTGGGCACAGCTTCCGAACCGTGCCAGGAGGAACAACTATGAGGAAACTTACGAAAGCAGCTCCAGTCTTTGTGATCCTGAGTCTGCTGATTATATGGGAGCTGGTGGTGCAGCTGGCGGGAATTCCACTGTATGTGCTCCCGGCGCCAAGCGATATGCTTTCAACGTTTGTCACAGAGCTTCCGGAGCTTCTGAGGCACGCAAGTGTGACGGTGATGGAGGCGCTCGCAGGCATGGCGATCTCATTCGTGATCGGCATTCTCATGGGCGTGCTGATCGACGCGATGCCCACGTTCAAGAAGAGTATTTACCCGATTCTGGTCGTGACGCAGACGGTTCCAGTCATTGTGCTCGCTCCGATCTTCATCATCTACATGGGCTTTGGCTATGCGCCGAAAATCCTGACGGTCGTGCTGATGTGCTTTTTCCCGATCGTCGTCAGCTTCAGCGACGGTCTGGGGGAGATGGACGAGGGCTATCTGAATCTTGTCCGCACCTACGGCGGTTCGAAATTCCAGATCTACCGGATCGTCAAGATCCCATCGGCTGTGATCTCGCTGCTGTCGGGGCTCAAGGTAGCCGCGACCTACAGCATCAGCGGCGCGGTGGTCGGAGAGTGGATTGCCTCGCAGAGCGGCCTCGGTTATTATCTGATCCGGGCAAAGAACGGTTATATGCTGGACAAGGTGTTCGCCTGCGTGCTGATGATCATTCTGCTGAGCCTGCTGATGAACGGACTGGTGAAGCTGTTCGGTTATCTTATGATTCCGGCGCGGCGCAGAAGAAGTGCGAAGGCGTGATCGTTTGGCTCATCATGAATTGCAAATTAACGATGTAAATCCCATACGGATTTTCATAGAAAGCGACCCTGTATGGGCCGGAAAGAAAAGACAGAAATGAGGAGGAGACAGAGATGAACAAGACATGGAAAAAAGGATTTGCCCTTGTGGCAGCGGCATCAATGATGCTTGGCATGGCAATGCCGGTATCGGCGGATGAGGATGTGGAACTCAAAAAGGTAACGGTGATTCTGGACTATGTGCCGAACACGAATCACACGGGTATGTATGTTGCTCTGGAGAAGGGCTATTATGAGGAAGAAGGGCTGGATGTCGAGATCATCGAGCCGACCGACGGCGCGACGGCGACGCTCGTGGCGCAGCAGAAGGGCACGTTCGGCGTCAGCTATCAGGAGGATGTGACGATCGCGCTAACCGCGGAGGATCCACTCCCGATCAAGGCTATCGCGACGATCATCCAGCACAATACCTCGGGCTTTGTGAGCCTTGCGGACAGCGGCATCGAGTCCCCGGCGGATTTCGAGGGCAAGACGTACGCGGGCTGGGGCGGCCCGGGTGAGTCGGCGGTGCTCGAGGCGTGCATGACGCAGGCAGGCAAGGATTTCTCGAAGCTGAATATGGTGATTTCCGACGGCAGTGGTTTTGAGGCGCTCGGAAAGAGCTGTGATCTGATGTGGTTCTTTGAGGCGTGGGATTCCGTGATGGCGGAGATGAACGGCGTAGAGCTCAACTATATGGCCTGCCGTGATCTGGATGAGCGCCTGGATTACTATACGCCGATCATTATCGCGAGCAACGCAGTGCTTGAGGAGGATCCGGAGATGGTCTCCGCGTTCCTGCGCGCGACGGAGAAAGGCTATGCGGACACGATCGCGGATCCGGACGCGTCGGCGGAGATTCTTTCCAAGTATGCGCCGAATTATGACCTTGAGATGCTGAAGATTTCGCAGGAGTACCTGGCGGATAAATTCATGGAGGACACGGACGTCTGGGGTATGATGAAGGACGAGGTGTGGGACAATTACAGCGCGTTCCTGCAGGAGTACGGCGTGATCAGTGAGGCGATCCCGGCGGCGGATTGCTACACGAATGAATTCCTGGCGCAGTAAAAAGTAATTTTGCAGCAATACGAACAGAATTTCCGGGTTCCGGAGGGTGGATTCAGCAATGAAACTTAGCGTGAGCAACCTGAATTTTTCATATACGGATAAAGTGATCCTCAAGGATCTCTCTTTCGCGGTGTCGGAGGGCGAGTTTGTCAGCATTCTCGGCCCCTCCGGCTGCGGAAAGTCGACGCTTCTGAATGTGCTGGCGGGGATCCTGAAGCCGCAGGGCGGACAGATCCTGATTGACGGCGTGCAGACGAGCGGCGTGAATCATCAGTTCGCTTACATGCCGCAGAACGACCTGCTGTTCCCCTGGCGGACGATCCTCGACAACGTCTGCCTCTACGGGGAGATTCATCATGAGAAGGATGCGGTCAGGGAGCGAGCAAGAGAGCAGATGGCGCGTTTCGGTCTGGAGGGCTGCGAGGACAAATATCCCTCCGAGCTCTCCGGCGGCATGCGGCAGCGGGCGGCATTCCTGCGCACGGCGATGTGCGACGCGGACATTTACCTGCTTGACGAGCCTTTTGGGGCGCTGGACGTAATCACGCGCGGCGACATGCAGGACTGGCTTCGGGAACTGTGCGGCAGCCTGAAAAAGACGATCCTGTTGGTGACGCACGACACGGACGAGGCGATCTATCTCTCCGACCGCATCCTGATCTTCGGGACACCCGGCGAAGGTATCCGCAGAGAATTCTCTGTCACAGAGCAGAATCGCACGAGGGAGTGGCTGTACGAGCAGGGAGAGCTGCGCGCGGAGATTTACCGGGTGATCAAAGACCAGGACTGAGCAAGGATCCTGTGGCCTGAAGAAAGTAAAAAGATCGAATTTGGTCGAAAAACAGTGGATTTTTTCTTGCTATGTGTTATACTGAAATAGCAAGGAGATGTATGGCATATGCAAGAGGAATATTTGCTAAAGGCCATCGCTGACATGCTCGACCAGAAGCTGGCCAGTCTAAACAAGCGGGTCGACACAGTCAGCGAGCAAATTAATACACTGGATGAAAGATTTAATGTACTTGAAGAGAAAGTGGATGTGCTTGACGAGAAGGTGACAAGGGATTATGATCTGGTGTTGGAGTTTTACGGACGGCAGCAGGAGGTAAATTGTTACCTGAAAGGCGAGCTGAAGTGGCTTAAATACAGGACGCCCAGAACGCGCGCAACACAGCGGACGTTGAGAAGATGAAAGTGGCGTAGGACGCCTGAGGCAGTGAACGGCACAAAATACACAGGATAAAATCTGCCGCCTATGGGCGGCTGGCAGAGATAGCAGACCGATGGTGCGGACTGAAACAGTCTGGTGCCATCGGTTTTTATGTGCAGCAAGAGATTGTCTTTGCCGACAACTATAGCATTATGATATAATAAAAAATACAAAAGAAAAGAAAGGGTCTTGAGTATAGTTTGATGCTGAAAAGTGATTTGGATTTTATTTGTATGCTGGATATGCATGCGCATCTGCTCTGCCTGTCGGAGGAATACCGTGGAAGACTGACGAAGCAGGAACTGTCCGCGCTCGCGATGCAGGAACTCGCGGCGCGAAGGGAATATGGGATCGATACCGTGTTCAGCTGCGGGACGCCGCAGGAGTGGGAGTTTATACAAAAGTGTCTTGTGCAGAGTGAGACGGCGAAACAAAACGGGAGCTTCATGCTCAGCTTCGGCATTCACCCGTGGTACAGCGACCGCTTCGATCCGCAGGATTGCCGGGAATTATTCATGGCCAGCCCGATCGTCGGGGAGATCGGCATGGACTCTGTATGGTGTGAGGTTCCGCTTGCCGTGCAGAGGCGTGTATTTGCGCAGCAGCTCGAGATTGCGGCGGAGCTTAAAAAGCCGATTGTCCTGCACACGAAAGAGCAGGAGCGGCAGATTGCGGAGATGATCCGGGACTTTCCGGGAAAGGTATGCGTGCACTGGTACTCCGGCGGCGAGGCAGAGTTTGAAAAATTTCTGGAAGCTGGTTGCTATTTCACGCTGGGACCGGATCTGGCGGAGAATTTTACGCCTTTGTATGAACGCATGCTGCGCGAGATTCTGGCAGACCGGCTGTTTCTGGAGACGGACGGTCTTTCTTCGATTGCCTGGATGCGAAGGCAGGAAATGGAATCCGTATCCTTCAGAGATATTCCGGAAGTGCTTGAAAAGAATCTGGAGCTTGTGGCACGGGAAAAGCAAATGCGGACGGAGGAGCTGCGAGCTTGCCTGAAAAAGAATTTTCACGAATTTACCAGTTGACAGAAGAATCATATGAGGGATATACTTTGTATATACATGGAGGTGATGATATGACTGTTCAGGTAAAAACGTGGGGAAACAGCCAGGGAATTCGCTTGTCAAAAGAATTGCTTGCATTGGCCGGAATTCAGAATAATGATTATTTGGAAATTGAGTTAATTGATGGAAATATTGTACTTAAGAAGGCAAGGATGCAGCATCGGACATTGGAAGAAAGAGCTTTGAAATATGGCGGAAGACTCGGTCCATATGAAGAATATGCTTGGGGAGAGCCGGTGGGAAGGGAGAAGTGGCAGGTTTGACAATAGAACAGGGAGATATTCTCACAGTAGAGAATATGAAGGGTTTGTTTCTGGTTGTCAGCAAAAATTTTTTTAACATTGCGGAACAGGCTGTGTTGTGCCCTATTGTGCAAGATGCCTTTCAAGATGCTCTTCATATACCGATTAATATTCAAGGAGAAGTACAAGGCTTTGTATTGTGCGAGCAGATGAGGTTTCTGGATTTGAGATATCGCGGTTATAAGAAAACAGGCAGGATCAAATACTCGGATATAATAAACATAACAGATGCGATTCAAAGTATCTTTGATTACTAGTTTTGTATGAACCTACACGGAAGAAAAAATTGATGATTATGGAAGAAGGAAAGCGCGGTAAATGAACACACATTATCAGAAAAAATCCTATACGTTGTTCTGGGCGTGGCTGGTTTTGTTGGTAGCTGTGATACTTTTTTACATGTACGGCGGGAGAGCGTATTTTCCCACGATCGGGGCAGGCAAGAATTTGGGAATTGTTGTGCTTGTGTTTCTGGATCTGCTTTTTGCGATGATTCTGGCGACACAGAGCGTTTACTGGATCAGCGGCGTGACGTATGAAGAAGCGGAAAAAGCGGGGGCAGACGCAAGGAGGCGCTTCGCGCTGTGGCATCTGCTGATCTTTCTTGTGGCGACGGCCCTTTTCCTGATCTACTGCTTCGGGCTGAAGCATGTTCTGAGAGCGGATCAGACCAGGGATGCGCTTGTCGCGGGCGGTGTGGTCTGCGCGGCGGTAGTCGCGAGCTCGCGGGTGCGGCTGTGAAGTATTCCATGAACGAACTGACAGAGAATCTTTGAACCAGGTTTCGAAGATTCTTTATTTTTTTGCACTTTTCTGCTTGACAGAATAGCCACTTAGTGATATGGTTAATTACACAAGTAATGAACCAATTAACAAACAGGTGAACAAAGAGCACAGAAAAAGATCAAAGCAGAGGTGAAGGAAGTGAGAGAGCGTGAATGAGATCCTGACACAGGAAAAGTCGATTTATATTCAGATTCGCGAGATGATCGAGAACGACATTCTGCGCGATATCCTGCTGGAGGAGGAGCGCGTGCCGAGCACGAACGAGCTGGCGAAGCTCTACGCGATCAACCCGGCCACGGCCGCGAAGGGTGTTAATCTTCTGGTGGACGAAGGCATTCTTTACAAGAAACGGGGGATCGGAATGTTTGTGGCGAAGGGTGCGAAGCGTCAGATCACGGAAAAGCGGAAGAAGAACTTTTATGAGGATTATGTGAAGAGCCTGCTAGCGGAGGCAAAGAGCTTGGGGATTAGCAGACAGGAGCTGGTCGAGATGATCAGGCAGGACGGGGACAGATAAGAAACATGGTCTGCCGCATGACTGATCGGGCGGGACAAAAAAGTGAAAGACATGGACTGCCGCATGACTGATCGGGCGGGACAAAGAAAAGTGAAAGACATGGTCTGCCGCATAGAAGAAAGGGGCAGGCAACAGGAAAGAACAGAAGCAGGAGAGGATAGAGACAGATTCACGGTGAATGGACGTGGGAAAGGATAGCAAGGATGAGCAAATTAACTGCAAAGGGAATTGTGAAAACATACGGGAAGAAGGATGTGCTGCACGGCGTCGATCTGGAGCTGGAGTCCGGGAAGATCTACGGGCTGATCGGGCGGAACGGCGCGGGCAAGACGACGCTGCTGTCAATCCTGACGGCACAGAACCCCGCGACGAGGGGCACGGTGGAGCTCGATGGACAGCCGGTGTGGGAGAATCCAAAAGTGCTGGAGCATTTCTGCTTTTCGCGGGAACTGAGCCAGACAAGTACAAGCGGCGCGGCTGCGATGAAGGTGAAGGAGTATCTGGAGATCGCCGCGACCTATTTTGAGCACTGGGATCAGGCGACGGCGGATCGTCTGATACAGGAATTCGGGATTGAGAAAAAGAAGCGGATCAACAAGCTCTCAAAGGGTATGGTTTCGATGGTGACGATCGTCGTGGCGCTGGCGAGCAAGGCGGAGTTTACGTTTCTCGACGAGCCGGTTGCTGGCCTGGACGTGATCGCGCGCGAGCGTTTCTACCAGCTGCTGCTGGAGGAATTTACGCAGACCGGACGCACGTTTGTGATCTCGACGCACATCATCGAGGAGGCCGCGGATGTGTTCGAGGAGGTTATCATGCTTGACGAGGGGCAGATTCTTCTGAAAGAGAATACGCAGGAGTTGCTGGAGCGGGCGTATCATATAAGCGGACATGAGGAAGAAGTAGACGCGGCGACAAAAGAACTTGAGGTTCACCATGAGGAAAAGCTGGGCCGCAGCAAGGGTGTCGCGGTGCTGTTGGCTCCGGGGCAGACGCTGCCGCAGGGATATGACGTGAGCGTTCAGAAGCTCAGCCTTCAGAAATTGTTTGTGGCGCTTTGCGGGGAGGAGCACGTATGAGGACGGGGATGAAGAAAGTAAAGCTGTGGAGTACGGCGTCGCTTACTTATGTAGGAATTGCGGCGGCGATCACGGTGGGTATGATTCTGCTGACCGGAGGGTTTGGCGGAGCAGACCGGGCGGAGGTCTGGCAGACGCTTTTGTTCCAGTTTTCCACGATGCTCCTGTTTTCGGGGGTGCTGATACAGACTTTGGCCGGGGTCGGTCTGTATCAGGTCTACTTTTCGGTGCTGCTTTCCATGGGAAGCACCAGAAAGGAGATCATCCGGACCTTATTTCTGAGCCAGGGAGCGACCGCGCTGCTTACGTCCTTGCTTGCGGGGCTGGTCTGGGGGATTGGCCGCTACGTGGAAAACAATCCGCCACAGGAGGAACTGTTCGGACTCGGAATGCTGTGGTTTTTCTTGATCGCGTTTGGAATGCAGCTGTTGGGCTCGGCGTTCGGCATTGCGCTCGGGGCAGTGGGTCTTCGCTGGAGAACCGCGGGCGCGGTGATCATGATGATCGTATTCATACTGATCGGCGGCGTGACCGGCTGGAGCCTTGTCTCGCTTGATCGTTCAGAAACAGGATTTCTGATGACTCATATAGGAACAGAGCTGCTCATGCCGCTTGTTTGCATGGGGATGTTCGCGGCAGGGCTTGGGCTTGATCTTTGCGCCGCAGGATTCGCGCGATTCGTCACGCGGAATGCCGAGGCAAGGGCTTAGGATGATGGAAGGAGATCAGGATATGTGGAAAGCAATCAAACGACAGATTTATGTGCAGAGGAAAATCTTTGCCGAGATCGCAGGGGGCATGCTTGGGGTTTGGCTGTTCGGGGCCGCGGCGCTTGCGATTGCGATGCACTTTATAGAAGAAAAGGTCTATTTTCCACTCGGGACATGCTGCGCGCTCATAGCGCTGGGACTAGCGATGCTGTTTTTCTCGTTTGCGGAAGTGGTCGTCTATTTCGATGTTGAGCTGTCGATGAGCTCGACGCGGAAAGCATTCTTTGTATCGCATTTGGTATTGTGGCTGCTTGCGATAGCGGAGGTTTTTGTGCTGACGGTATTGTTGTATAAGGTAGAGGAAGCGCTGAACCACATGCAGAATGCAGGAGCGGATGAGGGGATAGAACTGCTGCTGCCGTATCTGCTTCGGATCGGGATCCCGGTCGTCGTGCTGCTGGTGATCGCGGCAGGTCTTGTCGGCGCAATCTTCCTGCGCTTCGGCAAGCCTGTCCTCGCGGTGACCTGGATCGTGTGGATGTTCCTGTGCATCGGTGTCCCGCGGATCCACGACGCGGCGGAGGAAGCCCCGCATTCCTTCTGGGGCAGAATCGGGAATGCGATCGGGCGGCTGATCGGCGGCATTCCGGGATATCTGCAATGGAGCCTGCTTGCGGCGGTATGTGCGGCGGGGATCGCGGGGACCTGGGTGATCTTGAGGAAGCAGCAGGCGAGCGTATAATGAATTGCAAATCTTACCGTGCGCGGGGCAATAACACGGCCGTAGGAAGGGAGTGCTGATATGGGGTGTGTGATTGACAATGATCAGGCAAAGATGCTTTCGGGTGATGTGGTGATTCCGGATACCATGGATGAGATTCCGACAGAGCTGTTCTGCCAAAACCAGGAAATCATATCCGTTACCATTCCGGGAACAGTGAAAAAGATCGGCTTCAGGGCGTTTGCCAGATGCGGGAATCTGGAGAAGGTCGTCCTCGGAGAAGGTCTTGAGAGGATTGAAAAAAAGGCGTTTGTAGATTGCGGGCTGCGTGAGATAACGATCCCGTATTCGGTTCGGGAGATCGGAGAGTCCGCATTCTTCTACTGCGAACAGCTGGAGACGGTTACGATACAGAATCCGGAGACAAGAGTCGAGACAAGCGCGTTTTTCGAGTGCAGAAATATAAAGAAGATCAATTATGGGGACCAGGCTGCGTCGGATCAGATCTTTCACATGATGGGACAACCGTTTCTGGAGCAGCATTTGGAGGACGCGGCAAATCTGGGACACAGAGCCGATCCCGAGTTCGGGCGCCTGAGAGACGGCTGCGCTCAGGGAGACGCGGCCGCGATGGCCGCGATGGCGGACTGGTTAGGGCAATGGGCGCGGGAGCCGGATGCCTCGCACTTCTATACCCGGGCGGAAAATTACTGGCGGTATCGCGCATACCGCAGAGGGAACGCCGAGGCGGCAGAATGGTTCGCGCAGTATTTTGCCGGGCATCCGGGAGAACGGCTGGAGTCAATCCTGCCGGAGAACAGCAATCACAGGATCGGTTATTACAGCCATTCCGTTCCGGGGAAGCTCCTGAACGATCTGGGATTCGCGTTTTTTGACCCGGGCAGGAAATATGAGGTCAAGCAATTGGAGGGGAAGGATCTCGTCGAGGTGAGCGCCCCGGAGAGCTATGTAGGACCGGATGAGGATGGCTTTGGCGCGGAGCACTACTATGACTGGTGGTTCCTCGACGAAAATATGCAGCCGATTCCAGGAACTGCGCGCATCACCGCGACGGCAAGCGATACCAGTGAAGAACCTTTCAAGGAGAAAAAAGCCAGGGCGGAAGAAATTCTCCGAACAAGAAAGGTCATTTCTACTTGAATTATTCGCGAATATCTGTATAATGTATAAATAGCGATATTAATTTATATTTATGCATGTTCGCTGTATGGCGGACATGGCATGAGAAGGAGGAGCTTATTATGAAAAAGAAATTACTGGCACTTGCGATGGCTGCATGCATGGCCCTGTCGATGACCGCGTTTGCAGACGAGACTGAGGGAGAGACTGCGAGCGCTCCGCTCGAGGTTCAGACGGTTACGCCGGGCAAGCTGACCGTGGCGACGAGCCCGGACTTCGCTCCGTATGAGTTCTATGCGATCGACGAGGACGGCAATCCGACGCTGGCCGGCTTTGATATTGAGCTGGCAAAGTACATAGCGGATTATATGGGGCTGGAGCTTGAGATCATTCCGATCGACTTCAACGGCGTGCTCACTGAACTTGCCACGAAGTCTGTGGATATCGGTATGTCAGGCCTTTCTCCGGATCCGGATCGTATGGATGCGATGGATTTCTCGGATATCTATCGTGGTGGCGGACAATCTCTGGTTACGGTAAAAGACAAGGCAGATACGTTCAATACGTTTGAGGCGGTTAATAAACCGGAGGTTTCTGTTGGTGCGCAGATCGGTTCCATTCAGGAGACTTTGGCAAAGGAAAACAGTCCGGAAGCAAGCCTTGTTTCCCTGGTGAATGTGACGGACATTATTTCTGAGCTTCTGGCAGGTAAGCTTGACGCGGCGTATATTGAGACTGCAGTGGCGGAGAGCTATCAGAAGAATTATCCGGAGCTTGAGATCGTGCTGGATGTTCCTTATGATATTGAGGGTACTGCGGCCGGTGTCTGCAAGGGCAACACAGAGCTTCTGATGGCGGTCAATGAGGCGATTGCTTTAGCCAAGGAGGACGGTACCATAGATAAGCTCTATGAAGAGGCGGAAGCTCTCGCAGCCGGCGAGAAGTACGAAGGTATGCTGGATGATGAAGGAGAGGTGCCGGAAGAGGCTGAGTCCGAGGCTGCGACGGAGGCCGTTACCGAGTAATCATAAAGTGTTTTATGCAAAGATGCAGGAGCTGCCGCATTTACTCTTTTCCATGCGGCAGCTTTTCTCCTGTAACATGTTCCGAAAGTGTGACTGAATGTTGCAGGACGATTGTCCTGACATGAACACATGAATGGAATGTCTGAAAGGAGCTATACATGGATTCGTTTATTAAGCTGAGTAATTTCTCAAAAGTCTGGCCTTACGCGCAGCTTTTCTGGCAGGGCATTCTGGTGACGGTCCTTCTGTCCGTTTTCACGGTGGTCATCGGCTTTGTCCTCGCCCTAATCCTTGCGCTGATGCGTTTATCGAATTTCTGCCCGCTGGGCTTTCTCGGATTGGACAAGAACGGCCACCGGAGGCAGCGCGGCTTTCTGGCCGCAGTCGGCAGGTTCAACCCGCTGAATTTCCTCGCGACCGCGTACGTCGAGATCCTGCGTTCCACGCCCGTGATCGTGCAGGTCTTCATTATCTACTATGGCGTGTTCAGCCTGATTAGGCTCCCGTCGTTTCTGATGTTCGGGTTTATCCGTTTTGAGCGCTTCTTCCCGGGTGTTGTGGCGCTGGGACTGAACTCCGGCGCATACCTCTGTGAGATCATCCGCGCCGGCATCCAGTCGATTGACGGAGGCCAGACGGAGGCGGCGCGTTCTCTGGGACTTTCCCAGTCACAGAACATGCGCTATATCATTCTCCCGCAGGCAGTGAAGAACATCCTTCCCGCGATCGCGAACGAGTTTGTCATCATTATCAAAGAATCTGCGATCACTTACACAATCGGCGTGCAGGACATCATGTCGGCTGTGAACGCGGTCAAGGGCGCGACCTTTATCATCATCGAGCCGCTTCTGGTGGCGACGGCGATCTATTTCTGCCTGTGCTTCCCGACGTCCAAGCTGATCGCGTATTTTGAGAGGAGGATGAGCCGTGGCGACAAGAGATAGTCTGATCAAGGTAACCGACCTGAAAAAGCATTATAACATGGGAGCAATCAAGGCGCTCGACGGGATCACGACCGAGATTTTCAAAGGCGACGTGATGGCGGTGATCGGACCGTCCGGATCCGGCAAGTCGACCTTCCTGCGCAGCCTGAACCTGCTGGAGGAGCCGACGGAGGGTTCCATCATCTTCGACGGCATCGACATCACGAAGAAGAAATATGTAAATGAGAGCGGAAAGACGGTCAACCTGAACATCGATCTGCTGCGGCAGAAGATGGGCATGGTGTTCCAGCACTTCAACCTGTTCCCGCACATGACGATCCTCGGCAACATGACGCTGGCGCCGATGAAGGTGAAGGGTATGAGTAAGGACGAGGCGGAGACGAGGGCGCTCATGCTGCTCGACCGTGTGGGTCTGAAGGACCGTGCCGGAGCATATCCAATCCAGCTGTCCGGCGGGCAGAAGCAGCGTGTCGCGATCGTGCGCGCGCTGGCGATGGAGCCGGAGGTTATGCTGTTCGACGAGCCGACGTCCGCGCTCGACCCGGAGATGGTCGGCGAAGTGCTCGACGTCATGAAGGAGCTCGCGCAGGAGGGCATGACGATGGTCTGCGTGACACATGAGATGGGCTTTGCGCGCGAGGTGGGCAACCGCGTCCTCTTCATGGCGGACGGCCTTCTGATGGAGGAGGGCACGCCGGAGCAGGTCTTTGACCACCCGCAGAACCCGAGACTTAAGGATTTCCTGGCGAAGGTTCTGTAGAGAATCTGTTCGGAAGTCAGAGCGCGATTCCAATCTGGGAATCAGATGGACATGGGATCGGACAAAATATAATGAAAGAAATGGACAAGAAAAGAAAGCTGTCGTAAAATATTCCCAGTGGATATTTGCGGCAGCTTTTTTGCGAAAGAAAAAGGAAGCGGAGGCAAATTGATAGAAGATAGCGGAAGGTGGAGACGAATAATATGACACGGGAAAAGCATGCTGCGCTGGCGGCGATCGAAGCGCGGGCGGAGAAGATCACCGGCGTGGCGGACCGGATCTGGGAGTATGCAGAGCTCTCTTTGCAGGAGGAGAAGTCTGCTGCCCTGTACTGCAAGGTTCTGCGCGAAGAAGGCTTTCGGGTAGAAGAAGAGATCTGCGGCATCGCGACGGCTTTCGCGGCGAGCTATGGGAGCGGGCGTCCGCTGATCGGGATCCTTGCGGAATATGACGCGCTCTCCGGGCTTTCGCAGAAGGCGGGGAGCACACAGCGCGACGAGCTTGTTCCGGGCGGCAGCGGACATGGCTGCGGTCATAACCTGCTGGGCGCGGGGGCGCTGGCGGCGGCGTTTGGCGTGAAGGCGTATCTGGAGCAGAGCGGGCGCCCCGGAACGATCATCCTGTACGGCTGCCCGGGCGAGGAAGGCGGCGCGGCGAAGGCGTTCATGGCGCGTGACGGTCTCTGGAAGGAGCTGGACGCGGCGCTGACCTGGCACCCGGAGGATGTGAACGAGGTGGCGACCGGCTCCTCGAACGCCTGTATCCAGGTGCAGTATAAGTTCATGGGCGTGGCTTCGCATGCGGCCGCCGCGCCGGAGCTGGGTCGCAGTGCGCTGGACGCGGTCGAGCTGATGAATGTCGGCGTACAGTTCCTGCGGGAGCATATGAGCGACAGGGCGCGCATCCACTATGCGATCACGGACGGAGGCGGCTGCAGCCCGAACGTCGTGCAGCCGCGCGCGAGCGTGCTCTACATGGTGCGCTCAAACCGCGTCGCCGAGGCGGTGGAACTGCAGACACGCGTCGACCGGATCGCGCAGGGCGCGGCGCTGATGACCGACACGACCTTCGAGAAGAAATTCATTGACGGGGTGGCGGACACAGTCAGCAATTTCACGCTGGAACGCGTACTCTATGAGAATTTCAGTAAGCTCGGAGTGCCGCGCTATACGCCGGAGGAGCATGCTTACGCGGACGCGCTTTCAAAGACTTATCCAGGGAGCGACAAGCTGCCGGGCGTGGCGGCGGAGAATGACAGCGTGCTGCGGGAGCAGGTGGAAGAGCAGCGCAGGCAGTGCGGACACGCGATGAACGAATTTCTCGCGCCGCTTTACCAGGGGGACGCGTTCGACCCCGGTTCTACGGATGTCGGCGATGTGAGCTGGCTTACGCCGACGGCGCAGATTCATGTGGCGTCCTGGCCGAACGGTTGTCCGGGCCACAGCTGGCAGAACGTCTCCTGCGACCGCACGGAGATCGGACACAAGGCGGCGCTCCATGCGGGCAAGGTGCTCGCGGCAGGGGCGATCGACCTGTTTGAGCAGCCGGAGCTTCTGCGGGAGGCCCGTGCGGAGTTTGAAAAGCGCACGGCGGCGGGCTATACTTGCCCGGTTCCACCGGATGCGGTTCCGACGATTCCGGATTGAGAGTATTTGAAACGAACAACTATGAGATGGCAAAAGATCTCCGGAAAGGACTTGCAGGATGCTCCTCCGGAGATTTTTGTTTAAAAATATCCACTCAGTTTATTTTTTTAGAATACAATTTTTATGCGGCGACGATTATAATAAATACAATAGGTGATCTGTCGGCAAACGGGAAAGGGGAACGGTTGTGAAGAGGATGCTCGCAAAGTACAACAGCTGGAAATTGGGACGAAAGCTTCTGGTGGCGTTTGCACTTGTCTCGATCATTCCGATCCTGTTTGTCCAGATTGTGGCCTTTCAGGTAAACCGTAATCAGATGACGGAGAAGATTGACGAGCTGATGGTGAACAGCCTCACGCAGATTGCAGAGCGTGTAAATCTGAACCTGCAGATTTATATGAATCAGGTGTATCAGATCTACCGGGATGAGCAGGTGATCGAGAATCTGCGCAGACTGGAGGACGATAAGGACAACAGGAAGGCGGTCGCCTACAATCAGATTGTCAGCCGTCTGAAGCAGTACAGCAGCAATGAGACAGGAGTGCGCTGCCTGAGCATTGTCTGTCCGGATGGATCTTCGGTGGTCTATGATTTCTACGCGGATTCCTCGCTGAATACGATCTGGCAGGACTTTCGCGATCTGAGACAGACGCCGCCGTATCTGGAAACGCTCGACGCGCCCGGCATGGTGGTCACCGACACGATGCGCTACGAAGGGGAGAATCGGGGACGTTTTTTTCATATTTCCAAGCGGATGTTCGACTTTGACCACCTTGAGCAGGGGAGCATCGCAACGATCACGATGACGATCGACGCGGGCGTGCTGGGCGATATCTGCGGAAATCACGGGCTGGATGAACAGAGCATTAATTTTATTATGAACGATGAGCGGAAGGTCATCGCCTATCCGGATCCGGACTTCGCCGGGATCACGATGAACCCGGACTTGGACATCGAGAGTTTTGTGCAGGTTTCCGGTTATCTTCGCAACAGGAATATTAACATCAACCGGTATGAGGACGAGGTGACCGGCTGGATTTTCTGCAACGCTTATGATAGGGATTACATGTTGAAGGATGTGTCGCGGACTCAGCAGATTCTTGTGACGATCACGGTATTTGTCATTTTGTTTGCATCCGCGCTGATCACTTACACGGTACGCACAATGGATGCGTCTGTAAGATCAGTCGTATCCGGTATGCAGCAGGTGCAGCAGGGCAATCTGGATGTCGTGGTGCCGGTGCGTTCCTTCGATGAGATCGGTACGATTGCAGACAATTTCAACGATATGACCGTTAAGGTGAAACAGCTGATCGAGGAGGTCGGGAATGCCAAGGAACGGCAGAAGAACGCGGAGATCCAGGCTTTAGAGGCTCAGATCAACCCGCATTTCCTGTACAATACGCTTGACTCCATTAACTGGATGGCGATTGAGAAGGGCGAGTACGAGATCAGCGAGATGATACGAAATCTCGGCGTCATTTTGCGCTACAGTGTGAACAAGAGCAATCAGATGACGACGATACGCGAGATTGCCGACTGGCTGAAGAAGTATGTCAGCCTGCAGAAGATGCGCTTCAATGACGCGTTTTCCTGCGAGATCAATGTGGATGAACGTGTATACAATGTAAAAGTACACAAGCTGCTCTTACAGCCGTTTGTAGAAAACGCGATCCTGCACGGGTTCAGGGAGATGGAGAGCGGCGGACTGCTTCGGGTCGACATTTCTCTCGCGGAGGATGAGAAGGGGATCGCCATCATCATAGAGGACAACGGAAAGGGAATGGAGCCGGAGAAGCTGGCGGATTACAATGACAGGGAGCGGGCGATCAAAGACGACGGCCGCGGAATCGGGCTCCACAATGCTTTCTCGCGTATGCATATGTACTACGGTGACGAGGCATCCTGGAATGTGAGCAGCATTCCTGAGCTGGGCACCGTGATCACACTGCGTCTGCCATTGCCGAAGGAGGGTGAGCAATGAGGATACTGATCGTAGAAGATGAGGTGAAGATCAGGACGGGAATGTCACGACTCATATCGGAGCATACGGAGCATACGGTCGTCGGCGAAGCCAGAAACGGAAAGGAAGGGCTGGAGTTGATCCGCAGCCTGCGCCCGGAGCTGGTCATCTCGGATATCCGTATGCCAGTGATGGGAGGTCTTGAGATGCTGGAAGAGGTAAAGCGGCTCGGCATCCGTTGTCATTTCATTGTCCTGAGCGGCTACTCGGAATTCGAATACGCACAGAAGGCTCTGCGGTACGGTGTGGACGATTATCTTTTAAAGCCGCTGGCTCCGGAAGACGTTACCTCGTTGCTCGATAAGATTCAGGCAAAGATAGACGAGGAGACACAGATTACCGCGCAGAGCACGGAAGGGCTGCTGCGGGAGCTGATCCTGGGGATTCGGACAGGGACACAGCGCGACTACGGGGTATTGAGGAAGGAGGCTTCGCTCTCTGAGACAGAGCCGCTCTTTCTGGTGGCCGGCTTTCTGGCGGATGTCGATACCTCTTACTTTGAGGTATTGGAGGAGCGTCTGGAGCGGATAAGAGAATTGTATTCGGAATACATTTTCCTTTTCACGGTGCTTGAAAATACCAGAGAAGTATTCTGTCTGATTCAGGGAGAACTGACGGAGGAGGAACTGTGCGCGCTGCTGCAGCGAAGACTGTACCGCGGATTATCCTCGGAGGATATGCCGGTGTGGACGTTGCAGGGTCTTGAAAACCTGCAAAGGCTTGGGAAGGCAGGAGAAGAGCTGCGCGGCCGTTACCTTTATGGCATGGTCTTTGGCTATCACGTTGTGATCACCGAGAAGATGGTGCAGTCGTTCGAGGAAAAGCCATACCAGTACCCGGCACAGCTGGAAGGACGTGTGCGCGTGTCGGTCTGTCAAGGGTCGGAGCAGAACCTTGAGAAGGATGCGGAAGCTTTTATGGATTATGTGCGGCATATGGGCTGCAACCCGGGATATTTTCGAAAGGCTTATACAAAGTTGCTTGCCTGCATCGAGAACGTTTGCGGGGAGGTAAATCCGGAGGCCGCCCGGCAGATACAAAGCCGTGATCTGTTAAAGACCGTTTCGGATGCGGTAACGATTGGAGCGCTGGAGCGAAGCCTTCGAAAGGCGATTGAGATTGTTCTGTCCACAAGGGACAGGCGGGAGGATATCCGAAATTATACGATCCGCCGTGCGATCAATTTCATCCGGGAGCATTATATGGAGAATATTTCGCTGGAGCTGCTGGCAGATCACCTTGAGATCACTCCGGAGTATCTGAGCACATTGTTCAATAAAGAGATGGGATTGAATTTTACTACGTTCCTGAAGCAGTTTCGCATCAGCCATGCGAAGCGGCTGTTGAAGGGGACCGACAAGAAAATATATGAGATAGCGAATGAGGTCGGATACAACGATCCGAAATATTTCAACAGAGTTTTCAAGGAAGAAGTGGGTGTATCGCCGGGAGATTATCGGCAGGTAAAGTGAAGGCAGCGCTGGGAAAGACATCAGGCAAAAAGGTGATGTGGACACATCACCGCGCCGATTCCGCCGGATTGCCAGGCAAAGCAGGGCCGGGCGACACCCGGGTACGGAGGAAATTGGAATGAAGAAAGCAGGAATTGTGTTGCTCCTTTTGAGCTCGGTTATTCTTGGCGCGTGCGGAAGGGGAGAATCCGGAGAACATCCGACAGAGCGCGAGCAAGCCGAAAAAATTGTAATCTGGGCGTACTATGAGACGCAAGCACAGAGAGTCGGGTTGGATACGCTGATACGGGACTTCAACCAGTCGCAAAATGAGTATCTGGCCTCTTGGGAGTACGTTCCCATGACTGGTTTTAACAAGGGTCTGTCCTCGGCCTACACGGAAAATGAACTTCCGGATATGGCGATTCTGGACAACCCGGATATGCCGGCGCTCATTCAGCTTGGTCTGTTTGAGGATATCACAGAGCAGGCCGGAGGATGGAATCTGACAGAGGAGTATTATGGGTCGATCGTAGACACCCTGACCTATGAGGGGCGGTATTACGGAATCCCGTTCAACTGCAACAGCACGGCCCTCATTTACAACAGAGACCTCCTGGATGAGAAGGAGCTGGAGCCGCCGTCCTCTTGGGAGGAGCTGCGTGAAACGGCCCGCATACTTACCAAAGCGGACAGAAGCGGGTTCGCGATGTGCGGGATTGAAGGAGAACAGGGGGCGTTTCAGATCCTTCCCTGGATCCTGGCGGCGGGCGAGAATCCACAGTCACTCGGCGGCGAAGCGACGAAGGAGGCATATGAATTTTTGCAGTCACTGCTCGAGGACGGAAGCATGTCCGGAAACTGCATTAATCTGACACAGACGGATCTCTCGCTCGAATTTGCCGAAGGGCGCGCAGCCATGATTCAGAATGGACCATGGGCGTTTCCGGTACTCGACGAGGCCGGTATTAACTACGGGATCATCCCGATTCCGGGAAAAGAGCCGGCAAACGCGGTAGTCGGAGGAGAAAATATCGGTATACTGAAAGGCAAAAATCTGGAGGGTTCTCTCGCATTCCTGCGTTTCTGCATGGAAGGAGACGCTCTGACAGACTTCTGCCGGGAGGCCAGTGTTCTTCCGGCGAAGGTTTCGGCGGCACAGGAAAGCGCTGCGGAAAATGAAAAGCTGGAGGTCTTTGAGCAGCAGATGCGCACGGCGATCACGAGAACTTCGATTCCGCAGTGGGCCTCCATATCGCAGAAGCTGACGGACGGGTTGTATCGGCTTGTATCCCGTGAGTCGACGCCGGAGCAGATCGCGGCAGGGATTCGGAAAAATTGATTTAAATATGTCCACCTTTCTTAAATTATTAGAATTACGCACGGAAATGTCCTCCCTTATAATAAGATCAGCATCAGGAACTGAAAACTTATTATCAAAGGAGGATTTTCTATGAACATCAAAAAGGTGTTGTCGGCGGGGCTCGTCGCGGCTGCAATGTGTGCAATGACAGTCGGTTCGGCATCGGCGGCAGAGAAGAAGGAAGTTGTCATCTGGGATTATTTTGAGACAGATGCCCAGAAAGCAATGATGGAGAGCCTGATCGAAGGGTTCAACGCATCCCAGGACGAGTTCACCGCCTCTCATGTATACGTTCCATTTGCGGACTATGAGAAGCAGCTTACACTCGGCATCGCTTCCGGCGAGGTGCCGGATATCGTAATCCTTGACGGGTGCGATATGGCTTCGTTCATCCAGCTCGGCCTGTTCGGTGACGTCTCCGATGCGGAGATCAACTGGGACGAGTATATTGCAGGCCCGCTTGAGTCCACGATGATGGACGGAAAGCACTACGGCATTCCGTTTGCGACAAACTGCACGGCTCTGTACTACAATAAGGATATGTTTGACGCGGCAGGCATCGCGTATCCGGATGAGAATACGACCTGGGACGATTTCCGCGAGATGGCGAAGGCCCTGACCAAGGACGGCGTATACGGCTTCGGCAATGCGGCGACCAATACCGATGAGGGTACATTCCAGTGCCTGCAGTGGATCTACACGGCGGGCGGCTCCTACCTTGACATTGAGAGCGGCGTGGACGCCTACAAGCTGATGCAGGAGATGATCGAGGAAGGCTCCTGGACGAAGGAGTGCGTGAACTGGACGCAGTCTGACGTGAACAACAACTTCATGGCGGGTAATATTGCAATGCAGCAGAACGGTCCGTGGCAGATTCCGGGCATCGAGGCGAACGCTCCGGATCTCAATTACGGCGTGACTGTGCTTCCGAAGAAGGATGCGGAGTCCGGACAGGCGACCTCCATCCTCGGCGGCGAGAACATGGGTGTGGTGAACAAGGACGATATGTCCGGCGCGAAGGCGTTCCTGCAGTACTATGATCAGACGGACGTCATGGTAGAGGCGATGAAGCAGTACGGCTCCTATCCTCCGAAGACAGAGGCAGCGAAGGATTCCTACTGGACCGATGATCCGATCCAGAAAGCTTTCCTGACTCAGATCGAGACCTCCATTCCGAGAGGACCGAGCGCATCCTGGCCGTCCTACTCCGCAGCGATCCAGACGGGCTTCCAGGAGGTTATGACCTCCGCGAAGACGCCGGAGCAGGCAGCAGCGGATACGCAGGCAGCGGTGGAAGCGGTAGAGTAAGCAAGGCATGAAATGAGGGTGCTCCAAAAGGCAACGAGGGGAGCACCCTTTTCTATAGAGGGAGGCGGAAAATGAAAAGGCGAAGGAAACTGAACAGCGGGGCAAAGATGGGCTTCCTCTTTGCGCTGCCGGCAGCAATCTATATGCTGGTATTCATCGGCTATCCGATGATCCAGAACCTGATCTTGAGTCTGAAAAACGTGGATGTATACACGTTTGCGCAGCCTGCAAATCAGAAATTTGTGGGCTTTCAGAACTATATCGAGCTGTTTACAAACAAAAATTCCATCCTGAGCAAGGCGATTATAAACACGCTGATCTTTACGGTCGGCTCGATCTTTTTTCAGTTTATCATCGGTTTCGGGCTGGCGCTTCTGTTCAATAAGAAATTCCCCGGATGCTCGTTCTTCCGCGGCGTGACGATGATCTCCTGGCTTCTGCCGGTCACGGTCGCCGGACTTCTTTTTAAGTTCATGTTCGCAAGCTCCGGCGGTATCATCAACCAGTTTCTGATGGCGCTCGGCATTTTCAACAAGCCGCTGGACTGGCTGCTTCAGCCGCGTTCCGCGATGGTCGCGATCATTGTCGCGAACATTTGGATCGGCATTCCGTTCAACATGATGCTTCTGATCACCGGGCTGACGACGATCCCGGCGGACGTTTACGAGAGCTGTAATCTGGACGGAGCGAATAAGGTACAGACATTGTTCATGATCACGATCCCGATGATCAAGCCGGCTATCATGTCGGTGCTGACGCTGGGCTTTGTGTACACGTTCAAAGTGTTCGATCTTGTCTGGGTGATGACAAAGGGCGGCCCGATCAATTCGACAGAGCTGGTGTCCACCTACGCATATCGGCTTTCCTTCGAGGAATTTCAGTTCAGCAAAGGCGCGGCGGCGGCCAACGTGCTGTTTCTGATCCTTCTCGTCGTGGGCATTTTCTACATCAAATTAATCAATGAAGAGGAGGAGATCATGTGATGGGCAAAAAAGAAAAACGCAGCAGGATCATTGCATTTATTTTCGGCGCGGCAATTTTTGTCGTTTTTATCTTTCCTCTTTACTGGATGGTAGTCACAGCTCTGAAGACGCAGGTGGAGATTTTCGAGATCCCGACGCCGCTTTGGCCGAGAGACCTTACGCTGGAGCCGTTCAAGGATCAGATCTCCGCGTCGAGCGATACGCTGCGCGGTTTCAAGAACAGCGCGATTATCGCGATCGGCGCAACCGCAATCTCCACCGTGCTGGCAATCCCGGCGGCGTATGGACTGGCGAGGTTCCGCTTTAAGGCGAAGAAGGCGCTGATCCTGTTCTTTCTGATCACGCAGATGCTTCCGTCCACGCTGGTGCTGACCTCCCTGTACATTATGTTTTCGAAGGTCAAGCTGCTGAACACCTACTGGGCGCCGATCCTGGCGGACGCTACGCTCGGCATTCCGTTCAGCATTATCATCCTGCGCACGTACTTCCTCTCGATCCCGAAGGAACTGGATGAGGCGGCGAACATTGATGGCTGCGGATACTGGAAATCCTTTTTTCTGATCATGCTTCCGATCGCCAAGCCGGGCGTGATCGTCGCGGCGGTGTTCTCGTTCGTGTACGCGTGGGGCGATCTGATCTATGGTATCACATTCATCACGAACCCGACGATGCGGCCGATCACGTCCAGCATCTACAATTACGTGCAGCAGTATCAGACACTCTGGAACTCGACGATGGCGTTCGGTATCATCGCGATTTCCCCGGTGGTGCTGATCTTCATCTTCATGCAGAAGTACATCGTCAGCGGACTGACCAACGGCGCGGTCAAGGCGTAGGCACAGGAGGGGACTATGAGACTGCATTCTCTTGATTTGAAGGAAATCAGGATCCGCGACAGCTTCTGGACAAAGCATGTGGATCTGGTGCGAAATGTGATCATTCCCTATCAGTGGGAGGCGATGAACGACCGGATTCCGGACGCGGAGTCCAGCCACTGCCTGGAGAATTTCCGGATCGCGGCGGGCAGGACGCAGGGAAAATTTTACGGAGCTGTCTTTCAGGACACCGACGTCGCGAAATGGCTGGAGGCCGTGGGCTTTTCCCTGGCCTGCTATCCGGATGAGAAGCTTGAGAAAACCGCGGATGAAGTGATCGACCTGATCGCTGAGGCGCAGCAGGAGGACGGCTATATCAACACCTACTTTACGATTGAAAAGCCGGAGGCTCGATGGAGCGATCTTTGCGAGGGTCATGAGCTTTACACGGCGGGACATCTGATGGAGGCGGCAGTGGCGTACTGCCAGGGCACGGGAAAGCGGAAATTCCTGGATTGTATGTGCCGTTTTGCGGATCTTCTGTGCGAGACGTTTGGCGCAGAGGATGGAAAGATTCACGGGTATCCGGGGCACGAGGAGGTAGAGATCGGGCTGATCAAGCTTTGGCGTGCGACGGGACGGGAAAAGTATCTGAATCTGGCAAAGTATTTCGTCGACGCAAGAGGAGTGGGAGAAAACTACTTCCTCGCGGAGATGCGCAGACCCGGTTACAAGCTGATCTTCCCGGAATTCGCGGATTATACGCCGGAGTACTCCCAGTCCCATCTGCCGGTGCGGCGGCAGACGACCGCGGAGGGCCATGCGGTGCGCGCCGTATACCTCTACTGCGCGATGGCGGATCTGGCCGAGGCGTATCACGATGAGGAGCTGCTGCGTGCCTGCGAGACGCTCTGGGAGAACATAACGCAGAAACGCATGTATATTACCGGGAGCATCGGTTCGTCCGGGATCCTGGAGCGCTTTACGACGGACTATGATCTGCCCAACGAGTATAATTATTCCGAAAGCTGCGCGTCGATCGGGCTGGCACTGTTCGGACTTCGCATGAATCAGATCACCCGGGACGCGAAATATATCGACGTCGTGGAGCGGGCGCTGTATAATACGGTTCTCGCCGGCGTCGCGCTGGATGGAAAGAGCTTCTTCTATGTAAATCCGCTTGAGGTATGGCCGCCCGCATGCATGGACGGCACATCGAAAAAGCATGTAAAGCCGGTGCGACAGAAATGGTTCGGCGTAGCCTGCTGTCCTCCGAACATTGCCAGAACACTGGCGTCTCTCGGACAGTATATTTACGGAGCGGATGAGGAGCGAAAGGCGCTGTATGTGAACCTGTTTATTTCGAATGAGAGCAAGATCCCGTTGGGGGATGCATGTGTGCAGGTGAAGCTTGAGACGGAGTTTCCGCTGAAAAATTATGTGAGCCTGAAGCTGGACGCTGTTCCGAAAGACGGAATGGAAGTATATCTCCGAATGCCGGACTACGCGAGGAATTTTGCAGTCTATGTGGATGAAAGGCTGTGTGAGACAAAAGCGGAGCGCGGCTATGTGTGTGTGAAGACAAGGCGGGACTGCGGGATTTGCGTACAGTTTGACGCTCCGGCGAGATTTGTTTACGCGAACCCGGAGGTGCGCGCCGATATCGGAAAAGTGGCGATCATGCGCGGCCCGCTCGTGTACTGCCTGGAAGAGACAGACAACGGAGAAAATCTTTCAGGTATCCTGATCGATACGACAGAGGAACTTGAGGAGGAACGCTCAGAGCTCTTCGGCGGCGTCATGGTCGTAAAGGCAAAGGGCAGGCGGATAGCCGGAACACATGAGGGCGAAAGCCTGTACAGCGGGCAAAAGCCAAAGCTTGAAGAGACCAGTCTTACCGCGGTTCCATATCCTTACTGGGGGAACCGGGGCAAGGGAGAGATGCTTGTCTGGATCCGCGAACTCCATATGATTTAGGGAAGAGAAAAGGCGGCCCGCGGCAGATCCAAACTGTGAAGGCCGTCTTTTTTGCGCCCATTTTCTGTTGATCTACTTTACACAAAATGGAAGTCCGCCGTTGCAAATGTGAGATTCTGGTGATATACTGTTCGTGTTTAGTTCACTACAAGTTTTTCATATTGGCTACCCGGACGCCCTGCAAGGGCTTGCAATGTCAGGGCAGACCCGCTCGCGCTTAATCGGGCACGCAGCGGTGCATAAGTTCGCTTGCGCTCACTAAGCACCGGCGGCCCTCAATGATCTGCCCTGACACAGCAAGTCCCTTCTGCCGGGCTGTGCGTTGAATTACGAAACGAAACAGCCTGCGATGGGCTGTCGGTGTTCCGCGCGCAAACGATAGGCAGTTCGACGCAGGATTCGCGAGCATAGCGACAGCTGTCGGAGCATGTCTGAGCGAAGCGAGTTTGCGGAGACAGCTGTCCATAGGCGGCGCCCTAAAGGACTAGCTTCGCGTCGCAGCCGAATCAAGGAGAACAACGTGTTTGCGGCGGAACATCCGCAGACAGAGCACGCGTTCGGATTACACTTTAAGTGAACTATACACGAATACTTAGATCGAGGAGAATGAACATGAGCAAAAGACCAACGGTATTGATGATTCTGGATGGATACGGACTGAATGATAAGAAAGAGGGCAACGCGATCGCTTTGGCGAAGAAGCCGGTGATGGACGAGCTGATGGCGACCTGTCCGTTCGTGCGCGGCAACGCGAGTGGGCTGGCGGTAGGCCTCCCGGACGGCCAGATGGGCAACTCAGAGGTGGGTCACCTGAACATGGGCGCGGGCCGCATCGTCTATCAGGATCTGACTAGGATCACGAAGGAGATCGAGGACGGCGATTTCTTCGAGAACGCGGAGCTGAAGCGCGCGATGCAGAACGCGAAGGACAAGGATTCCAGCCTGCACATGTACGGACTGCTCTCGGACGGCGGCGTGCACAGCCACAACACGCATCTGTACGCGCTGCTCGAGATGGCGAAGCGCTTCGGCCTGAAGAAGGTATATGTACATTGCTTCCTGGACGGCAGAGATACGCCTCCGGCGTCCGGCAAGGATTATGTGCAGGAGCTCACCGACAAGATGCAGGAGATCGGCGTCGGCGAGATCGCGACGGTGTCGGGCCGCTATTACGCGATGGACAGAGACAATCGCTGGGACCGCGTCGAGAAGGCGTACCGCGCACTGACGCTCGGCGAGGGCGAGCAGGCTTCCTCCGGAGTGGAGGCGGTTGCGCAGTCCTACGCGAAGGACGTCACGGACGAGTTCGTGGTTCCGACCGTGGTCATGAAGGACGGCGCGCCGACCGCGACGATCCAGGACGACGATTCGATCATCTTCTTCAACTTCCGCCCGGACCGCGCGAGGGAGATCACGCGCACCTTCTGCTGCGATGATTTCACGGGCTTCGAGCGCGGGCCGCGCAAGAAAGTTGTTTACGTCTGTTTCACCGAGTACGATGTGACGATCCCGAACAAGACGATCGCATTCCAGAAGGTTTCGATCACAAACACCTTTGGCGAATATCTGGCGGCGCACGGCATGAAGCAGGCGCGCATCGCCGAGACTGAGAAGTACGCGCACGTCACGTTCTTCTTCAACGGCGGCGTCGAGGCGCCGAACGAGGGCGAGGATCGCATCCTCGTGAATTCCCCGAAGGTCGCGACCTACGACCTGAAGCCGGAGATGAGCGTCTATGAGGTCTGCGAGAATGTGGTGAAAGCGGTTACATCCGGAACATACGACGTCGTCATCACGAACTTCGCGAACCCGGACATGGTAGGCCACACCGGCGTTCTGGAGGCGGCGGTCAAGGCCATCGAGGCGGTCGACGAGTGCGTGGGCAAGGTCGTCGAGGCGGTCAAGTCGGTGAACGGACAGATGTTCATCTGCGCGGACCACGGCAACGCGGAGCAGCTCATCGACTACGAGACCGGCGAACCGTTTACGGCGCACACGACGAACCAGGTGCCGTTTATCCTCGTGAACTGCGACGAGAAGTACGGCCTGAGAGAGGGCGGTCGGCTTGCGGATATCGTGCCGACGCTGATCGAGCTGATGGGCATGGAGCAGCCGAAGGAGATGACGGGCGAGTCGTTGCTCGTGACGCGCTGAGCGGGCTGGCAGGCGAATCGCTTCTCGTGACACGCTGACCGGGCCGACAGGCGGGCCGCTGCCCGCAGCACGCTGAGCGGATTGGCGCGCGAGCCTTTGCCCGCCGTGTCTGGACCGGGCTGTCGGACGCAGGCGGTTGAAAGAAAACGTAATATCCGGAAACATTCTGTGAATGGGACCATGATGGAAATGGTTTTGCTGTTTGAGCCTGGCAGGGGGTATGTCTCTGCTTGGTTCGTAAAAGGTGATTCAGGCTTTCTGTCATCGGTCCCTTTTTTGTGTATGTTTTCAAATATTGTGAATTCGGGTATTGACGAAACGCCATATTCCTGATAAAAACTTATTTGCACACAATTATTTCACGAGGAGAGGAGGACGGACAGATGACCCCCATACGCTGGTTTCTGTCATTCCTGAAAAAGTACCGCCTGCGCATGATCGTGGGCCTGATCCTGGTGGCGGTCACGGCCGTCATGCAGCTCATCAATCCCCGGATCTCCGGCGAGATCGTGGACGACGTGATAAACGGAGGGCATTTCGAGCGGCTGACGACTCTGCTGGTCGTCATGATCGCCGTGACGCTCGTCCGCTCCGCGCTGCGCTTTATTTTCCTGATGTGCTTCGAGTATTCGAGCCAGGGCACGATCTACGATATGCGTGAGGAAGCGTATAAGAAGCTGATGAAGGAGGATTTTGCCTTCTTCAACCGCAACCGGACGGGCGATCTGATGTCGCGGCAGACCGGCGATATCGACGCGGTGCGGCATATGGTATCGCATGTGATCTATTTTACCTTTGAGAACGTGCTGATCTTCCTGCTGGCGCTTGTGATGGTCTTCACGGTGAATGTGAAGCTCGCCCTGTGCATGCTCATCGTGCTGCCGTTTTCGCTGGCGGTGACCCTGAGCCAGGGCAAAAATGTCCGGGCGGCGTTCGCGCACATCCGCGACTGCTTCTCCAGCCTGAACGCTTTCGCGCAGGAGAATATCGCGGGCAACCGCGTGGTGAAGGCCTTTGCGAAGGAAGACTATGAGACGGAGAAATTCAACAAAGAAAACGACGCCTACCGGGACGCGCAGCTGGGCGCCTCCCATGTGTGGATGAAGTACATCCCCATGTTCGAGGTTCTGTCCCAGTGTCTGACCGTGATCCTGATCATCATGGGCGGCTTTATGGTGATCGACGGGCAGGTTTCCTTAGGAGACATGGTCACGGTCAACGGCTATCTGTGGATGCTGAACAGCCCTCTGCGGCAGGCGGGCTGGATCATCAACGATCTGCAGCGCTTCGTGGCGGCCATCGAAAAGATCTACGCGGTCTACACGACCGAGCCGGACATTAAACAGCCGGAGATGCCCGTACATATGGAAGACCGCCGTCTGAAGGGCAGCGTGAGCTTTGAGCATGTGGACTATTTCGCGCACGACGACGTGATCCTGCGCGATATCAGCTTTTCCGTAAAGCCGGGGCAGACCGTGGGGATCATCGGGGCGACCGGCTCCGGAAAGTCCACCCTGATCAGCCTGGTCTGCCGTTTCTACGACGTCACCAACGGGGCGGTGAAGGTGGACGATATCGACGTGCGGAACCTGAACCTGCAGATGCTGCGGGGCAACATCGGCGTGGCGATGCAGGACGTCTTCCTGTTCTCCGACACCATCGAGGGGAACATCGCCTACGGCGATCCGGACTGCCCGTTTGAGGAAGTGGAGAAGGCGGCGAAGATCGCCAACGCGCACGACTTCATCATGGAGATGCCCGAGGGCTACGACACGATCGTCGGCGAGCGCGGTGTGGGCCTCTCCGGCGGGCAGAAGCAGAGAATCGCTCTCGCGCGGGCGATCCTGAAGGATCCGGCGATCGTGATCCTGGACGACACGACCTCGGCCATCGACATGGAGACCGAGTCCATCATCCAGCACGAGCTGAAAAAGGTATCCGCCCACCGGACCGTCTTCATCATCGCGCACCGCATCTCGTCGATCATGCACGCGGACCAGATCCTCGTGCTGGACAACGGCCGCCTGATCGAGCAGGGCACGCATGAGGAGCTGCTCGCGAAGAAGGGATACTATTCCACCGTGTTCCATCATCAGTACGGAGAGTTTGACCAGTTTAAGGCGATCCGTGCGAACAAGGGAAAGGGGGAATACTGATGGCTCGCAACAAATACGACGTCGACGAGACCCTCGAGACAAAATTTGATATGAAGCAGGTGATCCGCCTGTTCGGCTACACCGGGCCGTTCCGCAAAAAGCTGGCGGCGACCATCGTGATCATGCTGTTCACGAGCGCCATCGGCATGCTGATCCCGGTGCTGACGCAGCGGGTCATGGACATTTACATACCGGCCGGCGACAAAAAAGGCATCGTTTTGATGGCGATGATCGCCCTGGTGATCATTCTGATCTCGGCTTTCAACCTGCGCGTCAAGATCAAGTGGACGGCAGAGATCGGCCAGGGTATCGTGCACGCCTTGCGCAGCGACCTGTTCGCGCATCTGCAGGAGCTGCCGTTTTCGTACTACGACAGCCGTCCGCACGGGAAGATTCAGGTGCGTCTGGTCAACTACGTGAACAACATCAGCGACTTGCTCTCCAACGGTATCGTGAACACGATCACGGACTGCTGTTCCCTGATCTTCATCATGTGCTTTATGTTTTACTACAGTGTGCCGCTGACACTGGTGTGTATGTGCGGCCTACCGGTCCTGGGCGCGATCGTGCTCTTCGTCAAGAAAAAGCAGCGCCGCGGCTGGCAGCTCGCGAGCAACAAGCAGTCCAATCTGAACGCCTATATTGCGGAGAGCATCAACGGCGTCCGCGTGACACAGGCCTTCGTGCGGGAAAACCGCAATACTGAGATCTTCAATAACCTGAGCGGAAGCTACCGCAGGGCGTGGATGAGCGTCATCAAATACAACTTCATGATCGGCCCCGTGGTGCAGGTGATCTCGATCCTGGCGACGGCGCTCGTGTACTTTGTCGGCGTGGGCTGGCTCGCGGCCGGAAAGAACTGGATCTCCGTGGGCGCGCTGGTGGCGCTGTCCATCTATATCGGGCAGTTCTGGAACCCCATCAACACGCTGGCGTCCTTCTACAATTCTCTGCTGACGGCGATCTCGTATCTGGAGCGCATCTTCGAGACGATCGACGAACCGGTCAACGTAAAGGACGCACCGGGAGCGACCGAGATGCCGCCGATCAAGGGCGAGGTGGAATTTCAGCATGTGGTCTTTTCCTACGAGCCGGGCGTGCGGATTCTGGACGACGTGAACTTTAAGGCGGAGGTGGGAGAGAGCTTTGCCATCGTAGGGCCGACCGGCGCGGGCAAGACGACGATCGTCAACCTGCTGAGCCGTTTCTATAACGTCGACGGCGGGCAGATCCTCGTGGACGGGATCGACATCGGCACGGTCACGATCCGCTCCCTGCGCAGACAGATGGGCGTGATGATGCAGGACAGCTTCATCTTCTCCGGCACGATCATGGACAACATCCGCTACGGCAACCGGGAGGCCACGGACGAGGAGGTCGTCCGGGCCGCGAAGACCGTCTGTGCGCATGATTTCATTGTAAAGATGGAGAACGGCTATCAGACGCAGGTGAACGAGCGCGGGAGCCGCCTCTCGGCGGGGCAGCGGCAGCTGATCTCCTTCGCGCGGGCGCTTCTGGCCGACCCGAAGATCCTGATTTTGGACGAAGCGACTTCGAGCATCGACACGGAGACGGAGATATTGCTTCAGAAGGGATTGCTGGAGCTGCTGAAAGGGAGGACCTCCTTCATCATCGCGCACCGCCTGTCCACGATCAAGAATTCGAGCTGTATCATGTACATCGACAACGGGAATATCCTCGAGCGCGGCTCCCACGAGGAGCTGATGGCAAAGCAGGGAGAGTACTACCAGCTGTACATGAGCCAGTACGCGTTCCTGGAAAATGATTAATTGAGCAGTGCAGGTTGCCGTTTTGGCGTTCGGTCGTTTTGCACAGTTTGTTGTCGGACACGAAAAGCCCACAGGTTTTTCACAAATTTGACACAAAAGTCCGATATAGTGAATTCATCAATTGAGGAACGAAAAAGCAAAGAGACAGCAACGAAAGGGGATTCACTATGAAGAACTACACAAATAAGCACAATGAGGAAAACAGGAATTCGAAATGCAAACGCCGCATTGCGGTTGCGATGGCCGGACTGCTCGCGGTAGGCGTGCTTGCCGGGGCCGATGCATGGAAGACGGCGAAGGTCGTATTCGCGGAGGAGGACGAGACACCGGGCGTGACGTTGAACCTCGCGGATTCCGACGACGAAGATGCAAAGACAGAGCTTTCGACCGAAGCGGCTGAGGCGGAAACGGAGACGGAAACGGAGACCGAGAAGCAGAAGGAGACTTTTGCGGAAATCGACCGTGTATCCGGAAATGCATCCATCGTGGCGACGGATGTCTCGGAGATTGTCGAGAATTGTATGCCGTCCATCGTCTCGATCACGGAGAAGTCTGTGGAGGAGGTTGAGACCTACTTCTACGGGGTGCAGGAGTACGAGATGACGGGTGCGGCTTCCGGCATCATCATTGCACAGAACGATGAAGAGCTGTTGATCGCGACGAACAGTCATGTGGTGAAGGACTCAACGGAGATCACAGTAGGCTTTACCGCGGAGGCGGAGGATCCGGACGATCTGCTTGCGCCGGCGAAGGTCAAGGGAATGGACAAGGACTATGAGCTCGCGGTTGTGGCCGTGCAGCTTTCCGATATCAAGGAAGAGGTGCGCAAACAGCTCAAGATCGCGCAGCTTGGCAGCTCCGCGGATCTGAAGGTCGGCGAGCCGGCGATCGCGATCGGCAACGCGATGGGTTACGGGCAGAGCGTCACCAGCGGCATTATCAGCGCGCTGGACCGCGAGGTCACGATCGACGAGAACTTCACTCAGAAGCTGATCCTGATGGACGCTCCGGTCAACCACGGCAACAGCGGCGGCGCTCTGCTGAACGCGAAGGGGCAGGTGATCGGGATCAACCTGGCGAAGGAAGTCGTAGACGAGGCAGAGGGCATGGGCTACTCCATCCCGATTGACCTGGCGATCCCGGTGCTTCAGAATCTCATCAACAAAGAGACGCGCGACAAGCTGTCCGACAGTGAGAGGGGTTATCTCGGGATCACGGTCGTCGATGTATCCGCAGACGCGAAAGAGCTTTACAATATCCCGGCCGGAGCGTTTGTGTACGAGGTGACAGAGGGCTCCGCCGGCGAGAAGGCAGGCATCCAAAAGGGAGATGTCGTCACAAAGTTTGACGGCGAGTCAGTGATTAACAAGGAAGACCTGGTCGATAAGCTCAGCTATTACTCCGTCGGCGAGACGGTGAAACTCGAAGTCCAGACGGCGAACGGCGGAAGCTATGAGGCGCGCGAGGTGGAGGTGACCCTTCAGGAGGGGACAGAGCTGCCGGAGGACGATGAGATCGAGATCGAAATTGAAGAAGATCCGCAGGACGGAGATCAGAGCAGACGTTCGAACGACAGCGCACAGGAGCCTCAGACGGAGGATGACTTCTGGTTTGACGGCTTCGGAATTCCGGGAATGGATGGTTCCTATGACCCGTTTAATGGCGGCAATGGTGGAGATTTCTAATATCAAATAACAGATATAGTAAGAGACCGCTGCAGAGGCAGGCTCATGAGAGTCCTTCTGCAGCGGTTTTTTTGTTAATATAATTTAATAAAATTGTAAAATATAGTTGAAATAATTTTAAAATAGTGTATACTGAAAATAACTACGAAAAGTGGCTGGTATGATATCTATCGGGTAGCGATTTATAAGTGAAGGAAGGCAATGCCATGAAGAAGACGGATCAATATTTGGAAAAGAGTGTAAAACCTGGAATTTGCCGGAAGCTTTTGAGAGTGGGGATTCTGGCAACGATGATTCTGCTGCTTCTGGTGCCTGTCGAGGCGTCGGCGGCAGCCAAAATAAGCAAGAAAAAGATTACTATTCTGAAGGGACAGACCTACAAGCTCAAAGTAAAGGGGACGTCCAAAAAAGTGAAATGGAGCAGTTCGAAAAGTTCTCTGGCGAGTGTGAACTCCTCCGGCGTTGTGAAGGGGAAGAAAGCGGGCACGGCTGTGATTACCGCCAAGGTAGGCAAGAAAAAATTTACCTGCAAGGTGACGGTGCGACAGCCGGTGACCAGCGTGAAGCTGAAGAAAACCAGCATTACGCTGAAGAAGGGGAAATCGACTACTCTTAAGGCAACAGTAAAGCCGACCAATGCATACAAAAAGACACTCACATGGAAGAGCAGCAACAGCAGCATTGCCTCTGTCTCGAGCAAGGGAAAGGTGACTGCGAAAAAACCGGGGAACGCGGTGATCACGGCAAAGGCAAAGGACGGAAGCGGAGTGTTTGCTACCTGTGTGGTGATGGTTCAGGGAGACCCGACACCGTTGACGATCTCGGAGACGGCGGTGACTCTGCAGCAGGGTGAGGCCAGGATGCTGAGTGCGTCCGGGACATATGCGCGAGTTGTCTGGGGCAGCTCCAATCAGGCGGTGGCAGCAGTCGGTGCAGACGGCACGGTCATAGCAGTTGGCGCAGGCAAGGCGAGGATCACTGCGATGACAAAGGATGGTCTCCAGTATGCATACTGCGATGTGACAGTGCTTGCTCCGGAGGCGAGTCCTTCTGCAGCAGCTCAGGAGTTTTTGAATATCATAGAGGGCTATTCGCAGGAGATCCGGGAACAAAAGGCGAAGGGACATCTCCTGGGATATTCAAACAGCAGCGCGCTGGTTCGGAACACCTGGGCAGATATGCTGAAGGATATGACTGAGAGAGGAATCGGCTATACAAATTGCGCGCATACGATCCGTCTCGCGCTGCGTGAGATGGGCAGACTGGGCGAGTTCGAGAATTTCTGGGGCGCGGATGGGAAGATTCACTTCGGTGCCGGTGTGAGGGAGACTCTTGAAAAGAGCTGCGAGATCATTTATGTCAACAAGAGTGCGGATCAATTGTTTGCGGAAAACGGGCTGGTTCCGGGCGACATCTGCATCTGGGGCGGAATAGGACATACAAATATATACGCGGGCAATAAGCTCTGGTATGATACCGGGCGCATGTCCTCAGACGGCCGCTATATGACAGTCAGTGAGCTGAAGAAGGCCGGCGTGCCGGAGAAGACCATCCAGGAGGACATAGCGAATGACCATGATTTTCCGGACCTGAGCAAGAATACTTATGTGTTTAATTCCCTGGGGCTGAAAGGGATCAATCTCGGGTCGGTCGTGGTATCTTATATTATTCGTCTCGTGAAATAGCAAATAAAGGAAATACACACAGGGATAATTTGAGAGTGAAACAAATCTGATCGGGAAATACTATTGCAAACAAAAGATAATTTGTCCGGCGCAAATGATCATGCCGAAGAAAGATTCAGGAGGTTGCAATATGTGTAATTATATGCCGATCACAGATGTGTATGCGAGAGAAATTCTGGATTCCAGGGGGAATCCGACTGTTGAAGTTGAGATTATGACAGAAGATGGAAGCGTCGGAAGGGCGGCAGTCCCCTCCGGCGCTTCTACCGGTCAGTATGAGGCGGTCGAGCTTCGGGACAAGGATACGAGGTATCAAGGAAAGGGTGTGGAGCAGGCCTGCCATTTTGTGAATTCGATTCTTGCGGATGCGATCATAGGGGAGAATGTATATGAGCAGGCGGCGATTGACCGGATCCTCTGCCGGGAGGACGGCACGGAGAATAAGCGCAGGCTCGGAGCCAACGGCATTCTTGGCATCTCAATGGCGGCGGCTGTGACTGCGGCGAAGTCTCTGAATATTCCGCTTTTTCGATATCTCGGGGGTATGCACGCGCGCAGGATGCCAGTGCCGATGATGAATATTCTGAACGGAGGCTGCCATGCGAACAATTCCATCGACTTTCAGGAGTTCATGATCATGCCGGTGGGCGCGGACGGGTTTGCCCATGGACTTCAGATGTGCTCTGAGATTTATCATACGCTCAGAGGACTTCTGGGGGATCGAGAACTTTCGACGGGCGTTGGCGATGAGGGCGGCTTCGCTCCGGAGCTTGCGGAGGCGCGGGAAGTGCTGGAGCTGATCTGCGAGGCAGTCGGGAAGGCCGGCTATCGGATGGAACAGGACATTGTGCTCGCGCTCGATGTGGCTGCAAGCGAATTGTACGATGTGTCTGAAGGCACATATCTCTTTCCGGGAGAGGAAAGGCGGAAGGGACAGAAGATCCGCCGCACGCCGGAGGAGATGATTTCATATCTGGAGGACCTGTGCGAGAAGTTCCCGATCGCTTCCATCGAGGATGGTCTGGACGAGAACGACTGGGAAGGCTGGCAGAGGCTGACGGAGCGCCTCGGATCCCGCGTTCAGCTTGTGGGAGATGACCTGTTTGTGACGAATGAGGAAAGGCTGCACAGAGGGATACGGCTCGGGGCAGGGAATGCGATCCTGATCAAACCAAATCAGATCGGAACGCTGACGGAGACGCTTGAAGCAATTGGGCTTGCGCACAGGAACGGTTACCGGGCTATCATTTCCCACCGTTCCGGAGAGACGGAGGACACGATGATTGCGGACCTGGCCGTGGCGACTGCCACAGGCCAGATCAAGACGGGGGCCCCTTGCAGAGGCGAGCGTGTGGCGAAGTACAATCAGCTCCTTCGCATTGAGGATACACTGGGACTTTCGGCGGTTTATGAGAATCCTTTTAAATAATTTGCTTGCATTTCGCGAATTCCTGTGGTAGACTGGATGCGTTGACATAGGAGGTGTAATTTACTGTGAGAACTTTTTTGACAATTATATTTGCATTGGTTTGTGTCGCGCTGACAGTGATCGTTCTGGCGCAAGAGGGAAAAGACGCAGGGCTTGGTACAGTCGGTGGTATGGGAGATACCTACTGGGGAAAGAATAAATCGCGTTCCATGGAAGGAAATCTCGTAAAGATCACCAAGATTCTGGCAATTCTCTTTATTGTATTGGCGATCATTTTGAATCTGGGATTCTGACGACAGAGGACTGATGCGAGGCGTCGGTCCTTTCGTATTTTTGCAGGAAAGGAGGAGGTTGACATAGGCGAATCTGTCAAGCTGGTGGCGAACAACAAGAAGGCCTACCACGATTATTTTATCGACGAGAAGCATGAGGCCGGGATTGCGCTTCATGGCACCGAGGTGAAATCCCTGCGTATGGGAAAGTGCAGCATCAAGGAAGCCTTTGTCCGTATCGAGAACGGGGAGATGTTCATCTACGGGATGCATGTCAGCCCCTACGAGAAAGGCAACATCTTCAACAAGGATCCGCTGCGCGTGCGCAAGCTGCTGCTGCACAAGAGCGAGATCAACAAGCTGACGGGCAGGATCAAGGAAAAGGGCTACACGATTGTACCTCTGCAGGTCTATTTCCGCGGGAGTCTTGCCAAGGTCGAGGTCGGTCTTGCCAGAGGTAAGAAGCTCTACGACAAGCGGCAGGACATCGCGAAGAAGGATGCACGCCGCGAGGCGGAGCGGGAGTACAAGGTCCGCAACCTCGGCTGAGAGGCCCGGGTTGACAGCGGCATCCGGTCATATTACAATGGATATGTCAATTAACATGGGGTAGTAAAGGTTTCGACGGGGGTTATGAAGCTGGAGAAGCTATCCGCAGGTGATGCGTCAAATCACAAACCTAAATATAAACGCTGAAGATAATTTAGCACTCGCTGCCTAATGGCAGCTGTCCGCCTTAGGGCACCTGCACCTTAAGATCCGGGCATCGACTATGCAGGAAACGACGTATGCTAAGCTTTGCGCATACGGGCGTATCATGAAGCTACTGAAAGCAGGAGGGTGTCAGCTCTCGCCTGCCGGAGGGAATGTCAAAGAACTGACTATGATAGTAGAAGGACAGTGAATTGGCTTTCGGACACGGGTTCGATTCCCGTCTACTCCATTTTTCATCAGAATATCTTGCCCTGAAGGCAATTCTCAATGTTTCCGGTGTAAATCTTACGGATATCGACAAGATAAAAGAATGAAAAGAAGGCGCGGGGTTGTGACAGACGGTCCTGCGCTTTTGATTTTCCGAATGTGGTTTTTGACTTGTTTCTGTACACATATTGGACATAAATGCATGATACAATCGCAGAAAAGGAATGATTCGGACAGAAGTTTATTTCGAGAAAACGGATGTCAGGTCTCATGTCATTGAAAGGGGCGGGACGCAGATGGACAAGCTGAAGGTATTGGTGGTGGATGACGAGAGCAGGATGCGCAAGCTGGTGCGCGATTTCCTGGTGAAGAAGAATTTCGAGGTGCTGGAGGCCGAGGACGGAGAGCAGGCCGTCGATATTTTTTTTGAGAAGAAGGACATTGCTCTCGTGATCCTCGACGTGATGATGCCGAAGATGGATGGCTGGCAGGTATGCCGGGAGATTCGCAGATATTCCCAGACGCCGATCATCATGCTGACGGCAAAGTCTGAGGAGTACGACGAGCTGCTCGGCTTTGAGCTCGGCGTGGACGAATATATTTCCAAGCCGTTCAGCCCGAAGATTCTGGTCGCGCGTGTGGAGGCGATCCTGCGCAGGACGAGCGGCTTTTCCTCGGACGATTTGTTGAAGGCCGGGGCGATCGAGATCAACCGCGCCGCGCACGAGGTGACGATCGACGGGAAGAGCGTGGATCTCAGCTACAAGGAATTCGAGCTTTTGACCTACTTTATGGAGAATCAGGGGATCGCGCTTTCCAGGGAGAAGATCCTGAACAGTGTCTGGAATTACGACTATTTCGGCGATGCGCGGACAATCGACACACACGTGAAGAAGCTTCGCAGCAAGATGGGCGCTTACGGAGATTACATCAAGACGATCTGGGGCATGGGATATAAGTTTGAAGTGGAAGGCTGATGACGAATGAAGAATTCCATACGAAAGCAGCTGACGGTCATTTTTATCGCTTTGACAGGCATGCTCTTTCTGGCAAATTATCTGATCAACACATTCTTTCTGGAGGATTTCTATTCGCTGCGAAAGAGGGATGTGCTGATCGAGGCGTATGAAAAACTGAACGAGAATGTTACGGACCGCGGCGGGATGCGAAAAGACGGTGTGCAGGAGTTTGAGGAGCTCTGCAACGCGAATAGCATCTCGTTCATCGTGACGGACGAGGATTACAACATGCTGGTCTGGACGGACACAGCTTATGCGCAGTCGGACTATCTGCGGCTGATGCTGGGACGTCTGAACGGTTATGGGATCGGGCTGGATACGGTAGACCCGGATTCCATTCTGGTACAGAACGATTCGTACACGATCCAGAAAAAGTATGACCCGGAGGTCGCGGTAGACTATATGGAGATGTGGGGAACGCTGGATAAGGGCTTTTATTTCATCATGCGCATCAACATGGAGAGCATCCGAGACAGCGTGCGCATCTCCAATGATTTCATCAAGTACATCTGCCTGTTCGGCGTGATCCTGGCGAGCGTTCTGGTCTGGTTCATCTCCGGACGGGTGACAAAGCCGCTCGGCGAGCTGACCGAGCTCTCCAAGCGCATGGCGGGTCTGGATTTCAGCGCAAAGTATACGAGCGGCGGCAGCGACGAGGTGGGACAGCTCGGGGAGTCCTTCAACCGCATGTCGGAAAACCTTGAGAAAACCTATTCGCAGCTTCTGACGGCGAATAACGAGCTGCAGAAGGACATTCAGAAAAAAGAAGAGATCGACGACATGCGCAAGGAGTTTCTGTCGAATGTGTCCCATGAGCTGAAGACGCCGATCGCGCTGATCCAGGGCTATGCGGAAGGGCTGCAGGAGTGTGTGAACGACGACGAGGAGAGCAGGGCGTTTTACTGTGAGGTCATCATGGACGAGGCGTCGAAGATGAACGGGCTGGTTCAAAAGCTTTTGACGCTGAATCAGCTGGAATTCGGCAACGAGCAGGTGGTGCTGGAGCGTTTTGATTTAAGCGAGCTGATCCGCAACAAGCTGCAGTCGGTGTCGATCCTGGCGCAGCAGAAAGGGGCGGAGATCGTCAGTGATATCCCGGATTCGCTGTATGCCTGGGGAGACGAGTACAAGGTCGAGGAGGTTTTGACCAATTATCTGAGCAATGCTTTGAACCATGTGGACGGAGAGCGGCGGATCACGGTCCGGGCGGGTAGATGTGCAGACAGCGTTGTGCGCGTCTGCGTGCGCAATACGGGCGAACAGATTCCGGAGAAGGATCTGACGCTGATCTGGGACAAGTTCTACAAGGTGGACAAAGCGAGGACCAGAGAGTACGGCGGGAGCGGCGTGGGACTTTCCATCGTGAAGGCGATCATGGAGTCGTTTCATCAGGATTACGGCGTGCGCAACTGTGAGGACGGAGTGGAATTCTGGTTTGAACTGAGAAGCGGAGATACAGACGCAGCGGCGGGGAGTGACGCAAGCAACGGCAGGGAGTGACGCAAGCAGCGGCGGGGAGTGACACAAGGGTGGACGCTTCGGTGGCGCTGACCGCGAAAGACAGGACATGAGGATCCGTCGGCAGGCGCCGGCGAGCGCCGATGCAAATGCGGGGCTTCACGCCACGGTAACGGGAGAGAGGAAAGAGACATGAGTGCAGTCGCGGTGATCGGAGGCGGCGCAGCGGGCATGATGGCCGCGATTTCAGCCGCCATGAATGGGCATGAGGTCAGCCTTTATGAGAAGAATGAGAAGCTTGGAAAGAAGCTCTATATCACCGGCAAGGGCCGCTGTAATCTGACGAACAGCTGCGATGTCGAGGCGCTGCTCCAGGCCGTCTGTACGAACCGGAAATTTCTTTACAGCGCGTTTTACGGCTTTGACAGTCAGGCGGTGATCCGCTTCTTTGAAGATGCAGGGATGAAAACGAAGACGGAGCGCGGCAACCGGGTGTTTCCGGTCTCGGATCATTCCTCAGACGTGATCGCTGCGCTGGCAAAAAGACTCAAAGCGTGCGGCGTTAAGGTCTTTCTGAATGAGGAAGTGCGGGAGATTTTATATGAGGAGCGGACGGATGGAGGATGCTGCGCGGCCGGGCTCATGCTTGCGTCCGGACGGCGGGTTCTATGTGACGCGGTGATCGTGGCGACCGGCGGCCTGTCCTATCCGACGACGGGCTCGACCGGGGACGGCTACCGCTTTGCAGAAGCGGCCGGACATCATGTGACGGATCGCTCCCCGTCGCTTGTGCCGATGGAGACTGCCGGCGATACTGCGCAGCAGCTGCAGGGGCTCTCGCTGCGAAACGTCGAGGTATCCGTATTCGACGGCAGGAAGCTGCTTTACCGGGAATTCGGTGAGATGATGTTTACGCATTTCGGCGTGACAGGGCCTCTGATCCTGACAGCAAGCTGCGCCGTGCAGAAGCGACTGGGCGAACATCCGCTGGATCTGCGCATCGATCTGAAGCCGGCGCTCAGTGAGGAGCAGCTTGACGCGAGAATTCTCAGAGAGTTTGAGGCAGGGAAAAATAAGCAGTTCCGGACGGTGCTGGGGACGCTGTTCCCGGCGAAGCTGATCCCGGTGATGATCTGCCTGTGCGGGATCCCGGCGGAGAAGCCGGTCCATGAGATCACGCGTGAGGAACGGCAGAGACTGATTGCGTACACGAAACATTTTCCTTTGACATTGACTGGACTTCGAGGGTATAATGAAGCCGTTATCACGAGGGGCGGCGTCGATGTCAGAGAGATCGATCCGGCGACAATGGAATCGCGGAGGGTGAGCGGCCTGTATTTTGCGGGCGAGGTGCTGGATCTCGACGCGGTGACGGGCGGCTTCAATCTGCAGATCGCCTGGTCGACCGGATATGCGGCCGGGGCGGGCGTTTCGGTGTGAGACAGGATAGAATAAGAGCAGGACAGGAGACAAGGCATGAGCTTTAACATAGCGATAGACGGGCCGGCCGGAGCCGGCAAGAGTACGATTGCGAAGCGAGCAGCGAAGGAGCTTTCTTTTATTTATGTAGATACCGGCGCGATGTACCGGGCGATCACGCTTGGGCTGATGAGGCGCGGCACGGACATCGAGGACGTCCGGGCGCTGGAGCGTTCGCTTGCGCAGATTGAGGTGACGATCGATTACCGGGACGGCGCGCAGCAGGTCTATCTGAACGGGGAGAACGTGTCCGGGTTGATTCGGACCGAGGAGGTGAGCGCCAGGACTAGTGCCTGCGCGGCGAAGCCTCAGGTGCGCGCGAAGCTGACCGATCTGCAACGGGAGCTGGCGAGAAGGGAGAATGTCCTGATGGACGGTCGGGACATCGGGACAGCAATTTTACCGAATGCGCAGCTCAAGATCTATCTGACCGCCAGCGTGCAGACACGCGCGCAGCGCCGTTACAAGGAGCTCGTTGAGCGCGGGGAGAGCTGTTCTCTTGAGGCGATCGAGAAGGACATTGAGGAGCGCGATTATCGCGATATGCACCGTGAGACAGCACCGCTTAAGCAGGCGGAGGATGCGGTGCTGGTGGACTCGTCCGACATGACGATCGAGGAAGTGAGCGCGAGGATCGTAGAGCTGGCGCGGGAGCGCATTGGAAGCGGATGCGGTGTCTGACGTCAGTCCACATAGGAAGCGCGAACGAAAGGCGTCCGGAGGAAATATGAAAGGAAATACGAGAGGAGCGATACCAGAAGAGACATGGAAGTGATCGTGGCGAAGACGGCAGGCTTTTGCTTTGGCGTGAAGCGCGCCGTGGAGCAGGTTTACCGGCAGATTGAGGAGGGCATGAAGCCGATCTATACATACGGGCCGATCATTCACAATGAGGAGGTGGTGCGCGAGCTGCAGGAAAAGGGCGTGCGGATCATAGAGGGAGAGGAAGAGCTGGATTCCCTCGCCGAGGGAACCGTGATCATCCGCTCGCACGGCGTGCCGGAGCGCATTTATCGGAAAATCGAGGAGCGTGGACTGCACATCGTGGATGCGACCTGTCCGTTTGTTCGGAAGATCCATCGGATTGTCCGCGAACACAGCGAGCAGGGGGACGAGGTCGTGATCATCGGAAACGAGGGACATCCGGAGGTCGAGGGGATCAAAGGATGGTGTCTTGGCCCGGTGAAAGTGATCGGGACGGAGGAGGAAGCAAAACAATTCTCTCCGATTTCCGGAAAGCGTCTTTGCATCGTGTCTCAGACGACATTTAATTACAAGAAATTTGATAATTTAGTTGAAATTATTTTGAAAATGAGTTATGATGAAGTGGATATCTTGAACACTATTTGCAGTGCAACTGAGGAGCGTCAGTCGGAAGCGCGGGAAATTGCGGCGAAGGTGGACAGTATGATCGTTATCGGCGGCAGACACAGTTCCAACACACGGAAGCTGTTTGAGATATGCAAGATGGAATGTGCAAATACTTACTATATACAAACTATAAAGGATCTGGATCTTCGACGATTATCATCCATTGGTTGCGTAGGTATTACAGCAGGGGCATCCACCCCAAATATTTTGATTGAGGAGGTTTCAAAACAATGTCAGATTTAAGTTTTGAACAAATGCTGGAAGAATCATTAAAGACTATTCACAATGGAGAGATTGTCGAGGGCACTGTGATTGATGTCAAGGAAGACGAGATCGTTCTGAACATCGGATACAAGGCAGACGGTATTATCACCCGCAACGAATATACAAATGACTCAAACGTCGATCTTCGCACTCTTGTACAGGTGAATGACACGATGGAGGCGAAGGTTCTCAAGGTAAACGACGGAGACGGACAGGTTCAGCTCACTTACAAGCGCCTTGTGGCAGACAGGGGAAATAAGAGACTGGAGGAGGCATTCAATACGCAGGAGGTGCTTACAGCGCCGGTCGTGCAGGTGCTCTCCGGTGGCTTGAGTGTTGTTGTGGATGAGGCGAGAGTTTTCATTCCGGCAAGCCTTGTCTCTGATACGTATGAGAAGAATCTGGAGAAGTATGCGGGGCAGGAGATCGAGTTTGTGATCACTGAGTTCAATCCGCGCAGAAGAAGGATCATCGGTGACCGCAAGCAGCTGCTCGTCGCGCGCAAGGCGGAGATGCAGAGAGAGCTGTTTGAGCGCATCGCGGTTGGCGATGTGGTAGAAGGTGTTATCAAGAATGTCACGGACTTTGGTGCGTTCGTCGATCTGGGTGGAGCGGATGGCCTGCTCCATATCTCAGAGATGTCCTGGGGACATGTAGAGAATCCGAAGAAGGTGTTCAAGGCAGGAGAGCCTCTTACCGTCCTGATCAAGGATATCAAGGGCGACAAGATCGCGCTGAGCCTGAAGTTTGAGGATCAGAATCCATGGCTGACGGCGGGAGAGAAGTATGCGATCGGTACTGTCGTTCAGGGCAAGGTGGCAAGAATGACCGATTTCGGCGCATTCATAGAGCTTGAGCCGGGAATAGACGCATTGCTTCATGTATCGCAGATCTCTCATGAGCATGTGGACAAGCCGTCCGACATTCTCAAGACCGGTCAGATGATCGAGGCGAAGGTTGTGGATTTCAACGGAGTCGACCATAAGATCAGCCTGAGCATGAAGGCACTTGAGCCTGCGGCGTCGGCACCAGCTCCGGAAGAGGAGACGGCGGATGCAGCGGCGGAAGCTCCGACAGAGGAGGCTGCAGAGGCAGTTGAGGAAGCAGCGGAAGCTCCTGCAGAGGCAGTTGAGGAAGCAGTGGAAGCTCCTGCAGAGGAAGTTGCAGAGGTAGTTGAGGAAGCAGCAGAAGCCCCGGTGGAGGAGACAGCTGAGTAATTTCGAAAACGGCATGGAGAAATCCCAGGAAGAATAAGAGTAATACGAGTCAGAAAAAATAGGAGCGGCGGTGCATCTGCATCGCCGCTTTTACCGTGACCCACGTGAGGAAGAGTCTAGAAATAGCCGAAATTGGTGTTTTTTGTATTCCAATAGTAGAGCTTTCCGCTGGTGCTTGTCTTTTTGCCTACCTTCTTCTTGGTCACTACGTACACATAATATTTTTTCTTGGAAGAAATCTTCTTTTTCTTTAGCTTGGTGATCGTAACAGAAGAGATTTTGCTGCTCACGGACTTTACCTTGGTATAGCCCTTCTTTGGCTTGGTGGAGACATAGATGTCATATCCGGTGGCTCCTGAGACCTTTCCCCACTTGATGGTCAGCTTGTTTCCTTTGACCTTCGCGGATTTCACGCGCGGCTGGGTGAAGCAGTAGCAGACATCGGACCAGTTTCCGGTATATTTTGTCCCGTTGATCGTACTGTAAGCGCGTACCTGAACACTGTATACGATGGAATTGGAAACCTTTTTGGAGACAGAGAGCGATTCGTAACTGACCGTTCCGCTTGCGAACTTTTTGCCCTTGTTATTTTTCTTGACAACATATTCATAGCCATCCGCCGCTTTCTGCTCGTCCCATTTTACGTCAAAGGATTTGATAAAATACCACCATTTGTCCTGATGAACGCTGGTAACCTTGCCGGGTGTGGTCCTAAAAGAACCGTAATAGTAGTCGGTATATGTGCTGGTGCTATAGGAGTTTTGATAAGTGTACTCCACCTTGATATAACGTTCGCAGCCCCCGGGAAGATTTGGAACTGTGTAGGATGTAGCAGAGGCGGGAAGCGTTCCTACCGGCTGTGCATCGGACAATGACGTCCCGACCTTGACGGTATATCCGGTGACGTTTCTGTTACTGGGAGCCGTCCACTGTACTGTAATCGAATTTTGCTGAGGATTTACCTGAGTTAAACCGTAAGCGGCGTCTGCCCGCGACGTGAACATGAATGCGAACAGAAAGGTCAGCAGCATGCTCGGGAGAAACAGTTTTTTCAAATGCGTCTTCATAAATTACCTCCTTTAAATGAATTATATATTAGTAAAATCTACATTATTATACAATACCTTGCAGAATATTGCTATATAAAATTTTATACGACAAAAAATAAGAGGATATAATTATATTTCACAGAGAATAAAAGGAAAATGAAAACAAAAAACAGAAAATAAAAACAAAGAAACAAAGCAGAGAAACAAAATGGAGAAGCAAAATAGAGAAACAAAAACAGGATGGATTCAGAAAAGTGAAACCATCCTGTCCTCAAGTAAATATGCTGTTGAATCGCAAAAGAAAGTCTCTTAGATCAAAATACGCTGCCGCAGTACAGTCTACGCATGCTTGTTACGCACGCTTGTGGATGACCTTCACCGGGCATTTCTCGGCGCACTTGCCGCAGCCGACGCACTTCTCGTAATCGATGTGGGAGATGCTGTTCTCCACATGGATCGCGTCGGACTCGCACTGCTTCTCACAGAGCTTGCAGGCGATGCAGCCGGCGGAGCAGACCTTCTTGACGGCGACGCCGCGGTCCTTGTTGGAGCAGCGCACCGCGTAAGGCGATCTGTCCGGAAGAAGCTCGATCAGGTGCTTCGGACAGGCCGCCACGCACTTGCCGCAGGCGCGGCATTTCTCGCGGTCTACGCTCGCCACGCCGTTGTGCACAGAGATTGCGTCGAACGGACAGGCCGCCGCGCAGGTGCCGAAGCCGATGCAGCCGTAATCGCAGGTCCACGGGGAGAGGCCGCTAGCCACCGCGGAGGCGCAGTCGCTGATGCCGACATAATGCGCCCTGGCCGCGGCGTTCTCACAGTCGCCGGAGCACTTGACGAAGGCGACCATCTTCTCGGTCTCCTCGGCGTCCACGCCCATGATGTGGGCGATCTTCTCCGCGACGGCCGCACCGCCGACCGGACAGCCGTTCACCGGCGCTTCCTCGTGCACGATAGCGGAAGCCATCGCGTCGCAGCCCGCGTAGCCGCAGGCGCCGCAGTTGTTGCCCGGCAGATATTCGCGCACCGCGAGTTCTTTCTCATCTACCTCTACTTTAAATTTTTTATCGACCGTGATCAGGAGCAAGCCCATCAGGAGGCCGATGACGCCCACCGCGACGGTGGCGATGATGATTCCTTGCATATGCTTACCTCCTTTACAGGGCCAGACTGCCGAAGCCCATGAAAGCGATCGCCATCAGGGCGGCAGAGAGCAGGACTACAGGTGCGCCGCGGAACGGCTTCGGAACACTGGATTCGTCGATGCGTTCGCGGATACCGGCCAGCAGGATGATCGCGATCGTGTAGCCGACGGCGGTGCCGAAGCCGGCCACAACGCTCTCTACGAAGCCGTAGCCGTCCTGCACGTTCGTCAGCGCGACGCCGAGCACGGCGCAGTTTGTCGTGATCAACGGCAGATAGATGCCAAGCGCTTTATAGATGCCGGGAGACGTCTTTTTCAGGAACATCTCGACCATCTGCACCAGAGTGGCGATGACGAGGATAAATACGATCGTGTTCAGGTACTCCAGCTGAAGCGGCGCGAGCAGGAAGGTGTAGAGCAGGTTCGCCACGGCCGAAGAGATCGTCATGACGAAGATGACCGCCCCGCCCAGACTTGCGGACGCCTTGAGCTGCTTCGATACGCCGAGGAAGGAGCAGATGCCCAGGAACTGGCTGAGCACGACATTGTTGACCAGCGCAGTCGTGACAATGATCAGGATCAGTGAATTATTCATGCCTTTGCCTCCTCCTTTTCTTTGGAATCACAGCTCTTCGCGCAGGTCGCGCAGCAGCCGTCGCAGCCCTCCACCTTGTCGTTTGCCCTGGTGGAGATGCTGGCGCCGTTCAGGATCGCGATCAGGATCGCCATGATCAGGAACGCGCCCGGCGCCTGGCCGAAGATCGCGATCGGGTGGAAGATCTCCTCCGAGAGCACCTGGATGCCGAACACGCAGCCGGAGCCGAGGAATTCACGCGCGAGGCCGATGACGGTCAGCGCGATCGTGAAGCCTAAGCCCATGCCGACTCCGTCGAAGAACGCGAGATCCGGCGTCACCTTGTTCGCGTAGGCTTCGGCGCGGCCGAGGATGATGCAGTTCACGACGATCAGCGGGATGTAGATGCCGAGCGCGCTGTAAAGGCCCGGCGTGTAGGCCTGCATGATCAGGTCGACGACCGTCACGAGCGAGGCCACGATGACGATGTAGGCCGGCAGGCGCACCTGATCCGGGATGATATTTCGCATCAGGGAGATGATCAGGTTGGAAAAGATCAGCACCGCCAGTGTGGAGAGCCCCATGCCGACGCCGTTGATCGCGGACGTCGTGACCGCGAGGGTCGGGCACATGCCGAGCATCAGGATGATACACGGGTTTTCCTTTACAATACCGTTATAGATTCGTTCCACATATTTGTTCATTGTTCAGCCCTCCCTTACTGTAAGTTCGCCGCGTAGAAGTCGAGCGCGGTGTTGACTGCGTTGACGACGGCGCCGGAAGTCGTGGAGGCACCGGACACGGAGTCGATCTCGTTGTCCGCTGTGGAGCCTCCGGCCTTGTTCAGGATAAATGCGTCGGTCTGCACGCTGGAGAACTGGCTCTTGAATGCGTCCTCGCCGCAGAGCATGCCCATGCCGGCCGTCTCGTGCAGCTCGGTAAATGCGATGCCGTTTACCGTGCCGTCCGTGGAGAGCCCGACGGAGATCGTGACGTCGCCGTCGTAGCCGTCCGAGCTGGTGACGCTCAGGACGTAGCCGGCTACAGAGCCGTCAGAAGTCATGCCGACGACTGCTTCCTTGATATAAGTCCTGCCGTATTTCTCCTGGTTGTATGGATTTCCTTCCAGGGCGTCGACCGCCGCGGTGACAGCGTCGTCGTAAGAGAAGGACTCCGCCTCCGGACATACCTCCTGATAGGAGGCCGCGTTGGCCGCCATCTTTTGCTCCTCAATTCTGTCCTTCGTCACGATGTAGACGCTGCTTAAGGCCAGACCGGCGATCAGCGTGATCGCGGTCAGATTGACTGCGGCCTTCGGGAACTGGCGCGGTTCATTCTCACTCTCCTTGTAGCCGAGCGGCTTCGGGATCGGAAGCTTGTCGATGAACGGCACCAGGATGTTGCCGAGGATGATCGCGTAGCTGAACGAGTCAGCCGCCGAGCCGAACGCGCGGAACAGTCCCGCGAGAATTCCGACCGCGGCGCCGAAAAGTATTTGCCCCCGCGAGGTCACGGGACTTGTGACAGGATCGGTCGCCATGAAGAACGCGCCCATCAGCACGCCGCCTCCGCAGATGTGTGCGAAGAGGAAAGCCGGATCGAGACCGTGGCCCCCGAAGATCGCCATGAACGCGGTGAACGCGACGATACAGGAGACCGGAATCTCCAGCGTGATCCCGCCGACCACCCAGAGGAACAGCCCGCCGATCAGCAGAGCGACCGCGGAGCTTCCGATAACGCCGGGCGCGTCGCCGAGATACAGCCTTGCGACGTCAATCGCGGCCCCGGCCTTCAGGTCAGCCAGAGGGGTCGCGCCGCTCATGCCGTCCACAGCGTAGTTTGTCATGGTGCTGCCGAAGGAGATCAGCAGGAAGCACCGCGCCGTGACGGCCGGGTTCATGAAGTTCTTGCCGAGTCCCCCGAAGAAGCATTTCACGAAAAGGATCGCGAACAGCCCGCCGAGATACGGGATGTAGAGCGGTACCGAGGGCGGAAGAGAGAGCGCCAGCAGAAGACCTGTGACGACCGCGCTTCTATCCTTGACGGTGTTCTTTTTCTGTGCGATATAATCAAAAACAAATTCGGTGATGACTGCCGAAAGGATCGCGACGGCGATCACAAGGAACGCGTGCAGACCATAGTGGTAGATCCCGAGCACGGTGGCAGGCATCAGCGCCAGCACGACGTCGCACATGACGTTTCCGGTGGTCAGCTTGCTCCGGATGTGCGGGCTGGAAGAAAGATTCAGTAAATTCTCATTCATATAGTCCGTTCCCCTCACTTTCTCTTCGCTGCCATGATGTCAGCCTTGGTCTGTTTGAAGAGCTGCATCAGCGGCCGCTTGGCCGGGCAGACGTAGGTACAGCAGCCGCAGGCGATGCAATCCAGGCCGTACAGGCGTTTCTCGTACTGCTCGTAATCCTTGCGTTCCGCGGCTTCCGCCATCATCTGCGGGATCAGGTGGATCGGACAGGCGCGCGTGCAGCGACCGCAGCGGATGCAGGCGGTCATCTGCTCGTCGGCCGTCTCAACTTCATCTTCCGCGAGAATGGTCAGGGCGTTGTTCGCCTTGCAGGTCGGCACGTCGAGCGAGGACATCGCAATACCCATCATCGGGCCGCCGGAAAGCACTTTTTTGACGGTGCAGCCGGGCTTGATACCGCCGGCCGCCTCAACAAGCTCCGCGTGCGAGGTGCCGATGCGCACGGAAAGCGTGCAGGGGTTCGCGATCGCGTCGCCGGATATCGTGAAATAGCGCTCCATCAGGGGCTCAGAATGATGCACCGCGCGGTAGATCGCGTTTAAGGTACTCACGTTGCAGACGACACAGCCGACGTCCGCCGGGAGCTGGCCGAAGCGCAGGTCACGCCCGCTGATCACGGAGATCAGGTTCCGCTCGCCGCCCTCCGGGTATTTTGCCTTGACGGGCTGCACGGAGATCTGTTTTTCACCCGCGCAGACCGCCTCCATCGCCTGGATCGCGTCCGGCTTGTTGTCCTCGATCGCGATGACGCCCACCGCGTTCGGGAAGAGCTGGAGCACGAGGCGCAGGCCTTCGACGATGCCGCGGTTCTCATCCTGCATCAGACGGTCGTCACAGGTGATGTAGGGCTCGCACTCGGAGCCGTTCGCGATGACGTAGTCGATCGCCTCCGGATCCTTGACCGAGAGCTTGACGTGCGTCGGGAAGCCCGCGCCGCCCAGTCCCACGATGCCGGCCGCCTTGATCGCGTCGAGAATGTCCTTATTTGAAAGCGTGCCCTCGTGCGGCACATTGCCGATGCCGGGGGCAAGCGTGTACTGACCGTCGTTCTCAATGACGATGCAGGTCGCGCGAGCGCCGGAGGCAACGTGGCGTTCCTCGATCGCCTTCACCTTGCCGGAGCAGGAACTGATGATGTTAGCGGAGACGAAGCCGTCCGCCTCCGCGATGATCTGCCCCGCGAGCACCTCGTCGCCCTTGGCAACGACCGGTTTGGCCGGCTTGCCGATATGCTGGTTGATGGGGAAGACCATGTCACCCTTGGGAAGATAGGGTACGACCTCCTGCCCCTTGGAGAGCTCCTTGTGTCCCTCCGGGTGAACGCCGCCCCGAAAAGTCTTCAAAGTCTTCAGTTTCATAGATTACCTCCCATATATTCGGAATCGGATGATTACTTCGAAGCGAGCTGCTTTGCCGCGTGGCGCGCAAAGGTCATCGTGCGCCCGCAGGCGAGGCCGGTCATCAGGTTCGGGTAGGTCGTCGCGAAGAAACCGCCCGTGCAGTCGCCGGTCGCGTACAGACCCTCGATCGGGCTGCCGTCTTCTTTGGTGACCTGCATATCGGTGTTGATGCGGCAGCCGTTCAAGGTTGTCAGATGCCATGCGCCGGTGCGGATGCCGAAGAACGGCGCCTGATCCACCGGGGTCATGCGGTGCTTCTCCTTGCCGTAATCCTCGTCCACGCCCTTCTTGCAGAGCTCATTGTAGCGCTCGACGGTGGCGACGAAATCCTCCACCGGGAGGCCGAGCCCCTCCGCCAGCTCCTCGAGCGTATCCGCCTTCACGAGATAACCCTCGTCGACAAATTCGGTCATGAGCTGATCCCAGACAGAATCGAAGTCGCGGTTGCTCGGCGCGCCGTTCGGGAACGGGAAGAGCCTGCAGCAGCCGACCTCGTCGAACTGCTCCGCGTATTTCTTGCTGTTGGAATCGAAAATGTCACAGTATGTATGGTACGGCTGCATGTACATCGAGTGCAGCATGAATTCGTAAGGGCCGGACTCGTTGCAGAAGCGCTTGCCGTTTAAGTTCACCTTCAGGAACGGCTGCTCGCCGAACCAGAACCACTTGCCGTTCGTCTTGTAGCCTGCCGTCTCGGTCGGGAGGCAGCTTGCGCGGTTGAACATCATGGAAGCGTGCGTCGGGTCGAGCTGCGCGCCCGCCCACAGCATCGCCTTGATGCCGGAGCCGTCCGCGGTGGAGCCGAGCGGAACGTTGATCTTCATCTCCATCGTCATTGGCTGCAGCGCAAGCATCATGTCGGTGTTCGTGCAGTAGCCGCCGGTCGCCATGATGATGCCCTTCGAGGTGTTGATGCGGAGGTAGTGCTCGTCGGTCTGATCCTGCGCGATGATGCCGGTCGCCTTGCCGGAATCGTCGAGCTCGATCTTGATGAGCGCTGTGGAGAGCTTCCACTCCACGCCGTGCTCGTCGCAGATCTTCTGGAAGACCATCTCGGTCGTGGCGCCCTCCGGCGCGTTCTCCGTCAGGTTGGGGGAGTGGCCCGTCGCGTAGCCTTTGTCACGGCCCGGGTCGTCGAGATTGCCGACGCCGCCCTCGTGATCCATGCGGAAGCTGCCCTCCGCGTCAAACATATCGGTCAGCCAGTCCACCATCTCCGCGGACTCGTTGATCCAGACCTTGATGAGGTCGGAGTCTACATAGCCGCTGCCGTAGCGCACGATCTCCTGCAGCGCCTCCATCTTGTCGATCGCGAATTCCGGAAATTTCTTCTCGGTCTCGAGCTGGAGCTTCGAGCCGATCGCGCCGATGTCGTGGCGGATGCCGGTCGGGGTCTCGCGCTTCTCGACAACAAGCACCTTCGCGCCCTCCTCGGCGGCCGTCATAGCGGCGATCCATCCGCCGGAGCCGCAGCCGACCACGAGGACCTCTGTGTCGAGCGTCTCGGTGATCTGATCCTCCGCGATCTCCGGAGCCGTGCCGAGCCAGTCGGCCGCGCCTGCGGATTCACCTGCGTCGCCCACCGTAACCGTGGTGCCGGAGGCCTGGGACATACAGTCCGCAACGGCCGTCTTCACAGCGTCGGAGGTGATCGTCGCGCCGGAGACGCCGTCTACGTTGCAGCTCTGGCTGCTTAAGATTTTCTCCCTCATCTCGTCGCCGATGACCGCGCCGATGTCCGGCGTCTCGCCGGAGACGTCGATGACAAGATCAGTCATGGTCGTCTCGTCAAAGGTGCAGGTGACGGTCACGTCGCTGTTGATTCCTCTGGCTGAGGCGGTGTACTCGCCCGGCGTGAAGGTCAGGCCGCTGGACGCGGCAGGAGCGACAGCAGGCTTGCTGTTCTTCGCCTTCTCGTCGAGGAAATATTCACCTGCCTGGATTCCGCCCAGCGCAGCCACGCTGACCGCGCCCGCGGCGATTCCCTTGATGAATGTTCTGCGTGAAATCTGTCCTTTTTCCATTTTTTTCTTCCTTTCCTTATTTATATCTTTCAACACCATGCCTCTATAGAAAGACTACAGCAGGGCAAGGCTTATTACTTCCATACTTATGTATTTTGTCATATCGCAACCCAGGCACGCAAAATTTGCTGGTTTCCTGGAAATCACAGTCATGCGGACGATTGCCGTCAGTTTGCGACGGGTATTATGCTTCCTCCTGCGCCTTCCGCCGTCTGCGCAGGCGCAGCAGGAGAGCGGAGATCAGGATGCTGAGCTCGTACAGCCCGATCATCGGCACGGCCACCATGATCTGCGAGACGATGTCCGGCGGCGTGATGACAGCGGCGACGAAAAAGATCAGTACGATGACGAAGCGGCGCCCCGTTTTCATCCATTTCACCTTCAGCAGTCCCATCTGCGTGAGCAGGACGGAGACGACCGGCAGCTCGAACACAATGCCGAAGATCACGAAAATCGTAAGCAGAAAAGACATGTAGTTCTGCACGCTGATCGAGGCTGTGATCCCGCTGCCTTTGCTGATATCGATCAGAAAATACAGCATAAACGGCAGCATAACTTTGTAGGCGAAGAAAATGCCAAGCACAAAAAAGAGCAATCCGGAGATCATGGCCGAGAGGAAGAGCAGGTTCTCATTCTTCTTCAGACCCGGCTGTACGAACGCCCATATCTGGTACAGGATCAGCGGGAGAGTGACGCAGACGCCCGAAAGAAGCGCGACGGAAAAATACTGCATCAGCAGCTCCTGCGGCGCGAGGTACACGTATGTATAGCCGTAGTCCTTTCCCATATCGGTCAGAAAGTCAATGATGTCCGGCGCGAAGTGCAGTCCTGCGAGAAACGTGACGACCAGACACACGAGACAGACCAGAACGCGGTTGCGAAGCTCCCGCAGATGCCCGGAGAGAGTCATGTTTTTCTCTTTTTCGAGCGTCTTTTTTTGCCGTCTCATTCTTTTTCAGCGTTCTCGGACGCGTCGGCGTCCTTTTCCTTCTCATCGTCGCCCGACACACTGTCGCGGAAATTCTTAACGCTCTTGCCGAACATTTTGCTCAGCTTCGGCAGCTGGGTCGGCCCGAAGATCAGGACGACGATCACCAGAATGACAAGCAATTCAGGGGTTCCTATTTTCATAAATGCATCCTCCTATAATTAAAATGACTGTTATATTAAACTGACTCCTAATAAAAGGACTGGAATGGGATTCATTACTAAACCGGATTAAGCCTACTCGCTTTCAGGCAGAGAATCTGATGACGAGCCTGATATCCCTGACGAGGCAATCTCCTGTGCTTTGGCGGTTGCCTCGGAGGCGGATTCTGCGTTCTCGTTCTTCACCGGCTTCCCGATATCCGAGATGGACTTTTTGATCTCGTCCACATTTTTGCGGACGTCCTTCTCGAGCTCCGTGACCGGGGCCATGGCCTCCCGGAGCGGCTTCTGCGCTTCATTCAGCGGCTCCACAACGCTCTCCCGAATATCCTTTGTCGCCTCTTCAGTGTATTTGCGGAACTGTCCGAGCGCCTGCCCGAGCTTCTTCGCATAATAAGGAAGCTTGTCGGGCCCGATCACGACAAGGGCGACAATGAAGACCACGAGCAGCTCCTGGATGCCGATTTTCATGCGGCGATCCTCCTTCCGTTTCCTATGTACGGATTGCATAATAAACCATTATTAGAATACCATTTTTGTCGATTTCTTTCTGCGGAAAATTTTTTGTTTTTGTTGGATAATTTTTGTTTTTTGAGAAATTGTATATAAATTCAGAGGATAAAATGGTATACTGTTTTCACAGAGTTTCCAGTGGAAATTCATTACAGAAAAAAGGGACCGGCGATTACGACTTGAAAGAAAAAGAGAAAAAGCCGTTTTCCGCGGCTGCGGAGAGCGGACTTGAAGGACATGCAGGGGAAGTGGCCAGACGATATGAGCTGATGGACGAGCTGCTCCGCGGCATACGTGACGGAAACGAATATCAGGCACTTCAGGCAATGCAGAACCGGAATAAGCTCAGGATTCCGGGGCTTTTGAAGGATGAACTGACAGAATGGAAATACGACCTGATCCAGACAAAGGCACTGATCATTCAGGAGCTGCGCAGGAGCAGGGTGATTGATGTACTTCTCGACGATATCCATATGGGCTTTACGCAGCATATCTATGAGGCGGCGGACGTGGAAGAATGCCGGAGGATCGGCGAGGAGATGGTGATACAGTTTTGCAGGCTGAACCAGCTGAAGGCGATCAGCTCTTATTCCCTTCTCGTGCAGAAGATTCTGCTGACGGTGGATATGGACTTAAGCCGGACGCTCACGTTGCAGTATTTTGCGGAAAATCTGAACGTGAACCGCTCGTATCTGTCGAACCTGTTCCGGCGAGAGGTAGGCATGACGATCACGGATTATGTGACGGATCGCAGGATCCGCACGGCGGCGGATCTTCTGCAGACCACAAGCAGTCCGGTCAAGACAGTAGCGAAGCAGGTCGGCATCATGGACGTGCACTATTTCAGCCGTCTTTTCAAGAGAAAGATGGGGATGCCGCCGAGCAGGTACCGCGAGGAGAAGCGCTGAAAATAAACGGATGACATGAAATACCGCGACAGGCCTTAATCGGATATTGGAAAACCGCTGGAATAGTGCAGCTGCATATCATCGGTGATAAATAGCGCCTCAATGCCGTCTAGCGATTCGATGAGCTCCATGCCGCGGTCGAGCCCAAGCACGAAGCAACTCGTGGAAAGCGCGTCGCCGTCGGCTGAGGAGTCAGACAGGATCGTGACGCTCGCAAGTCCGTTCCAGACCGGATAACCGTTCTTTGGATCCAGAATATGATGGTAGATCTTGCCGTCTTTTTCAAAATAGCGCTCGTAGGGACCGGAGGTGACGACGGAAAGTCCGTTGACCTTTACGGTCGTGATCACATCGGAAGCTTCGCCGAAGGGCCTGCGGATGCCGATGTTCCAGGAAACATCGCCGGGCTTCGTCCCGATGGTGAGCATGTTGCCGCCGAGATTGATAAAACCGCTCGTGACGCCCTCGCCGACGAGATATTCCTTCAGCCGGTCCGCGATGTAGCCCTTCGCGATTCCGCCGAGGTCGATGGAAGCGCGCGGGTCGTCGAGCGTGACGGTATTTCCATCCAGATGTAAAAGCGGGAAACCGACGTGGATGCGCGCGGCGGCGATCGAGGCAGCGGCTGGCACCTTGCCCGGATTGTCCGTGAAATCCCAGATCGCGACATAGGGCGCGACCGTGATGTCGAACGCGCCGTCCGAGAGCTCATAATATTTCTCGGCCAGTGTGATCAGCGCGGCTGTGTCGTCGGAAACCTCGACGGGCTCGCCGGCGCTGTGATTGATCCTCCAGACGTCGCTTCCCTCGCGCGTGCGGCTTAGGAGCGCCTCATATTGCCCCATCTTTTCAAAGCATTTGTCAATCAGACTTTGATCCTCTGTGCCGTTCAGGCGCAGTTCCACCACCGTATCAAAATAGAACCCGACGTCGGAAATCTGCGCGGAAGGATTCTGCCCGCGACAGCCGCTCAGACAGAGCGAGAGCAGAAGCATGGCCGGAACCATCTTGGCGAGTCCGATCCAAGAAAAATGAGTTTGAGATTTGGTCTTTTTGTGCCTGTAATCATTGAAACGCGGCATATTTATGAACACCTCTGCGATCTGTTTTTATGTTGATCTTCAATTTGTAGAGATTTTAACCCTCAATTTGTAAGGATTTTGAGCTTTAATTTGTAGAAATCCCGGCTCTCAGCGCACCCGCTTCAGCACCTCCGTGGTCAGGGCGCCAATCAGGAATCCGGTTACGACGCCGGAGATCAGAAGAATAGGAGCATAGTAGACAAGACTGATACTTTCGACAATGACCATCGCGACGAGAAGTTGTCCGACATTGTGCGCAATTCCGCCGGCCATACTGATCCCGAACACGCTGAAACGCGGATTGTGCTTCAGAAGGGCCATGACGAGCAGACTCAATGCAGCTCCGGAGAGACTGTATAGGATGCTGAAAGTATTTGTAAAAAGGAAGCCGATGACGATGATTCGAACTGCAGAGACGAGAGCGGCTTCCCGCCAGGAATAGCGCATCAGAAGAAAAAGGACCGCCAGATTGGCCAGTCCGAGCTTCACGCCTGGGATTCCGGTGGGAATCAGAAGTTCTACATATCCGAAGATGATCGCGAGTGCTGAGAAAAGCCCCAGCAGCGCTGTCTTTCTGTTCATTGTGCACGCCGCCTTGTCAAGAAAGTAAGCTTGTATCTTTGCATACTTTATCATAATGGGAAGGGAAAAGCAATGCAAGTCGGACAAAAGAAAGCGATCTTGTCGCACCTCCATGAATAAGGAGCTTTGCGGGCAAATTATTGACTGGAATTTTGACTGCAAATAGATAGAAAAGATTGGAAGATATCTTTTGATATGTCAGAAGACAAGAAATTTAAATATGAATTAACAGTTATTATTTCTGGAAATATTTTATATGTGAGATTCTCCACATTTTTCTGTATGAAAGTACTTGCATAAAGTTTTATAACGAGATATAATAACCCAAATTTAAGATCTGTTCTTCGGGGCGGGGTGTGAGTCCCCACCGGCGGTATAGTCCGCGACCCGCTTAGGCGGCTGATCCGGTGACATCCTCTGATGAATTCCGGAACCGACAGTTACAGTCTGGATGAGAGAAGAATGCGCAGTATTGGCGAGATACAGGGCGGCCGCGGAGTTTTTCATGTGAAGATTCCGGGCCGCTCTTTTTTTCGCGAAACCGATGAGCCGTGCAAAGGCTGCGCGACTGAGAAGAACCTTTCTTAAATAAGTTGGGGGGGGAAGCCCCGAAATATTTCAAGAAAAGGAGAAATGAGAAATGGGAACTGGTATTCTGAAAACAATTGGAGAAAATCTGCAATTTGTGCTGGTGTGCGCGCTGGTGATCCTGGCGATCGTCCTGGTGGCGAAGCTGATTGAGGACAAGGTGCTGAAGGATAGCGTGGCGAAGGTGAACAAGACGCGTTATCTCACAATCTGTGCGATGCTTGGCGCATTGGCGATGATCCTGCACATTTTTGATTTTCCGGTGGCATTTCTGGCGCCGGGTTTCTACAAGCTGGATCTCAGCGAGATCCCGGTTATGATCGGGGCGTTCTGTCTGGGTCCTGTCGGCGGTGTAATCATTGAGCTTGTGAAGATCCTTTTGAAGCTGGTGGTGAAGGGGACGACGACGGCGTTCGTCGGCGACCTGGCGAATTTTGTAGTCGGCTGTTCGTTTGTCGTGCCGGCGGCGATCCTTTATCATATGAAGAAGACCCGCACGATGGCAATGATTTCTCTGGCGACTGGCACCGTGGTGATGACGGTGTTTGGCAGCCTGTTCAACGCAGTCTATCTTCTTCCGGCATTTTCAAAACTGTACGGGATGCCGCTTGACGCGATTGTGGGCATGGGAACCGCGATCAACAAGGGGATCACAAGCGTCTCCACGCTCGTTTTGTTTGCGGTTGCGCCGCTGAATCTGTTAAAAGGTGTATTGATTTCTGTGCCGACTATGTTATTATATAAGCGAATCAGCAGAGTTTTGCACGGTATCGCACAGGATGCAGGCGCTGCGAGCAGGCATAGTCAGCCGCAGGGCTGACATGGCGTGCCGCGGCCGTATATGTCCGGGTGAAGCAGTCCGTGTGATTTTTCGGCGGTACGAGGAGTGAGATATATGGGAAGGATCAGGAAAATCGAGCAGCGTACACAGAATCCGTTTCTTAATCTTTACGATCTGTCTGTCGAGAATCGTCTCGGGAATCCGGGCAAGTATTATATTGCGTCCCGAGCTAAGACCGTGGAGGATCTGGAGCTTGTGAAGAAGCGGCAGGAGCCGGATGGCGTCATTATCTACAGCCTGTACGGAGAAAAGCATGACCGGGTAGTGCTGATCCGGCAGTATCGATATGCGATCGACAATTATATCTATGAGTTTCCCGCGGGACTTGTCGAAGCGGGCGAGGATTACCACGAGGCCGCGGTGCGCGAGCTGCGGGAGGAGACCGGGCTGACGCTGCGGCCGATCAAAGCAGATATGATCTTTGAAAAGCCGTATTATACGACGATCGGCATGACCGACGAGTGCTGCGGCACGGTGTACGGCTATGCGGAGGGAGAAGCCAACAGCGATCTGCTGGAGGACAACGAGGAGATCGAGGTGGTATTTGCGGATCGCGAGGAGGTGCGCCGGATTCTGGGGGAGGAGCGTGTGGCGGAAGTCTGCGCTCATATGCTGCTGCATTTTCTGCATGACGAGGAACCGTTCGCATTTCTGCACGCCGAGGAGCGTCCCTGAGGAGACGCCGCAGGAGGGACAGGGCTTACGTTCCTGATATTCCTGAATAAATAGGAAGGAGGGTGCCGGATGGAGACAGAATTTGAGATCAAGATGACGGTGGGCGGCATGTATCGCTTCTTGATGTACCATGCGTACCATAGCTTTGCCGGGATCTTCAGCATTGTGGCTGGTCTGGCACTGATCGGCTTTTATATCTGGAATGGCGGCGGATTTGAGACGAGGAATTTGTGGAATCTGGTGTTCGGCCTTCTTTTTTTGCTGTATGAACCCATTACCCTGCACAGCCAGGCGGTGAAACATGTAAAGCTGAATTTTGTCTACAAGCACCCGCTGCACTATACGCTCTCCGAGGAGGGGATTGCGGTCCGGCAGGCGAAGCTGCAGGGCGGCATGGACGAGGAATTGTATGTAGAGAGTCTGATGGGGCCGAAGCCGACGGTAGCGGGCTGGGACAGTGTGCTTCTGGTGCGAGAGGATTCAAAGAGCATCCTTGTGTATACGGGGAAGAAGAATGCCTGCATCTGGCTCAGGGATCAGCTCGGCGCGCGGGAGGCGGAGATCCGGGAGATTCTGAGAAAATATGTCCCGGCGGACAAGTTGAAGCTGCGTTCATAGAGAGAAGTGCGGGCAGCGGGAGAACGTGTATGACGGAGGAAATATGACCATAGAGACAAATTCGGAGCAGGAGACATACGCATATGGAAGCTCTCTGGCGCGGCAGGCTGTTCCGGGACAGCTGTTTGCGCTGGTCGGGGATCTCGGCGTCGGCAAGACAGTGCTGACGAAGGGTCTGGCGGCCGGGCTTGGCGTCACAGAGCCGGTGAGCAGTCCGACGTTTACGATCCTGCAGGAATACGAGGAGGGCAGGCTCCCGTTCTATCATTTCGACGTATACCGGATCGCGGATCCGGAGGAGATGAACGAGATCGGATACGAGGATTATTTCTATGGAGACGGCGTCTGTCTGGTGGAGTGGGCGAACCTGATCCGGGAGCTGATGCCGGAGCATACGGTGTGGATCACGATTGAGAAGGACTTAAATCGGGGCTTCGATTATCGCAGGATCACGGTGGAAGGACTTTGACGGGAGATAAGATCGTCAGAGGGATCAATGCCGGAAATGCGAGATCAGATAAGGGGCAGAAGCCAATAAAATTTCGGATATGAGGCAGAACGGAGTGACAGATTATGAAAATACTGGCGCTTGACAGCTCAGGGCTGGTGGCTTCCGTGGCGATTGCGGAGGACGACGTCCTGCTGGCGGAATATACGGTTGATTACAAAAAGACACATTCGCAGACCTTGTTGCCGATGCTCTCAGAGGCGGCGCATATGATTGAGCTGGATCTGAATACGGTGGACGCGATTGCAGTGGCGGGGGGACCGGGCTCATTCACAGGACTGCGCATCGGCTCTGCTACGGCGAAGGGGCTGGGGCTTGCGCTTGACAAGCCGCTTGTGCATGTGCCGACGGTGGACGCGCTGGCCTTCAATCTCTACGGCTGCTCGGACTATATCTGCCCGATGATGGACGCGCGCAGAAGCCAGGTCTACACAGGAATTTACCGCTTCGAGGGCGGAGACTTCCGCGTTATCGCACAGCAGAGACCAGTCGCGGTGGCGGAGATCGCGGAAGAGCTGAACGCGCTGGGTGGTCCGGTTGTGTTCCTCGGGGACGGCGTGCCGGTCTATCGCGGAGAGCTGGAGAAGCTTATGAAGGTGTCGTACCATTTTGCCCCGGCACATGTGAATCGGCAGCGGGCGTCCGCGGTAGCGGCGCTGGCGATGCAGTATGTGCGGGAAGGGCGGATCGAGACGGCGGCGGAGCACGCCCCGGATTATCTGCGTCCTTCGCAGGCGGAGCGCGAGCGGGCGGAGAGGCTGAAGAAGGAACAAAGTGAGGATGCATCCTGAAAAGGGATTGAGTATGGGAGCAGCGAAAAAACAAAATGCAGACCTGAAAACCGGCGCGTCCGATATCCTGATCTCGGAGATGATGCCGGAAGATATCCCGGAGGTCGCCGCGCTGGAGCGGCAGACCTTTTCTGTCCCCTGGAGCGAGAACGGATTCTTAACCTCGCTTCAGTCGCCGGATACGCTGTATCTCACGGTTCGGCAGGAGGGCAGGCTGGCTGGGTACTGCGGGCTTCTCCAGTCGTTTGATGAGGCGGACATCATGAATGTCGCGGTTGCCCCGGAGTTCAGGAACAGAGGCGTGGGACGGCGGATGCTGTCGGCGCTTATGGACCGCGGGCGCAAGCGCGGTATTTTACGGTACACGCTGGAGGTGCGCCAGAGCAACGCCGCGGCGCTCCATCTGTATGAGAAGCTTGGATTTGTCTCTGTCGGTATCCGAAAAAACTTTTATGAGAAGCCGACGGAGTCGGCTGTGATTATGTGGACGGCTTAATGAAAGAGAATTATTTCGCGTGCAAAGCAAAGAGGAGCGATGCCTGCGGATCCGAGAGATAGATGAGAAAGAGGAACGGATATGTTGGACGTATGTCTTTTGGGCTGCGGCGGGATGATGCCGCTGCCTTACCGCCATCTGACTTCGCTGATGACGCGGTATAACGGGAGCAATCTGCTGATCGACTGCGGCGAGGGGACGCAGGTTGCAATCAAGGAAAAGGGCTGGAGCTTCAAGCCGATTGACACGATCTGCTTTACGCATTATCATGGGGACCATATCAGCGGCCTGCCGGGGCTTCTGCTCACGATGGGCAACGCGGAGCGGACCGAACCGCTCACGCTGATCGGGCCGAAGGGGCTGGAGCGTGTCGTGAACGCTCTGCGCGTGATCGCACCGGAGCTTCCGTTTCCGATCCTGTTTAAGGAGATTCAGGGTCCTGAGCAGACCTTTATAGAAAATGGTTACCGGATCACGGCCTTTCGCCTCAACCACAACGTGCTCTGCTATGGCTACACGCTGGAGATCGACCGCGCAGGCAGGTTCGACGTGGAGCGCGCACGGGCGGCGGATATCCCGATGAAGCTCTGGAGCCGTCTGCAGAAGGGCGAGGTGATCGAGCAGGATGGCAGAATCTACCGTCCGGAGGATGTGCTTGGCCCGGCCCGTAAGGGGATCAAGCTTACGTACTGCACGGACACCAGGCCGACAGAGAGTATCGCGGAGCATGCGGCCGGAGCCGATCTGTTCATCTGTGAGGGCATGTACGGCGAGGCGGACAAGGCGCAGAAGGCGGTCGAGCACAAGCATATGACGTTCGAGGAGGCGGCGCGTCTCGCGAAGTGCGCGCATCCGGCACAGCTGTGGCTGACTCATTACAGTCCGTCGCTGGTGCGCGCGGAGGAATATATGGACGGCGTGCGCAAGATCTTTCCGGAGTCATATCCGGGCAAGGACGGGAAATCGCTGGAGCTGGGCTTTCCAGAAGATTGACAGGGTGACAGCCGGGAGGCAGTGGAGGAACAGATGGGCGAAAAGGACATATTGATATTGGCAATTGAGAGCTCCTGTGACGAGACGGCGGCGGCCGTGGTAAAGAACGGCAGGGAGGTGCTGTCGAACGTGATCTCATCCCAGATCGAGCTGCACAAGCTGTATGGCGGTGTCGTGCCGGAGATCGCGTCGCGCAAGCACATCGAGAAGATCAATCAGGTGATCGAGGAAGCGCTTGATGCGGCGAATGTCTCTCTGGACGATCTGAACGCGGTGGCCGTGACGTACGGGCCGGGTCTTGTGGGCGCGCTGCTCGTGGGCGTGGCAGAGGCGAAGGCGATCAGCTTCGCGAAGGGTCTGCCGCTCGTGGGCGTGCACCATATTGAAGGGCATATTTCGGCAAACTATATTGAAAATAAGGATCTGGAGCCGCCGTTTATCTGCCTGGTAGTCTCCGGCGGGCATACGCATCTCGTCCGGGTAAGGGACTACGGCGAATATGAGATTCTGGGGCGCACGAGGGACGACGCGGCGGGTGAGGCCTTTGACAAGGTGGCGCGCGCGATCGGGCTCGGCTATCCCGGCGGACCAAAGATCGACCATCTGGCGAAGGAGGGCGATCCGGATGCGATTGCTTTCCCGCGGGGAAAAATAGAGGGTTCTCCGTATGATTTCAGCTTCAGCGGACTGAAGTCGGCGGTTCTGAATTACCTGAACGGATGTCAGATGAAGGGTGAGGCGGTCGCTCGTGCGGACGTGGCCGCGTCGTTTCAGAAGTCGGTCACGGATGTGTTGGTAGAGCATGCGATGATGGCCGTCCGGGAGTCGGGGCTTGACAAGCTGGCGATCGCCGGAGGCGTGGCTTCGAACGGCGCGCTGCGCTCTGCGATGGAGCAGGCCTGCGCGGAGAACGGCGTCCGCTTTTATCGTCCGTCGCCGATCCTCTGTACCGACAACGCGGCGATGATCGGTGCGGCGGCGTATTATGAGTATATCAAGGGCGTCCGGCATGGACTGGATCTGAACGCGGTGCCGAACCTGAAGCTGGGGGAGAGATAGAAATGAGGAGCGTAGCGATCGTGCTGTCGGCGGGAAGCGGCAGCAGGATGAAGAGTGACGTCGCGAAACAGTATCTTCTCATAAAAGGGAAACCGGTGATCTGGTATTCGCTCTCGGAGTTCGAGCGCTGTCCCTTCATCGACGAGATCGTGCTGGTGACGAGGGCGGAGGATCTTGCCTTTTGCCGCACGGAGATCGTGGAGAAGTATGGCTTCGGGAGGATCAGACAGATCGTGGAGGGCGGACGGGAGCGCTATGACTCTGTCTATCAGGGGCTGCTCGCAGCAAAGCCCTGCGATTATGTGTATATTCACGACGGCGCGAGGCCTTTCGTGACGCAGGAGATGCTAAAGCGGCTGCGTGATGATGTAAACGCTTACGGCGCGTGCACCGTCGGAATGCCGGTCAAGGACACGATCAAGCTGAGTGATGAGAACGACTTTTGCGCGAGTACGCCGGATCGTTCCCGTGTATGGCAGATTCAGACGCCGCAGGCGTTTTCCTATGAATTGATCCGGGACGCCCACGAGAAGCTGCGAAAAGCACTCGGGGAGGACGGCTGTATACAGGGGCAGGCGCTGACAGGCGCTCAGGCGCAGAAGGAGTCTCATGAGAACAGGCGGCTTCGGGTGACGGACGACGCGATGGTCGTGGAGCAGATGACGGAGGGAAAGGTGAAGCTGACATGGGGAGATTACCGCAACATCAAGATCACGACGCCGGAGGACCTGCGTCTGGCGGAGCTTTTTGCGGCAGATCTGGAGGCTTGACAGGCGGCGCGGTGGCCTTTGTTTTCTTCGAAAGATAAGTTCGGCGGATTATTTTGCCGCAAGTGGGAAAGATAATAAAGACCGGGAAATACGTGTTCCGGAAATAAATAAAATTTAGTTGACAGATTTTCGCGAAAATGATAACATATTTTTTGCGTCGACGGAAGACGTATCTCGGAAGAGACATGGAGAGATATCGAAGTGGTCATAACGAGGCGGTCTTGAAAACCGTTTGTCCGAAAGGGCGCGTGGGTTCGAATCCCACTCTCTCCGCTGTTTGATCTGCAGAGGAGGTGCCTCTGGGATTCAACAAAATATCTGAATGGATTCAGGCGTATGGAGAAGTACCCAAGCGGCTGAAGGGGCTCCCCTGGAAAGGGAGTAGGTCGTTAGTAGCGGCGCGTGGGTTCAAATCCCACCTTCTCCGGTCGGAAAAAGCGCAAGGACACCGTGCGAGCGGATGCCCGGGCGCTTTTTCTTTTGCAAAAAAATGGACGAGTGAGAGAAAATGAGCGGTATTAGCCTCTTGCAAGCTGATCGGGGAGGTTGTATAATTATCAATAATTTCTTATAGTTACAGGCTGTTTTGACTGGAGGGATCGATATGGAGAAGGAACTTGCGGCGCAGGCGGCGCTTGTCGTGCGGGGCAATTGGGCGCGGATCAAAAAACTGATGCAGAGGGCGGAAGCGGGAGACGATATACATATCGGATTTTTGGGCGGTTCCATCACACAGGGGAGCGTAGCTTCGGCTCCGGAGAAGTGTTACGCGGCATTGGTGTATCGCTGGTGGGAGGAGACATTTCCGAAGAGCCGCTTTTCCTATATCAATGCCGGCATCGGCGGGACGACGTCTCTGTTTGGCGCGGCGCGCGCGTGGAGAGACATGATGTGCTATCAGCCGGATTTTGTCGTTGTGGATTTTACCGTGAACGATGATGCGCTCCCGATTTTCCAGGAGACATTCGAGGGCGTGATCCGTCAGCTGTACGGGAACGGAAAGACGGCTGTCCTGATCCTGAACAATGCCTTCTATGACGACGGCAGGAATGCGCAGGAATTTCATAATAAAGTAGCTGAGCATTATCAGATTCCGGCCGTGAGCGTACGGGAAAGCATTTTTGCAATGCTGAAGGACGGCACCATTCCGGCGGCGGAAATCACACAGGATTTCCTGCATCCGAACGACAAGGGACATGCTCTGCTTGCGTACATGATCACGTATCAGCTGGACAAGATACACGGAGACATGGGAAGCGCGGAGGAGGAACCGGCGTACCCGGCTGCGCTTACACAGAATCGTTTCGAATGCGCGAAGCGCTATCAGATTACCAATTCCTGTCCGAGGCTGCACGGGTTCCTCGCGGATCCACGGGAAAAGACAGCGCTTCTTGATTTATATAAGAATGGCTGGACGGCAGAGCATACGGGAGACAGCTTTACGATTGAGCTGGAGTGTTCCCACATTGCGGTGCAGTACCTGCGCTCGATCCGGAAGCCGCGTCCGGTGGCGGAAGCAGTTGTGGATGGGGATAGCGCTCATGCGGTCGTGCTGGACGGAAACTTCGATGAGGATTGGGGCGACTGCCTCGCGCTCACTGAGGTGATGGACGAGAAGCAAAGGGGACGGCACAGCCTGACGATTACCATAAAGGAGACGCATCCGGAAGAGGCAGGGCCATTCTATCTGGTCTCTGTCATAACGGATTGACGGACAGCAGCGGCTTTCCTGCCCGAGGATGACTGACATGTGCTGCAGAAGCTTCAACCTGAAATGAAAAAACGGACTTTCGAAAACAACTTTGCGGGAGTCCTGATAGTAGATCGGGAGAATTCAGAATGAAAAAAAGAAGATGGACGATAGGTTTATTGGTCAGCGGAATCATGGATTCGTTCACGGAATCCGTAAGCAAGGGCGTCATGCTCGCGGCGCAGGAGCGTGATGTGAACCTTGTCGTGATCTCTTGCAAATATCTGGACCGTGATCTTTCTCAGAATGAGGAGATCATGTATGAGTATCAGTACAATACACTGCTATCCTATGCGTCGAAGGAGAATCTTGACGCGGTCCTGGTGATGGCGGACTGTATCGGCTGCATGACGACGAAGGAGCGGATCATCGAAATGCTGAGCCGCTTTCAGGACATGCCCTGCGTGCTGATCGCTTCGAAGATCGAGGGATATATCAACGTATCCTATGATAATTATGAGGGAATCAAGATCGGTCTGGAATATCTGATTCACGAGCTGAACTGCAGGAGGTTCTGTATGCTGTGCGGACCGGACGGCAATACAGACGCGCGGGAGCGCAAAGATGCGTTTATCTCTGTCCTGACAGAGAACGGAATACAGCTTGAAGCGCGCAATTTTGTGGAGGGCGGTCTGTCCAGGCAGGAGAAGGAGATCTATGACAGGCTGCTGGATCAGAATCCGGATGCGGAGGCGATCTTCTGTGTGAATGACGATTCCGCGCTCGGGCTGTGCGACGAGCTGAAGAGCAGGGGCTGCATTCCCGGGGAAGATATTTACATATTCGGTTACGACAATACGATCCCGGCGGCGAAATCGAAACCCTCCCTGTCCTCGATCTGGGCCGCATCCGGAGATCTTGGCGTGCAGTCCATGGATCTGTTGCTGGAAGTGCTTTCGGGGAAAAGCGTGAGCAGCAGGGTGCTTCCCACCAGATTCATCAAAAGGGATTCCTTTGGGGCACAGATACGAAGTGCGGGAGAGAATAAGGCTGAGTCGATTGATGAAGAACGGATCGATGGGTATTTTAACGATATTTTTTATCGCCTGATCGGCGAGGAAGTCGGGGAGCGCATAGAGCTCATACATGAGGATTTTGCGTCTCTGATGAAAACCGCGGCGGTACTCTATGGCGACTGTAGTCTGACAAAGGAGCGTTGTGAGGATATTCTGGAGGAGGTCGACGAGTTCTGCATCGGCGACGCGCTGCAGTATGCGGATGTGGCGAAGCTGACCGATATTTTCGCGCAGCTTTACCATTCGCTCGTGTCGGCGAGGCCGGAGCGCGCGGAGGAGATGAAGAAGTACGGTCTGGTGGAGACCGTGATCGAGAAACTGATCAGCGCGGTGGACGCGAAATCGATGGCTGCGCTGAACCTTCAGATTTCAGACAGTTATTCCACAAAGCAGTTCGTGCGGGACAGCATGCAGTTCGAGACGGGAAATGACGAGAGCTACGCGGCGCTTCTGAGGCGGCTGGACTGGCTGGATATTCAGAATGCGTATGTGTATGTCTTTGACGAGCCGGTGATACGGCATGAGTCGGATCCGTTCTACGCTCCGGAGTACCTGAATCTGAAAGCCGTCTTAAAGGACGGGAAGGCGTATGGGATTCCTGTCACAGAGCAGAGAACAAGCTTTGCGGATATATACAGGAATAATCAGATCGGGACAGACCGCTATACCATGGTTTTGCTGCCGCTGTTTACCAATGAGACTTTCTACGGGGTTCTGCTGTGTGAGCTGACGGATAAAGTGTTTGACAACGGGGAGTTTCTGGCAAACCAGATGAGCTCGGCTGTCAAGATGATCCGTCTTTTGAATGAAAATGAGAAAATCCAGCGTCAGCTCGAAAAGAGTCTTGTCATCATGCGTGAAAACAACATCATGCTGGATATGCTGTCTAAGTCGGACGGATTGACCGGCATTCTCAACCGGCGCGGTTTCTATACGGAAGCGGAGCGCTTCCTGGAGAAGCGCAGGGAAGAGGAGGAAGATGTGATGGTGATCTATGCGGATATGAATCATCTGAAGATCATCAACGATCGGTACGGGCATGAAGAGGGAGATTATTCCATTAAGCTGATCGCCGACTATCTGAAAGAAGGGATCGGGGAAAGAGGAATCGCGGGCAGGATTGGCGGTGACGAATTTGCCTGTATTCTGAAGTGCGGTCCGCAGGAAGTGCGGCCAATCATCGATGGGATCAATGAGAAATTCGAGAACCATAACCGGCACAGCAGCAAGCCGTACAACGTCACAGTGTCTATGGGTGCATTCCAGGCGTCAGGGAAGGCGGCACTGTCGCTCAACGAGATGCTTTCGCGTGCGGACGAGAAGCTTTACGAGGCGAAAAGCCATCGTCCGAAGACGGTAGAAAAGATATAAAAATTATTAAAAAAAATTTAGAAAAATATGTTGACAAACAAAGGAAGCTGTGGTAGTATTTAAAAGCTGTCGCAAGACAGCGAAGAACCTTGATAACTGAACAGTGAAACAACCTTGAAAATTCTTGAAAAGTTTTATTTTTAAGGAACTGACCTTTAAAACAGTAAAAAAGGGAAGATAGCGTTGGTGTTATCTGACCGGATCAG
>CANRDO010000007.1 GCA_947629385.1 uncultured Lachnospiraceae bacterium
CGATTTATTATCCTGTCATACCTCGTGACATCAATGATAATAAGTCGTAAGCAGGCTTCCTGGCTCACAGATCACCGTCTTTCACACCCCTTCCCGGTCACCCAGTGGACTTCTGTGAAAGACTCCCTGTTTACAGTTGCGGGACAGCACAGGCCTTGCACCTGTTTTCCTTTTGACCGCAGACCGCGGCACTCACAACCGATGTATTTTCTTAAGTTCTGATGGTATCTTAGCCGACTGAGGATAAAAAGTCAAGAAATAGCAATACATTTTTAATCTTCAATAGAAACTTTCACTTATTATATGCCGTATGCTTTTCGGGATTGGCCTATGCTTATCCCTTACCAGCAACGTATCATATTTAGCTATACTTGCGTCTCTTGAAAAAATGAAATCAACAATATCTCCACCATTACTTTTTTCAACGGATGAGTCTTCGACTCTTAACGACATCGGTAAAAAGAAATTGTTGATTTTCTTCCCATTTTTATCGATATTCTCTGACAGTCCCAAAGTAAATTCAAGATTAGTAACGCTCAACTTATATACAATCGTTACAGTCTTCATATCTCTCAGAACACACACCATATCATTGGTAAGTTCCGGAAGTCTTTTCAAACATGGAAGCTTTTTCTTCGCGTTGGCAAATGGATGCCTCTCATCAAAGTAAAACTGTTTGTCTGTAAGTTTTCCCTTTTTTGCATTTTTATAAAAATCTTTTGCCGATAAATATGTCTTAACGCCTGTTAAGTGAAGAAAATGATCCGTTGAAAAAGATACTTCAAAATATTCTTCCCCATAAACATATAAAAATGCTTTACCTGCCAGATTCTGACTATAAATTCTTGCTGCTTCTATAATCTCCTGTCGTATTACATTTTTCTTTTCTGTTTTTGTTGCCATCCGTACCTCATTATGTAGCAGAGGAGTGTGATATAACCACACTCCTCTGAAAAATCTAAAAGAGTTTTCTGCTGGTTGTCAGCCTCGGTATCCATTTGAGATACCTGTAATGACGTGGAAATCATTAAGTCCTCCACGTGGACTACAGCTTTATCCATGCTGCCCGGCTCAATGCCTGGTTAAGGCATCTGATGAGATGGAAATTTAGCCTGCTCCATCTGCAGCGCAACTTTTAACGATGCTCTTACATCGAAAGCATTTCTGCTTCTAATTATATTATATCCTCTTCTCTAAAATAGTCAATCAAAATTCGTAGTGGATTTTTGCTCTTCTCCTCCCGTCCGTCAAGGCTCAGGTAAACATCTGCTTACGAAAAAAGGCGCAGCTTTCGTCGGCATTGCGGATTGCCGAACGACAGCATACGCCCTTCGTACAGATCAGCTTGCGGAACGTCATCTGTACGCTGTCCCGGCCGCCGGACCCTGCGAAAGGCCGACAAGCGTCGGGACTTAAGGAGGTAATTGTGTATCTCCCATTGCCTTGAGATAACATTCCATTTCTAGCATAAATAAAAACCTGCTTCCCCATCGCAGGCTGCGAAGCGCGCATCCCAAAGGAAAAATCAGAAAATTTCTGTCTTGATGCTTTCTCGCTTCTGTTGTGGAGTGTCGAGCCATCTTCGGCAGCTCATCTCTCATACCAAGCAGGTTTCCTGGCTCACAGATCCTCGCTTGCCCCTCCTTCTCACGCTTCAATGGGTACGCAATGGACTTTGAGGCTCACTCCCTGTATACAGTGACCGGATCGCTCAGGCATCTCACCTGATTCCCTCTTCAGAATTTCTTCTGCACTTGATACGGCAATTTTCAATTACACACTGAGACTATAACATGATTCACCCGGCAAGTCAAGAATCTCATCTCTTTCTCACCTCAGAGAGTAGCTTCACCAGCGCGTTGTTCTCCTCATCGCTCCGGACGCACACGCGGAAAAACCCTCTGCCGAGCCCCGGAAAATTACTGCAGTCCCGGATCAGAAAGCCACGCCGCATACAGAACTCCTTCAGATCCTCCGGACCCTGAAATAACAGAAAATTTGCTTCCGATGGAAACACCCGGTATCCGGCATTCTCCAGGCGGCTTGCCAGCCGCTCGCGATTTTCCCGGTTCAGTCGGGCCGTCTCTTCGGCAAAATCTAACTCCCTTGCTGCCTGCGCGGCTGCCGCCTGGGCCGGAAGCGAAACGTTCCAGGGCTGCAGAACCATTCTCATCCGCTCAAGAAGCGCCGCGTCGCCGCATATTCCATAGCCAAAGCGCAGACCGGGCATCCCGTATATTTTCGTGAATGACCTGAGCACAAATATTTCCCGATTCCGAGGAACCACCTGACTGCCGGAAAATGTCCGCCTCCTGTCATCCTCGCACAGAAAATCGTAAAAGCTTTCGTCCAGCACAAGCAGGATCTTCTGCTCCCCGCACCTGGTGATCAGGCGCTCCAGAATCTCCCGGTCGATCAGACGTCCGGTCGGATTGTTCGGGTTTCCGAGGACAACACAGTCCGTTTCTTCATTGAGTGCATCCAAAAAGGACGCATCGAGCCGGAAGTCCTGCTCCGGCCGCAGACAAAAGCGCCGGAGTTCGCATCCGAACGCCGCGAGCGCCTGTTCATATTCGAAAAACGACGGCACGGCCAGCAAAGCTCTCTTCGGGCGGTATGCGGCTGCAAGCGCGAATATCAGCTCCGCCGCCCCATTCCCGCAGATGATCTGCGACGAGCGTATCGCCTCTGCAGAGGATCCCCGCAGCGCAGGTTCACACTCCGCTTCCTGCAGCGCAGGCTCACACTTCGATTCCCTCTGCAATACAGTCTCACGTTTCGCGAGCGCCTCTCTCAGCACGCGGCATTCCGGGTCAGGATAATGTACAGACTCTTCAATCGCTCGCCTTGCCGCCTGTCTTACCTTCTCCGGCATTCCACGGAAATTGATGTTCGCAGAGAAATCCGCTATTCCGCCGTGTGCGCCGGCTTTCTGCCCGTCCGGCGCCCTGAATTCCCGCTCTGCCGGACATGTGTATATGTTTCCGCCATGTTCATGGAACATACCTTGTTACCCTGTCCTCTTATGTTGTCGCTGTAGCTCTTTCGTCTCCCTGCACATGCAGGCGTCACAGTACTCTCCGCCTCCTGTACGTTTTCCTCACGCACAGACGGGGTGGCCGCCGACTCAGGCATCATTATATTCTCCCCGGATATTTTTCGCAAGACTTTTCCTTCGCGCACAGTCCAAACCGCCCAAACATTTCTTCCGCACATCACCCAGGTCTGCTACGCACACTACTCAAACACTTTCCTCCCCGCGCCTCACTCAAACCGCACGATCTCCCTGCGGAGGCGCTTGATGATGCGCTTTTCCAGCCTCGATATATAGGATTGGGATATGCCGAGCAGATCGGCGACCTCCTTCTGGGTCTTCTCCTCACCGTCCTGTGTGTTGATCCCGAAACGCAGATGGATGATCGTCTGCTCCCGCTTGGAGAGCTTGCCGATCGCGGCGAACAGAAGATTGTGCTCCGCCTCTGTCTCCATGTCGCGCGAGATCACATCCTCGTCCGTTCCCAGGATGTCCGAGAGAAGCAGTTCGTTGCCGTCCCAGTCCACGTTCAGAGGCTCGTCGATCGACACCTCCATCTTATTTTTGCTGTTCCGGCGCAGATACATCAGTATCTCATTCTCGATGCAGCGGGAGGCGTAGGTCGCAAGCTTGATCTTCTTGTCCGGATTGAACGTGTTGATCGCCTTAATCAGCCCGATCGTGCCGATTGAGATCAGATCCTCAACGCCGACGCCCGTATTGTCAAATTTTTTTGCTATGTATACGACCAGACGAAGATTATGCTCGATGAGCTGGCTTTTTGCCTTTGCATCCCCCTCTTTGCCCAGCATCGTAAGCAGCGCCCTTTCCTGCTCCGGTTCGAGCGGGGCCGGAAGCACCTCCGTTCCCCCGATGTAATGCGTCTCCTTCGGCTTCCGGAACAGAATATCCCCGAAATTTGCCGCCATCTTAAACTGAAAGCGCTGCGGCATCGCAATCTTTACAACCATCTCTCTTCTCCCCTTTTCTTCTATTTGTCAGGCCGCGCATGCAAAGGATGAAGGATCACCTGAAACCGGCCTCCCGCGCTGACCTGCCCGTCATAGATCGCCAGCACCGGGCGCTTTATGACAGCTGTACCCTCGGACAGCTCCACCGTCATGCGGTCGATCGTTACCCCCTGCATCCAGCCCTTCCCTGTTCCGACGCTGTGAAAAGGGATCAGGTAAAATCCCCGTCTTTCCTCCCACGTTTCCCCGAGCAGCCTTCTTGCGGGCACCGCGTCCACAATGCTCACCGGTCTTCCGGTCAACGGCTCTTCCAGACAATTCCCCGTATCGATCATGCCGCGCAGCGTCTCTGTCCGTTCCTCCCATTGCAGCCGCACAGTCACAAGGCTGTCGCTCAGCGCCTTCTGCTTCGTCAGAAAACGTCCCGCGGCGCGAAGCAGAAAAACCGCGAACACCGCCCCTGCCATCAGCGGAAATCCGAGCAGCCCCGTCAGCACTTCCAGGACGCCGCCGAAGCAGACGCTTGTCAGCAATAAAAAGAACAGTCCTTTCAGGAACTCTCCTCTTCCCTTTCCCGCGAACAGAACCACTCCGGCCAGCAGCATGCCGGAAAAGTACCATTCAGGCAGCCCGAGGCATACCAGCGCAGTCATCACAGCCGCGTTAGCCGCGCCCGCCGCCATCACGCGCTTTCGAGGCAGCTTTTGTCGTCCCAGAAAAGCCGCAGTGGCAATCAGCAGATAACCCGTGAGAAGATGTTCCAGAAAAAACTGGTCTATGTAAAATTCATAATACACAAAACACCCCCTGCGGATGCAACTGAGCTCAGTATACTCCGCAGAGGGTGTGAAATTTGTCAAATACAGGCGGCGTTTTCGCCATTTTTGTTGACAGAATACGACACGCACGCCGGAACCATATCAATCATAAAAAACCGGAACAAATGATATGCTGATGAGAAAGATTAGCGCTCCTCGAAATGAATGCACTCGATCAGGCCTGCAGCAGCGGCAGCAGTTTCGCGACCTGCTCCGCGTCGATCTGTCCGGGAGCAGAGGCCTTCCCCGCCGTCGCGAACGTCACGGCAGAGCCTGTCAGGGATCCGCACAGACGGCTGACCGTGCCCAGACGGCCCATCGCCATCGTGATGTACGGACGGTCCGCATATTGCAGCTTCATCCGGATCGACGCCTCGAGAAGCGTCAGAACATCGTCCTCGGACTGCGGCATGACGGCCGCCTTTGTGACGTCTGCTCCAAGCTCCTGCATCCTCCGCATGAGTCCTGTGAGCGTGTCGCACTTTGGCGTCCCCGCAAAATCGTGGAAGGAGGCCACGGCCTTCCCGCCCTGCGCATGGATCATTTCCGCCATGCGCCGCAGGCGCTCCTCACCGCGATTCAGCTCAATATCAACAAGATCTGCGTACCCGCTTTTTGCCGCGCGCTCATTCAGAGCTTCGTATTCCTCCATAGAAATCCGGCGCTCGCCGCCCTCCTCCTTTGTCCGGAAGGTAAAGAGGAGCGGACGCTCACCCAGGCGGCTCCGCAGATATTCGAGCGCATGCTCCGCCCAGAGCGCATCGTCCGTCTGCTGCCAGAAATCAGCGCGCCACTCCGCCAGGTCGCAGGGGCCGGCCACAAGTCTGTCCGTCTGCCGCTCCAGCTCCTCCTGATCCGCGGCTGTCAGCGGGATACAGATCTTCGGCGTCCCGTCCCCCAGAGTCAAACCGCGCACAGACAACTGCCTCCGTTCCATCTTGTTCATCGCATGCATATATCTTTTCCTCGCTCTCTTTTTTCTCGTTCATGTCAGCAATTTTCATTTCGAGCACATTCTAACATATCTGGCCACAAAAAAAAAGGCGCTAAAAAGGAGATGCATTTTTATTGACAGGCATAACTTAACACTATATGATTATATTAAATAACACAAATGATAAGCCGTCAGAGGATCTTAACAGACAAACAGACAAAGTGGCACAAACGCTTAGAACGGAGGAAAGGATATGGATGAGATTATGACAGACAAACAGTTCAAAACTATTTTGGAAATGGTCGACATGATCCTGGACGGCTGTAAGGATCTTGAGGATGCCAAAAAGAAAGTTCAGAAACTGATTGAAAATCAGAGTAGCAAAGAAAATAAGAATGAGTAGAGGTACCCAAATGCCACAAGAGATTACCGGCCGCACGCGCCTCGGCTGCCTGCTCGGGACGCCGGTCACACACAGCCTGTCCCCGATGATGTACAATGAATCATTCCGCCTGCTCGGCATGGACCGCGTCTATCTGTGCTTTGACACGGAGCACGCGGATCTCGGCGGTATCGTGCAGTCGCTGCGGCAGATGAATGTCTTCGGCTTCAATCTCACGATGCCGGACAAGGAGCGCGTCCTGCCGTTTCTCGACGAGATCGACCCTGCCGCTCAGATGATCGGGGCGGTAAATACGGTCAAGAATGAAGACGGAAGGCTCATCGGCTACAACACCGACGGGATCGGCTACATGCGATCCGTGCGCGAGGCAGGCTGCGATCCGTCGACCAGTGAGATGACACTGCTCGGCGCAGGCGGTGCCGCCGCTTCGATCGCGGTACACGCTGCGCTTGACGGCATCCCGGCTCTGCATATCGTGAACCGTCGCGGGCGCTCCTGGGAGAAGGCCCTGCGCCTTGCAGACACGATCAGCCGCAATACCGGCTGTCACGCCGATGTCACCGATATGGCGGACGAAAGTGCCGTGAGGGACTGCATCCGGAAAAGCCGACTGCTGACAAACGCTACCTCCGTCGGCATGGCGCCCCACGAGAATGCGTCTCCGATCGCGGATCCTTCATGGCTGCACCCGGATCTGCTCGTCTCGGATATCATTTACAACCCACGCCAGACCAGGCTGCTTCGCGAGGCTGAGGAGATGGGCTGCCGCACTTTGAACGGCATGCACATGCTGCTCTACCAGGGCGCGGCCGCATTCCGCATCTGGACCGATCAGGATATGCCGGTCGAGAAGGTACGGCAGAAATATTTCACATAAGTTTGGTTGGATTTTCATTGCAGTTTTTATTGGAACTGTTTATAATAATACCATAACGCCGCAAAGGAGGAAAGAACAATGAAAAAGGCTAAAAGATCCAAAAAGATAAATGGTTTCTCGTTGTTTCTGCTGCTTACCGTAACGCTTGTCACTTTATTCGGCTCAGTGGTTCACGCGGATTACGATGACTGGATCCGCCCGACAAGCATCTCGGCGGTCGGCAAGAAGAGCCTGACCATGAAGGTCGGCGAGGAGAAAAAGCTCCGCGTTCTCATGAAACCGCTCTACGCGAACGACGACTTTCTCCGCTGGAAAATCGTTTCCGGCAAGAAATACGTGGGCTTCGACGACTATGACCGAAATGACGACAGCATCGATATCATCGCAAAAAAAGCCGGCACCGCCAAGGTGCGCTGCTACATCAACGGAAAATCAAGTAAGAAGGTAACCTTCACAATCAAGGTAAAGAAGTCTTCCGGAAAGAAGAAAACCATCGCCGCAAAAGGAAGTACGACCAAATACGAGGAAGTTTACGATGATTTTGATCTTGAGGTGAGAAAACTCACTTCTGTCAGCAGCAAATACCTGAAGTGGACGATTGCAGATAAAAAAATCGTCGGTTTCGGATCATCCCTGACCAAGGGTCCCGAGGTGGATTTCCTCGCCAAAAAGACCGGCACTACCAAGATCACCTGCACGAACACCCAGACAAAGGAAAAGATCACCTTCACAGTAAAGGTCGTAAATCGCTACGAGGATTTCGACGAGGACGATGACTTCTGGGAACACTACGACGACTAAGATGGAAAAAGGGCGCCGCTTACGCGACGCCCGAATTTTTGCATTCACTTCTTATTCACTTCTCTACGCCCTCACAGGATATGTCCACCTGTCCAGGATCAGCTTCTCTTGAGAAAATCCGGAATCTGGATATCCCTCTCCTGCACCTTGCTCTCCGGAGCGCGCAGCGATCCTGTCCCTACCGTCGGGGTGCGCAGCTGCACTGTCGGAGCCTTGTAGGACGGCGTGGTCTGTGACGCCTCTCCGCGAAGGAAGCTGAAATCCGGCGCGGAGCTTCTGCGCGATGACTTCTCCTGCTTCTTGCCGCTGACATCCTCAAGTCCCGTCGCGATCACGGTGATGCTCGCCTCATCCGCGTATGTATCGTCGTACATCGCGCCGAAGATAATGTTCGCGTTCTCGCCGGCCATCTCCTGTACATAGCTCGCCGCGTCGTTCGCGTCGATCAGGGAAATGTCGCCGGAAATATTGATGATCACATGCGTCGCACCCGCGATCGAGGTCTCAAGCAGCGGGCTGGAAACCGCCTGCTTCACTGCCTCGAGCGCCTTGTCGTCGCCCTTGGCCTGTCCGATACCGATATGAGCGATGCCCTTGTCGGTCATGACCGTCTGTACGTCCGCGAAATCGAGGTTGATCAGAGCCGGCAGATTGATCAGATCCGTGATGCCCTGCACCGCCTGCTGAAGCACCTCGTCCGCCTTCTTCAGCGCCTCCGGCATTGTGGTCCGGCGATCTACGATCTCAAGCAGCTTGTCGTTCGGAATGACGATCAGTGTATCTACGTTGTTCTTGAGCTTCTCAATGCCCATCAGGGCGTTATTCATACGTGTCTTGGCCTCAAAACGGAACGGCTTCGTCACAACGCCTACCGTCAGGATACCCATCTCCTTCGCGATGCCCGCGACGATCGGAGCCGCACCTGTACCGGTACCGCCACCCATACCGCAGGTGACAAACACCATGTCCGCGCCCTGGATCGCCTGGCGGATCTCCTCAGCGCTCTCCTCGGCTGCCTGCTGGCCTACCTCCGGCTTCGCGCCGGCGCCGAGACCCTTCGTGACCTTCTCGCCGATCTGGATCGTGGTCGGAGCCTTGCACCGGAGCAGATCCTGCTTATCTGTGTTGATCCCGATAAACTCTACCCCTACGATCGTATCCTCAACCATTCGGCTGACCGCGTTGTTTCCTCCACCGCCGACGCCGATCACTATAATCTTCGCAGCAGATTCCGTTTCGTTTGACATAATCTCTAACACCGTGTTTCCTCCTTTTCGTACCGGGCAAACCCCTCTTCGAAACAGCATTTCTCGGGGATACCCTATTTATACTTCCCCTTTATCCCGGCGGCATACTTGCAGACTTCCCCACTATTCCACCGTACTGCCTTTATAATATAGGTTCTCGCAGAATTTATCAAGTCCCATTTTCAAAATAATAGTATCTTTTTATAAAAAGTTACGGCTGGATCCACTCTCCGGTCGAGGAATCGTATTCATTCATATACGCGTCCACGACATTTCCGTTCTCATTGACCGTGACGCCCGGTACCGGATTGCCATACTCGTCGACGACCGTACCGTTCTCGACATGGACGTTATAAACCAACGTTCCTGAGGAATTAAAGACCATCGGATAGACCGTGCCGCCTCCGTTTTCGTCGGCTTGTCCATCCTCGCCGGCCTGACCATCCGCGGAATTCTCTCCGTCTGCGGCCTGTCCATCCCCGGATCCCTCTCCGCCTGCAGCCTGTCCATCCTCGCCGGAGGTATCATCCCCAGCGTTTTCTCCTGAACCTGAATCTCCGTCTCCACTCTGCGATTCATCTGCCGCATCAGACGGCGTGAACGGCACCTGTTCATTGCGCCCGGTAAAGCCTTCCAGGTGAAGTGTTCCGCTCTGCCCGTCCAGACGGGGGAGAATTTTCGCAAGATTCGCGATCTTCTCTTCCAGATATTCATCCTGTCCAAGCTGTATCTCAATATTGCTTGCAAAAACCGTGATCTCCATATTTTCGCCAAAACGAATCTCATCGGCGACCACAGCTTGATAGGACAGAAGCTGTGTCAGGCTGAGAATGGTTCGAAGCTGGGCGCTGCTCTGCGCAGGAAGCTTCTGATAGATCAAAGGATCTTCCATGGCTACCCCCGTGACAATCGGGATTCCGTCATAGGTATGGTCCGTGATCTCGATCACGGTTCCCTCCTGGTCAATATAGACACAGCCTCCCTTGTCAAAATATGCCACCGGCTTCTTCTCTGTCACGTGCACATCGATCTGCAACGGTGACTTCAGCTGCACATGCAAAGATTCCAGATACGGCATGCCGGACGGCACTTTTCCATCCCTGTATTTCCACAGCATATATACGGTGTTCTTCATAAAAACATCGTCGAGTATCCCCGCGGAAATCTCCTCGGCAGAGTGATGATCATTGCCGTACACCTGTATTTTCCTGACTCGGAACAAAAGGATAAAAATCAGCAAAAGCACAAGCACAGTCAGCGCAGCCGCTGCTTTCGCAATTCTCACCTTTCTTCTCGTTCGTTTGTTCTGTGCCATTTCTTCCCCCGTATCTTTTAGAACCTTGCCTGATTTATCCGTTATCGCTCCACCGGATCTCTGCCCCGAGCGCGCGCAGATCCCGGCAAATATCCTCATATCCTCGCTCGATATAACCTGTATTTCGAATCACGGAGGTCCCATCCGCCTGAAGCGCGGCGATCACCAGCGCCGCCCCTCCGCGCAGATCCGGCGCCGCCAGACCGGCCGGCACGAGCGCCGGGACTCCCTTTACTACTGCGCATCTGCCCTCCGCACAAATCCTTGCTCCCATCTTTTGCAGCTCAGGTATCGTCCGGAACCTGTTTTCAAATATCGTCTCACAGATTTGGCTTTCCCCCCGTGCGCGACACAATACCGCCATCAGGGGCGACTGCAGATCGGTCGGAAAGCCGGGATATGGCGCTGTCTCCAGATAAGGAAGGGCACGAAGCGGCCGCTCGGCATTGACCTCAATGCGATCCTCTCCGCAGATCGTCGAAACCCCCATGTCGTGAAAAACCGTTGTCAAAGCATTCAGCTCCTGACACGGAAAGTCGCTGATCGCAACCTGTCCTCTCGTGGCGACTGCCGCGAGCAGATAGGTCCCGGCAACAATCCGGTCCGGCTTCATGCGGTAGCGCACCGCGCCGAGCCTTCTGCCGCCCAGGATACGCAAATCCCCCTCCGGCGTGCGGCTGATCTGCGCGCCTCGCCTTCGCAAAAACTCGCAGAGCTCATCGATCTCCGGCTCTCTCGCCGCATGGAAAATGGTCGTCTCCCCCTGTGCCGGCACAGAGGCCAGAATCGCGTTCTCGGTCGCACCGACGCTCGGCATGCCCAGGTACACCTGCCCGCCCCGCAGATCGGCTGCGTCCGCTGTGATTTTCTCTTCCAGATAAAACCTCGCGCCGAGCTGTCGAAGCGCCGCGATATGCTGATCGATCGGCCGCTCCCCGATCGCGCAGCCTCCCGGAAGCGGCAGCACGGCTTTTCCCATTCTTCCGAGCAGGGCCCCCAGGAACAGGACAGAGGAACGGATCCTCGCCGCCTCCTCCCCGCCCGTCTCAAATGTGCTGACGCCTGACGCATCAATCTGAACAGTGTTGCCTGCGCACTGTATCTGACATCCCAGATGTCGCATGATCTCCAACGTATCTGCCACATCCTTAATCTGCGGACAATTCTCTATAACACAGACTCCCTCTCCCAGTATGCAGGCCGCCAGTATCGGCAGCACCGCGTTTTTGGAACCCTGTATACGAATCTCGCCGTGCAGAGGCACGCCTCCCGTAATCTCAAGACTGCCCAAATCCATCCCCCGGCTTTCCATTCCGCCGGAAGCGCTCCCACGCCCCGCCGGACACCATATACCCCAGTATATGCCGGAGAATGACTTTCTGTGACTCGCAGGCAGGTCGGCCGACTCATCATCCGGTGCTTGCGTGCAGGCCAACTACTGTGTCATTGCGAGACTTACCGAGCCTTTGTTGTCAGGTCCTGCGATAGCGACTCACAGAGAGGGCAAGCCCCATCTCCGAGAGCAGGAAAAGCACCGAAGTGCCGCCATAGCTGATAAACGGCAGCGTGATCCCCGTGTTTGGAATCGTATTCGTGACCACCGCGATATTCAGGATGACCTGGATCGCGATGTGCCCCATGATCCCGGCCACGATCAGCGAACCGAACAAATCCGGAGCGTGTGTGGCGATCACCATAAAACGCCACAGAAGAAGCAAAAACAGAAGCATCAAAAGGAGCGCTCCGAAGAGTCCCAGCTCCTCACAGATGACCGAAAATATCATATCATTCTGGGCTTCCGGCACGAAGCCGAGCTTTTGAAGGCTGTTGCCTAAGCCCCGTCCGAACAGCCCGCCGGAGCCGATTGCATACAGCCCCTGCAGCGTCTGAAATCCTTTCTCATAAAGCTCCGGATTTCGCCAGATCGCCAGCCGTTCCAGACGGTACGACTCCAGGCTGAGGAATATCCCAAGGAATCCGCTTCCCGCCAAAAGGATCCACAGAAAAGGCAGGTATTTCGGATTCGAGATAAAAATCATCAGTACGGCAATCCCGAGGATAATGACAGCCGTGCTTAAGTTGTTTGTGCCCACCAGTCCCACAATCGGAAGAACCATAAGCATCACGGCCGCGATCATCCGGCCGCTCTTTTTTCGATCCATGCGGCTGACAAAGCCCGCCAGGAGCAAAATCACCGCCGGCTTCGCGTATTCCGCCGGCTGAAACGACAGCGGTCCGATCGACAGCCAGCGCCTGGAGCCATTGTACGCATCGCCGAACAGCAGCACCGCCCCGGATAACGCGAGCGATATCAGATAGGCCGGCACCGACAGCTTCAGAAGTGCGTGATAATCCATGCAGGATACCCCGTACATCGCCGCCAGTCCCAACGCCAGCGCAAAAAGCTGCTTCTTAAAGTAGTATGCGGAGTCCCCGAAACGCACCCGGCCGTTGTACGCGCTCATGCTGTAGAGCACAACCATGCCGAACACTGTCAGGAACAGAACAGCCGCAAGCAGAAAACCGTCCGGTTTCCCCTGTTTCGCGCGCATACATCCACTTCCTATGCCAGTTGGTTTACCAGTTCCTTAAAGCGCCTGCCCCGCACCTCGTAGTTCGGGAACATGCCCCAGCTCGCGCAGGCCGGCGACAGCAAAACGGCGTCTCCGCTCACCGCCCGGTCCGCACAGACCTGTACGGCCTCCTCCAGCGAATCTGCAAGGATGATATCCCCGAAGCCGCATTCTCTGGCCGTTTGCGCGATCTTCTCTCTCGTCTGTCCTATCAGCACCAGATATTTTACCTTTCCGTCAAACGCCCGTATCCACTCCTCATAGGAGGAATTCTTGTCGTAACCTCCGCCGATCAGCAGCGTCGGGCGGTCCATCGCCTGAATGCCCTTGATCGCCGCGTCGGGGTTCGTCCCCTTGGAATCATTGTAGTAGACGACTCCGCGGTGCTCCCTCACAAACTCGATGCGGTGCTCGACCGCCTTGAATTCACAGATCACCCTGCGGACGATATCCGTGGGAACTCCGTACGCGAGCGCCATCGCGGCGGCAGCCATCACATTCTCGTAATTATGCCGCCCCACCAGATTCAGCTCCCGCACGGAGCACAGGCGGATCCGCTGCCCCGCCCTGTCATATATGATATCCTCTTTTTCTAGATAAATTCCCTCTTCCAGTGTATGCAGACTGCTGAAGTATATAACCCCTGTCTTCAGGCTTTTTCCGAATTCGCGCAAAATCTCGTCCTCGTAGTTGAGCACGCAGACATCATTCGCTCCCTGGTTTTTCGTGATCAGCTCCTTGACCCTTATGTACTCCTCCATCGTGTGGTGACGGTTCAGATGATCCGGTGTGATGTTCAGGATCGCGCTCACTCTCGGCGCGAAGGTCTCGATTGTCTCGAGCTGGAAGCTGCTGATCTCTGCCACCGTGACCGCCTGCTCTGTCATCTGCGATACGACGCCCGTGTAGGACGTCCCGATATTGCCGACCACGTACACCTCGTCTTTGTACGCGCGCATGATCTCGCCCAGAAGACTGGTCGTCGTCGTCTTGCCGTTCGTCCCCGTGACCGCCAGCACTTCTCCTTTTCCGCACTCCCAGGCCAGCTCAACCTCGCCCCAGATGCGGATTCCCGCCAGGCGGAATTTCCCCACAAGAGGCAGATCTGTCGGCACCCCGGGACTTAAGATCACAAGGGAAAGCCGGCCGATCAGCTCCTCCCCAAGCTCCCCGAGCACAATACGCAGTCCGTCTCGCGACAGCTTTGCGCCCGCCTCCTCAAGCTTTCCGCGAAGCTCCGCCTCGTCGAGCTCCCCGTTGCCGTCATACCAGATGATATCCGCGCCCTGCTCGGCCAGAAGCTTCACCGCGCCGACGCCGCTGATCCCGGCCCCGAAAACCAGAACCTTTTTCCCTTTGAAGTCCATCGTCATCCTCTTTCCTTTTTCTCCCGGCTCATCGCCGCACATTTTTCTTTCATCTGCCAGGCCTCCCACAAGCCCGGATAGCCTGCGTCACCCGATTCCGGCCAGACCGATCAGGCACAAAAACGCTGTGATCACGGTAAACACCGTCACAACGCGCGTCTCCGACCAGCCGCACAGCTCAAAATGATGATGGATCGGCGCCATCTTGAATATCCGCTTGCCGCCGGTCTTTTTGAAATAGGTCACCTGTATGATGACCGAAAGCACCTCCACGAGGTAGATCAGACCAACGATCATGATAAAAATCGGCATTTTCATCATATAGGCGGAGCCTGCCACAAAACCGCCGAGCGCCAGGGAGCCCGTGTCCCCCATAAACACCTTCGCCGGATAGACGTTGAAAAGCAGAAAGCCAAGAAGCGCTCCGGTCACGGCCGCCGTCAGCGGCTGGATCCCGCCGCCCAGAATCAGGGACGCAACCGTGTAGAACACCGCAACCATCGTCGTGACGCCGGTCGCAAGACCATCGAGTCCGTCGGTGAAGTTCACGCCGTTGACTGTGCCGATGATCGCAAAGTAGGCCAGCGGGATCGCGACGATATGCATCACATTTCCCGAGATCACCTTTCCTCCCGAAAACGGGATCAGAAGATCCAGACAGGACTTATCCATAAACCAGATATACGCGAGGAAGATTGTCGTCACGATGATCTGCCCGAGCATCTTCTGCTTCGGGTACAGCCCGTCAGACCGCCGCAGCACTACCTTCAGATAATCGTCAAGAAAACCGATGATCCCGAAACCGACCAGCAGAAACAGCACCGGGACGACACGCGGAAAGCGTCTGATATAAAAGAGAGCGGTCACCGCGACACTGATCAGTATGATCAGGCCGCCCATCGTCGGAGTACCCGCCTTTTTCAGATGGGACTTCACCCCCTCCTCGCGCTCCGTCTGCCCGACCTTCAGCTTTTGAAGAAACGGGATCACAAACGGGCTGAGGGCCACGCTGATCGCAAATGCCAGAAATAACGGAATCAATACATCCTGATTTAATATCATCACACACCTCGTTCTCTCTATCTTTTGTTATGTTTCCTCATCCATTTTTCTCTATTCCCAGATACGGCAATATATTCTCAAACATCCCCCGGACCACCGGCGCGGCAATCGTCCCGCCATAGTAAACTCCCTGAGGATTGTTGATGATGCACAGGCCCAGCACCTGCGGATCATCCGCAGGCGCAAAGCCTATAAAGGAGGATATGTATTTGTTCGCGCTTCTCGGCAGCGTCTCGGATGTGGCCGTCTTGCCGCCGATGCGGTAGCCTTCGATATACGCGTTTTTCCCGGAGCCGCCGTCCACCACCTGCTCCAGCAGATAGCGCATGGTCTCTGACGTCTTCTCGGACAGAATCCGCTTTCCGTCGTCGTATTGATACACGCCGGCCAGCGCGCCGTCGTCCGCGTATACGCTCACACCGAAGTGCGGTGTGACGCGCGTACCGCCGTTGATGATGGAACTGACCGTAGCGGCAAGCTGCACCGGCGTGATCTGAAAGGACTGCCCGAAGGAGATCGTGGCCAGCTCTACCTGCCCGACGTTTTCCTTTTTGTGCATGATCGTGGCGGCTTCCCCGGGAAGGTCGATGCCGGTCTTCTCATTCAGCCCGAACTTGTCAAAATACGAAAAATACCGATCTACGCCCAGCCGCAGCCCTACCTCGATAAACACCGGATTGCAGGAATTCTGAATTCCCTGCACAAAGGTCTCGGCTCCGTGTCCTCCCACCTTGTGGCAGCGTATCCTGCGGTCCTCCACGATCTTGAAGCCCGGACAGGAGAAACTGTCGTTCAGCGAGACGACCCCCGCCTCCAGACCCGCGGATGACGTGATGATCTTGAAGGTCGAGCCCGGCTCGTAGGTGTCGTTGATGCAGCCGTTGCGCCACATACGGTTCAGCGCGTCCTGCAGCGCCTCGCCCGTGAGCGTATCTCCGGATGCCGCAGGCAGCTGAGCGCCGGATGCCGCCGCCGTCACATCGTCCGCCACGGATATACCGCTCCCCGCAGTCTCCGCAACTGCTTCCTGCGGAAGATACTGCGGCAGCAACGTGTACGGATCATTCAGGTCAAACTCCGGCACGTTCGTCATCGCGTAGATCTCGCCGTTCTTCGGATTCATGATCAGGATTGAGACGCTGTCTGCCTGCTTCTGTTCCATCACCTGATATGCGGCCTGTTCTGCATACTTCTGTATATTATAGTCAAGGCTAATCACGAGGTCGTTGCCCGGAACGGGCTCCTGCCGGCTCTCGCCGGTATCGGCAAGCTCCACGCCTCTCGCGTCGGTCAGCGTCAGGATCTTTCCGGGCGTCCCGGAGAGCTCCTCTTCATATTCGACCTCCAGCCCAATGATTCCCTGGTTATCGCCGCCCGTGAAGCCGAGCACCTTGGACGCCATACTCCCGAACGGATAATATCTGCGGTAATCCTCATCCACCTTCACACCGGCCAGCTTGTAATTGCGAATCCGGTCTCCGGTCTCCTTGTCGACATTCTGGCGGACGCGTTCAATCGAGCTGACCTTCTCGACTCGCTTGCGCACCGTCTCCTCCGGAAGCTCCAGCTCCTTCGTCAGCACCTCGATCACCCGCTCGGGATCTTCAAGCTGACTGTGGATCACAGACACGGTACAGACGGTTCGATTGTCCGCCAGGACGGTTCCGTTGCGGTCCAGAATCCTCCCGCGCGCCGCCTTGATCGAGCGCTCCCGCTCGTGCAGATCCTCTGCCAGCGTCGCATAATGCTCAGATTCCACAATCATCAGCTGTGCCAGACGTCCGCCCAGGAAGAGCAGGGCAAGCATACATCCAAGAAAGATCACCACCATTTTCCGGCGATGAAATGGTCTTGTTTTCTGCATGGACAGCCTCACAAGTATTTTATTACAGTATATTATCGTTCCTGCAAGGCTATGCGCAGACCTGCTCAAACCATTTTGAGACGCTTACTCTCCTTTTGCGTCTCCGGCATTCGTATTCTCATCAGTCGCAGTGCCGTCCCACACGGTCGCCTGATCCGTCCCGTCCGCATTCCCGGACGGCGGAAGCGCAAGCCCCGGATTGTCCGTCTTGGGATCGATCACCTCCTGCGTACCTGCAACCTTTACGAAGGACACCGGATTCATCACCGCGTCATACACGGTGCCATCCTCTGCAATGTACGCACCCGCAATCTCATTTCCATTGCTGTCTACAATCTTTCCATCTTCCACTCTGGCATCCCTGTGATATGTGCCGTACGAATCAATCGCGTCAAAGATCTGCACGACATCGTCTCCCATATCCTCTCTGCTCAGCCCGAGCGAAGCCAGCAGCTCGTCGGTCACCTCTTCGGTCGGATAGATGCCAAGATAGGGAAGTGCTTCCATCGCAATCTTGCGATAGACCTCCTGCGCGAAGGTGCTGTTCGCCTGATTGGCCACATTCGGCTCATCGACGATAACATAGATCACGACCTCCGGATCGTTGATCGGAGCCGCTCCGATAAAGGAAACCAAGTATTTTCCTTTTGCACGTGTTCCAGTTTCAGGATCGATCTTCTCTGCAGTACCGGTCTTTCCTCCGATTCGATAGCCCGGCACCTGCGCGTGACGTCCAGTACCTTCCTGCACTGCAACCTCCAGGAAACCACGCAGAGTATCAGACACATCGTTCGAGATTGTCTGCTTCAGGAGCAGGCTTCCCGAGCTCTTGATCACCTTTCCGTCCTCGTCAAGAATCTTATCCACCACATGAGGCTGATAGTAATAGCCGCCGTTGATGACCGCGGAAAACGCGCTGATCTCCTGAATCATCGTACAGGTAAGCCCCTGTCCGAACGTACAGGTCGCCAGCTCAACCTCGTTCATCGTATCGCGGTTGTAGACTGAACCTGCAGATTCGTTTGGCAGATCGATCCCGGTCGGCTTGCCGAAATTAAAGAGAGACTGGTACTGAATAAAGCGTGGGACCGTCAGCTTCATACCGATCTGCATCAAGCCGTCATTGCAGGAGTTCTTGAGCACGTCGCCAAGCGTCTGGTCGCCGTGCGCATTTGGATATGCGTCGCAGTGAATCTCTGTGTCTGTGATAAATTCACCGCCATCGCAGTAGAAATGATCGTTCGTCGTCACCGCTCCGCACTCGAGCGCAGAGGATACCGTGATCGGCTTGAACGTGGAACCCGGCTCGATACCGTCTGAAACACAGAAATTACTCCACATCGCGTTCAGCGCGTCCACATACTCTTCTTCCGTCATCGACTTGATCTCTGATTCCGTGTACCAATCGTTCAGGTTCATCGGGTCATTCAGGTTGAAGCTGGAATTCGTCCCCATTGCGAGGATGCTCCCGCTGTTCGGATCCATGATGACAACACCGATATTCTTCGCCCCGTGCTTCGCCGTGCCGTCGTCGTGATCCTCACCATACGTCTCGTCAAACTCTGCGATATATTTCTCTACGATCTGCTGAAGGTTGATGTCAAGCGTCGTCTGAAGCGTGCATCCGTTCTCCGGCGGGATCGTCTTTTTCTGATATTCCTGATTTTCATTGAGATAGCCAAAGACACGGCCGTTCGTCCCCTTGAGCTGAGAATCGTAGTAAGACTCCAACCCTACAATGCCGTCGCCGATTGCATTCGAAAAGCCGACGACATTGCTTGCAAGACTGTCCAGGGGATATTTGCGGATGAACTTCTCCTCGAACCATACACCCTTCACGTTCGAAAGCTCCGCCGCCTTCTCTTTTCGCTCTTCCTTCGTCAGACTGTCATCGTCATAAGACTCAAGATACGCAGAAAACTCATCCTTCTGATCCTCTGACACCAACTCCTGTATGATCTGATACTGGCTGTCGCGCGTCTTCTCCGAGGTGATCCGCTCGCGCAGCTCGGCGCTGTCAAGGCCGAACACGTTCACGAGCGCCCGGATCGTCGGCTCCAGATAGTCTTCATTCTCATTGACCGCTTTGCAATCCAAGACAAGATTGTAAACCTTCTCGCTGTAGGCCAATGTCCTGCCGTTTCGGTCTGTAATCTCGCCCCTTCTGCTGTAGAGCACCTGACTGTCGTAGTTTTCCTGCGAGAGAACCTGCTTTGCGTAGCGGTCTCCGCTCTTCACATTGATAAACACGATGCGAAGCAAAATGATAATCAGAAACAATAAAATGAATGCAAATACAGCCAAAAGCTTTATTTGCATTTTTCTGGTAAATCTTCGTTCTCTTTTTGTACGGCTGCTTCTTGCCAACTGCCTCACCTGATTTTAACCTTTTTAGCCTTTTGGCACATCAGTGTACTGCCTTACATAATCGCTGTTTTCGATCTCATAGGTCACAATCTGCGATTTCTTCGCATACACCATGCCGAGCTCGTTCATAGCCACATTCTTGACTTGCTCCATGTCCACACTCGTCATGATTCGATTATAGTCTGAGTCATTTTCAAGGATCGCGGCGTCAAGCTGTGTCTCGAGAGAGGTCACTTCCTTCTGAAGTCTGGTCTCCATCGCCTGAAGCTGCAGGAAATTCACGCACATAAACACGGTGACTACGGCTGCGACCGTCAGAAACAGAACATATCCCAGATTCATGGAAAGTGCCCGTTCTCTATTTCTCTTTGTTCTCTGGCTGGCAGACGGATTCTGTCGTCTTTCCTGTGGCTGTGGTGCGGTCTGAAGCTTGCGCACGGCCGTCCCGTCGACGTACACATAAGTCCTTCCGTTTTCATGTCTCCCCTGGCGGCTGCTTGCCGCGCCGCCCATGCTCTGCGTTTTTGCCATTTTTTACACCCCTGTATAATTTCTCGCAGCCACCGAAGCCCTTCTCTTCTTCCGCGGCGGCAAGTATTGAACCGCCGCCAAGTCGCTGCTATCTGCTGTACTCCCGCTCAAAAACTCTCAGCTTTGCGCTTTTTGCCCTTCTATTTTCCTCCAGCTCCTGCTCCGACGGCACGATCGGCTTTCGCGTGACGACTCTCCCCTTCGATTTCTTTCCGCACACACAGACCGGAAATTCCTTCGGGCAGGTACATGGATGTTCATTTTGTCTGAATTTCTCCTTTACGATCCGATCCTCCAGCGAGTGAAACGTGATCACGCAGATGCGTCCCCCGTCATTCAGAAGCTCGATCATGTCGTCCAGTGAATTCTCCAGGACTTCAAGCTCCCGGTTCAACTCGATCCGGATCGCCTGGAAGGTCCTTTTGGCCGGGTGTCCCCCCACCGCTCTTGCTTTCGCAGGTATCGCCGCTTTTATAACATGAATTAACTCCCCAGTTGTTTCCAATGTTTTTTGATTTCGTGCAGTTACGATGTGCCTGGCGATATTCTTCGCAAATCGTTCTTCCCCGTAATCACGGATGATCCGGTACAATTCCGACTCGCTGTACCCGTTCACAATATCTCTGGCACTCATGGTCTGCCGCTGATCCATCCGCATGTCCAGCGGCGCGTCCTCCCTGTACGTAAAGCCGCGGCTTGCCTCATCGAGCTGATAGGATGAGACCCCCAGATCCAAAATGACTCCATCTACAGATGTAATGCCTAAGCGGCCGAGCTCCCTTCTCATGTCGCGATAGTTCGCACGGAGGATGGTCACCCGGTCTTCGAACAACTTCAATCGCCTTGTGGCTGCCTCGATCGCGGCCGCATCCTGGTCTATGCCGATCAGTCTGCCCTTTTCAGATAACCGGCTGCAGATCTCCAGAGAATGTCCCCCGCCGCCAAGCGTGCCGTCCACATAAATTCCATCTGGCCGTATGCGCAACGCTTCAATGCTTTCCTTCAGCAGTACAGATGTATGACTGAATTCCATACAATCCTCCCCAGGTTATATGCTCAGGCCAAAGTCTGTCATGCTGTCCGCGATATCGTCCATATCGTCATACGCATTGGTTTCCGTCCAGTTCGCCTTACTCCAGATTTCTACACGGTTCAGGTTGCCCGCCAGCACCACATCCTTCTCGAGCTGCGCGAAATCCCTCAGCACCTGCGGCAGAAGAATTCTTCCCTGCTTGTCCAGCTCGCATGTGGTAGCCCCGGCTACCAAAAAACGCGTAAATTTTCTGGCGCTCTTGTTGTTCAGTGGCAGCGTACGCAGCTTCTCTTCGATGATCTGCCATTCGTTTTTGGGAAACACAAACAGGCATCCATCCAATCCCTTCGTGACAATGAACTCGTCCCCCAACAAGTCCCTGAACTTCGACGGGATGATCAGTCTGCCCTTGGTGTCAATCGTATGATTGTATTCACCCATAAACATCATGACCGCACCTCATTCGTTACTGTTCCCTCTGTAACCAGCAACAAGCGGCTGCATACCGGTGTTCCCTTTGCTGTGATATTTGGGCGGGTCTCTTCCTTTTGGCACCACCTGATACCACATCACACCACTTTCTACCACTTGACACCTATCATACAGTAGATTTGCACAAAATACAAGCACAATTTTGCACTAAGTTTTTACAATTTAGTTAACTTTTTTGAGGCACAACATATTGTGGAAAAGAAGGAAGACCGGCGCAAAATCTTGCGTCGGTCTTCCTTCTTTTCGTGAAATCTAATTATTTTTTCATGGATTTACTCTTCCATATACTGCTCGATCAGCTCATCCACCACGCGGCTCTGCTCGTAAGCATCCTCCACCCGGCCTCCACCTGCAAGCAATTTGTTGAGCTTTTCACGCTCCTCCTCAATCTTTCTTTTCAGTTGTTCTTTTGGATTCATATTCTTTGGTCCCTTTCTTATGTTTTTTCCCTATGAGCAACAATACGACCGATATCACGGCGAGGATTCCCGACAGAAGCTGCGAGACCGCAAGGCCGGTTCCCGGCCACAGGAGCTGGTCGGTGCGCAGCCCTTCAATCCAGAATCGCCCCATCCCGTAAAGCAGAAGATAACTCAGAAAAACCATACCGTCAAATTTTTCTCTGACGCGAAATGTCAGAAACAGAAGAATCAGCAGCACGCCGAGGTTCCACACCGACTCGTAGAAAAAGGTCGGATGTACCTGAATGTACGGCACGCCGTCAACCGTCTGTATATGTGAGCGCATCACGTCTGTGATCTCGTGGGCGCGCACATCACTTACCGGCAGCTGCATCGCCAGCAGACCGTCCGTGTATCCGCCAAAGGCTTCCCGGTTAAAAAAGTTCCCCCATCTTCCTACCATCTGTCCCCACACCAGTCCGATGACAGCAGTGTCAAGCGCCCGGAAGCAACCCAGTTTTCGCACTCTCGCAAAGATCAGAACCGTCGTCACCCCGCCGATCACTCCGCCGTAGATCGCAAGCCCGCCCTGCCGGAGGTTGATGATCTCAGACAAATGCTCCCGATAATAGTCCCAGGAAAACACGACGTAATAGATCCGCGCGCAGATCACGGAGATGACGATCGCCGTGAGCCCCAGATCAAAATAATCATCCGGGTTCTGCCCGGTCGCCTTCGCGACCCTCATCGCAAGCAGCAAACCTGTCACCATCGCGAACGCGAGCACAATCCCGTAGCAGGCGATCTCGAAGCCGCCGATCGAGACGGACTTGATGACATGATCCAGAGTAATCCCCAGATGTGGGAAGCGTATCGAACCCATGCGGCGGCCTCCTTTCATTCATACGTTGAATCGAAATAGGATCACATCCCCATCCTGCACAACATACTCCTTGCCCTCGAGACGAACGAGTCCTTTCTCCTTCGCGGCCGGGTACGAGCCGCAATCCAGAAGATCGCGATAGTTGACGACCTCCGCGCGGATGAAGCCGCGCTCGAAATCCGAATGGATCTTGCCGGCCGCCTGCGGAGCCTTCATACCCCTTTTGATCGTCCACGCGCGTGTCTCTGTCTCGCCTGCGGTCAGGAAGCTCAAAAGACCCAACAGCGAATAGCTCGCCCTGATCAGTTTCTCCAGCCCGGACTCTTTCAATCCAAGATCTTCGAGAAACATTTGCTTTTCATCATCGTCGAGCTCCGCGATCTCCTGCTCGATCTTCGCGCAGATCACAAACACCTCGCTTCCGGAGGACGCTGCATAGTCGCGCACCGCCTGCACATAAGAATTGGACGTCCCATCGTCCGCAAGGTCGTCCTCAGCTACATTTGCGGCAAAGATCACCGGTTTCGCCGTGAGCAGGTTGTACTGCGGAAGCCAAGCCGCCTCATCGTCGTCCGCCGGCTCGTAGGTAATTGCAAGCTTTTCGGCTTCCAGATGCGCCTTCAGCTTCTCCAAAAGCTGAAGCTCCTTCGCCTGCACCTTGTCGTTCCGGGCCGCGCGCGCCGTCTTCGCGATACGGCGCTCCAGGATCTCGAGATCTGAGAAAATAAGCTCCAGATTGATCGTCTCGATATCACGCACCGGGTCAACCGAACCGTCCACATGGATCACATTCGAATCCTCAAAGCAGCGCACGACATGCACGACCGCATCCACTTCCCGGATGTTCGCAAGGAACTGGTTCCCCAGGCCTTCGCCCTTCGAAGCGCCCTTCACCAGCCCGGCGATGTCCACAAACTCAATCACAGCCGGCGTGGTCTTTGCTGAGTGGTACAGATCTGTCAGCAGCTTCAAACGCTCATCCGGCACTGCAACCACTCCGACATTCGGGTCGATTGTGCAGAACGGATAGTTTGCAGACTCTGCCCCTGCCTTCGTCAGAGAATTGAACAGTGTGCTCTTGCCTACGTTTGGCAGCCCTACAATTCCAAGCTTCATATTGTCGTCTCCATTTCTTTTCTTATGTCTTCTTCCATTGTGCCTGTTCCGTTTCTTTTGTTTTCCTTTTTCACCATTTTTCCTCCAGGCAAGTCACAGTTTAGCACATAAACCGACAAGAAACAATAGCTTCTGCCAGAAACCGCTCGACATAATTCCCCATTTTGGAATCAAAAATTCACAGAAGGCCGTCGCGGCATTTCGCGACAGCCTCCCTTTTTTCTTGTCAATCCGAGTTTTTTTCATTTGAGAACGAAAATGATATCCTCCGAAATTTGTCGAAAAGTTTCGCTCTCCTACACATTACATGTTACTTCTTTTCTGGAATTCTCAATAGCGTTTTCTCTCGCGAAGCTCCTGTGCCAGCAAAACATAATTTTCATATCGCTGTCTGGCAATCTTCCCCTCTGCGAGCGCCTCCTTCACCGCGCAGTCCGGCTCGCTTATATGCATACAGCTCTGAAAGCGACAGTTCGGCGCATAGGGCGTAAACTCGCAGAAGCAGTCTCTCAGCTCCTCCGGTGTAAATCCCGGCAAATACAGCGAACTGAAGCCTGGAGTGTCCAGAAAATACGTATTCTCCCGCAGCACGATCAGCTCTGTGTGCCTCGTCGTGTGCTTCCCCCGATCAATCCTACGGCTGATCTCCCCAACCTCCATCCGCACGGAGGTCTGCAGCGCATTTGTCAGCGACGACTTCCCTACGCCGGACGGACCCGCAACCACCGTCGTCTTTCCCTCCAGAAGCGTCTGTATCTCCGCGATACCCTCGTCCTGCGCTACACAGAGAAAATGTACTGCGCTTCCGCAATCCCGGTAGATCGCCGCCAGCCTGTCGAGCTCCTCCTGCGTAGTCAAATCCGTCTTGTTGAAACAGATGATGACCGGAATGTTCTGCCGTCGCATCATGATCAGAAAACGGTCCAGCAGATTCAAATTCGGCCTGGGTGCGGCCGCCGCGAAGACGACCAGCGCCTGATCCACATTTGCCGCCGCGGGACGAATCAACTCGTTCCGCCTCGGAAGAAGAAGATCGACATTTCCCGTCCGCTCTTCCGCGTCTATGACAGATATTTCCACATCGTCCCCGACCAGCGGCTTCTTTCCATCCTTGCGGAAAATTCCTTTCGCCCTGCACTCATACAGCGCCCCGTCCTCAGCATGCACATAGTAAAAACCGCCGATTCCTTTTATGATCTTTCCCTGCATCAGTTCACCTGATAAAACGAAATGCCCGGATACTCAATCTTGCTCACAGACTCTCCCGTCGTCGGGTCGAGCAGATACACATACGCTGTCCCGGACGACACTCCGGCCGCCCCATCCACCTGCAGATGGTAAGGGAATGTCGCAGCGCCTTCAAACACGGTCGTCTCACCGACGCCATCCTGAAGCAGCGTGATCCGCACATTCTGATTCGCGTATCCGACCGGCGTCTCCAGAGATGCGTCGCAGCGCCATGTGCCCGCGCCGTCCGTTCCCGCTGCGCCTGTCGTATCCGTATTGCCAGCTGTTCCGCCGCCGTTGTCCACGATCGTGATATTATCGTCGTCCCCCTGCTGAGGCTCAGACCCGGTGCTGATGTACAGTGTCACCGTCGAGCCGCGCGGGATCTCCGTATTTGCGGGAGGATCCATGCGGATGACAAGTCCCTCTCCGATCTCATTGCTCGCCTCATATTTATAGTCTGCGATCAACTCCTGCATCTCGAGCGCCTCGTTCGCGCGCTCTACCGTATATCCGGTCAGATCCCAGGGCGTCGTATAGACAATCTCTTCTTCCTCACCCTGGCTGACAAAGATTGTCACCTTATCGCCCGACTTCAGTCGCGTACCGGCCATCGGCTCAGTCGTGATCACATATCCATCCGCAATCGTATCGCTGTGCCGCGATGTATCGATCTCACACAGCAGTCCTTGCGCCAGCAGATACGCCTGCGCCTGGCTCTGCTCCTGATTGGAGAGATCCGGAAGCTCGATCTCCTGCGCTTCCTTCACCAGCTTGTACTCGACAGTAGAACCCTTCTCGACCATCTGTCCGGCCTCAGGCGACTGACGGCAGACCTCCCCTGCCTTGTAGGAGGAAGAATCCTCCTCGCCTGTCTTTTTCCCGGTCAGGCCGTAGTTGCCAAGCAGCTTCAGCGCTTCATCCTCTGCCCGCCCGTACAGCTCCGGCACAGAAACCTTCTGGACTCCCTCTGTCTCGGTAGGCGCCTCCGTCGTCTTCTCAGTCTCCTTCCGCTTCTCGCCGAAATGAAACAGTCCGACCGCGTTCGCCACAAGCACAAGGAACACGCAGCCGATGATGACAGCCACGATGATTCCGCCGATTGTCACAGCGCGCTCAAGCTTCGGATTCAATCCGACCTCACCGTCATCCTCTCTGCTGCGCGGCTGTCTCGGCACAAAGCTCTCATCCAGGCGATAATTTCCGTCATGTATCGCATAATCGTCCGGATTCTCATATGCATCAAAATAGGGATCGTACTGCTGCTTCTCATCGGTCGCCTCGCTCTCGACGAGCGACTCCCACTGTCCCTCTCTGCTCTGTCCGGGCCTTACCTCCTGATACGTGCTCTTCTGGTAATAACTGCCCGGCTGGTACGCACGGTTCTGCGTCGGGCCGGTCTCCTGCACATGCAGCCCCGCCGCCGCGCCGACGTCCAGCGACTCGTCATACGCAGGCATCGTCTTTGGCTCCGCGTTGATCTGCCCAAGCTCATCCTTGGACATGACACGCGTCTTCGCCATCGTGTCCACAGTCGTCCTCGTCACAAAGTCCCCGTCCGGATTCACCAGCGATTCTCTCAGGTCACGGATCAGCTCTGTCATGTTCGCATAGCGTCTGTCCGGGCTCTTCTGGGTGCACTTGAGCACGATCTGATTCGTGCTGTACGGGATCTCCGGCACCAGCTCCTTCGGCCCGCGCACCTCCTCCTGAAGATGCCGGATCGCCACAGCCACAGCCGTGTCGCCGTCGAAGGGCACCTCACCGGTCAGCATCTCATAAATCGTGATCCCCAGAGAATAGATGTCGCTCTTCTCGTCGCTGTAGCCGCCACGCGATTGCTCCGGAGAGCTGTAATGCACCGAACCCATCACGCTGGAATTGACTGTGTTGGTCGTCGAGGCCCGCGCGATACCGAAATCCGCCACCTTGACCTTCCCGTCCGTCGAGATAATGATATTCTGCGGCTTCACGTCGCGGTGAATGATACCGTTGTTGTGCGCGGCCTCAAGCCCTGCTGAAATCTGCAGCGCAATGCTGGTCGCCTCACGCACGGAGAGCCGCCCTTTGTTCTTGATATACTCCTTGAGGGTGATGCCCTCGACGAGCTCCATCACGATATAATAGATGCCTGCTTCCTCCCCGACATCGTATACATTCACGATGTTCGCGTGCGCAAGCCCGGCCGCAGACTGTGCCTCCACCCGAAACTTCGAGATAAACACCTTATCATCCCGAAATTCCTGCTTGAGCACCTTGACAGCGACGAAACGATTCAGCTTATGATCCTTTGCCTTGTACACATCAGCCATTCCGCCGGAGCCAATTCGCGATATTATCTCATATCTGTTTTGTATAAACATTCCGACCTTCAGCATATTTTTTCCCCTGTCAGCTAGAATTCAGCAAGAACTACTGAAATGTTGTCTTTTCCTCCGTTTTTGTTCGCTTCATTGACCAGATGCTTCGCCGCCTCCTCAAGCGAACTGCTCTTTTTCACAATGCGAAGAATGTCCTCATCCTCCACCATATTCGTCAAGCCATCCGAGCAAAGCAAAATCTTGTCGCCCTTCTCCAGCTTCACATCAAAGAAATCAATCTTGACCGGTGTGCGCACGCCGACCGCCCTTGTAATGATGTTGCGATCCGGATGGCTCCTCGCATCCTTTCTCTGAAGCTCGCCGGCCCGGATCATCTCCTCCACAAGCGAATGGTCCCTCGTGATCTGCTCAATCTCCTGGTCGATCAGATACAGCCTGCTGTCTCCGACGTTCGCAACGTACAGGTAACCGTCCCTGAGCGTGGCTGCCACCACCGTCGTCCCCATTCCCTCCATCGACTTATCGGATTTCGCCTTCTCGATCACGAAATCATTCGCCTGATGAATCGCCGCTCCAAGCAGCGGAATCGGCCGTTTCTCCTTCGCGTTCTCTATATAGTCTACCATAGTTTCAACCGTATAGCGCGACGCGAAGTCCCCCGCATTGTGACCACCCATGCCGTCCGCGACCACAAGCAGATTCGAAAGGCTTCCTACAGCCTGGTCAGAGGCGTAGATAAAATCCTGATTCGACGTCCTTCTCTTGCCGATGTCTGTGATGCTATACGTCTTCATATCGGTTCTTCCCTTTCTTTTCTTTCAGTTATGACTCATTCTTTATAATTTAATAATGAATTATTTTATCACAGCAGACAAAAAAGAACAAGAGATTATTGACGCCCGAATCTCCTGTCCCCTGTTTTACCCGTTTTTCTTTTCCTGTCCTTCCATATAGCTCTTGCGGAGTTGCCCGCACGCCCCGGCGATATCACGGCCCATCTCTCGTCTGACCGTGGCATTGATCCCGTACCGCCCCAGCTCCTTCTGAAAAGCCAGCACAACACTCCGATCCGGCTGTACAAAGCTTCGCTCCCTGACCGGATTCACCGGAATCAGATTGACATGACAGTTGAGATCCGCAAGCAGAGCCGCGAGCTCCTTCGCGTCTTGTTTTGTATCGTTCACGCCGCCCACCAGGCTGTACTCAAACGTGATCCTCCGACCGGTACACTCAAAATAATATCTGCAGGCATCCAGTACATCCTGCAGCTCGTATTTGTGTGCGATCGGCATCAGCTGTCTCCTCTTCTCCTGGCTGGACGCGTGCAGGGAGAGAGCCAGCGTAATCTGCATCCTTTCCTCCGCCAGCGCACGAATCTTCTCGACAATCCCGCAGGTCGAGACCGTGACATTCCTCTGGCTGATGTGCAGTCCGTGTTCATCCGTCAGAAGCTGCAGGAACCGAAGTAAATTTTCATAATTGTCTAACGGCTCGCCGGTTCCCATCACCACAACATTTGACACGCGCTCACCGGAGGTCTTCTGAATCTGGTAGATCTGGTCCAGCATCTCTGACGGGAGAAGATTTCGTGTCAATCCCCCGATTGTCGACGCGCAGAATCTACACCCCATCCGGCAGCCTGCCTGCGAGGAAATACAGACCGAATTCCCGTGATGGTAGCGCATCAGTACGCTCTCGATGACATTCCCGTCAAAAAGACGGAACAGATACTTTTCCGTCCCATCTATGGAAGATATTTTCCGCTCTACCAGCTCAAGATGGGTATAATCGTACCTTTCGCTGAGTGTTCGTCGCAGCTCCTTTGAAAGATTCGTCATCTCATCAAAGCTGTCCGCCAGCTCCTCATGCATCCACTTGTACAACTGCTTTGCCCGAAACGCTTTCTCGCCCAGCGCGGTGATCTCCCCGGCAAGCTCCTCGAACGTCAGCGACCGTATCTCCTTCTTTCCCATATCTTCTATTCTTCCTCGTCCAGATAGAAATCCTCGTCCGGCCCTTCCTCCGGATCCAGATAATAGTCCGCATCCTGCGGTTCGCTCACCCTTCGCAGTCTTGCGATAAAAAACCCGTCCGACCGATGTACGCCCGGCAGAAGCTGAAGATATCCGGCCTCCGTCGTCTTGCTCTTCAGCTCGTCACAGATATACGGGTCAATATTTTCCAGCCGGAACGGATAATTTTCCAGAAACCATTTGACGTTGTATTGATTCTCATCCGCACCGATCGTGCAGGTGCTGAAGATCAGCACACCATCCGGCTTGACGTACTCCTGAACAACGGACAGAATCCTTCTCTGCAGCCGGATGATATCCTGCTGCTGCTTCTCAGACATCTTGTACTTGATGTCCTGCTTCTTTCCGATCACACCCAGCCCGGAGCACGGAAGATCCGCCAGGACGATATCCGCCTTCTGCACGGATTCCGGATCGCGCACCGTCGCATCCTTCAAGACAGCACGAATGTTGATCGCGCCTGTGCGCTCGATATTCTCCTGCATCAGGCTGACCTTATATTCCGACACATCCCGCGCCTCCACATACCCGCTTCCCATCAGCTTGTCCGCGATGTGCAGGCTCTTGCCACCCGGAGACGCGCAGACGTCAAAGCAGGTATCGCCCCAGTTCGGGGCGGCGACCTCCGCCACCAGCATCGAGCTGATATCCTGCACCTGAATCCAGCCCTTTTTGAACGCGGAGACAGCCTTGATGTAATTGTAGTCCGAGATCTCAAGGGCATAGTCGAGATACGGATGCTGCCGCACCGTAATCCCCTGATCCTCCAGCTCCGCGATGATCTCCTCCTTCGACGCACGCGCCAGATTGCAGCGCACGACCGTCGGCTTCTCCATATGGGTATCGCGGCAGATCTTCTCCGTCGTCTCGTAGCCGAACTGTGCCACCCATTTGCTCAGCATCCAAATCGGGAACGAATATTTCACCGACAGGTAATGCAGCGGCTCCACCTTAGGATCCGGATACTTGACCTGGTTGAGCCTGCGCGCCGTATTGCGCAGAACCCCGTTGACAAAGCCCTTGAGGTTGTAAAAGCCTTTGCGCGACGCCAGAGAAACCGCCTCGTTGCACGCAGCAGCATCCGGCACGCTGTCCATATATTTCATCTGATAGACCGACATCCGCAGAAGATTGCGGATCAGCGGCTTCATATTGTAGACCGGGACATTGGAAAACTGCTCAATGATGTAGTCCATCTGCATGATGTGCTCCAGCGTGCCTTCCACTGTCCGAGAAATGAAAGCCCGGTCTCTCTTTTCCAGATATTGGTACTTCTCCAGTGCTTCACGGAGCACAACGTGACTGTACGCCTCTTCCTCCGTGATTTCCATCAGAATGCCCAGCGCGATCTCGCGCAAATTCACCTGGCCTGCCATATGTCTCTCCCCTTCTTACTGCCGGATCCCCCTCAGATACCGGCATCCCCCGTATACCATGCTCCTGTTTTATTCCTGTTTTGCTCCTGCTTTATTCCTGCTTTATTCCTGCTTCGTTTCTGTTTCGTTCTTGTCCGTCCTCAGGCTGCCGCTGATGATCCGCCGTCAGATCTTTCCGTCTCAGTCTCAGTCCCTGTCTCTCCCGCGCGCCAAAATCACCAGACGCAGAAGCTGCAGGACAGACGCCGCCAGACTCGCCACATAGGTCATGGCCGCCGCGCCGAGCACCTTTTTCCCGGCCGAAAGCTCGCCATCCCCCAGAACATGCCCGCTCTCCAGGATCTTCAGGGCACGGGACGACGCGTTGAACTCCACCGGAAGCGTCACAAGCTGAAACACCACCGCCAGTGAAAACAGGATGATGCCAAGTGTCAGCAGCGGCCGCATGGAAAAGATCAGTCCCGCAAAAAACACCGGCCACGCCAGCGTCGAGCCAAAGTTCGCCGCAGGCACCAGCGTGCTGCGCAGGACAAGCGGCCCGTACCCGACCTGGTGCTGCACGGCGTGTCCGCACTCATGCGCCGCCACGCAGACTGCCGCGACCGAATTTGACGAATAGGTACTGTCCGAAAGGCGCAGCGTCTTCGTTCTCGGATCATAGTGATCCGTCAGCTTCCCGGAAATGTGTTCGATACGCACGTCCGTGATACCGGACAGCTGCAGCACTCTCTGCGCCGCCATCGCGCCTGTCATCCCGCACATTGCGCGGACACGTGAATATTTGCTGAACGTACCGTTGACATTCGCGGACGCGATCAGCGAGAGTCCGAGTCCTGCGAGAACCAGCAGATAGGTCCAGTCAAACATATAGTGATAGCCTCCGTAACCGTACATAAAATCAACTCCTTACTGTTTTGTTTTCTTTCTTCAGGCCCCGAACAGCTCTCCCGGCTCTACCGGATAGCCACGCAGGAACGCGTCGACTGTCATGCGCTTCTTGCCCTCCGGCTGCAGCTCCAGAATCGAAAGCAGTCCGTCCCCGGTCCGGATCTTCAGAGAATTTTTCGTGACCTCGGCCGCCGTACCCGGCATCTTCGCCTCGGCACCTGCTGCGATGTCCGCTCCAACGCCTGCCTGCAGCTCTGCGGCACGCAACTCACACGCACTTTCTCCCGATTCTCCCCTGGTGTACACAGCCGATACGTTTGTCGCCCTTCCTACCGCCTCAGCCGCCCACAGCTTCAGCGTCTTTCCGCGATACGTCGTGTAGGCGCTCGGCCAGGGATTCAGACCCCGGATCAACCGCTCAATCTGCGCCGCGCCCTTCGTCCAGTCCACTCTGCCGTCCTTTTTCGTGAGCATCGCCGCGTACGGCGTCGGACTCTCCTGCGGCTGCCGCTCATACTGCGCCGTACCGTCGCTTATCGCATCCAGCGTCCGAAGCAGCAGCGAAGCCCCCACTGCACTCAGCTTGTCGAACAGACTGCCACCAGTCTCGTCCGGCGCGAGCGTCACCGTCTCCCTCATAATCATATCGCCGGTGTCGAGCCCCACGTCCATGCGCATGGTCGTGACGCCGGATTCTCTCTCTCCGTTGATCACCGCCCGCTGAATCGGCGCGGCTCCCCGGTATTTCGGGAGCAAGGACGCGTGCACGTTGATACAGCCGCCCGGCGGAAGCTTCAGAATCTCCTCCGGAATGATCTGCCCGAACGCGACCACTACGATCACATCCGGTCGCAGCTTTTCCAGCTCCTCCATCCAGCGTTTCTCCCGTATCTTTTCCGGCTGGTACACCGGGATCCCCGCCGCCAGCGCAGTTTCCTTTACCGGCGGCATCTGCATGGCTTTCCCGCGCCCGCGCGCCTTGTCCGGCTGCGTGAACACCGCCCGCACCTCATAGTCCGGCGAATCGATCAGCGCCTGTAGGGTGCCCACCGCAAAATCCGGCGTCCCCATGAAAACAACATCTCGGATCATCTGCTCCTCCAGTCCTGTCCCTCTGCCGTCTCCGGCTTTGCCGGATTTCACCCGCATCCGCCCGGACGGTCCTGTCATTTTTTTATTCTTTTCCTCTTCCTGCTCTCCGTCTCTGTCTGGCTTTCGCCGTTTCCTCTTCCTCTCCCGATTCCTCTGCCTCCTCAGTGACGTCGAACAGTTCGCCCTCTACATGCCGCACATACATGATCCCCTCAAGGTGATCGAGCTCATGGCAGATCGCGCGGGCCAGAAGCTCGTCGGCTTCCAGCTCAAATTCCTGCATATTCTCATCGAATGACTTTATCTTTACATGGTTCGGGCGTGTCACCATTCCCGCCTGGCCCGGAAGGCTCAGGCAGCCCTCCTGTCCGGTCTGCTCGCCGGATTGTTCGAGAAGCACCGGATTCACCAGAATGAGCGGTTCGTCCCCCTCCTCGCTTACATCTATTACCACAATTCTCTTTAATATTCCTACCTGCGGAGCCGCCAATCCCACGCCGCCCGCATCGTACATCGTATCCAGCATATCCTGTACAAGCTGCCGAAGCTTCGGCGTCATCTCCGTAACCGGCCTGCATACCTTCTCCAGCTTCTCGTCCCCCATGATTCTGATCTGTCTCAGCGCCATCTCAAACCTCCAAAGTAATATATTTTGCAGAGATCCGTTCACTGCCTTTCAAACTGCACCCGGATCTCCTGAAAGCCCGTATTGATCTCAACGTACTGCTCGATCACATTCTTCATCGCCGTGAGCGCGTCTGCCCGCGGATGCTTCACGTAAATCGCCTTGCGGTAAATGTCGTTGATCTTCGCCACCGCCTCGTCCGCCGGGCCTATGACTTCGGCCTCATAGCGCCGGGCAATCTGCCGCACAAAACGCGCGAGATAACCGGCCGCCACGCCGAGCTTCTCCGGATCCTCCGAAGAGCAGTGCAGCGCCATCATATCTCCCGCCGGAGGGTAGCCCGCAAATCTGCGATACTCCATCTCCTGCCGATAAAACGACAGGTAATCCTGCGCCGCCGCGCTTGTGATCGCATAATTTTCCGGCACATAGGTCTGGATCACAACCTCTCCTGCCTCCGTCCCCCTCCCGGCCCTTCCGGCCGCCTGGGTCAGCAGTTCAAACGTGCGCTCCGCAGCCTGGTAGTCCGCGGCGTTCAGAGAAAGATCCGCAGCCAGGATCCCGACCAGCGTCACATGTGGGAAATCGTGCCCCTTGACGATCATCTGCGTACCCACGAGGATGTCTGCCTCCCGGTCACCAAACGCCCGCAAAATCTCGGCATGTCCGTCCTTTCCCCGCGTCGTGTCTGCATCCATGCGCAGCACACGCGCGCCCGGGAAGCTTCTCGCAACCATCTCTTCAATCTGCTGTGTCCCGGCCTTGAATCCCCCTATGAAGGCGGAACCGCACTCCGGGCAGCGTCTGATCGCCTCCTGCTCATAGCCGCAGTAATGGCAGACCAGCTTTCCGTTTTTGTGCAGAGACAGCGAGACATCGCAGTGCGGGCACTTGATCACGTGGCCGCACGCACGGCAGGATACAAAGCCGGAATAACCTCTGCGATTCAAAAAGAGCATCGTCTGCTGTCCTTTTTCCAGCCGTTCGCCGATCTTCTCATAAAGACATCTGCTCAGGATAGATCGATTCCCGTCGCGCAGCTCCGCTCGCATATCAGCAATCGTCACCGACGGCAGCATCCCACCGGTCGCCCGGCTCGTCAACGTGAACAGCCTGCTCCTTCCGCTCTCGGCTTCATGATACGCCTCCAGCGAGGGCGTCGCCGAGCCAAGCACCAGCTTCGCTCCCTCCAAGGCAGCGCGCTTCTGAGCCGTCCTGCGCGCGTGATAACGTGGAACCGTCTCACTCTTGTAAGAGGACTCATGTTCCTCATCTATGATAATAATACCAAGCTTCTGAAACGGCGTAAACAATGCGGAACGAGGTCCGATCATCACATCGATATCCCCTGTGCGCGCCCGCTCGAACTGATCGTAGCGCTCCGCCTGCGACAGCCGAGAGTGCAACACCGAGATGCGGTCGCCGAAGCGATGGTAAAAGCGGATCACATTCTGATAGGTCAGCGAGATCTCCGGGATCAGCAGGATCGCCTGCCTTCCCATGCGCAGGGCCGCATCAATCAGCTCCATGTAGACCGCCGTCTTGCCGCTGCCTGTGACCCCGTGGATCAGATATTCCCGGCGGTCCGGATCATCCCATTCAGCCAGAACCGTATCGACGATCCGCTGCTGTTCATGATTGAGGTGGATTCTCGCCGGCTCCTCCTTCTTTTTTTCAGGCCCCTGTCTGTCTGTCTTCCCGGGCGCTTCCGTCAGAACTTCACCCGTGGAAACCATCTCCAAACCCATTCCTTCCTCCGGCGCAATGCGGACGTCCCCGCCGCCCGCACTCTCCTCCCGCAGCCTTTGCAGCACGGCCGGAGTCCGGTAGACCTGCTCGGATTCGCAGGAGATTACTCCCTGCTCCTCGAGCGCTCGCAGCACAGACGCCGTGATCTTCAGGCTTCCCGTCACGACTTCACGCGGAAGAATCTTCTCTCCAATAAGCGCTTCCAGAAGCCGCGCTCTTGCCTTCTGATTCTTCTGCCGGAACTGCTCCAGCTTCGCGATCGCATCCTCATGGGAAAGCTTCAGAGCGACGATCTGCTTCTTGCGCTGCACAGCTCTTTTCCGAAACGGGAGCACCGTGCGCAGCGCCTGCACAGTCGTCGAACCGTAGTAGTCACGCATCCAGAGCGCCAGCGCCGTGAGCTTTGATTCCGTCCCCGCCAAATCAGTCTCGATATGTGCAATCTCCTTTAGCTTCTCCGGGGGACACGCACTGTATTCCGTGACCCTCAGCACATACCCCTTGGTCGGCCGGTCACCGCGCCCGAACGGAACCTCGACGACATTGCCCGGCTCAAGCACAGCTTGCAGTGCCTCCGGAACTCGATATTGAAAGGTCTGATCCAGTTTGCTGTGTGAGATATCAATGATGATATCCGCGAACAATTCCATAGAACTCTCTGTCTTCTTTCTGTCATCACAATCGCTCAGTTATCCTGTAATTACGCAAAGTCCTTCGTCCTATACCGGACTCTCACTTAATATCTCCCGGATCAGCACGCGTTCATCCATCGGATAGTGCTTTCCCTCGATTTCCTGATAATCCTCGTGCCCTTTCCCTGCAAGCACGATAATGTCCCCCGGCTCGCCATGATGGATCGCATAGGCGATCGCCTCCTTGCGATCCGTGATCTTCACGTATTTTCCATCGGTCTTTTCCATGCCGGTGATGATGTCCGCGATGATGTCCTCCGGCTTCTCATAGCGCGGATTGTCGGAGGTGATAATCGTCAGATCCGCCAGCCGTCCGGACACCTCTCCCATCTCATAGCGGCGCAGCTTGGAACGGTTGCCCCCGCAGCCAAACAGACAGACCAGACGGTGCGGATGGTATTCCCGAAGCGTCGTCAGCAGGCTTTCCAACGCCATTGCGTTGTGCGCGTAGTCGATCATCAGCGTGAACTCGTCCGAGACCTTCACCATCTCGACACGTCCCTTGACCTTCGCCGTCTTGAGCGCCTTCTGAATATCGTCGACCGCGACGCGGAAATGCCGGCAGATCGCGATCGCCGTCAGCGAATTGTAGACGCTGAACTTGCCGGGGATGTCGATCTCGACGTCGAAGTCGGTGTCGCTGCTCACCTCGTAATCAGCAACACCGCTTCGCGACAGTGGCTTCGCAGGTTTCGTCTCCTGCCACTTTCCTGTATCTCTACACACCGCGTGATACGCGATCCCCAGATAACCGGGCCGCGACACAAGCTGCAGGTTCTCCGCGTGAATGTCAGCATCCTTCGAGAGTCCAAAGCTCTCGACCTCACAGGTATGTCCCTTCAGAATCGCCTCCAGATGCGCGTCGTCCGCGTTGACAATGCCAAGTCTGCACTGCCTGAACAATCTGCTCTTGCACTCGATATAATCCTCGAAGCTCGCGTGCTCCGCCGGGCCGATGTGATCCGGCTCAATGTTTGTGAAAATGCCAATCTCAAATGGAATTCCGGCCGTCCGATGCAGCATCAGCCCCTGCGAAGACACTTCCATCACAACGATCTGGCAGCCTGCATCCGCCATGCGTCTGAAATATTCCTGTATCGTGTAGGACTCCGGCGTCGTATGCTCCGCCGGGATCGCCTCGTCGCCGATGACGATCTCGATCGTCCCGATCAGGCCGACCTTGTAGCCTGCGGATTCCAGGATCGATTTCACCATGTAGGTCGTCGTCGTCTTTCCCTTCGTACCGGTGATCCCGATGATCCTCATCTCCTCCGCCGGATAGTCAAAATACGCCGCCGAGATCAGCGCCATCGCATAGCGTGTATCCTCCACCTGCACAACCGTCACGTCCTGCGGAGCCTCCACCGGTTCCTCGACAATCAGCACCTTCGCACCCTTCGCCACGACATCCGGCACATATTTGTGCCCGTCCGTGACCGCGCCCCGGATACAGAAGAACAGCGACCCTTCCTCCACCTTTCGCGAATCGTTGATCACATTCTTCACTTCCACGTCCACCGAACCCTGCAGACAGCAATAGTCCACACGCTCCAGCAATTTACTCAGTTTCATTCCGGATCATCCTCCACCCGTCTATATTTCTTTCCTATATTACGTATTGTCAAAAAAGCGATACAATGCCTGTAACGCAAAAATTCATCATAATAGTTTATCATGTTTGTGAAGATACGACAAGAAAATTTATTCTTAAAATAGGCATTGCCTTTGCAGACCAAATTTGCTAATGTATGGATTGAGGGATTTCCCAAACGCAAAACAAGAGGAAGCGTCACATGCAGAATTACTACGACATTCTCGGCGTCAGCCGCCGCGCCACATCAGAGGAGATCAAAAACGCCTACCGAAAGCTCGCAAAAAAGTATCATCCGGATTCCTCCGGCAGCCGTGAAGACAAGGAGCGTTTTCAGGAGATCCAGGAAGCGTACGCTGTCCTCTCCAACGAGAAAAAGCGCAGGACTTACGATTACTATGGACACGAGGCTTACCGGAAAAGCTATTATGCACAGCACGCGGATGACGCCGCGGAGCCCGGGTACGGGCGTGACGGACACGAGCACTGTGGCGCCTGCAACGGAGACGGAGCCTTTGGCGCACAAGGTCACGGCGGTGAGCACGAGCACTGTGGCGCTTGCGGTGAACATGGACACGGTGGGCACGACCGCTGCGACGGAAGCTGTGGCGGACATGGTCATGAGCACGGCGCGGGAAACTGCGACGGGAACTGCGGGAATTGTGGAAATCACAGCGAACCGGCTCCGTTTACGGAAACCTTCCGACATGTGGTCCGCATTGCTGTGTGGCTCGAGATCGAGGAGACCTTCCGCGAAGTTGTCAAGGACGCTGTCCTGACGGAGCGAGCCTATGATTCTTTTGCCGTTTTCCAAAAGCTTGAGGCGGACAAAACCTGGCATTTCCAGGTAAAGATTCCGGCGAACACGTATGAAAAGCAGAATTTCCCGCTCGAGGACGTCATCGTCGGCAACGAAGAGCTGATTGAATATCTGCATACAAACTATCCGGACAACTGCTATGTCGCGATCATCCTTTTGCGGGACAAGCCAGGCTACACCAGGCAGGCGTATCACCTGTACCTGGATTACCCGATCGACTTTCACACGCTCGTGCTGGGCGGAGCGATCCGGGTATCCTCCGTCACCGGAGACTTCACCTTCGAAGTGCCGGCCGGCACCTCGCTTGAGCGCAAGCTGCGCATCCCGAACATGGGATTAAACTATCCCCCGGAGATCGGTGTGCGCGGCGATCTGTACCTGAATCTTCACCTGAAGATCCCCAGAGAGCTGACCGAAGCGCAGCGGCAAGCGCTTGAGACGCTGCGAAGCGCGTTCTCCGATCATCCGGACCAGGCGGAAGCATCCGCCATCGGAACATAAAAAGGCCCGGCTTTCACCGGGCAAAATCGTAGATACTATTTCTGAAACATATGAATCGTAAACACTGTTTCTGAAACATACGTCAAGAAGCTGCGCCGTCCGACGACGGCGGAAAGGAGACAGCTGTGAAATTTTCATTCAAAGAAGACGGGAAAAGACTCATCGTGATCTGCATCGCTGCCGTGATCATGGCGGCAAATATTGCCACCTTTGTCCGCGTCGGCGGTCTTTACCCGGGCGGAGCAACCGGCCTTACGGTCCTGATCCAGCGAGCCGCACAGCTCTTTTTCCACATTCAGATTCCCTACACGCCGATCAACCTGCTGCTGAACGCAATCCCGGTCTACATTGGCTTCCGCTGCATCGGGAAGAAATTCACACTGTACTCCTGCCTCGTCATCGTGCTGACCGGCGTCCTGACCGACCTGATCCCGCAGTACGCGATCACTTACGACACTCTGCTGATCAGCATATTCGGCGGCATCATCAGCGGCACGGCCACCAGCCTTTGCCTGCTGATGGACGCGACGACCGGAGGGACAGACTTCATCGCCATCTTCCTCTCCGAAAAAAAAGGAATGGATTCCTGGAACATCATCCTCGGCATCAATGTCGTCATCCTGTCCGCGGCCGGTCTGCTCTTCGGCTGGGACAAGGCGCTGTACTCGATCATTTTCCAGTTTACGTCCACGCAGGTGCTGCACATTCTGTATCAGAAGTATCAGCGAAAAACTTTGTTCATCGTCACGGACCACCCGCAGGAAGTCTGCGAAGCCATCTGGAAGCTCAGCGGCCACGGAGCGACGATCCTCGACGGCAAAGGCTCCTACGAGCATGCCACGCGCAGCATCGTCTACTCGGTCGTCTCCAGCGCGGAGTCCAAGAAGGTGATCAACACCGTCCGGGAGACCGACCCGCAGGCGTTCATCAACGCGATCCGCACCGAGCAGCTCTCCGGGCGCTTTTACAATAAGCCGACGGACTAACTCTGACCGGCAACGTCTCCGTGATCTCTCCGGATCATTCTGTAATAAGCCGACCGATCCCATGCCGTCCGTGCGTTAGTTTGGGATTATGATCGATATGCCTCCGGCGACGCCTTCTATCTCGTTGTCGGGCAGCTCTTCCCCTGGACAGGTGCTGTCGGACGGAGCTTTTGCCTTCTCCTCGACCGGTATTTCACCGCAACCCTTGGCATCAGCGATCGGCTTCTCCTGCTTTGCCTCTTTCATCGTTTCGGAAATGTTCTTTTTCATAATGTGATCTCCTTTCTCTTCGTTTTTTCTCTTTGTTCCCCGTTCCCGGCTCTGTTTTCATTTATTGATACGCCGGACAGGTTCTTTTGTTAATTATAATGTTATCTCGCTTCTTTCTTTCGTATTTTATCATACTTTTGACAATTTTAAAAGAATCTGGTTGATTTTCTTTGTTTCCCTATGTATAATACCGTAATGAAGGCGTTTCCACGGCCTTCTGAGGAGACGGCAAGACCCCTGTCAGAGGACTTGTCAGGTACTTATCAACAAAATACTATGAAAGAAAAGAGGTTACATGATGGCAGAGATCAATTTAAGCAAGTACGGCATTTCCGGAACTACTGAGATCGTGCGCAATCCTTCCTTTGAGACGCTCTTTGAGGAAGAAATGAAACCGGGTCTTGAGGGCTATGAGAAAGGCCAGGTGAGCGAGCTTGGCGCTGTGAACGTGATGACGGGTATCTACACCGGACGTTCCCCGAAAGACAAATTCATCGTAATGGACGAGAATTCCAAGGACACCGTATGGTGGACGACTCCTGAGTATCCGAATGACAACCATCCGGCTTCCAAGGAGACCTGGGCGGCAGTCAAGGAGCTTGCTCTCAAAGAGCTCTCCAACAAGAGACTTTTCGTGATGGATACGTTCTGCGGCACCAACAAGGACACCCGCATGGCGATCCGCTTTATCGTTGAGGTGGCATGGCAGGCGCACTTCATCAAGAACATGTTCATCCAGCCGTCCGAGGAGGAACTGGCAAACTTCGAGCCAGATTTCGTTGTCTACAACGCTTCCAAGGCGAAGGTTGAGAACTACAAGGAGCTGGGCCTGAATTCCGAGACAGCTGTCGTGTTCAACATCACGAGCCGCGAGCAGGTCATCCTGAACACATGGTACGGCGGCGAGATGAAGAAGGGTATGTTCTCCATGATGAACTACTACTTGCCGCTGAAGGGCATTGCTTCCATGCACTGCTCCGCAAACACCGATATGGACGGCAAGAACACCGCGATCTTCTTCGGTCTGTCCGGCACCGGCAAGACCACCCTTTCCACAGACCCGAAGCGTCTGCTGATCGGCGACGACGAGCACGGCTGGGACGACAACGGCGTGTTCAACTTCGAGGGCGGCTGCTACGCGAAGGTCATCAACCTCGACAAAGAGTCCGAGCCGGACATCTACAACGCGATCAAGCGCAACGCGCTGCTTGAGAACGTTACCCTGGACGAGAACGGCAAGATCGATTTCGCCGACAAGAGCGTGACCGAGAACACCCGTGTCTCCTACCCGATCAACCACATCGAGAAGATCGTTCGTCCGGTATCCGCAGCTCCGGCAGCGAAGAATGTCATCTTCCTGTCCGCAGACGCGTTCGGCGTACTTCCGCCGGTATCCGTTCTGACTCCGGAGCAGACGCAGTACTACTTCCTGTCCGGCTTCACAGCGAAGCTCGCAGGCACCGAGCGCGGCATCACCGAGCCGACCCCGACCTTCTCTGCATGCTTCGGCCAGGCGTTCCTCGAGCTGCATCCGACGAAGTACGCGGAGGAGCTCGTCAAGAGAATGCAGGCGAGCGGCGCGAAGGCTTACCTCGTGAACACCGGCTGGAACGGCACGGGCAAGCGTATCTCCATCAAGGATACCCGCGGCATCATCGACGCGATCCTCAACGGCGATATCCTGAACGCTGAGACGAAGAAGATCCCGTACTTCAACTTCGAGGTACCGACTGCTCTTCCGGGAGTCGACACGAACATCCTTGATCCGCGCAACACCTACGCTGACGCTTCCGAGTGGGAGGCAAAGGCGAAGGATCTGGCGCAGCGCTTCATCAAGAATTTCGCGAAGTACGAGAGCAACGAGCACGGCAAAGCTCTGGTAGCCGCCGGCCCGCAGCTGTAAGAAGCGGTTCTGTTTCGAATCGCACATAAGTAAAAATTCACCCGGCTGCCTTTTCCGGCGGCCGGGTGTTTTGTTTTCTCTTTTTGTCTATATTATATTTCTTTTTGTTATTGACATATATTTTATGCTATGCTAATCTCTTTTTATTCAAAACTCAGAAATAACTTTATCGCTTGACTTTCGAACGCATTTTTGCTATCATATCTGCAGACAGCAGATGAGGAAATCATCTATGTTTAACATCGAATTTTACACAAATGTTGATGGATTCTCTGAATTGTGGAATTTTCTCGACAATCTCCAAAAGAAAGCTGTAAGGAATAAAGACGCGAGGATTCAGCATAGACAAATTACACAGTACATCCAGCTGCTCGAAGATCACGGTGTACAACTAGGGGCAAATATCACAAAGCATCTGGAAGACGACATATGGGAACTGCGACCGGGGAAAAATAGGGTATTATACTTCTATCATAAAAATGATACCTATGTCCTCCTTCATCAATTTCGAAAAAAGACAGCAAAAACACCGCGCCGTGAAATTGAAAAGGCTAAGGCAGAACGCGATGACTGGATTTCCAGAAAGGGGTAACTTAATATGGCATCATGGACCGATTACAAAAAGCATGTCAGGCAGACCAATCCTGAAATCGGAAAGGATATCGATGAAGCAGAGGCGGTTTCCAAAATTGTAGGTGCTATGATCGAACGTCGCCACACTCTCAATATCTCCCAAAGAGAACTTGCAGAGCTCTGCGGCATTCCACATTCCTCTGTCGCCAGAATCGAGTCCGGCAGAAACTTGCCAAATCTTGGCACTCTTTTAAAAATGTTTCGGGCGCTTGGCTTGACGCTTGTAGCAGAATCAAACACTACTGTTTCTTGAATACATCCTTACAAAAGCTGTCTAAATATACCATGAAAGGGACAAAGAAATGCCCGACTGCCATTTCCGGCAGCCGAGCATTTTTGTGTGTTTTTAAATTTGGGGATTGCTTTAAGCGATCCGGAATCACAGTTTTTCAAACACCGGCATATACTCGATCGGCGCGGCCACGGTCACCGTCGCGCCGCCTGCATAGGTCTCGCCCGTGGAAGTCAGCTTCCACTCTCCCGCCGGCAGGTAAACCTCACGACTGAACTCATTCAGGTGGAGGATCGGCGCTACCAGATACCGGTCGCCGAACATGTACTGATCCTGCAGCTCCCAGCACTTCGCGTCCTCCGGGAACTCATAGAACATCGTGCGGATCAGCGGCGAGCCGTCCGTGTGCGCTTCCTCGTAGAGCTTCTTGATGTAGTCGTGCATGGAGACGCGCAGCTCGTAGTATTTCTTCATGATGGCGTAGTTCTCCTCGCCGTAGCTCCAAAGCTCATTCGGCTGGCCGGTGTGAAGGTATCCGCCGCCCCAGTCACGGTCGTCGAGAGGCGGGATATTGTACGGGCCGCGATCGCCGTGCATACGCAGCACTGCGGAGTACACCGCAAACTGATACCAGCGGATCAGAAGCTGGCGGAAATCCGGATCGTTCACATCGTCCGTCATGAAACCGCCGATGTCGGTGGTCCACCACGGGATTCCCGCAAGGCCCATGTTCAGGCCGCACTGTACCTGCTCTGCAAACGCCTCAAAGGTGCTGGGCACGTCGCCCGACCACACCACGTTGCCGTACTTCTGAGAGCCGGCCCACGCACAGCGAAGCAGGTTCACCACCGGTTTGCCAAGCGGCTTCATCTCATCGTAGAACACGCGGCTGTACATCTGCGGGTACAGATTGCTGATGGAAAGCGCCGGGCCGTCGCAATAACGGTAATTCTCAAAATCATACACGCCGTAATCCGGCTCGGAATTGTCCAGCCAGAACGCGTCGATGCCGAAATCATAATAATTCTTCTTGCACACTTCCCAGACATATTTTCTGGTCTCCGGATTGAACGGGTCGATCTCCACACAGTCGCCCTGATAATCGTAGGTCTGCGCCGCGCCGCGCTCTGTCTTGATGAGCAGGCCGCGCTCCATCATCGGCCCGAAGTTTTCGCTCTTGCGGTCCACCGACGGCCAGATAGAGACGATCACACGGATGCCCATGGAATGCAGCTCGTCCACCATCGCCTTGGGATCCGGCCAGTATGTCTTGTCGAATTTCCAGTCGCCCTGCACCGTCCAGTGGAAGAAGTCGATGACGATCTGATCGATCTTGATGCCCTCCTTCTGATACTGATGCGCGATGCTGAGCACTTCATCCTGCGTGCGGTAGCGCAGCTTGCACTGCCACAGGCCCATCAGCTCCTCCGGGAACATGTCCGCGCGCCCGGTGACGTCCGTGTAGTTCTTCAGGATCTGCTTCGGGGCGTCCGCCACGGTGATCCAGTAGTCCATCTCACGCGTGGAACGCGCGATCCATTCCGTATAGTTCTTGCCGAAGGTCACGTTGCCCACGGCCGGATTGTTCCAGAGGAAGCCGTAGCCAAGCGAGGAAACAGCGAACGGCACGGAAATCTGCGAATTGCGCTGCGCGAGCTCCAGAGTACAGCCCTTCAGATCAAGGTACGGCTGCTGATACTGACCCATACCGAAGAGCTTCTCGCCGTCGTTGCTGTCAAACTTCACGTTCAGGGAATACTCGCTGCCGCCGATGATACCCTTCCACTCGCGGTTGACAACCTTCAGGCAGCGGCTGCCGCGCGAGAGCGTGCCGTCGTACATGCGGTAATACTCCCTCAGGATCAGCTTGTCGTCGCGGTAGAATGAGATGATACCTACGAAATTTACCACAGCCTTCAGGCGCCCGTTCTCAATCGTGGCGATCTCCCGCTTGTCGATCGTCCCGTCTCCCACCCAGTGGTCCTCCTCCTCGACGCGCACGCTCGCGGTCGATTCAGCGGGCCTTTCTGTGAGCGCCCACACGTTCCCGGTAAATTTCCCGAACATCGTGGAACGCACGCGGAAGGAATCCTTCCCCCACGCCTCGATCCTGCACATCTCTCCCTGATGATAGAACACCAGGGCATTGCCTTCGTTCACAAATTTCATATCGTTCCTCCTCCCTTTGCTTCCTTAGAAATTCAATTTAATTGTCTTCCATCATTTTAACTGCTCCTGCCATTTCTGTCAATCAACAGACATTGTTTTGCCGGGCATAATTCTGTTGCTTTTCCCATACGTTTTCAATTTCCGACATCCTTTACCGCCGCAGCGCAAGCAGCCATGCCGCGATGTGGACCGCCTGCGGGAACTCGCCCTTCGCGATCATATCGTCAATTTCCTGCGCCGTGTGCTTTTGCACATTCAGGAATTCCGTCTCGTCCAGAGATTGTCCCGACACCTTGCGGCAGTTTTTCGCCACAAAGAGATACGCGTAATCGTCGGCGATCGTCGCGTGGGACGGCACCGCAAGCAGGTAGCTCCACTCGTCAGACTCATAGCCGGTCTCCTCCCGCAGCTCGCGCTTCGCCGCCGCAAGAGCGTTTTCCGCAAAAACACCGTCAGGGCCGTACTCCCTGCCATCCTTCCGCTCGATCCCGCCCGCCGGGAACTCCGTTGTCACTTCCCGGATTCCCTGCCGGAACTGACGGACACACAGATAGTTCCCTTCTGTGTCGGAGGCCACAATCACCACATAATCTTTGCGGGTGTAGGTGTAATACGGCTCGAAGACGCTCCCGTCCGGCAGACGGTACGCCGACCGCCGAAAGTCGATCCATTCGTCCTGTATGAGATGCTCCGTGCTGACCTCCTCCCAGGCAAGGGGATCCCGTTCTTCCAGGTTCTCTGTCTTTTGCCCTGCTTCAGGTCGAATAGTATCGTTTCTTTTTTTGCGTTCCATTTTCTATTCTCGCTCCTTCATTTTATATTTATTTGCAACTTTTTATTGTTGACACATTCCTATGAGTATGCTATTCTCTCTTTATCCGGAATTCGAGCCAGCTCCGTCGCTTTCCCATGCAAATGATAAGAAAACCATTCTCAGCAAAACATCAGATTCAGCATGACTCATAAATTGCCTGTTGACACTTCGTTTTCTTATGTATATACTATATGTATATACAAAAAATAGAAGGGGGCTTTTGATATGCTGACAGCAAAAATATTCCAAAGCGGAAACAGTCAGGCAATCCGTATCCCAAAGGAAGCGCACACCGAACAAAAAGAATTTTATATCCGCAGACTCGGAAACGGATATGTCCTTTTCCCGACAGATGATCCATGGTTTCCTCTCCGGGAGAGCATCGGCATGGTTCCCGACGATTTTATGGAAGACCGCTCGCAGCCGTCTTTCAATGATATAACAGAAAGAGAGGAATTATGAAATACCTTCTTGATACAAATATCTGCATCTATGCCTTAAAAGACAAGTACCCATCTCTGACGCAGAAACTGTTCCGCATCCACCCTGACGAGATCGCGGTCTCTTCCATCACAGTGAGCGAGTTGGAATACGGCGCTGCCAAAAACATGTGGAAAGAGCAGACGAGATTTCGCATGCATATGTTTCTTTCCACATTCACAATTCTTCCTTTCACCGAACAGGACGCCATAGCCGCCGGACAGATCCGGGCTTTTCTTGCGCAGAAAGGCACGATAATCGGTCCTTATGATATCCAAATCGCGGCGCAAGGCATTTCAAAAGATTTGACTGTCATCACGCACAACATGTCTGAATTCAGCCGGGTGCCGCAGCTGTCTCTGGAGGATTGGGTGGAAAACGCATAAGCTGTTTCACTCTCATCTTTTATTGATTTCCCCGTTTCCTTTTCTTCCGGCACTCTGCCGCGCTTTGCCCGACGATACCGCCCGGCACATCCCGTGGAGAATCTTCCAGAACTGCTGTCTTCTCTCCTTTTCCATCTCCCGAAACTTTTTGATCACTGCCCGCGCCAGAACGATTGGCCGCTGAAGCAGCTCATACACATTTCTGGCTCTGGTCGAGCGGATGAGCTCATACAAGGTATCAACGAACAGCGCGACTTGTCCTGTCGGAAGCGAGCGAATCCACTCATCAAGGCTTTTGCTTCGCCTGCTGCTCTTTTTGCGGAGCTGTTTTTTATACCAGAACCGCGAGCCGCGAATCTTCCACTGCATCAAATCGTGCTGAACAAATCCGCCCTTATACCCCGCTACCACACGATAATCCCGATAACGCGAAAACATCATTCCAAACACAGACTGCTCCGGCACGATCTTGCAGTACCGGTCCCGAATCCGCAGAAAGCCGGGCGTCTCATAAAAATGCCGCCACAGGCCGGGCCCGTCAAAGCTGTAGACGCGGCGGATCCTCTCCTGCACCGCTTCCGGAACAAACGAAGCGGAGTAGACCGCCAGATTGCCGCCTTTGGAGTGTCCTCCCACGATCATGCGTCCGCTCGTGTAGCGCGCAACGCCCTTTACATAGTCCAGCGCCCGCTTCTGCGACGGCACCAGGCGCATGTAGCTCATGTTGAAATCTTCTTTCCAGCCCACCAGATGCTCGTCCGTCCCGCGAAACGCCACGAACACACTGCTCTTTCCCAGAAAGAATGTGATCGCCGCGAACTGCGCCTCCCGCTCCTCGTCGATCCACTCGACAAAATAGTTGACCCGAATGCGGCCGAAGCGCCGGCTTCCCGCGATCAGCGAAAACGCCTCCCGGTATGATGAGCCGTAGACCGGATCCGAAAACAGATGCTCCCAGCCCGCTTTCCTCTTAATATCCTCCCAGCTCATCGAAGCGCCGCGGTTGAAGCCCGGCACGACGCCGTCAAACTTCATATAGACAAGCAGCGCCAACACCAGCGCGTCCACCTCGGAGAACGGCATCTCGCGAAAGCTGCGGTCCCCGTATTCCCGGAGATATTTCATCAGATTATTTTTCAAGAATGAACCCTCCCCAGAAAATACGTTTCTAATAATTTATTATAACACTTCCCAGCGAGAAAAAGCGTCAGCCTAATACAATCCGAAACTTCCCTGTCATTATATTCATTGTAATAAAAAAATCAGCAATGTCAAATATTTCTGCGGCATAAATATAACACTTTATTCAACACTCGACATCTGAAAAAGGGCGCGGCATTTTACCGCGCCCACACCCTATATGGAAACTTCACAGACCGCTTACAGGTTCGTGTACCCCATCAGATACCGGTCGACTTCCTTCGCCGCCTCTCTGCCCTCGCGGATCGCCCAGACGACGAGCGACTGACCGCGGTGCATGTCGCCGGCGGTAAAGACCTTCGGCACGCTGGTCGCGTACTCGTCCGGCTTCGTCGCCACGTTCGTGCGCGGGTTCAGGTCCACCTTGAACGCGTCGGTCACGTACTTCTGCGAGCCAAGGAAGCCTGCCGCGATCAGCACGAGGTCGGCCTTGACCGTCCACTCGCTGCCCTCGACCGGCACCATCATCATGCGCCCGGTCTTCTCGTCCTTCTTGCTCTCGAGCTTCACGAGAACGGCCTTCGTCACCTCGCCCTTCTTGTTCGCGATGAACTCCTTGACCGTTGTGGTGTAGATGCGCGGGTCGGAGCCGTAGAGCGCGATCGCCTCCTGATGGCCGTAGTCGGTCTTGAGCACGCGCGGCCACTGCGGCCACGGGTTGTTCTCCGCGCGCTCCACCGGCGGCTGGGGCATCATCTCCAGCATCGTCACGGACGCCGCTCCGAGGCGGATCGACGTACCGCAGCAGTCGTTTCCGGTATCGCCGCCGCCGATGATGATGACGTGTTTGTCCTTCGCGGAGATGAACTTCTTGTCCTTGAAGTCCGAATCCAGCAGGCTCTTCGTCGTCGCCTTCAGGAAATCCACCGCGAAGTAGATGCCCTTGGAATCGCGACCCGGTACCTGGATATCGCGCGGGTTAGACGCGCCGCAGCAGAGCACGACCGCGTCGTAGTTCTTCATCAGCTCGTCGGCGCTCACGTTCTCACCGATGTTCGCGTTTGTGACGAACTCGATGCCCTCTTCCTCCATCAGCGCGATGCGCCGGTCGATCACCGATTTCTCAATCTTCATGTTCGGGATACCATAGCGCAGCAGTCCGCCGACGCGGTCGTTCCGCTCGTAGACCGTCACCTTGTGTCCCCGCTTGTTCAGCTGCAGCGCCGTCGCCAGTCCGGACGGGCCGCTGCCGACCACCGCCACCTTCTTGCCGGTGCGCACCTGCGGCGGGCAGGCCTTCACCAGCCCGGTCGCGAACGCGTTCTCGATGATCGCGCGCTCGTTCTCCTTCGTCGCCACAGGTTCGCCGTTTAAGTTGCAGGTACAGGCCGCCTCGCACAGCGCCGGGCAGACGCGCGAGGTAAACTCCGGGAAGCAGTGCGTCTTTGTCAGGCGCTTGTATGCCTCCTCCCAGTTGCCGAGGTAGACCAGGTCGTTGCTCTCCGGCACAAGATTGTTCAGTGGGCAGCCCGAGGCCATCCCCGCGATCATCATGCCGGCCTGACAGAACGGCACGCCGCACGCCATACATCTCGCGCCCTGCAGACGCTGCTTTTCCAGGGAGAGCGGGATGTGGAATTCATTGAAATTTTTGATCCGTTCCAGCGGTGCGATCTCCTGGCTGTTCTCACGTTCATAATCCAAAAATCCTGTCGGTTTTCCCATTCTTCACACCTCCTACTCGTCCTGGCCTGCAGCGATCGCGTAGAACGCTTCGATCTGCGCCTGCTCGCTGCTTAAGCCCTTCTCTTCCATCTGGACGATCGCCATCTGCATCTTCTTGTACTCGTGTGGGATGATCTTCTTAAACTTCGGCAGATACGTTCCAAAATCGTCGAGCACCTTCTTGCCCTTCTCGGAATTCGTGTATTTCACATGCTCGTTGATGATGTCCTTCAGCTCCAGCACATCGTACTTGGAGGTGATCTTCTCAATCGAGACCATGTTCTTGTTGACCTTCGTGTAGAGGTCGTTGTCCTCGTCCAGCACGTAGGCGATGCCGCCGCTCATGCCGGCCGCGAAGTTCTTGCCGACCTTGCCGAGCACGACCGCGCGCCCGCCGGTCATGTACTCACAGCCGTGATCGCCGACGCCCTCGACGACCGTGACCGCGCCGGAATTCCGCACGCAGAAGCGCTCTCCGGCCACGCCGTTGATGAAGGCCTTGCCGCTCGTCGCGCCGTACAGGGCCACGTTGCCGACGATGATGTTCTCATCGTGCGCGAATTTCACACCCTGCGGCGGATAGACAATCAGCTTGCCGCCGGAAAGTCCCTTGCCGAAGTAGTCGTTGCTGTCGCCGACCAGCTCGAGCGTCAGTCCTCTCGGGATGAACGCGCCGAAGCTCTGGCCGCCCGCGCCGTGGCATTTCACGGTGTAGGTGTCGTCCTCAAGCCCCTCCGGGTACTTCCGCGTGATCTCCGAGCCGAAGATCGTGCCGAAGGTGCGGTCCACGTTGGAGACGTCCACCTCCACGCTGCGCTTCTGCCCGCTCTCGAGCGCGCTGCCGAGCTTCGCGAGCAATACCTTCATGTCCTTCGTCTTCTCCAGGCCGAAATCGAACTCCTGCGCCTTGTCGAAGGTGACCTTCGCCTTCGGATCCAGATACGGATTGTCGAGAATGTTGCTCAGATCGATCAGCGCGCCCTTCGGGTTCTCGCAGTTGTCCTTCTTCTTCAGCAGGTCGCTGCGGCCGACCATCTCGTCGAGCGTGCGGAAGCCGAGCTTCGCCATATATTCGCGCAGATCCTGCGCGATGAATCTCATAAAGTTCACAACGTACTCCGGCTTGCCGCGGAAACGCTTGCGCAGCTCCGGGTTCTGCGTCGCCACGCCCACCGGACAGGTGTCGAGGTTGCAGACACGCATCATCACGCAGCCCATCGTCACCAGCGGCCCGGTCGCGAAGCCGAATTCCTCCGCGCCCAGAAGCGCCGCGATCGCCACGTCGCGTCCGCTCATCAGCTTGCCGTCCGTCTCGATGCGCACCTTGTTGCGCAGGCCGTTCATGATCAGCGTCTGGTGCGTCTCGGCCAGGCCGAGCTCCCACGGAAGTCCCGCGTGGTGGATCGAGCTTCTCGGCGCGGCGCCCGTACCTCCGTCGTAGCCGGAGATCAGGATCACCTGCGCGCCAGCCTTCGCCACGCCCGCGGCGACCGTGCCGACGCCCGCCTCGGAGACCAACTTCACCGAGATATCCGCCTGGCGGTTCGCGTTCTTCAGGTCGTAGATCAACTGCGCCAGATCCTCGATCGAATAGATATCGTGGTGTGGCGGCGGAGAGATCAGGCTCACGCCCGGTGTCGAATGCCTCGTCTTCGCGATCCACGGATAGACCTTCTTGCCCGGAAGGTGTCCGCCCTCGCCCGGCTTCGCGCCCTGCGCCATCTTGATCTGGATCTCCTTCGCGCTCACGAGGTAGCGGGAGGTCACGCCGAAGCGTCCCGAGGCCACCTGCTTGATCGCGGAGCAGCGGTTCTTGCCGTCCGGCCCGATCACCAGGCGCTCCAGGCTCTCGCCGCCCTCACCGGTGTTCGACTTGCCATGCAGCATGTTCATCGCGATCGCCAGCGTCTCGTGCGCCTCCTGAGAGATGGAGCCGTAGGACATGGCGCCGGTCTTGAAGCGCTTCACGATCTCGTCCACGCTCTCGACCTCCTCGAGTGGAACGCCTTTCTCCGGGAACTTAAAGTCCATCGTGCTGCGGATGTAGCCGGACTCTTCCTTGTTGACCAACTCCGTGAATTCCTTGAACATCTGGTAGTTGCCGGTCCGCGTCGACTCCTGGAGCAGGTGGATCGTCAGCGGGTTGTAGCGGTGATGCTCCCCTGCGCTGCGCGACTTGTGCCAGCCCTGGCTGTCGAGTGTCAGGTCTTCGCGCAGTCCAAGCGGATCGAAGGCCTTCGTGTGCCGCTCGTCCACGTCGCGCTCGATATCCTCCATCGTGATGCCGCCGATGCGGCTCACGGTATTCGTAAAGTATTTCTCGATCACGTCCGCGCTGATGCCGATCGCCTCGAAGATCTGGGAGCCCTGATACGACTGGATCGTGGAGATTCCCATCTTGGACGCGATCTTGACGATGCCGTCGATGATCGCCTGATTGTAATCGTTGACCGCCGCGTAGTAGTCCTTTTCGAGCATGCCGGTGTCGATCAGCTGATGGATCGTATCCAACGCCAGATACGGGTTGATCGCGCTCGCGCCGTAGCCCAGCAGCGTCGCGAAATGGTGCACCTCTCTCGGCTCGCCCGTCTCGAGGATCAGTGCCAGCGAGGTGCGGCGCTTCGTCTTGACCAGATACTGGTTGACCGCCGAGATCGCCAGCAACGACGGGATCGGCACGCGGAACTCGTCGATGCCTTTATCTGTCAGGACCAGGATGTTCGCCCCGTCGCGGAACGCACGGTCCACCTCGAGGAAGAGATGATCCATCGCCTTCTCAAGCCCGGTGTTCTTGTAGAATGTGATCGGGATCTCCGCCACCTTGAAGCCCGGCACCTTCATGTGCTTGATCTTCAGCATGTCGGTATTCGTGAGGATCGGATTCTCGATCTTGAGTACCTGGCAGTTCTCCGGCTGCTCCTGGAGCAGATTTCCCTCCATGCCGATATACATGGTCTTCGACGTCACGACCTTCTCACGGATCGCGTCGATCGGCGGGTTCGTGACTTGCGCAAACAGCTGCTTGAAATAGTTGAACAGCGGCTGGTGTCTGCCGGAGAGCACGGCCAGCGGCGTGTCGATGCCCATCGCGCTGATGCCCTCGCCGCCGTTCTCCGCCATCGTCAGGATCGACGTGCGGTAGTCTTCATAGCTGTAGCCGAACGCCTTCATCAGGCGCATCCGCATCTCGTCGGAGTACGTCTCGACGCGCTTGTTCGGGATCTTGATCTCCTTCAGTTTCACAAGGTACTGGTCGAGCCACTCGCCGTACGGCTGGCGGGACGCGTACTTTGTCTTCAGCTCCTCGTCGTCGATCACCCTGCCCTGCACCGTGTCGACCAGCAGCATCTTGCCCGGGTGCAGCCGCTCTTTCAGCACGATCTTCGCCGGGTCGATATCGAGCACGCCGACCTCGGACGAGAGGATCACATAGCCGTCGCTCGTCACATAGTAGCGGGACGGACGCAGGCCGTTGCGGTCGAGCACCGCGCCCATGATATCGCCGTCCGAGAACAGGATCGACGCCGGGCCGTCCCACGGCTCCATCATCGTCGCGTAATACTGATAAAAATCCTTTTTCTTCTGCGACATCACGCTGTTATTCGCCCAGGGCTCCGGAATCATGATCATGACCGCGAGCGGCAGGTCCATGCCGTTCATCGTCAGGAATTCCAATGTGTTGTCGAGCATCGCCGAGTCGGACCCCTTCGCGTTGATCACCGGAAGCACCTTGTGCATGTCGTTCTCCATATATTTGGAAGACATCGTCTCCTCGCGCGCGAGCATCTTGTCGGCGTTGCCGCGGATCGTGTTGATCTCGCCGTTATGTACGATGAAGCGGTACGGATGCGCCCTCTCCCAGCTCGGATTCGTGTTCGTGCTGAATCTGGAGTGCACGATTGCGATCGCCGACTCGTAATCCGGACTCTGCAGATCCGTGAAAAACGTGCGCAGCTGCCCCACCAGGAACATACCCTTGTAGATGATCGTGCGGCTCGAGAGCGACACCACGTAGGTCGTGTCGTTCGACTGCTCGAACGTCCTGCGGATCACGTACAGCCTACGGTCAAACGCAAGTCCCTTCTCTACATCCTTCGGCCGCTCCACAAACGCCTGCTCGATGCAGGGCATCTTCTCGAGCGCCTTGTGGCCGAGCACCTTCGGAACGGTCGGCACCTGACGCCAGCCGAGAAACTTCAATCCCTCTTTCGTCACGATGCTCTCGAACATCTTCTTCGCCTGGTTCCGCTTGAGCACGTCCTGCGGGAAGAAGAACATGCCGACTCCGTAGTCCCGCTCTTCGCCCAAAAAAATGCCAAGGTCCAAACAGGCTTTGCGGAAGAATTTATGCGAGATCTGCATCATGATCCCTACTCCGTCTCCTGTCTTTCCCTCGGCGTCTTTGCCAGCTCTGTGTTCAAGATTTTCTACAATACTGAGTGCATTCTCCACTGTCTGGTGAGTCTTGATCCCCTTGATATTGACGACCGCGCCGATGCCGCAGTTGTCATGTTCAAACTCGGGCCGGTACAGCCCCGGACTCACGCAGGCAGGATTGGAATCCTTTCTTACTTCCATCCTGACTCCTCCTGTCACGGTATGATATGTAACTGTACTGACTATACACCCATTTCCCGCATCTGTAAATAAAAACTTTTTCTATAATTATCTGATAATTTGAATTTTGTTATATTACACTATTATTTTCTGTCTATTTTAAGCACTATCTTCTTTCCGACTCGTTTTGGGAACAATTTCAAGTGGTTTCTTCTCTTCTTTCAGAAGCAGATCTGCAAAAAAATCGCTGCCAGATTGCTCCCCATATGGAATAGTACCGGGAAAACGAACAATTCTCCACACTCATAAAGAAGCGCAAGCACGACCGCCATCGGAAATGAGAAGATCATCTGAATCGGATTCCCATGATACACGGCAAACAAAAACGACGACAAAAGAACCGCTACCCACAGCGGAAACATCTGCCTCATCCTGCGGTAGGTCAGCCCCCGAAAGATCAGCTCCTCCACGACCGGCGCCACGATCCCGAGCCCCACAATCTGCAGGAGAAGGTTTGCCGCTAATAGCTGCTCCTGCGTCTGATTGGAGAAAAGAGCCTGGATATGAAACAAATTCAGGATGCCGCTCCAGACGACGTTGAGCACGCCTCCGCTGACAAAGCAAAGAGTCCCAAACAGCACCGCCTGCCGCCGCATTACTCCAAACGCGGATATCTTCTCCACGCATCCTGCTTCGGGCGAAATCATCGTTCCGGACGTCTTCGCCCCGGACAACGTCTCGATTTGCCTGTCCCTCCGATACATCTGCGCCGCGACTGGAAGTGCAAGAAGATTCCCGACCAGAACGGCAATCGTCGCGTTGTACTCTAGCCCATACTGATCCGCACACACGCGAAGCAAAAAAACTGCCATCAGCGCGGTCGCCTGGTGCAAAAGCACCGGCGTCAGAAGTGAAATGATCTTTCGCAGATCCGCCCGCATAGCTTCCTCCCCTGTCTCTGTCTTTCCTAATCGAGTAGGGCGGAGTTTCCCTACTCGCTGCGCGACCCGCGTGCTGCGACAGCAGCAAATTTTTCCTCTCGCGGGTCTGCGCATAAACGCATCAGCCCAATTGTATCAGATGCATGCACCTGATGCAACCGGGCCGATCCCAATCACCTTGCGGTTTTCTTCTGTCATTTTTCTGTCATAGCGCTGGATCTCCCTGCGCTACTCGTTCCCCTTGATCACCGGAACGTCCGCGGAGGCAATGCTCCACGCTCCCTGCCGATACGCCATCACAAACGTCGCCGTGCTGTCGCCGGAGGCCTGTCTGCGCTCCAGCTCCCGCCCCTGGGCTTCACCATCCTGCGCATCCTCTCCATCTGTGGCTCCGTCGTCCTGCTCGTCCTCAGCAGCAATGACATCTTCGCTCACCAGATAATGATATCCGAGCGTCAGCTGCACTGTGATCGCTCCGTCCTCACCCTCTGTGAAAACGGGCATACCGTAGGACGTCACAAATTTTGAGACCGCAGCGCTCTGAAACGTATGATCCTCTTTGTGGAATTCGCCGCCCTGCTCCTTCACGAACTGCTCTGCTTGCTCCATACAGGACGCGAACAGATCAAGTCCTTCTGTTTTTTCCTTTACCGCAGCCGCATAAAGCTGCTTGAGCGCCGAGATCCCGAGCTCCATACACTCGCTCTGCGCGGATCTTTTCAAGGTCATCTGCGCGCTGTAATCCTGATTTCCTTCGTTTGTGTCCAGCGTCGTATTCACAGACTCAAGCACCGGATGCCGGACGACAAGGCTTTTCTTTCCCGGAAGCATGCCCGGTATCCTATAGCAGTCAAGTGAATACGGAACATTATCGCGCACGATCCACGCGCTGTCCGCCGGCTGCGTATCCAGATATACCTGAGCGCCTGCCGGAACTGTGATCTCCAGATTCTTTACCATGCAATGCCCTGAGAGAACCTTCCACCGGTCAAAAATCCCAAACGCGGCCTCCGACTGCTTCTTCACGGTAAACTCTTCCGCAAGCTGCGTCTTGTCTTCTGCGTCCTTGAATTCCACCTGAAAATCCACGTACTCGCTGCCATTGCTGTCCGCGCGCTTCTGCGTCTCGTCGAGCGTATAGCTCGAGCTGAGGCTGTACTGCTTACCCGCCAGTGCCTCTGCATACTCTGCCTCGCTCATCGAAGCCTCTTCCGACTGATCCAGCAGTTCAAATGCTTTCTTACTGTCATTCTCAATGAGCGCTGCCAGATACTGATCTATAACATATCCCGGCTTGCTGCGCTGATAGCTTCTCCAGCCGACCGCTCCGCCGGCCGCCGCTGCGATGATCAGGAGCAGCAAGATCAATTTTAACAGAATCCTGGTAAATGCTTTCATGTCCTGCCCCTCCTTTAGTATCCGCCCAATGCGGCTTCGTAGTTCATGATGACGTTGAGGTTTGCTTCCTCGTAGTCATTCAGGTAGTCGAACATGTTCGCATCAAATTCTTCCGGAGAGTACATCGGAACATACCATGATTTCTGACTGAAGTAATCGATCAGATCCTGTGATGTAAAGATACGTCCGTGCAGGGCAAAAATCTCATTTCGGATCAGACGGAGCGTCGCAAGATCATAGTTATAAAGCTCCTCTTCTCCGATATAACGGCTGCTGATTCCCCAGAGGATCACATCGTCCGGGGTCGAGGCCTGACCGTTATCACCGGAGCCGCCCCCGCTTCCGCCGTCATAGGAATAGTCTCCGTTCCCGGGATCCTGAATCTCGATCGACTGGCCTCCCGAGCCGTCCGAATAGCCGTCCCCGTAATAGCTGCCATCGTCATAATAGCCGCTGCCGTCGTCATAATAACCGCCATCGTCATAGCTGCCGCCGTCGTCATAGTATCCGTCATCCTCGCCGGAATCATCGTCCTCGCTGTAGCTATCGTCCTCATATGGATCACCGTCAGACGAAGCGTCGCTGCCGTCCTCCTGATCCTCCGCAGACGTTTCCGGCTCGTTTTCTTCCGTCTCGGATTCTTTCTTCTGCTGCGGCACTTCAGATTCCGCGCCTTTGACCACATTACCCGAGGCCGTAACCGTAAACGGGTCTGTCTCAAACGTGCGGCTTTCGCTCTCCTCCGGCGCCAGGGTCTCCGCCGTATCTGTCTGCGCAGGCTGCTGTGTCTCCGTCTCCTCCTCGTTTTGCAGCAGTGCGGTCAGATCCTTCGTCATGACAGCATCTGCCGTAAAATAGGACGCGCCCGCTGCCAACAGACAGCCGACAAGGAAGCCGCTGTTCCGTCTCAGCACATTTTTCTTCTTATTCATTATTTATACTCACCCCTTCTGGGGCATCATATCATAATTGTCGAAAATTGTCTATGAAAAGTCTAATTTTTCTTCTGCCCTTCTCCTTCGAAAGCCCGGCAGAACATACGCCGCAACCGTAGAGATAAACATGAGAAGTCCCAATGCCAGAAGTGCGGCCCCTTGCGCTTTTCCCCGCTTCGGCCCGTCATCCTCAGATTCCATACCGGCAGACAACCCCGCCATGCGCGCACTCTTTTTCTCCGTCGTCGTACGGGCCTCCTCCATTTCTGTCTGGCTCTCGTCTGCCTTATCCTTTTTCTTGTCCAGCAGTTTTTCGCGGGCACTCGGCCGTGTCTTCACATATTCCGGCACCTGCTTTGCACGTCTGGAAATATAGACCGGCGCCTCCTCCGTCCAAAACTCATTTCCGGCCATGTCGCAGAGATACACCTGCAGTGTCTGCCACTCACCCGACGCCTTCAGCGGAATCTCTATTGTTTCATCTGAAATCTGACCTGCTTCTTCCTCCATATATAACTCGCTGTCAAGATATATCCTCACTGTCTTCAGCTCAATATTGTCATATGGCGTGAGATATGCCGTGAGAGACTCTGCCTCATAGACCTGCCGTTCGATCCCGGTCAAAGTACAGCCCGGAGCCGTCCAGTCCAAGACAAAAGTCACTTTTTTCTCCTGCATCCCGGTATCGCTTTTGTTCTCTGCCGCGTCCTCGGAGGAGAGAAGGATCTCATAGACTCCTTCTTTTGAAAAAAACTCCGCCGGAATGAGATAGCAATACTGCTTCCAGGAGTCCTTGCTCCCCTGCATCGTGACCTGGTAGTCCCGTCCTCTTTTCAGTTCCTCCAGTACACCGTCCCGCCTGCAGAAGATCCGCGATTCCCCGACATAATCAATGTTCGTCTCGTAGAAGGTCACGTCCTCGGCCTTCGTCAGGTAGCGCTGCTGCAGGCTTTGCTTTGTCGACTGGCCAAGATCATATACCGACCCGAACCGATTGACCGAAAAACGGATTTCCCTCTCAGCGGTATTGCCGGCCACATCCTCCGCCCTTACGCTCAGATGATAGACGTCGTCATACTCGCGCTGTCTCGGTATGTCAAGATACTCTGCCTGCGCTCCCTCCTGCGACTCTTCCTGGCTTTTAACCGCAGGCGCCTTGTTTTCATTTACCCCTGCAAATTCTATCTTCATGGAGTCCTTTTTATAATGAATGTCTTCCACGGCGACTCGGATTCGCACCGCCCCGGAATTGGCTGTCTGATCCCCGACGCCCTCAATTGACACCTCAGGAGGCTTCCGGTCAATACATATGGGACTGCTCTGCGAAAACGCAAGATTTCCCACCTGGTCCTCCGTCCTGACAAACACCTGAAAAATGCCCTCTTCGCGGATCACGAGCTGATCACCGTTCCTGCAGGATGTCCACGACGCTGTTTCAGGATTGCCCTGCAGCGCTCCGTCCGCGCTGCTTGGAAGGACCGCATATGCGGCTGATCTCAACCCGCTCTTTCCGTCCGGCGCAACCGCCACGGAAACCTCTGCGGACTGCGCCGCGTAATACACGCCGTTCTCAAATGTCCCGCTCACTGATACTTCTGCCTGCGGAACCTCGCCATCCACGCAGTAAGCCTCCTGAACCATTTCGGATTCCTTCAGAACCATGCCGTCCTTATTTACCGCTTTCAGGCTGAACATCAACGTTCCATCCTCTGTTATCCCCTGTTTTCCTGTGCCTCCGCTGTATCCGCCGGCTTCCATTGTGCTTATGTAAAGATTTGTGCCATAGCGGATCCACAAACGATCCTCCGCGTCCCGGTACCATGCGCCCGGATCGCCTGTCACCTCATAATGCACGCCCCTTTGGATCTTCTCCGGTATCTTCTCCGTTTCCGCAGGCGGCTCGCTCTCAGGAGGCAGTTCCGTCTCCGGCTCTCCGCTGCTCTCCTGTTTCTGCTCTGCATCCGGCTCCACGTCTCCCTCCGGACTTTGCTCCGTCTCCGACTCTCCGTCACTCTCCGGATCCTGTTCCGCATCTGATTCCGTGGTCTCGCTCTCCCCTTCCATTTCCGTCCCATCGGACTCTGCTGTCTCTGTGTTCTCGCTTCCCTCCTCGCCTTCACCTGCATCCGGGTTCCCGCCCGCATTCTCATTTCCGCTTTCTCCTCCGCTCCAGGACTCGCTCTCAGCTTCACTCTCGTCTCCGGATTCGCTTTCTCCTTCGCTCCAGGGTCCGTTCTCATCCTCACTCTCGTCTCCGGATTCACTTTCCTCTTCGCTCCAGGATTCACTCTCAGATTCACTTTCGTCCCCGGATTCGCTTTCCTCTTCGCCCCAGGACTCGCTCTCATCTTCACTCTCGTCTCCGGATTCACTTTCCTCTTCGCTCCAGGACTCACTCTCAGATTCACTTTCGTCCCAAAATTCGTTTTCAGATTCACTCTCTGATTCACTTTCATCCCGGAATTCGCTTTCAGATTCACTCTCGGATTCGCTCTCAGATTCGCTTTCAGATTCACTCTCGGATTCGCTCTCAGATTCGCTTTCAGATTCGCTCTCGGATTCCTCTTCGAATCCGCTTTCTTCCTCCGTTTTCGGCGTCGGCTCCTGAGCATTTGTTTTCATATTCTCACTGATATCTGCAGCCGTTTCCGCATCTGCGGCCAACGCCGGTTCTTGTTCAGAAGTCAACGCGCTCGCGCCAATACCGGCCGTTCCTGCGGACAGCACGCATAATACGATAGCCAGACTGCGCGCCAGGTATTTTCTGTAATACGCTTTTTTCTTATACTCGGCCTTTCGCCTGTAATCCTTTCTTCTCTCATCCTTACTCTTCCTTTTCTGTGCCAAGCTCATTTCCCCTTTCATTTTCCTTCAAACGCTCCAGCGCCTCTTTCGCCGCCTGATATTGCTCCCGGCATGCCTCCGCCATCTTCTCCGGCTCCGGATTTTCATTCAAAAATAGCTCGATCGACGACAAAAGATCCTGCATTTGCTCGATGCCTGTTCCTTCTTTTTCCAATTCTGCCGACTGCATGATCAGGACGGACAGCAGTTCCCGCGCGACCTCATAACGGATCCCGGGGGAATCCCGGCCCAGACTGTCCAGCTGCCAGAGCTCCAGCAGATCCTTCCAGTAGATTTCGATCTTCCCCTCTTCGTCTTCCTCCGGACTCTGCTTTCCGATCGTCCCGTAATAGCTTCCGATCTTTGCATGGATCTGCGCGGACGCAAGCCACGCCGGAAAATCCTCCTGCGCAGTATCCGCGTTCTCCTGTGTCCCGACCTCTTCAAATTCCGTTTCCTTCGCCCTCATCTTTCCTTCTGCGACCTGTCCTTTCTGCCAGGCAAGCGCACGGTCAAACCATTTCGCCGCCGCGCTCCTTCCCCCGCTTCCTTCATAAAAATACCAGTACATGATACCAACGCGATACGCCAGCTCTCCGTATTCCAAAGCTTCCTCTTCCAGCAGCTCCTCCTCCGTTCCCGTCCTCCCCGGCGGCACTGAAAACATCAGCTTTTTCAGTGCGCTCTCTTCTTCCAGACTGAACGTATAGTCCGCCTCGATACGGCTGAGAAGCCTATCGCACCAAACGCCGTCCTCCGGGCAAAGTCCGATCGCCTGTTCATAGCACGAGACAGCCTGTCCGAAACCCATTCCGTCCGCCTGCTCCAGAAGCGTCTCATAGCTTCGCCGTGTCTGCGCCGCCGCTGCCGCGCCCGGCTCATTCCAACGAAGGTTCGTCCAGGCAAAAGCGGTCGCCGCAAGCAAAAACAGAACCGCCGCGCTGCTCCTGCACATCTTTTTCCATGCGAGATACCTCTTCTCCGCTTTCCTTACACTGCGATACAAAGAAACCGTATCCGGGAAGCGTTTTTCCCGATCTTCCTGCATGCAGCGCCGGATCAGGGATGCGGCCTCCCTCTTCCATCCTGCCCTTTCCAGGCCATGATCTGCGCCTTCTCTGCCGGACGTCTTTTTCTCCCGGCTCCTGTCTACGGATATGCTGTTTTGCTTTGCTTTCCCCCGGAATCCCGGCACAGAACCGTACAGGCAAAAGTACAGTACCGCGCCAAATCCGTAAAAATCCGCCCGGACGTCTGTCTCGATATCCGGATCCCACTGCTCCGGCGCGGCAAATCCCGGCGTTCCGAAGCAGGCTGTCCTTCCGGCCCTCGCGTCTGCCCTGACGGCCGCCCCAAAATCGATCAGGACGAGCGTTCCATCCGCCTGTATCATGATATTGGACGGCTTGATGTCCAGATGCAGCACCGGCGGCCTTCTGCTGTGCAGATAGACGAGCGCCTCGGAGAGCTGACGCGCGACAGAAAAGAAACGGAGCGGGCCGATCTTCTCATCCTCGCACAGTTCGGACAATGTCTTCCCGTCGATAAACTCCATGACGATCCAGAAGTTCCCCTGTTCCTCCAGCACATCATAAATCTGAGGCAGAGCCGGATGTCTCAGACGTTTCATCATGTCCAGCTCATGCCTGCGCCGTCCCGGCGTGTCTGTCTTCAAAAGCTTTGCGGCGCGAAGCTGTTCGGTCGGTCCATGCTGCACCAGATAAATCGTTCCGTCGCCGCCATGTCCCAGTTTTTTTATCACACGATAATCGCGGCCGATCCGTCGTCCGGCCCCCTGTAATCCCTCCTCCGCCAGACTTACTCCTCCTCTCGCTGCATATTCGCTTTTCTGCCGGACCCTGCAGGCACCGGTTTTCTCTCTTGTAAAAATGAACTGTGGGCGAAACGCCCGGACAGGAACCGCTCTCTCATGAGCCCGTCCTGTTTGGATAAAAGAAAAGAGACGCATATTATTGGTTGTATAATATACGTCTCAAATAATATGTGATTGGATTATCACTCATTTTACAGGAAATGTCAAGTAGTTTTTTGCAAATTTTTTATTTTTCTTTGCGCCATATCCGCAGGCTTTCCGCGCGTCGGGCAACAGCAGGCCGAGGGTGTTCCGCGCGTCAGGCTTCCGGAGCGTCTTTTTCTCCGAAATACGCGTCGATCCCGTCCGCGATCCCCTCCGCCATCAGCTCCTGCACAGCCTCGTCCGCCATGCGCAGATCATCCGACTCGTTTGTCATAAAACCCATCTCCAGGATCATGACCGGCAGCCTGCTCCAGTTGATCCCGGTCATATTGTCATAATACTGGACTCCCAGCGAGGCAAAATCCGCTTTCTCACAATATGCGCTCAGGATGCAGTCTGCGAGCAGGTAAGAATCCTCCGCCAGATCGCCCACATAGGGATTCTGCAAAGACGGCACCATGGCAAGCGCTCCGTTCACTCCGGGATCGTCCACGCCGTTCGCATGGATGCGGACATAGATCTCTCCGCCCTCCTCATAGGCCATGGTCGCACGCTCCGCGTTGCTGATCGCCGTATCGTTGTCCTCGCGGGTCAGGATCACCTCATATCCCCGCGCCTCAAGTTCATCCCGAAGCAGCAGTGAGATCTCCAGGTTCAGCTCATATTCCGGCTTTCCGCTGAACCGTCCTTCCGTCCCCGTAGTCGCCTTCGCCTTCATCTCCGAGGAGCCCGGTGCGCTCGGCTCCGGTTCACTCATATCGACCCAGCTTCCCTGATGTCCGGGATCGATCGCGACGACATGCTTTACCTGCGGCTGCGTCCCGGGCTCCGTCTGCTCCTCAGGCCGCTGTGCCTCACCGGACGCCTCCCTCTCAGCCGCAGAGAGCGTACCTGTCTCCTGCTCCTGCCCGTTCTCCGCCTTGCATGCGGATATTCGAAGCTGCGTACTCCGGGCCGGCCGGCCCGGCGAAATGACCGCGCAGACCGCCAGCACCGACAGCACAGCCACCCAACGATATCCTGCCGTCGTCTTCCAACCCCGGTCTGCCGCTTTTTTTGTCTGTCTTTTTCTCTGTACCATACTCAAACTGCGCCTTCCGTGTGATACACCCGCCGGAAACTGTGCGGCACATCATTCATCTGCAGCCGCAGCAGGATCAGCCTGCAGCAGTATCCGACGCGCGGCACTTCCTTCACTCTGTGATCTCCTGCAGCTCCTTCGCGATGGATTCTTCACAGGTACGCATCGCCAGGATCGTCCGCTCCATCAGCTCCTCAAGCGTCCAGCCAAGCCTCTCCGCCCCTGTGCGGATCACGTCTCTCGAACAGCCCGCGGCAAAACGCTTGTCCTTGAATTTCTTTTTCAGGCTCGATACCTCCATGTCCATCACGCTCTTCGACGGGCGCATTTTCGCCGCCGCGCCGATCAGCCCGGTCAACTCGTCCGCCGCGAACAATACTTTCTCCATCTCATGTGTCGGCTCGACGTCGCAGCAGATCCCGTAGCCATGGCTGCAGACGGAATGGATCATGTCCTCTCCCACGCCGCCTTCCCGCAGAAGCTCCGGCGCCTTGACGCAGTGCTCCTCCGGATAGAGCTCAAAATCAATATCATGCAGCAGTCCGACGGTCGCCCAGTAATCCGCCTCATCCCCATATCCGAGTTCCTGCGCGTACCAGCGCATCACGCCCTCCACCGTCAGCGCATGCTGGATGTGAAACGGCTCTTTGTTGTACTTTTGCAGAAGCGCAAGCGCCTCCGCCCTGGAAATTGTACTCTCCATAACGATCGCTCTCCTTTTTTTCTGTTTCGCTTTGTCGTCATTATATACGATTACTCATGCAATTACAAGAAACACATTTTCCCCACAAAATGTTCTGTCCCGCCATAAATCAGGCTTTTCCGCAAGACGAAAAAGAGCCCCGCCCGGCCGAAATTCCCGGCCGAAGCGAAGGCCCTTCCGTGTTTTATCTGTCGTATATCCGGCTTGCCGTATTTCCCGCCCCTTTCGTACGGAAAGAACGTTTTGCCGTCTTTCGCGGGACATCCTTAGAAGAAGTCGTCTCCCTGCAGCGCGTCGAAGCCCTCCTCGCCCGTACGCACCTTCACGACGTTCGCCACATTGTAGACGAAGATCTTTCCGTCGCCGATGTGTCCGGTGTACAGCGCCTTCTTCGCGGCCGCGATCACGGCAGCCGGGGAAACCTTGCTGACGACGACGTCCACCTGGATCTTCGGAAGCAGGTTCAGATCCATCTGAACGCCGCGGTAGTACTCCGCTTTGCCCTTCTGCGTGCCGCAGCCGAGCACGTTCGTCACTGTCATGCCCATGACGCCGATCTTGTTCAGCGCCTCCTTCAGCTCGTCGAACTTGCTCTGCTTCGCGACGATCGTGATCTTCGTGATGTTCGTATCGCTCGCGATCGTCTCGGTCGGCGTCTTCACCTGGACCGGAACCGCGTCGTCCACATGGACCGGCTTCTCCGGGAGCGCCGCGTCAAAGGTATCACGCACGCCGCCGAAATTGTTGATGCTGGAGGTCTGCGCGAAGTCCGCATACGCCGACGCAAGACCATGCTCGTGAATATCCAGGCCCTCGATCTCCTCCGTCACGGAAGCGCGCAGGCCGATCGTGTGCTTCAGCACATTGAAGATGATCGTCATCGTCACAGCCACCCACGCGATCACACACACAACGCCGAGGAGCTGCGTGAGGAAGAAGTGGAAGCCGCCGCCGTAGAATACGCCGAGCTTCTCGCCCGTGCCGAAATCATAGTAGGCAAACAGGCCGGTCAGCAATGTACCTGTCATACCGCAGATGCCGTGAACGCCGACCGCGCCCACCGGATCGTCCACCTTCAGCTTCTGATCCACAAACTCGATGCCGAGCACGACCGCGAAGCCTGCCACGATACCGATGATCGCCGCGCCTACCGGAGTTACGGTGTCACAGCCCGCCGTGATCGCCACGAGGCCTGCCAGAGAGCCGTTCAGCGTCATGGAGACATCCGGCTTCTTGTAGCGGATCCAGGTGAAGATCATCACCGTCACGGTAGCGACCGCCGCCGCCAGGTTTGTGGTGTAGAAGATCCTTGCCGCCGTCGCCGCGCTGTCTCCGGACATCGCCAGCGTCGAGCAGCCGTTGAAGCCAAACCAGCAGAACCACAGGATAAATACGCCGAGCGCCGCCAGCGTCATGCTATGACCGAGGATCGCATTCGGCTTGCCGTCTTTTCCGTACTTGCCGATACGCGGGCCAAGCACCGCCGCGCCCACAAACGCCGCCACGCCGCCGACCATATGTACCGCCGTGGAACCTGCGAAATCATGGAAGCCAAGCTGCGCGAGCCAGCCGCCGCCCCAGATCCAGTGACCCGAGATCGGATATACAAACAGGCTGATCAGCGCGCTGTAAATGCAGTACGCGGAAAATTTCGTGCGCTCCGCCATCGCACCAGAAACGATGGTAGCCGAAGTCGCACAGAATACCGTCTGGAAGATCATCGTCGCGTAGTCGTCGGTCTTCATGCAGAACAGGTCGAGTCCGCCGATCAGCGCGCCTGTGCCGCCGAACATGATGCCGAAGCCGATGAACCAGTAGATCGGGGTACCGATACAGAAGTCCATCAGGTTTTTCATCACGATGTTGCCCGCGTTCTTCGCGCGCGTCAGACCAGTCTCCACCATCGCAAAGCCCGCCTGCATAAAGAACACAAGCGCCGCTCCGACCAGCACCCAGGTAGTGTCCAGTCCGGTAATCAAGGTTTTCAGTTCATCCATAATAATTCCTCCTCTCTTTAATCCGGAACAGAAACTTCTGTTCCGGTGCGCGTGAGCAGGCTGCGAAGCAGCAGTTTCCATTCTGCGAGCTGCGCATCCCGCGGAGCGCTTCTCTGCGTGATCAGAAAAATTTTTCTGATCACGCAGAGAAGGCGCCGTGGAGATCCACAGCGCCTTCGCTTGATTGACTGTAGTCTACACCCAATTTTAATCAGGTGTCAACCGCAAATCTAAAAATTTTCTAAATTTGGCTCTATTGTAGAAAATGCACAAATATTGATTCAAACTTTGTAAATTATATACAATACACTGCAGGCTAGATCTGCAGCCGCAAAAAGAATCATGCGGCGGCTCTCTCTGTCCCGCAATCGCGTCTCCTGACCGCCGCTTTGCGTGAAACAGGCGATGTCTTAGCGCATCTGCACCCTGAGACAGGCTGTGGGGCCGGGCGAAGACCCGCGAGCCGATCCAGCACACAGCTCGCTCCGATCAGCGCGGCCGCCGTCAGGATCACAAACAGTACCCACAAAAACGCCAGCACCGGAAGCGGCGACATACTCACCCGGATCCCGAACGCCGCCAGCACGATGACCTCCTCCAGAAGCCCTGCTGCCGCACAGAACCTCCGGCCTTCTTTCGTCAGTTCTCTGTATATATTCTCACTATCCGCTCCTGCGGCTTTTCTTCTGTCATTTTTCCCGCGGCATCTCCCGTATCCTCTTCCGCACTCCGCTATGTACTCTCTGCCGTATGCTTCCCTGCTCTCCAGTCTGCAGCTCTGTGTTCTCCTCATATTCGTACTCTCCCAAAATCCCCTGATTTGTTCGAACGCAAGTTCTGAACATTTGTTCTGTTTTGCATTCTACTACAGCTTTGGAAATTTTGCAAGCACTTTTTCGAACTTTTGTTCGCTTTTTCAAAACCTGGCAAGACTCTCCCCGTTGCTTCGGATCACCTCACGATACCAGTATGCAGTGTCCTTCAGGATCCGCTCCTGCGTGCGGTAGTCCACATAGATGAGCCCGAACCGCTTCTCGTATCCGGCGGTCCACTCGTAGTTGTCCATGATCGACCAGTATTGATAGCCAAGCACCGGTATCCCCTCGTCCACCGCCTTCTTCAGCGACAGCAGATAACGATGCACGAAATCCTGCCTCCCCGGGTCATGTACCTTTCCGTCAAGCGACACAAGATCCGGAAACGCCGCCCCGTTCTCCGTGATCATCAACGGCTTTCCGTAACGCTCATACAGGAATCGGCAGCACCAGTACAGCACGTCCGGCGTGATATTCCACCCGAGCGCCGTCTTCGGGCTCCCCTGATAAGAGTACCGGTCATACTGATACGGATCGCCCGGACGCGAAACTCCGCTTGCCTCATAGACATTGAACCCATAGAAGTCCAGCGGCTGCGCGATCAGACTCCACTCATCCGGCGTGAACACAGGCAGCCTATCTCCGAACACCACTTTCGCCTGATCGGCAAACTTTCCCTTGAAGATCGGATCCGCCCACCAGACATTGCTGAACATATAGCCCGTCTCGTACATGGAAAAACTCTCTTGCCGCGCCTTCTCGATCCCCTCCTCTGAAAGCTCCGCCGGGATCACACAGCCGCCGGTCGGCGCCATTCCGACCTTCGTCCCGTCCGGGCAGTTCCTGCGGATGATCTCCACAGCCCTTCCGTGTGCAAGAAGCACATGCCTCGTGACCTGCATCAGAACGTCCGTCGGATTCTGTTCAAACGGCGCATGAAACCCTTCCGTCAATCCGCCGCCGACAAAGAGCTGCGGTTCGTTGAACGTCATCCAGTATGTCACCTTGTCCCCGAGCGCCTTCGTGACAACCTCCGCATACTGCGCAAACCACTCGACGATCTCCGGGTTCTTCCAGCCGCCTTTCTCGTAAAGGGCCGTCGGCAGGTTCCAGTGATAAAGCGTCACCATCGGCACAATATCCGCCGCGAGCAGCTCGTCGACCAGATTCCGGTAAAACTGCAGCCCCTTCTCGTTCACCTCTCCCACACCGTTCGGGATCACCCGCGGCCAGCTGACGGAGAATCGGTAACTCTTAAGCCCGATCTCCTTCATGAGCGCCACGTCCTCCTTATAACGATGATAATGGTCGCACGCGACGTCCCCGTTCTCCCCGTAGGCGATATGTCCCGGCGTCCGGGTAAAGGTGTCCCATATTCCCGGCCCCTTTCCGTCCTCGTTCCACGCACCCTCGACCTGATGCGCAGCCGACGCGGCTCCCCACAGAAAATCTTTCGCAAATGCCATCACACTTCCTCCTTACGCTTTAAATTGTTTTTCGCCTTTTATTGTTCGCTTTCTTCTCCTCCGTAACAGCACCACATTCTTCGGCTTCAGCCCCCGAGGGACAGAATGCTCAACGCGGTTCCCAGCACATAATGCGGAATGCAAAGCCCCCATATCGTATTCTGTTTGCGGTACAGCACACCAAGCAAACCGAGAAGAAGCGCGGCTCCCGCCATATACGCTATGCCGAGATACAGATGCAGAGCGCCGAAAAACAGCGAAGACACGACAATGGCAACCGTTTCACCCCTCTTGCCGGTAAAGATCCGCCGCATATTCTCATGCACTCCTCCCCTTACCAGAAACTCCTGCAATATCGCCGTGAACGGATACAGAATTCTGCTGACCTTCAACAAATTTCTCCATTCAAAAAACGGCGCATCCGCTGGAAAATAATCAGGCTTTACTTTCAGCAACACTACCTTGACAAGAATGAGCAGCACCACGCCCGCCGCGGCGATCAGAGAATCCAAACGAATGATGGGTCCAAGCTTCTTCGTGGAAAGACCGATATCCTGCCAGGTAAACGAGGTATTTTTCAAAATGAACAGCAGCAGAAGTATTCCGATCAGTTCCACCAGATTCGTCATCATAAACAGAGGCACCGGCCGGCCAAGGAATTCCCATATCTGTATAAAAAAGATCCAGCTGCACAGAAGGATCATTGTGACCGCAAAAACCGTCGTTGTATCCCGCTCTTTTCTCCGAAGGCGCACCACCTCTGTTATATCGGAAAACTGAATCACGACGCCATCCTTTCTCGTTCCGTCTGAATTGCGCAAAAAGGAAGTGACAATTCGCAGATTCAGTTTTTTTCCATCCTCACAGGTATACTCCAGTTCGCCGCCCGTGTACATTGTCCTTGTCGTATACGGCGTCCAGAAGAAATTGATGGAATCCATCATTGTCATCCTTCTCATCGTCCATCACTACAGCGTAATACTTTTGTCCGACACACTCCTTTGTCAGCCCAAGAATCTGACATCCTCTCGGATTGATGTAACGTACCGTGCCTCCCTGGTCCAGCACCAGAACTCCATCCGTGATGTCTCGCAGAATCCGCGGTAACATTCCCTCTCTAAACTCTCCATCCATTCAAGCTTCCTCCTTTCGCAATGATTTTCATTTTATCATAATACAAATGCAGAAAAAGTGGAAGAAAAACTTGTGAGTATGAAAAGAGCCGCCAGTGTAAACCGGCAGCTCCGTCCTGCTCTATTTCTCTAATGTTTTTGTGATAAAACCCTTTACTTCTCCGGGCGCGATCCCCAGCGCGGACGCAAGCTCGTTGTGCAGCATCTCCTCTGCCCGCTTCATGCTGCGCTCATCCACCTGACTCAGATGCCGTCCCATACGCGCGGCGCGCTTCTCCTTCAGATACACGGCCCGGATCAGCCGGACCAGATCCGTGCAGTCGCCGCTCTTCAAGTAGCCCTGATAGCGCTCGTTGAGCACGCGCGGATTCTTGTCCTCGCAGATCTCACTCTCAATCTCCGGAATGTGCTCGATAAAGCTCAGAGCCTCCTCCTTCGTCATCACCGGCCGGTTGTAGACCGCCGTATCAACCGGAATGAAAAGTCTGCCGCCCTGATAGACCGGGGAGAGCGTATAGTAATCCACGTCTTCTCTCGCTCCCTGCATGTCCAGAGGACCGACCGCCTCGACCCGGCACACGCCTGTCATCCCGTAGACAATCTGTTCTCCTACCTGATACATTTCCCAATCCTCCTTCTGATCCCGCAGTCGTATTCCGCCGACGCCTCACGACGACCGTCCGGCAGATCTTCTGCGAACACCCTGCCCGCCCTCTGTTCAAAGACAGGAGCCGACAATTCTGCACAAATATCATACCAAATCGCCGTTTTGAAATCAAAGGGAGTTTTGAACAAAATTATGATTTTTTCACCAGATATTTTTTCACCATAAGAAGATAGATGATCACGAAAACAACGATCACGGCGCTCGAGATCCACTTCATAACGGGCGGCAGCGGACCTCCATCGATGCTAAAACCAAATCCGAGAATACCCAGCCCAAAAAACAGAGAGACGACGCCGGACGGCTTGATGAATCGCTCAATCGACTCCGGGGTATACCTCTGAACCAAGTTGGAATAATTAGGCATCTTTCCGGCGAGCAACTGCACCAGACCCTCGATCAAAAAGATTCCTCCCAGGATCACGTCTACCATGACTGCCGGGTTTTCTGTTATAAATTTCATACTCTCTTCCTCCTTTTCTGACTTCAGATTTAGTATAACACCTTCCATCACAGAATAGTTGTACTTTTCGTGTTCCTGAAACGCCCTTTCATGTCGCGCTTGTCATCCGGGTTCGGGTTCACGTCCACCTATATGATAATGAACTTCGGCGCGTACAAGCGGTAACCCCTCACTCGAACTGCGACGCATACAACCGATAATAGAACCCCTTCTGCACCATCAGCTCGTCGTGCGTGCCTTGCTCCACCACATCGCCGTGGTCGAGCACCAGGATGCGGTCCGCGTTCTGGATCGTTGAAAGACGGTGCGCGATCACGAAGCAGGTCCGGCCGGCCATAAGCGAGCGCATCGCCTGCTGCACCTGCCGCTCCGTGCTCGTGTCCACGTTGCTGGTCGCCTCGTCGAGGATCAGCATCTGCGTGTCGTAGAGCATGGCCCGCGCGATCGTCAGAAGCTGCTTTTGCCCCTTGCTTATGTTCGTGCCGTCCTCGCTGATCACAGTCTGATAACCCTCCGGCAGCCGCATGATGTAGCTGTGGATCCGGGCGGCCTTCGCCGCGGCGACGACCTCCTCCATCGTCGCGTTTTCCTTCCCATAAGCGATATTTTCGTAGATCGTACCCCGAAACACCCAGGTCTCCTGCAAAACCATCGCATAAGCGCGGCGCAGACTGTCCCTCGTGAGCGTGCGGATCTCATGCCCGTCCACCAGGATCTCGCCCGCGTCGACGTCGTAGAAACGCATCAGCAGATTGATGATCGTGCTCTTGCCCGCGCCGGTCGGTCCGACAATCGCGATCGTCTTCCCGGCATCCGCCTGCAGATTCAGATTATGCAGAATCGTCTTGCCCGGCACATAGCCGAACGAGACATCTTTCATTTCAACATCGCCCTGCACATCCGTGAGCGTCTTCGCGCCATAGATGTCCTTCACCTCTTCCGGCTCGTCGAGCAGACGGAACACGCGCTCCGCCGCAGCCAGCGCCGAGTAGATCTCGTTGACGATGTTCGCGATCTCGTTGATCGGCCCGGAGAACTTGCGGGAATACAGCACAAACGAGGAGATCTGCCCGAGATCCACGATCTTCCACAGATAAAACACCGCGCCCACCAGCCCGATCAGGGCAAGCCCCAGATTGTTGATAAAGCCGACCGTCGGGCCCATCGTCATGCCGAGCGTGTCCGCGTCGCGGTAGGCGTCGGCAGCGGCGTGGTTGATCGCGCTGAACTCCTCGCAGACCCCGTCCTCATAAGCGTAGGCGAGGATCGTCTTCTGCCCGGTAAACATCTCCTCGACAAAACCGTTCATACGCCCGTAGGCTGCGCTGCGCTTCGCGTACAGCGGCCGCGTCCTGCGCCCCATCCGCGAGGTGTACCAAACAGCCATCGGGATCGTCACAAGCATGCACACCACCATCGGCAGCGAAATCACACACATCATCAGGAAGGAGCCGGCCACCGTCACGACGCTCGTGATGATCTGCACGACGTCCGTCGAAAGACTGGTACTGAGCACGTCGATATCATAACTGACGCGGCTGATGATATCGCCCGCCTGGTTGCGGTCGAAAAATCCGACCGACAGCGTCATAAGCTTGTCGAAAACGTCCCCGCGCATCTTCTGCGCCACGCGCCGGCTGACGCGCATCATCCCGATATTCACAAAAAAGGTCAGAAGACCGCTCGCCACATAGGCGATCAGCATACAGCGCCCGTAATAAAACACGACGCCGAAATCCACCTTCCCGACACCGGCTCCCGCGGCGTGGATCGCCTGTCCGGCGAAACCCGGACCCAGCAGATTCCCGAAATTGCTCAAAAAAGCGCAGGCGGTCAGTCCGGCCACCGCCCAGCGGTAATCCTTCAGGTAGGACAGAATGCGCCGAAGCGTCCCCTTCGTGTCCCTGGGCCGTTCTTTTTTTCCTCCGCGATCCCCCGGTCCCGGCATCGTCCGCGCCTCCTTTGTTCACTTCGTGATCAGCGCAGTTTGGACATGCAAATTCGCTGCGCGAAGTCCAAACTGCCTCTTGTATCACGTTCTCACGGCTTCAGCAGCAAGTGCTTCAGCCTGCTTCCCATATCACATCTCATGTCTTCAGCAGCAAGTGCTTCAGCCTGCTTCAAGCGCACCCATCTGTGTGTGATAGATATCTTTATACTCCGGGCAGGTAGCGAGCAGATGCTCGTGGCTGCCGTACCCGATGCAGCGCCCGTCGTCCATCACGAGGATGTTCGTCATGTTCATCACGGAGCTGACACGCTGCGCGATCAGGATCGTCGTCGTGTCCCTGTGGCGGTCCAGAATAGCCTTACGCAGCGCCGCGTCTGTCTTGTAATCCAGCGCGGATGAAGAATCGTCCAGGATCAGAATCTCCGGATCCGCCGCCAGCGCACGTGCGATCAGCAGCCGCTGCTTCTGTCCACCGGAAAGGTTCGCGCCCTTGATATCCGCGATGTAGTCCAGTCCCTTCTCCAGACCGTCGATGTACTCTGCGGCCATCGCATCCTGTACCGCGTCCCGCAAGCCCTCTTCCGTGACATCCCGGCCGAACGAAATATTCTGCCGCAGCGTATCGTTGAACACCATATCGTTCTGAAACACCACGCCGAACCTGCGGTGCAGCTCGTCCTTCGGATAGCTGCGCACATCGCGTCCGTCCACAAAAATACCGCCCTCCTGCGCGTCGTAAAAACGCATCAGCAGATTGATGACCGTCGTCTTTCCGCAGCCGGTCGGCCCGATGATCCCGAGGCTCTCGCCGCGCCGGATCGCAAAGCTGATGTCGTCGAGACACTTCTCCCTGACTCCGGCTGCGTCGGTCTTGGCCGCGCTGTTCCTTCCGCCGCTGCCTCCCTTGTTCTCCGTAGCGCTGTCCCCTCTAGCTTTCTGCTTCAATATCATCCGCCCGTCATCCGCCGGCTCTGAACCTCGCGCAGCAATGTCCTCATCCTCCCCGTAGCGGAAGCTGACATGCTCGAAACGGATGAACTCGTCCCCGGACGGCCGCTTCGCCTCATCCTCCCCGATCACACAAAGATCCTCCGGCGTCTCCAGCACCTGCGCGATACGGTCCGCAGAGGCCGTCGCCTTGCTCAGCATCGTAAAAATGCGGTTAAGCCCCATGACGCCCTGCAGCACCATGTTAAAGTAGGTGAGAAACGCTAGGATCACGCCCGGCTGCGCCGCCCCGCTGTTCACGCGGACCGCCCCGAGGAAGACCACGAGCGTTAGCCCGACGTTCAGGCACAGCTGCATGATCGGTCCCGGCAGCGCCATGACCGTTCCCGCCGTGATGTCACTGTCCGCCATCGCGTCGTTGTACCCCGCGAAGCGACGCTTCTCGTACTCCGTCTTTGAGAGCGCTTTGACCACACGGATCCCGCTGATGTTCTCGCGCATGACGCGCACGACGTCGTCCAGCCTCTGCTGCACTCTGTTGTAAAGCGGGATCCCATAGCGGGAAACCCCGAAGATCACAAGCAAAAGGATCGGCAGCATCACGCAGAGGATCGAGGCGAGGACCGGGTCCATCATCAGCGTGACGACAATGCCGCCGAGCAGCATGATGGGAGCGCGCACACAGAGCGTCTGCAGAGTCTGCGCGCAGGACTGCACATTGTAGCTGTCGCTCGTCATGCGGCTGATCAGACTGGGAAGCCCGAAGGCGTCAAACTGATTTCCGGACAGATTCGCCGTCCGGGAAAACAGATCCTGTCGGATATGATAGGAGACATTGTGGGCGTTCTCCACGGCTCTTTTGTTGCCCGCGATGTTCAGCGCGCGCGTCACAAACGCTGTGGCGATCATCAGAAAGCCCCACAGGAAGATCTCATGCAGAACTCCTGTGGGAACCGTAACGTCAATGATATGCTCCAGAATGTAAGGGAGCAAAAGCTCCGTCATCGTCGCAAGAAGCTTCAGCAGCACAACGATGCTGATCGACTTGCGGTATGGTTTCATGTATTGGAAAAAGAGTCTCATCGGTATCTCCCGGAAGTATTGCTTCCACCGCTTTTACGGCTTATATTTCTTCCAGCAGCTCGATCAGCCGCGGCATGTTCACGGGCTTCGCCATATGCGCGTTCATCCCGCTCCTGATCGACTGCCGCCGATCCTCGTCGAACGCGTTCGCCGACAGCGCGACGATCGGGATCCCTGAAAGCTCCGGATCCGGAATGCCGCGGATCAGTCGCGCCGCCTGATACCCGTCCACCACCGGCATCTGGATATCCATCAGGACGAGCGCATACTCGCCGGGCAGAGAATTTCGCACGGCGTTCGCCGCCATGTTTCCGTCGGACGCCGTGTCCACAAGAAAACCTGCGCAGCGCAACAGCTCCACCTCAATCTCGCGGTTGATCTCATTGTCCTCGACGAGCAGGATCTTCTGACCCTTCCTCAGTCGATCCAGCGTGCTTTCACGGTGTTCCTGCTCCCTTCCCTGCAGATGATTCAGCCGGAAGCTCAGCGTGACCGTGAAGCGGCTTCCCTTTCCGACTTCGCTGGCGACCTCGATCGTGCCGCCCATGCGGTCGATGATGTTCTTCGTGATCGCGAGGCCCAGGCCCGTCCCCTGCACGCCGCTCATCGTCGTATTCTTCTCACGCTCAAACGGTTCAAAGATATGCGGACGGAAGTCCTCGCCGATCCCGATCCCGGTATCCTCGACGACAAAACGATAGATCGCGTAATTGTCCGAAAGCTGCCGGATCTCCTCCGCCGTGACCCAGATGCTCCCGCCCTCCCGCGTGTACTTGACCGCGTTGAAAAGCAGATGTGCCAATACCTGCGAAAGCTTTTCCGCATCTGCAAAAATGTCAAAATGCCTGACCCCGGACAGGCTGCACGACAGGGAGATATTCTTTGCGGCCGCGAGCGAATCCACATCCTCTTTGGCCTTCCCGACGATATCCTCCAGGTTTGCCGCCGCCTCCTCGATCCGCACCTGCTCCGACTCGATCTTCGTGATCTCCAGCACATCGTCAAAGAGCTGCAGGAGCAGCTTCCCGGACTCCTCGATCCCATCCATGCAGCCCCGGACCTTCTCAGGATCCTCCCTGTGCTGCCTGGCGAGCTGCGCGAATCCCATGATCGCGTTCATCGGCGTGCGCAGGTCGTGCGACATGTTCGCGAGGAACGCGTTCTTGGCGACGTTCGCGGCTTTCGCCTGCTCCAGCGCCTCCTCCAGCACGCGCCTTTGCTCCAGCTCGTGCCGCACCTCGTTGTCCACGCTGCGGGCTCCCAGCACGATCTGCGTGGCCTGAGCCCCCTGCCCCACATTCACGACATGCATCTGGCGGTACGCCTCGCGGCCCTCCACCAGAATACGGTAATGGAGCTGGAACGCGTTTCTGTGCGCCAGCTTTTTCCCGATATTCTCCGGGGCGACCGCTTCCCGGAACAGTTCGCGGTCTTCCGGGTGAACCCATTTTTCCATGTAGCGCTCCATGCATGACGCCACACCGGGCAGCTGTTCTTCCTCTCCGAACAGCACCCGGAACTGCTCGCTCAGGCGATAGGCCCAGATCCAGTCTTCAGTCAGATCCACATAAAGGATCGAAGCATAGTCTATGCTCAATCCTTCGATCACTCTTTTTCGGCGGAAATGCTCCCGGCTGATCGACTCGAGCTCGCGGCTGTATACCTCGGCCTGGCTCTTCCACTTTTCCTCTCTTTGCCGGCTCTCCTGCTGCAGGGTGAGCCGTTCCTCCATCAGACGGTTCTTCTTCTCTGTCGCGTCTCCGATAAACACGTAGAAAATGCCGACGCCGCCGTTTTCCAGAAAATGGCCGTAGTCGTCCACCCAGCGCACCTCGCCGTCCCGCCGGATGATCCGGTACTCGACGTAGTCCAGATCGTAACGGCTGTCCCTGATCTGCTCGGCAATGCTTGTCTCCACTGCCTCAAGGTCGTCCGGGTGCACGATTCCCCGAAAGGAATTTCCCGTCCAGTCGCGGAATTCTTCCATGGTATCGCAGCCGAAAATGCGAAGCATCGCGTCGTTGGCATACAGGATGTCCTCATTGCCGTCCGCACGGTAGATGAAGAAGCCGCCCGGCATCTCGTCGGCCATATGCCTGACCTGCTCGAAATTTTCCAGTCTGGCCAAAATCAGTTCGTTTATTTGAAGCTCTTGTTCGCGGCTGCTCAAAGCTCCACCCCCGATATCTCCGAATATTTGGCTTTATCATATCATTTCCGGTCAGATATGTCACCAAAAAATTTCCATTGTACACAAAAAACCGGCGTGAACCTGACCGTTCGCGCCGATCTCTCCTGACTGCTCACTCTACCCGCAGCATGCGGTAGCCGATACCGATGTGCGTCTGAATATACTGCTTCGCGTCCGGCCCGCTCTCCAGTTTCCTGCGCAGCGTAGCCATGAACACGCGCAGGGACGCGACGTCGTTCTCCCAGCTGCTGCCCCAGACCTGCTGCGTGATATACGTATGCGTCAACACTCTCCCGATATTTCTGGAAAGCAAACAGAGCAGCTTGTACTCGATCGGCGTCAGATGCAGTTCTGTCCCCGCCAGAAAAGCGCATCCGGCCGCATAGTCGATCTTCAAATCTCCGTTTTCAAAGACCGTGTCGTTCTCCTTTTCCTGTCTCATGAGAGCGAAATGGCGCTGTGTCACCCTCAGGCGCGCCAGCAGCTCCTCTACGGAAAACGGCTTCGTCAGGTAATCGTCCGCCCCTGCGTCCAGCGCGTCGATCTTGTCCGTGTCCTCGCTCCTCGCGCTGATCACGATGATCGGCGTATTCGACCAGCTGCGGATCTTCTTTATCACCTCGACGCCGTCCATATCCGGGAGCCCGAGATCCAGAAGGATCACATCCGGATTGTGCGAGGTTGCCTGCAGGATCGCGTTTTCCCCGTTCTCCGCGGTCAGATAGCGGTATTCATGTGTTTTCAGCGTCGTCGTGATCAGGTTGCGCACCGGCGCGTCGTCCTCGACCACAAGCACAACGAATTTATTCATGCAGCTGTACCTCCTTAACCGGCAATGTAAAAGTAAAGACCGCCCCGTGCGGGACCGCGTCCGACACGCTGATCTCGCCGCCGTGCGCGGTGACGATCGACCTGCACAGCGCGAGCCCGAGACCCATGCTGCGCCGCCCGTCCGTCACCGGATTCTCTCCCGTGTAGAACAGTTCAAAAATCTGCGGCTTCATCTCATCCGGAATACCCGGACCGTCGTCGGCGACCCGAACCACCGCGGTATGTCCTTCCTCACGTGCGGAGATTGTGATCGTCGAACCGCGCTGCGTATATTTTATCGCGTTGTTCACAAGATTGATGATCACCTGGACGATCAGTCTCGCGTCCATCTGAACCAGAAGCAGTTCATTTTCGTTCTCTACCGTGATCGTGTGCTCGGACTGCCTGCGGTCAATATGCCGCAGCGCCTCCGCGATAACCTCGTCCATCAGCTCCGCGTCCTTGTGAAGCTCCACGCCCTCGCCCTCCATCCTCGTGACCGAGAGAAGGTTTTCGACCAGGTTGATCAGCCACATGGAATCATCATAAATGTCCGTGTAGAGATGCCGCTTCGTCGCCTCGTCAAAATCCTCCCCGTTCGTCATCAGATTGCTTGCGTTGCCGGAGATCGAAGTCAGGGGCGTGCGCAGATCATGGGAGATCGTGCGCAGAAGGTTCGCGCGCAGCTGCTCGTTCTGCGCCAGCACCGCGGCGTCCTCCTTCTCTCTCGCGTTCTTCTCGTTCTCCATCGCAAGCGCGCACTCGCCAAGGATCGACATCAGGATCCCGTTCTCAAACGCGTCCACCGGATTGTCCTTTACATCGATGCCGGCCACACCATAAAGTACGCCGCTGAGGCGAATCGGACAGTACAGCCGCGCATCCGTCTTTCCCTGGGACAGAAGCTGCTCCAGATCGCAATCCTCCGGGAGATAGATCGCCACATCCCTGCCGGTCAGCTTCGAGAGCTGGTCCGCCGTCGCGCGGACGATCGCCTCTCTTCCGGCGGCATGCTGCAGGGACTGGTTTGTATCCAGAAGGATCTTCGTGCGATATGCGTTTATGGCCGACTGATACGCCAGATTTTTCATCCGCGCCGCCAGCGTTCCGGTCAGAAGCGACGCGAGCAGCATGACAAGGAAGGTCATCGGGTAGCCGATGTCGTAAGCCAGCAGCGTATAACGCGGATCCGTAAAAAGGTAATTGAAAATGAAGACGCTGGCCACCGACGCCAGAACGCCGTAGACCATATGCTCCGTCACTACGGAAGTGATCAGGACGCCCAGAATATATACCGTGATGATGTTGGCGTCCGAAAGCCCCCAGCGGTAAAACAGCAGACTCAGGCTGGTTGCCATCACCAGGGAAAGAAGAAATTTGACCGTGTCGGCTAGGGTGAACCAGTGCTTTCCCCGATACGCCTGAGCCATTCGCGCGGCAGCCTGGATCCCCTCCGCGTTGGGCCAGACGGATGACAGATAGCCCGGGATGATCTCCCCGGGCCGATTTCCCATCAAATCCTCACTGCGGTTTCCAAATTTGCTGTTTCGGCCTTCTTCCGCCTGTTTTCCACTCATGCTTTATTCCTGCCTTAAGATTTTTCGCTCCCTGAGCCGTGCCGCGCTTGAAAAAGCTTCGCTTTTCTGGGCTCGCGGGCTCTTTGACTCGCTCTGGCTTATGAGCCGTGCTATGCCCGAAAAAGCTTCGCTTTTCCGGGCTCGCGGGCGTTCGCCCTATAGATCCACTGTCCCGTGAAATTGCCTGCGAGCAGGCATTTCCCGCTCCAGCGTCTCTGCACGGCTCATTGCCTTCGCGTGCATTATACCACAAATCAGAGTTATGGAACAGCATACGTTCCACAAACCCTCCGCTTCTTTTCACCACAAGATACCCTGTTATCAGACAGAGAATAAAAATCCCGATCAGCGCCAGATCCGTCATATCGATGCCCCCTCTCTTCGCAATGCAGGTTCCGCTCATATGCGAAAATACTTTTGTACCTCCTGCCGGTTTCCGAGGATCAGCGCCGTCATCCCATCCTCGAAGCAAAGCTGCGGCGTGATGTTCAGATCCAGCTTGCCGCCTCTCTCCCTGCGAACCCCCATGACGTTCATGCCGTATTTTTTCCGGATGTCAAGCTCTCCGATCGTCCTGCCAAACCAGGGCTTCGGCACCTCGACCTCATACACCGCGTACTCCTGGCTCAGCTCGATATAATCCAAAAGATGATCCGAGCTGTAGCGGATCGCCGTCCATGACGCGAGCTGCTTCTCTGGATAGACAACCTCATCCGCCCCGTTGCGCAGGAGAAATTTCTCGTGGACGTCGCGCGCTGCCCTGGAGACCACAAGCTTTGCGCCGAGCTCCTTGACGAGGGATGTCGTCTCCAATGAGCTCTGGAAATCGTCCCCGATCGCCACGATGCAGACGTCGAAATCCCGCACCCCAAGCGTCTCCAAGAACGTCCGGTCCGTGCTGTCCCCGATCTGTGCGTTCGTCACATAGGGCAGCACCTGATTGACACGCTCCTCCGACTTATCTACCGCCATCACCTGATGGCGCAGCTCCGAAAGCTTCCGCGCGATATGCCTTCCGAATCTTCCAAGTCCGATCAATAATACGCTTTTCATAATATTTCTCCTTTTCCCCGATTCTGTTTCCACCTGCTTACAGCAATCCCCAATCGTTCTGCTTCTAGCCGACCGTAATCTTTTCTTTCGGGAAATGCAACGCACCCTTCTGCGTCTCCGAGACCGCCGCAAAGATCAGCGTCAGGCCGCCGACCCGCCCGAAGAACATCAGCAGGATCAGGATCAGTCTCGACAGCGCGCACAGCTGCGTCGTGATGCCGAGCGTCAGCCCGACCGTCCCGATCGCCGACGCCGTCTCGAACAGCGTCGTCAGAAGCGGAAGCCGTTCTACATAGCTGATGACGGCCGCCCCGGAAAGGAACAGCGTCAGGTACATCAGTAAAATCGCCGCCGCGTTGCGGATGCTCTCCGTCGGGATCCTGCGTCCGAAGAAATGCGCCGACTCCTGCCGCTTGAACACCGCAATCGCCGTGGCCGCCAGCACGGCCGCGGTCGTCGTCTTCATGCCGCCGGCCGTCGATCCCGGAGAGCCCCCGATCAGCATCAGCAGGATCATCAGAAGCTTTCCGGAATCGTGCATTCCCGCGAGATCCGCCGTGTTGAAGCCGGCCGTCCTCGTCGTCACCGACTGAAAGAGGGACAGCCAGATCCGATCCTTGAGCCCCTCCCCGCCATACTCACAGAAGAAAAAATAAACGGCCGGGAGCGCGATCAAAATCGCCGTCGTGCACAGGATCACCTTGCTCTGCATCCTGTATTTTCGAAAATGATATTTGTTCCTCCGAATGTCGTCCCAGGTCAGGAAGCCGATACCGCCCACGACGATCAGCGCCATGATCGTGAGGTTCACGATCGCGTTGCTATGGTATGCGGTCAGCGAGGAGAACGGCTCTTTTGCCCCCATCAGGTCAAAGCCCGCGTTGCAGAACGCAGAGACCGAATGGAACAGCGCGTACCAGCATCCCCTGCCGATCCCGAATTCCTCTGCGTACACCGGGAGCAGCGCCAGAAATCCGACGCCCTCGATCACGGCAACCGCCCGCAGGATAAAGCCGGTCAATCGCACGATTCCGCCGACCTGCGGCGCGGAGATCGCCTCCTGCATCGTCTGCCGCTGCATCAGTCCGATCTTCCGCCCGGATGCAATCGAAAACAGAACTGCCACCGTGATCACGCCCATCCCGCCAATCTGGATCAATAGCAGGATCACCGCCTGCCCGAAACCGGACCAGTAGGTCGCCGTATCCCGCACGACCAGCCCGGTCACACAGACCGAGGACGTCGCCGTAAAGAGCGCGTCCTGAAAAGAAGCCCCGCCGGCCTGTCTCGTGGAAACCGGAAGCATCAGAAGCAGGCTCCCGAGAAAAATGACCGCCAGAAATCCCAGAATGATGATCTGAAACGAAGAAAAGTGTCTGGTTTTTAATAATGTTTTCATGTGCACTCACCTCTTTGGCTGCTGTCCGTTCCCAGGCAGCAGCCATCTTTTCTCTCTGAGGTCAGTATCGCACAAAATTTATAAAGTTGGTGTTAGGAAGCGCGCCGCCGCGTTAAGATAGCGTTAAGAATTCGTGTTTAATTCACAAAACCCGGACGCCCTGCACGGGCTTGCAATGTCAGGGCCGTGCGGAAGCGCCCCCTCACGTTCGTTCAGCGGCATATCGTCGGAAAGCATTTGAGAACGCTTCGCGTTGCTTTCCGACTCCCGCTCGCGCTTAATCGGGCACGCAGCGGTGCATAAGTTCGCTTGCGCTCACCAAGCACCGGCGGCCCTCAATGATCTGCCCTGACACAGCAAGTCCCTTTTGCCGGGCTGTGCATTGGCATGCGGTAGAGCATTTATACTCATGCATTTTTTGCAGAATAGATCAGCGAATTGTTCATCTGTCACAAGCAGCCGCAGGAAAGCCGGATGTTGCGTGCCCGCACGCAAACGATAGGCAGTTCGACGCAAGATTCGCGAGCATAGCGACAGCTGTCGGAGCATGTCTGAGCGGAGCGAGTTTGCGGAGACAGCTGTCCATGAGCGGCGCCCTAAAGGACTAGCTTCGCGTCGGAGCCGAATCAAGGAGAACAACGTGTTTGCGGTGGGCACGCACATCGGCTCCTTCGGCGTCCGGATAGCCATATGTGAATTAAACACGAATTAACTGACCGGCTTTCTTTTGCATAAAAAAGTACTCCCCCGGCTACTGCCTGAGAGAGTACTTTCGTTTTGTTCTATAGCGTCTTTTCCTGACACATTTTACACGATTCTATTTCTTCTCGTCCTCTTTCACGATCGCCTCTCGAGCCGTGCGGGAAGCGATCTCTTCCTTAATGCCCGCGAGGAAGGCTTCGACGGTCTTCTGGCCCTCGTCGCCCGCGAAACGGCTGCGGACGGAGACAAGACCCTCTTCCTCTTCCTTCGCACCGACCACGAGCATGTACGGCACCTTCGCAAGCTGCGCCTCGCGGATCTTGTAACCGATCTTCTCCGCCTTCGTGTCGATGCTGGTGCGGATGCCCGCGTCAAAGAGCTGAGCGTTCACCTTCTCCGCGTAATCCATGTATTTATCCGAGATCGGGAGCACGCGCACCTGCTCCGGAGAGAGCCAGGTCGGAAACGCGCCCGCGAAATGCTCAATCAGGATGCCGATGAAACGCTCGATAGAGCCGAACGCCACGCGGTGGATCATGATCGGGCGATGCTTCTCGCCGTCCGCCCCGGTGTACTCGCAGTTAAAGCGCAGCGGAAGCTGGAAGTCGAGCTGGATCGTGCCGCACTGCCAGGTCCTGCCGATGGAGTCCTCGAGATGGAAGTCGATCTTCGGCCCGTAGAACGCGCCGTCGCCCTCGTTGACCACATAGTCCAGTCCCAGGTCGTCGAGCGCGCTGCGCAGGCCCTCGGTCGCCATCTCCCAGTCCTCGTCGCTGCCCATCGAGTTCTCCGGGCGGGTTGACAGCTCGACATGATACTTGAAGCCGAAGAGCTGATAGACCTCATCGATCAGCTTCGCGACGCCCTTGATCTCATCGCGGATCTGCTCCGGCGTCATGAAGATATGCGCATCGTCCTGTGTGAAGCAGCGCACGCGCATCAGGCCGTGGAGCTGGCCGGACTTCTCGTGGCGGTGCACCAGGCCGAGTTCGCCCATGCGCAGCGGCAGGTCGCGGTAGGAGCGCGGCTCCGACTGGTAAACCAGGATGCCGCCCGGGCAGTTCATCGGCTTGATCGCGAAATCGGTCTCGTCGATGACCGTCGTGTACATATTTTCCTTGTAGTGGTCCCAGTGTCCGGAGGTCTCCCAGAGCTGGCGGTTCAGCATGATCGGCGTAGAAATCTCCACGTAGCCCGCCTTCCGGTGGATCTCTCTCCAGTAATCAAGCAGAGTATTCTTGAGCACCATGCCCTTCGGAAGGAAGAACGGGAAACCCGGTCCCTCATCGCGCATCATGAACAGCCCGAGCTGCTTGCCGAGCTTTCTGTGGTCGCGCTTCTTCGCCTCCTCAAGCAGACGCAGGTACTCGTCCAGATCCGCCTTCTTCGTATAGGAGGTGCCGTAAATTCTGGTGAGCATCTTGTTCTTCTCGCTACCCCTCCAGTAGGCGCCCGCGAGACTGGTCAGCTTAAACGCCTTGACCGGCTTTGTCGACATCAGATGCGGACCCGCGCACAGATCGACGAACTCGCCCTGCTGATAAAAGCTGATCTCCGCGTCCTCAGGCAGATCCTCGATCAGCTCCACCTTGTACGGCTCATTCTTCTCCTTGAAATATGCGATCGCCTCATCGCGCGGCTTCGTGAAGCGTGTGATCGGCAGCGCCTCCTTGACAATCTTCTTCATCTCCGCCTCGATTTTCTCAAGATCCTCATTCGTGATTGGAGTATCGCTGTCCACATCGTAATAGAAGCCGTCCGCGATCGACGGGCCGATCGCCAGCTTCACGTCCGGGTACAGGCGCTTGATTGCCTGCGCCATGATGTGCGAGGTTGTGTGGCGGAACGCGCCCGCGCCCTCCGGGCTGTCAAAGGTCAGAATGTTCAGCTCACAGTCCTCGGAAAGCACCGTGCGCAGATCCTGCACCTCGCCGTTTACCTCTCCCGCCGTCGCCACGCGCGCCAGTCCCTCGCTGATGTCCGCCGCGATATCAATGATGGACATCGGCTGCGCATACTCTCTCTTTGAACCGTCTTTCAATGTAATAATCATGTTATTCGTCCTCCTGTCGTCTTTATTCCTGTTTTTTCGCTCTCATAGCCGTGATCCGGGCTTCCTGTCGCTCTCACTGCCGCAATCCCGGTTCTTTTTAACTCTCACTGCTTTTCAATCTCTATCTCTATCGTATTCCCATTATCGTCATCGTCATTTTCGTCATCATCTTCTTCATCCTCATCGACCGCTTTGACAAAGAATTTCGCCATATTCCCTGCCGTCAATTTCCGAAACGGCGACGTCAGCCAGCCCAGCAGCACGCCCGACAGCAGCACGTCCGCAAGCAAAAGTCCCTTCTCGGCAGGCGACCAGCTTCTCAGAAAAACCTTTTTTAACTGATCCTTCATAACCTTCTCCTTTCATTCATTGATAAACTACAATCTCTTTGGGAACAAAAAAACCGCCTCTCCCAATCCAAAAAGGACTGCGAGGGACGGGCAACTTGCGTTACTCGCGGTTCCACCCTGCTTGTTTCACAGACCGACGCGCGGCCTGCTTTTGTAAAACCACTCATTCGACGATAACGGAGTCACCGGACCGGATTGGGGCCACTCAGAGGTCGTTTTCAAATGGTTCCGCATAAGGGCTTTCCAGCTGCCGCCCTCTCTCTGGATGCTTCCGCATTTTACTCTTCTCTTCAGCGTGTTCGCACAAGTTCAATTGCTTTTAACAGTATAACATCTTCGAAATTTTTGTCAACACCCGAAATAAGATCGTCATCCGAACGCGACGTCCAGCACCATCATCACCATAAAGCCGAGCGCGAAACCGACCGTCCCAAGCTTATCGGATGGGTTCTGCGCAGTCTCCGGGATCAGTTCCTCCACGACCACATACAGCATCGCCCCGGCCGCGAACGCCAGAAAGCATGGCAAGAGCGGCAGGATATAGTGCGACAGCAGGAGCATGACCGCTCCGGCAGCAGGCTCTACTACGCCGGAGGCAACGCCCATGCCAAACGCGCTCCGGCGCCCCATACGTCCCTCTCCTGCCAGCGGCAGGCTGATGATCGCGCCCTCCGGGAAATTCTGGATCGCAATGCCGAGCGACAATGCAAATGCTCCCGCCAGCGTGATCCCCGCGCGCGCCGCAAGCAGCCCGGAGAAGACGGCACCGACCGCCATGCCCTCGGGAATATTGTGCAGCGTCACGGCAAGCATGAGAAGATTTGTCCGCTTCCGCCCGCTCTGTGTTTTTCCATTTCCGCCGCACTCCGGGCATAACTGCGCAGCGTCTCCATCTTTTCTCACACAGCATGTTTCCGCTTCCCGAACATCCCCGGGATAAAGCTGCGGAAAATATTTGTCCAGAGCCAACAGGAGCAAAAAGCTGCATGCAAGCCCGGCCACTGCGGGCAAAAACGCAAGCCGCCCCATATTTCCCGACAGTTCGATCGCCGGGATCAGCAAGGACCATACCGAGGACGCGACCATGACCCCTGCGGCAAAGCCAAGAAGCGCCTTCTGCAGCCGCTGGTTCAGCTCCTTCCTTACAAAGAAGACACAGGCCGCCCCGAGCGACGTGCCCAAAAGCGGAAGCAGCAGACCCGCAAGTATCTCTTTCATCTCACTCTGCCATCCTCGCAAATATTCGTCTGTACTATCATATTGCGGTAGGTGTGAACCTGTGAAAAGAAAACCTGCAGTACATTTTTTGACAAATTATAGAGCCTGTTCGCACAAGAACAATTTACAAGCGCGCATGTTCTATGCTATAATCGTCATACTCATGTGCATAATTATGTCTTTTGATTGTTCCGGCTATGATACATATTTTATCTGGAAAATCTCACTTGCATAGCAAATATGTGAATAAGGGGGATCATATCCTATGAAAAGAACACGCCTGCTCTGCTTTGCGCTGACCGCCCTGCTGTCGGCGTCATCCTGTTTCACTGCACAGGCCGCAGAATCAGCAGAAGAACAGACGGAGGTTTTGCGGGTAGGCTTTTTCGCCTTCTCCGGCTATCACACAATAACAGAGGACGGACGCCGCAGCGGCTACGGCTACGAATTTCTCCAGCGGCTAGCCATCCACGCCGGCTGGTCCTATGAGTATGTGGGCTACGACAGCTCCTACGCAGAATCGCTTGATATGCTCCGGGACGGCGAGGTGGACATCGTCACTTCCGTCTCCAAGACCCCGGAGCGCGAGAAAGAGTTCCTTTTCTCCGATCAGGACATCGGCTCCAACTCCACCATCTTCACCGTGAAAGCCGGAAACGAGGATGTCGTGGAGGGGGACTACTCCACCTACGACGGCCTCACCGTCGGCATGCTGGAGGGCAATTCCAAGAACGATAACTTTGAACGTTTCGCGGAGGAACACGATTTTTCCTTTGAACCGGTGTACTTCGGCGGACAGGACGAGCTCACTGACGCCCTTCAGAGCGGAGAGGTGGACGCCGCCGTCACCGGCAGTCTTCGTCTGCTGGAAAATGAATGGCTGCTGGAGTCCTTTGACGCCAGCCCCTTCTACATCTGCACCAGAAAAGACAACGCCGATCTGATGGAACGGATCAACGACGCCATCAACGAGATGGATCTCCACGATCCGAACTGGCGGGGCACGCTTCACGAAGCATATTATGCCACCGACCAGAGCGGCTCGATCATCCTGAATGCCGGGGAACGCGCGTTCCTCGAAGAGCGCCGCGCCTCTGGCAAGCCTCTGCGGCTGTTGTTCAACCCTGGGCGGGTTCCTTACTGCTACTTCGAGGACGGAGAAGCCAAGGGCATTCTCCCTTCCCTTTTTGATATCCTGGCCGAGCGGCTCGGACTTGACTATGAATATATCCCGGTAGAAGACCGGAACGAATACTACGCGCTGCGCGCGACAGGCGAGGCGGATGTGGTGCTGGACTTCGCCGGAGACTACTATCTGGCGGAGGAGGAGGGCTACAAGATCACGGTCCCCTACTTCCAGACCAATTTCGCGCGTTTGACTCTGGAAGGCTTTTCCGGGGACATTGAGCGGCTGGCCATAGTGGAGCAGTCCGACGCGCTGGGGGACACCGTCTCCAATCTTTATCCTGAGGATGTGCTGATCCGTTACCCTACCTCTAAGGACTGTGTTCAGGCGGTGCTGGACGGCGACGCGGATGCTACGATCCTCTACTCCTGCACTGCGGAGCGGTATGTCCGGCAGGACGTCCGCAACCGGCTCTCTTCCGCGGTCTTCGGCTATACCTCTCTGGCCTATGCGGTGGGCAACAACGTCCCCGGCGGCCGCTATCTGCTCTCCCTTCTGGATAAGGGAGCGGACAGCATCACCGACGCGGAGCGGGACAGTATTATGATCCGGGAGATCGACGCCGGGATCGACAGCAGCACCAGTCTGGTCGCCTTCCTCTACAGGAATCCGATCTACAGTGTGCTGGGAGTCTTCCTTGTGCTCCTGCTTCTTTTCGCTCTTGCCATGCTGGCGGTAAGAACCCGCAATCAGCGCAGGCTGGAGGAGAAAGTAAGGCAGGCCACCGGAGAGCTGGAAGAAAAGGCACAGGAGCTGACGCAGGCTTTGCAAGCGGCGGACGCGGCCAACCGCGCCAAGACCGCTTTCCTCAACAATATGTCCCACGACATCCGCACGCCCATGAACGCGATCATCGGCTACACGGCCCTGACCACCACTCATCTGGACAACAAAGAGCGGGCGCAGGATTATCTGTCCAAGATCGCGCAGGCGTCCAACCACCTGCTCTCCCTCATCAACGATGTGCTCGACATGAGCCGCATCGAGTCGGGCAAGGTTACCATCAATGAGCGGCCGGAGAATCTGGCGGACATTCTGCAGGGGCTGCGAAACATCATTCAGTCCGACGTCCACGCCAAGAATCTGGAGCTGTTCATCGACACGGTAGACGTAGCGGACGAGGAGGTCTGCTGCGATAAGCTGCGTCTGAATCAGATCCTGCTGAATCTGACCTCCAACGCCATCAAGTTCACTCCCGCCGGCGGCACGGTGGCCATCCGTGTGACCCAGAAGCCGTCGCGCTCTCCGAAGCGCGGCCTCTATGAATTTCAGGTCAGCGACACCGGCATCGGCATGAGTCCGGAATTCGCCCGGACCGTGTTCGATCCGTTCACCAGGGAGCAAACCTCCACGGTCAGCGGCATTCAGGGAACCGGACTTGGTATGGCCATCACCAAGAATATCGTGGACATGATGGGCGGTACCATCAGCGTAGAAAGCGAGCACGGAAAGGGCACCACCTTCACCGTGAATCTGGATCTTCGCTTCTCCTCAGAACACAAAGAAATGACTCCTATCGCGGAGCTGAAAGGCTTCCGGGGACTGATCGTGGACGACGATATGGTCTGCTGCCAGAGCGTATCCAAGATGCTCCGGCAGATCGGAATGCGGGCGGAGTGGGCGCTGTCCGGCCGGGAGGCCATCGCGCGCGCCACGGAAGCCGTGGAGCTTTCCGATCCCTTCGAGGTCTACATTGTGGACTGGTCCATGCCGGAGCTCAGCGGCATTGAGACCGTTCGAAGGATCCGCAAGGTCGTTGGTGCGGACTCACCGATCATTCTCATGTCCGCCTATGACTGGACAGATATCGAAGAAGAGGCCCGCCGGGCCGGAGTTACCGGCTTTGTCAGCAAGCCTCTCTTTGCCTCCGATCTCCACCACACGCTGGAGCGGAGCCTTGGACAGGTCACGGATGAGCCGTCCGTGACAGAAAATTCTCTTCCGCAGGAAGATACCTTCGCGGACAAGCGCATCCTCCTGGCCGAGGACAACGAGCTGAACCGGGAGATCGCCGCCGAGATCCTCAAGGAAGCAGGCTTCCTGGTGGAATGCGCCGAGAACGGCCGCCAGGCCTGCGACATGGTCTCTCAGGCCGCGCCGGGTTACTATGATCTGATCCTCATGGACATCCAGATGCCTGTCATGAACGGCTATGAGGCTACCCAGGCCATCCGGGCTCTCCCGGATCCGGCCATCTCAGATATCCCCATCGTGGCGATGACGGCCAACGCCTTCGAGGAAGACCGCGAGCAAGCATTGAACGCGGGTATGAACGGCCACCTGGCAAAGCCCATCGATCTGGACAAGATGATGAAGCTTCTGCGGGATCTGTTCAGCGACAAGCACTGAGCTCTGCCGCATTGACAATAGAAAAGGCTGTCTGGATCAATCCGGAACAGCCTTTTCTTATGAAGCATTTAATGCCCTATGATAACATCCTCCAGCCTGCGCTTCGGCACGTAGTGGACGTCGTTCTCATCCCGATAGTACGCGACGGACTCGCCCTCGCTCACCTCGGTTAGCACAATCTTCTCCGCCGGCTTGCCAATCGCAACGATCAAAAGCGGCGCCAGATCCTCCGGAAGGCCAAGCTCCTGGCGCACGGAATCCGCTCCGAAATTCCCGATCATACAGCCGCCGAGTCCCATCTCGACTGCCGCCAAAAGAATCGTCTGTGCCGCAATCCCGACATCCTTCTGAAAACGCGCCAGAGATTTTTGAATGCTCTTATCCTGACAGATCACGATGAACGCCGTCGGGCGCATGCCCTCGTGCGGAAGCGTCATTTCCGGCAGGCCTCTCGCCCACGCGGTCAACGCCTGAATGCGGTCCACCTCATCCTTCTCCCACGCCAGATAATATTTCAGCGGCTGCATATTCACGCTCGACGCGGTAAGCCTCGCGCAGTCCACCATCTCCCGCAGTTCCGCCTCCGTCACACGGCGGCTCTCATCATAGCCACGGTAGCTTCTGTTTTGTTTTACCAGGTCTTTGATCATATGTCCGTCCTCCTCCAAGCACAAACTTTTTTGGAAAAATTATAAATCCAGAGATTCAAACCACTCATTGATAATCTGCAAATGTTTTTCCAGTGTGTCTGCGCGTATTGAAAAATGCATATCATACCTGCTTCCGGCTTCCCAGGAAGTTATGACATGACTATTTTGCTCGATAAACTTTGGAATCTTAACAGGAATTTGATTTGCATCAACATAAGAAATCAAAGCCGCTATATCATGCGTATAGAGGTCTCGGTCATTATATTGGAAATCTGAATTGTAAATCTGTGATTTTATCAGTTTTTCCGTTGCCTGTTGCAGATGATATGCACATATATTCTTTATGTCTTTCAGTTTTGGGGTTTCTTTGTATGTGTTCAATGCCTGCCTGGCCGTCAAAATGTCTGCATAAATCAGTCCTTTTGATATACTATTCGCCATTCACTTCCCTTTCCTTTCGATAAATAACCTCTCCCCTACTGATGTCATCAAAAATACGATCCTTTACCTTCCTGTCATTTCTGAAGTAAAGCAGATCATAATTCTGAAATTTTCCAAATTGATATATCCTTCTGGCAAAATCTCTGTACGACTTAGAGGTAAGAATCTGCGTTCTGGTTTTCCTGCCCATGATCGCAATATCTATATCCGATTCCTCCGTGCAGCGTTCCTCAATTGCAGAACCAAAAAGAATAATCTCATCTATTGCGGCGCATATGTCTGCATTCCGTATAATATTTTCAATATAATCCTTTTTTATGTCAGCAACCTTGCAGACTCTTCCGTCATTTGTCATTACTTCAACCAGCTTACACATAGTACTCTTCCTTCTGATTGTGTCAAAAGCATATTATCATTATCTTTCTAAAAAGTATATCTTATCCACCGAATAATATCAATCATTTCAAACAGATATTTAAATATTCCAAAATTGAAATTTTAAATTCCACCCTTTGTTATCTCTGTGGAGTTTAACTCTGCACAGTTGGCATTTACTCTT
>CANRDO010000008.1 GCA_947629385.1 uncultured Lachnospiraceae bacterium
ATGGCTCAATCTGGAAAAGGGAAATTGAATTATCGCTGTCCGTCCTGCTTCATGCGCGATCTGGACCTCGATATGTTTTACGATAAGGAGAAGAAGGAATATTACTGCATCCGCTGCCAGTACCGCGGGAGCGAGGAGGACGTGCTCGCGAAGAACCAGATGGCGCGTTTCCGCTACGGCGATATGATGCGGCGCTTTGCGATGGAGGACTTCGAGAAATTCGACGACTGATGAGATGGTCCCGGACGACTTGCGGACGACGGTCGGGCGAAAGATCAGGCCGCATGTGGAGGAACATGAAATGGGTAATTTCATCAAGGGCATGGATCTGTCGACCCTGCTGGAGGTCGAGCGCTGCGGCGGAAAATTCTACGATCACGGCGTGCGCGGGGACGCCATGGACATCCTGAAGAACTACGGGATGAACATGGTGCGCCTGCGCCTCTGGAACGACCCCTTTGACGAAGCGGGCAACTCCTACGGCGCGGGCGGCAGCGACATCGAGACGACGCTGGCGCTCGCGAAGCGGGCAAAGGAAAAGGGCGTCGGCTGGCTGCTGGATTTCCACTACAGTGATTTCTGGGCGGATCCGGGCAAGCAGACCGTGCCGAAGGCGTGGCGAGGGATGGACGCCGGACAGCTGGAGACGGCGGTCTGCGATTACACGAAAAAGGTGCTCGCGCGCTGCAAAAAAGAGGATATTCTGCCGCAGATGGTGGCGGTCGGGAACGAGCTTTCCAATGGCCTTTTGTGGCCGTACGGAAGGACGCCGAACTTTGCGAACATCGCGCGATTCGTGAGCGCGGGCATCCGAGCCGTGCGCGAGACGGTGGCAGAAGTGCGCGAAAACCACTCGACAGATGCACAGGCAGGCGCTCAGACGGTGCGCGAGACGGGGGAGAATATCTCCGTGATGCTTCATCTGGATAACGGCGGGAACAATGCGCTGTACCGCGGCTGGTTTGACTCCTATTTTGCAAACGGCGGCGCGGATTTTGACTGTATCGGGCTGTCTTATTATCCGTTCTGGCACGGGACGCCAGCGATGCTGAAAGCCAACATGGACGACCTCGCCGTGCGCTACAGGAAGGACCTGATCGTGGCGGAGGTCTCGATGGGCTATACGATGGAGGATTACCGGTCCTACGAAAAGCTGGCGGCGGACGAGCGCAAGGGAATGGCGACCAGGAAGGAGCTGGCAGACGCGATCGACTATCCGATGACCCCGCAGGGACAGTCTGATTTCATGCGGGACGTCCTGCAGATCATCCGTGAGGTTCCGGAGGGACGCGGCAAAGGCTTTTTCTATTGGGAGCCGGCCTGGATTCCTGTACCGGGGAGCGGCTGGGCGACGGAAGCTGCCTGCGCGTATATCGGGGAGAGCGGCCCGGGAGGAAATGAATGGGCGAATCAGGCTCTGTTTGACTATGAAGGGAACACACTTCCGGCGTTGGATGTGATACGTGACTTTGGGAGGAACCTATGAACAATATGACTATGAGAAAACAGAATACGGGCTGGAAGCTGCCGTCGATCTCCACATTCGGACTGAAGATGTTCGCGTGCGTGACGATGCTGATCTGCAGCATCGGCGCGTCGGTTGTACAGGACGGGATCATTCATCTCGACAATTATACGCAGGCGGAGCTCATGCAGGCGATGGAGACACAGCCTGATCTTGTGATGATGGCGGGGATCGCTTCCTCGATGCAGATCGTCGGTGGGCTGGCTGTCCCGATCTTTGCTTTTCTTTTGGTGGAAGGCTTTCGAAATACCTCTGATTTCAAAAAATATCTTTTGAGACTTTCTGTTCTTGCGATTGTCAGCGAAGTGCCGTTTGACCTTGCAATGCAGCAGACCTTTTTTGATTTTTCCATTCAGAACCCGGCGTTCGGAATCGCGATCAGTCTGCTGATGCTCTATGTGCTTGATTTGTTCAAGGACGGGAAGGGAGCGGCCGCGATCCTGGCCCGTATCTGTATTGTGGTCGGAGCTCTGGTCTGGGTTACCGTGCTGCGTGTGCAGTTCGGGCCGAGCACGGTACTGCTCGCCGCGATCTTTTATCTATTTTACGCGAGAAATGTGCTGAAAACCCTGCTTGGCATTCTGGTCAGTCTGTTCTCCATCACAGGGCCGTTGTCGTTTTACCTGATCTGGCTTTACAGCGAGGAGCAAAAGCACAAGGAATGGAATCGCTGGTTCTATGTGTTTTATCCGGCGCATTTTCTTATTCTGGGGGTCATTGTCACCTTTCTGATGAAATAGAAGCTCTGCAAGGGTGAAGGAAATAATATAGTTACAAGATATTACAAAAATATTAATATCTCGACTCTGCATCTGAAAATTCTTCTAAAAACCCCATAAAACCACGAAAATTCGCAAAAGAAGTCGAATCCGAAATCTGTCAAAATGGACAAATGGACAGATTTCGGATTGTTAAAATAGATAAAAATGTATGAAAATATAGATGATAATTATACAAAAAAGACAAATTTAAAAAGACGAATTATGTCGACCAAATAATATGTTACAAAAATATGAAAAATATATTGACATAACGTTTCGAAGTTTTGTATAATACGGGTACGTTGGGAGCAGTATAGTAAACGAGCTGCGACCGTAACAGGCTGCAGCGCAAACGATAAGGGACAGAAGAGGCGGACATGGGGAGATGTCTACCACAAACGACAGGAGAGTTTATGATGCTGTTACGAGACGGAATGAAATCACTCGCTGATTTCACGCGGCGTATCATGTGTCGGTACATCAGGGACATTGCATCTATGCTGGCAGGTATTGTACTTGTCACTGGCGTTGTACTGATCATACCGGAATTTGACACCAGCGGTCACGGCAAAGTATATGCTGTAGATTCTCAGGAGGCTGAGGATGGAAGGGCGCAGCAGCTACAGGCAGGACTGATGGGAGTTGTCAATGGTGTGGCATACATGGAGCAGTATTCTGATGCTGCACGGCTTGTGAGCGTCGCAGATGCGAATGAAAAGGTACTGGCGGGGATAAAAGGGCTCGACAGGAGAGCCATCCACCGGACGTCGATCGAGGAAGGCACGAAGATTGCCAGTGAGCTTGGCTACTACGCGCAACAGGCAGTATACGAAAACCAGATGTCGCAGGACGATTATTACACATTGTTGCGAATTGTGGAGGCAGAAGCTACAGGCGGAGATCTGATGAGCAAGATGATCGTGGCACAGGTGGTTCTCAACCGTGTACAGGATTCGCATTTCCCTGACAATATCTATGATGTGGTCTGGCAGAAAGCGCAGTTTCAGCCTACATCGGACGGGCGAATCTACAGTTGTACCGTTACGGAATCAACAATAGAGGCTGTCGACCGGGTATTGCAGGGCGAGGATTACTCACAGGGCGCTTTGTTCTTCATAGCTCGCGACGACGCAGACTTAGATTGTGCAAGCTGGTTTGACTCCAGCCTTGTCAAGATGTTTGAGTATGGCGGACATGAGTATTTTACTTTTGCGGAATATGTGAGTAATACATAAGAAGGAATCCTGCATTGCAGGATTCTTTTTTTTGTGTTATGATAGTGCAAAATGATCCGGAAGCCCGGCGTTTTCATCTGAGAGGGCGGACCGGTCATGGTAAAATGAAACAGAACAAAACAGAACAAAACAGAACAAAACAGAACAAAACAGAACAAAACAGAACAAAACAGAACAAAACAGAACAAAACAGAAAAGAGAAGGATGAATCTATGGATCTGATGTACAGAAGTACCAGAAATGCAAAGAATCAGGTGACAGCCTCGCAGGCCGTGCTGAAGGGGCTTGCGGAGGACGGAGGCCTGTTTGTACCGGAGCGGATTCCCGGACTGGAGCTTTCGCTTGGCGCACTTGCAGACATGTCGTATCAGGAGACTGCCTATGCGGTGATGAAGCAATTTCTGACGGATTATACGGAGCGGGAGCTGAAGGATTGTATTCGCAGCGCGTATGACGAGAAGTTTGATACGCCGGAAATTGCGCCTCTACGTGAGGCGGACGGCGCATATTATCTTGAGCTTTTTCATGGGGCGACGATTGCGTTTAAGGATATGGCGCTTTCAATCCTTCCGTATCTGATGACGACAGCCGCGAAGAAGAATCGCGAGGACAAGGAGATCGTGATCCTCACGGCGACCTCCGGGGACACCGGGAAAGCGGCCCTGGCCGGATTCGCAGATGTGCCGGGGACAAGGATTATCGTATTTTATCCGAAGAATGGCGTGAGCGCTGTGCAGGAGAGACAGATGGTCACCCAGAAGGGCGCGAATACCTGCGTTATAGGGATTCACGGGAATTTTGACGATGCGCAGACCGGGGTGAAGAAGCTTTTCGGGGATGTCGCGCTTGGCAAGGTGCTTGCAGATGCGGGATACCGTTTTTCCTCGGCGAATTCGATCAACATCGGGCGGCTGGTTCCGCAGATCGTCTACTATGTATATGCTTACGGAAGGCTGTTGAAGGCAGGGAAGATTCGGCTGGGAGATTCGATCAATGTAGTGGTGCCGACCGGGAATTTTGGAAATATTCTGGCCGCCTATTACGCGAAATGTATGGGGCTTCCGATCGGACGGCTGATTTGCGCTTCGAATGAGAACAAGGTGCTCTATGACTTTTTCCGGACCGGCGTCTATGACAGGAACAGAGATTTTATCCTGACCTCGTCGCCGTCGATGGATATTCTGATCTCGAGTAATCTGGAGCGGCTGATTTATCGGATGGCGGGCGACGATGCGAAGGAGAATGCACGGCTGATGGAGGAGCTTTCTTCAAAGGGCAGTTACGAGATCAGCGACTCGATGAAGGCTGTGATGAAGGATTTTACAGGAGGTTTTGCCACGATGGAGGAGGTCGCCGTGGAGATCGCGCGGCTGTACAAAGAAACCGGTTATGTGATCGATACGCATACGGCGGTTGCATCCCGCGTGTACCGGGCATATAAAGAGCAGTCCGGGGATGTTACGCCGGCGGTTATTGCGTCGACGGCGAGTCCGTATAAGTTCGCGCGCAGTGTGATGGAGGCGATTGACCCGAAGTATGCGGGGATGGATGATTTCGCCCTGATCGATGAGCTGAGCCGGATTTCTGGGACGAAGGTGCCACAGGCAATCGAGGAGATCCGAAGCGCCGCGGTACTGCACGACAAGGTGATCGAAAAGACACAGATGGAAGCTGCAGTCAGAGAGTTCCTTGGGATACACTGAGCCGGGACAATTCTTTGAAACGGATATGAGTGTCCAAGGGGAGGGCTATATTGCCGATTTTTATTGACAATATGGATTGACCGAACTGTGTGGGCGCGAAAGAAAGGGGGAGGGCTATATGGATATGGGGTCCATGTTTTCTCTGGTCGATATGGTGGTTGTCGCTTGTGGGGTGTACGTTATTTATCTCTGTCTGGAGATGAAGCTGACCGGAAAGCTCAAGCAAAATATGCTTATGCCGAAGGGGCTTGACGTCAAGAGGTGCAGGGATGTGGAAGGCTATATCCGGACGATTGTGATGAAACAGCTTTTGCTGGGAGTCTTTGCGATCGGGTGCGGAATACTTGGACTGCTGCAGGATTTTGGAGTCGGGCCTGTCAATTCGGCTGTCTACCTGTCGTCCATTCTAGCCTTTGCTGTCTATGCAGTCTGGTATAGCTTTTACATGAAAAAAGTGGTCAGGAAATTCTGGTAAACAAAAGAGGTTTTACACCAAATTGCGTTGCCTTTGCGAAAACTGTTTATCTGTCGGGATACAAAAGGGGAAATAGAGTCATGAAGAACTTTAAAGAGTGGTTATCGGACTATTTGCGCTATATTATGCTGCTGCTGGCGGCGGTTCTGATATTCTTTCTGGTGATGATTGGTGTCAGGCTCTACCAGCATCACAGTGAGCCGGATTTGGGAAATGTAGTAGAGATTTATCCGGAAACAGGAGGGCAGACCGAGGCGGGACAGGAGTCTGAGACAGCATCGGAGACAGAGTCTGAGGCTGCGCCAGAGACAGAGTCTGAGGCAGAATCGGAATCTGAAAAAGAAACCGAATCAGAGAAGGCTTCAGAGGCGGTCACGGAGAAGAAAGACCTTTCGGGAAATGAGTCAGAGAAAGAGAATGCAGAAGCTCAAAGCGAGAAGCCTGGGACGAGTCTCATCCCGGAGGATGGTTCTGGTGTGACAATTACACGGCAGTCTGAGAAGGAGACGGTTCCGACAACCGGCTCGACATCAGCTCCGACATCATTGCCAACTCAAGCTCCAACACCCACGCCGACTCCAACGCCAACGCCAATGCCGACACCGACGCCGACACCGATGCCGACTCCGGAGCCGGTTTACATGACTTTGACGGGCTCCTGTTATCTGCGCAGCGGGCCAGGCTATGAATATGAGATTATCGGAGAATATATATACGGAACGACTGTGCGAGTTCTCGACGATTCGACCGGCTGGTATAAGGTTGAGGTCGACGGGATAACCGGGTATATGGGCGGCAGGTTTTTCCACTGAGTTGCGAGGATACTAAATTAATATATTTCTAGAATAGGAATCCCTCTGCGGGACGAAGGCGTCCCGTCAGGGGGATTTTGCGCTTATAAGGAAAAGGAGGTATGTAGTATGGCGGCGTTTGAGAAGATCAAGAGCGGAATGCCGGGGTTGGATCAGGTGCTCGACAACATCCGGCTGGGAGACAACGTGGTCTGGCAGGTGACGAATCTGGAGGAGTACAGTTATTTTGTGCAGCCGTACGTGCGTCAGGCGATTGCAGACGGGCGGAACCTGATCTACATTCGCTTTGCGCAGCACGAGCCGATTCTGCCGGAGATGGAAGGACTGAAGATCTATCAGTTCGACCCGGACGAGGGCTTCGAAAAATTCACGGTTGACATTCACAACCGGATCACCGAGGAGGGGCGTGACGCATTTTACGTCTTCGACAGCCTCTCGGAGCTGCAGTCGGCCTGGTACACGGATTTGATGATGGGGAATTTTTTCTGTGTGACCTGCCCATACCTCTTTATCCTGGACACGGTCGCCTTCTTCCCGCTGATCCGCGGCAGGCATTCCTTCGAGGCGGTCGCACGCATCCGTGAGACGACGCAGCTTCTTCTGGACGTCTATTCGGACGGGGATGTGCGTTATCTGCATCCGCTGAAGGTCTGGAACCGTTATTCGACGACGATGTTCCTGCCGCACTGTTGCGGGAAGGGGAGCGATGTCTTTGAGCCGCTGACGGATGGCGTGGCGACGAGCCGCTATTACAGCCTGATTCAGTCGTCGGCCGGTTATGCGCAGGATCAGTCGAGCGACAGCCACGATCGTTTTTTCATCAAGGCGAAGGCGGATTACTTGAGCGGGCAGTTCACGGACGAGACGGAGGATATGATCATCGAGAGCACGATGACGCGCGATCCGAAGATGCATGCGCTGCTCAAGCAGTATTTTGAGCCGGCGGATTATTTCGAGGTGAGAGACCGCATGATCGGTAGTGGCGCGATCGGCGGAAAGGCCTGCGGCATGCTGACCGCGCGGAAGATCGTAGACAGGGCACTGGAGGGATACCACAAGCACTCGGAGCAGCACGATTCGTTCTACATCGGTTCTGATGTGTTCTATACCTATATTGTGTCGAACGGCTGCTGGGAGACGCGCATCCGGCAAAAGACGGAGGAGGGCTTCCTAAGCGCCGCGCAGGAGTTGAAGGAGGCGCTGCTCTCCGGGCAATTCCCGAATAACATCCGGGAGCAGTTCCGCAACATGCTGGAGTATTTCGGTCAGAATCCGATCATCGTGCGCTCGTCGAGCCTTCTGGAGGACGGCTTCGGGAACGCGTTTGCCGGAAAGTATGAGTCGGTGTTCTGCCCGAACCGCGGTGAGCTGGAGGAGCGGATGCAGGCGTTCGAGGACGCGGTGCGCACGGTCTATGCGAGCACGATGGATCCGTCGGCGCTGGAATATCGGCAGAAGCGCGGGCTTGCCGACAGCGACGAGCAGATGGCCGTGCTGGTGCAGCGCGTGTCGGGCTCATATTACGGGCCGTATTTCATGCCGTGTACGGCGGGCGTCGGCTACAGCTACAGCGCTTACAAGTGGATGCCGGACATGGATCCGGCGGCCGGGATGCTGCGCATTGTGATGGGACTGGGGACGAAGGCCGTGGACCGCACGGAGAACGATTACCCACGTCTCGTGAATCTGGATCGGCCGGAGGTGACGATGCTCGTGAAGATCGCGGATAAGCACCGTTTTTCCCAGCACAAGATTGATGTGATCAATATGGCGGAGAACCGCACGCAGGAGGTTGCCCTGGCCGAGCTTCTGCCGCATCTGCCGCAGTGGTACAAGAATGTGGTATTGGAGCACGATTACGAGGCGGAGGATCGGCTGCGCGAGATGGGTCGGCCGCGGGACATCTATTTCGTGAGCTGTCAGCGCCTGCTCGCGAACCGGAAATTCACCTCGATGATGAAGAAGATGCTCCACGAGCTGCAGAAGGCTTATGACAACCCGGTGGACATCGAGTACACGGTGAACTTAAGCCAGGGCGATGATTTTGTCGTCAACCTCCTGCAGTGCCGGCCGCTTTATGTCGGAAAGGATGAGGTCAGCACACAGATGCCGGAGGTCAGCCCGGAGCGGACGTTCTTCGAGATCACGGAGTCGTCGATGGGGCAGTCGATGGCAAAGAAGATCGACGTGGTGATCCAGGTGGAGCCGAAGGAATACTATGAGTTTCCGTACGCGCAGAAGCCGCGCGTGGCGGACGCAATCGGGGCGGTGAACAAGTATTACAAAGGTAAAGAAAAGAATATCCTGCTCACGGTGCCGGGGCGCATCGGAACCTCGTCGCCGGAGCTCGGCGTGCCGGTGAAGTTTGTCGACATTTCCGGCTTCTGCGCGATCTGCGAGGTCACGGACAACCGAGCCGGGTACATGCCGGAGCTGAGCTACGGCAGCCACATGTTCCAGGATCTGGTCGAGTCGGAGATCTTCTACGGCGCGATCTTTGGGGACCGCAGGACAAAGTGCTATCAGCGGGACTACTTTGAAGGACGTACAAATCTCTTCCCGGAGATCTGTCCGGAAGAGGCGGAGCTCTCCGGCATCCTGCGCGTCTATGAGGTCGAGCGATTGAAGCTCTGGGTGGACGGCGTTAACAACCACGCGCTATGCGCGGAGGAGTAAAAATTGTATCTTGATATCCCGCCCAAAAACGACTATAATAAAGTCGGACTTTAGATTTGTCGAAGAAAGGGCGGGATATTATGTCCTATATAGAGAGAGCGATCACGGGAGTTTTGAAGGATCGGGTAAAATCAAGCAAATGTGTTCTGGTGACCGGAGCGCGTCAGGTTGGCAAGTCTACGGTGATCCGGCATGAATTTCCAGAATTTAACAGAGTTAATTTTGACGACAGACTGACCAGATTACAGGCAAAGGAAGAACCCCGCCTCTTTTTCCTGAACCATCCATGCCCTTTGCTTATTGATGAAGTCCAGAAAGAGAGCACGATTCTGGAAGAGATCAAGCTGATCGTGGACGAATCAGATCAAAGAGGGCGTTTCCTTTTGTCTGGTTCGCAAAAACTGGAGCTTATGAAAGGGATGAGCGAATCGCTTGCAGGGCGAGTGTCGATCTCTGAACTGTTGGGGCTTTCTCTGCGGGAGATATATGGGATTAAATTCAACCGGCATTTTATTCCGACAGAAGACTATATAGAAGAGCGGGAGCAGGAAATCAAGCCGTACAGGGATCTCTGGCAGACAATCCACAAAGGCTCATATCCGGAATTATATGATGTGGAAAGAGATTGGCAGGAATATTATTCTTCCTATGTGGCCACCTATCTTGAACGAGATGTGAATGAGCTGATTTCGAGCGACGGTATTACATTTACCAAATTTCTGACCGCGGTTGCGGCAAGAACCGGAGAGATACTGAACTATGCCAATATAGCAAGTGAAACGGGCGTCAGCGAACCGACGATCAAGAACTGGATCTCGATACTGGAACGGACAGGAATCGTTTACCTTTTACAGCCATACAGCCAGAGCGCCTTAAACCGTGCGATCAAGACTCCGAAGCTATATTTCCGGGACACAGGGCTTGCGTGCTACCTGACCCGATGGCTGACGGCAGACGCGCTGAAATGCTCTGCGGTAGCGGGCAGCATGTTCGAGACTTTTGTGGTGTCAGAGATCCTGAAATCCTATGCAAATGAAGGAAAAGACTATAAATTCAGCATTTTCTATTACAGGGGCAGAGACAAAAGGCTGACGTCCGAAAACGAGATCGACCTGATCATAGAGGAGGACGGCGTTCTATACCCGATCGAGATTAAGATGAGCGGGAATCCGAGGGCTGATATGGCGTCTGCAAATCCGGTGCTGGATAAAATTCCAGGAAAAAAAAGAGGCATGGGCGTCATTCTCTGCCTGATCGACCGGAAGACTTACTTGAGAGAAAATCTGCTGGCGCTGCCGATTGAATATGTTTGATTCTCACCATATAATTTAATATAATTACATTACGAGGTGAAAATATGATAAAAACGACAGCGATGCTTCTGGAGGAAAACAGAAATGTACAGTAGATTTTTGAAACGAAAAAGCAGATGAGACAAGGAGAACTGCGATGAAAGAACGATTGAAATCCGCAAACCCTTACCTTCCGCTCTGGGAGCATATCCCGGACGGCGAACCGCGCGTCTTTGAGTACAACGGCGAGAAGCGCGTCTACGTCTATGGTTCGCACGACACCGAGCGCACCGGCTACTGCGGCAAAGATCAGGTGGTCTGGAGCGCGCCGGTGGACGACCTGACAGACTGGACCTGCCACGGCGTCTGCTACCGCGCGGCCGACGATTCCATCCTTTTCGCGCCGGATGTGGTGCAGAAGGGCGACACCTTCTATCTCTATGCCGCTGAGGATCGCGGCTCAAGGATCATGGTCGCGTCCTCGAAGAATCCGGCCGGGCCGTTTGAAAATCCGAAGCTCACACAGCTCGGATTCGACCCGGGCATTCTGGTGGATGACGATGGCAGGGTGTACGCGTTTTGGGGATTCTGCCGGGCGTTTTGTGCGGAGCTGGAGGACGACATGTGCACGATCAAAGAAGGCACCCTGCGGTGCGACCCCATCGGGCACACGCCGGATCCGTGGAACGAGAAGAACAACGAGGTCGGCGTCGACCTGCGGGATGCCTTTTTCGAGGCGTCCTCTCCGCGGAAGATCAACGGAAAGTATGTTTATGTCTATTCGAAGCGCTATGTGACGCCTGTGCCCGAGCTTGGTGTGTATGGCCCGTGCAACGGCTTTTTAAGCTACAAGTGGTCCGATCGTCCGCTTGACGGGTATCAGGACGGGGGCGATATTTCATTCAATGGAGGAGAGATCCTGCAGCTTCCGGACGGCAGCGGGCAGCAGACATACCGCTGGGGCAACAATCACGGCGGGCTTGTGGAGATCGGCGGGCAGTGGTATATTTTCTATCATAGACAAACTGGTACGGACGAGTTTGCCAGACAGGGCATGATCGAGCCGGTCGATATCGCGGTCGGAAAGGACGGCAAGATCTACATCGGCGATATCACCTACATAGACGGCGAGCCGGTGAGCGCAAAGCCGGTGGAGGAGACCTCCTCGGGCGCAGCGGCAGGCGGTATTGACGCATACAAGATCGTCTCTGCTGGCTACGCCTGCCACATCTCGCCGCTCGGACAGGCGTATGTCAAGCCGGTGTACGAGCAGGCGGACGGCGTCTCGGCTCCGGTTGTGAAGATCAAAGACGGAACGACCGTCGGGTTCCGCTATCTGCAGTTCGGCCTGAACGCGCCGAAGAGCTGCACCGTCTCGATAAACTGCAGCGCCGGGATGCGCTTGAACGTCAGAGTTGACGCGTGGCGCGGAAGAGTGGTCGCTCAGTTCGACGCGGAGCCGGGCAGGACGGAGTACTGCGTACCGCTTGGCTGCGGGATCATCGGCAGGCGCGCGGTGTATTTTGAGTTTCGTGGCGACGGAGAGGCAGAGTTCGACTGGTTTACATTTGACAGGTAGCGCGCGGCGTTGGCGGGAGGCAGAGGCACGCGGGGGAGCTGCCCGTGGGAGCGGATCTTTCGGGAATGTAAATTTCAGCAGAAATGGGGATAAGCTATGTGGATCAAAAACGGAACGATTCTCTCACCCGGATCGAAGGAGCAGTATCGCGGCGATATTCGGATTCTGGACGGGCGGATCGCGGAAATCGTGAGGGACAAGGCAGACAGGAACGGAGGGCCGGGCGCGCGGGACGCGGAGGAAACGGTCGACGCTTCCGGCTGTATCGTGGCGCCGGGCCTTGTCGACGTGCACGTGCATTTCCGTGATCCGGGACAGACCTGGAAGGAAGACCTTCATACCGGAGCTCTTGCGGCGGCGGCGGGCGGGTTCACAACCGTCGTCTGTATGGCGAACACGCGTCCGCCGGTGGATTGCGAGGACGTGCTGAGGGATCTCGTCGAGCGGGCGAAGGATGAGAAGATCCGTGTGCGCTTCGCCGCGGCCGTCACAAAGGGATTGAAAGGGCGGGAGCTGACCGATTTTGCCGCGCTTGCGAAGGCAGAGGCCTGCGGATTTACAGACGACGGGATCCCGCTGCTTGATGAGAAGTTAGTGGAACAGGCCATGCGATCCGCCCGGGAGCTCGGCCTGCCGCTCTCATTTCACGAGGAGCATCCGGCCTATATCGAGAAAGCGGGCGCAAACCGCACCGCTCCTGCGATCGCCGAAAACATTCTGGTCGAGCGGGACTGCGGGCTGGCGCTGCGCACCGGAGCGGCGGTCAATATCCAGCACATCAGCTCCGCGCGATCCGTCGAGCTTGTGCGCGCCGCGAAAGCGCGCGGGGCGCATATTCACGCCGAGGCCACGCCGCATCACTTCTCTCTGACGGAGAAGGCGGTTGAAACCTATGGCACCTACGCCAAGATGAATCCGCCGCTGCGCACGGAGGACGACCGTCAGGCGATCATCGAGGGACTGCGCGACGGAACGATCGATCTGATCGCGACCGACCATGCGCCGCACAGCACTGAGGAAAAGCGGACGGAAGATTTCTTCGCCGCTCCGAGCGGGATCATTGGCCTTGAGACTTCGCTGGCGCTTGGCGTCACAAATCTGGTTCGCCCCGGGTATCTGACGCTTATGCAGCTTCTGGAGCGCATGACCACAGGCCCGGCGAAACTGTACCGGCTGAACGCCCTGGCACAGCAGGAGAGCAGCGCGAAGCCGCTTTACGCTCCGACACAACAGGAGGGAAGCGCAGAGCCGCTTTTTTACGGAACCATCGCTCCGGGCTGCGCCGCCGATCTTGTGATCTTTGATCCGGACGAGAGCTTTATTGCCGGGAACTATTGCTCGAAGTCCGAGAACAGCCCGTTTACGGGGATGGAATTGTACGGGAGGATCCATTTTACCGTCTGCGGCGGGGAGCTTGCGTATGATTTTTCATCGAAAGAAAGAATATTATAAAAATAAGTTGAAAAAAATGATGAGATACGGTAAAATATTACAGATTATGTGATTCGATGAGATCCTGTCTGGATATGGATGCCCACGGGGCGATTTGCGATTCATGTCTCTGCAGGGCGGAAAAGTATAAGGAGGAAGACAGATTATGATTTCAGCAGGTGATTTTAGAAACGGTATTACCCTTGAGATGGAGGGGAGCGTTTACCAGATCCTCGAGTTTCAGCATGTGAAGCCGGGCAAGGGCGCTGCATTCGTCAGAACGAAACTGAAAAATATCATCAGCGGCGGCGTGGTTGAGAAGACGTTCCGCCCGACGGAGAAATTCCCGCAGGCGCGTATCGACCGTCAGGAGATGCAGTACCTCTATTCGGACGGCGACCTGTTCCATTTCATGAACACAGAGACCTACGACCAGATCGCGCTGAACCAGGAGCAGATCGGCGACGCGCTGAAGTTCGTGAAGGAGAACGAGATGGTGAAGATCTGTTCCCACAACGGCAACGTGTTCGCGGTGGAGCCGCCTCTTTTCGTGGAGCTTGAGGTGACGGATACCGAGCCGGGTTTCAAGGGCGATACGGCGACAGGCGCGACGAAGCCGGCTACCGTGGAGACGGGCGCGACCGTTTACGTTCCTCTGTTCGTAGAGACAGGAGACAAGCTCAAGATCGATACCAGAACGGGCGAGTATCTCTCCAGAGTGTAAGCTTGGTCCTTGTTTTCAGTATAAAGTATAAGAAGAAAAAGAAGCTCTCCGGCCGGACAGACGGTCGAGAGCTTTTTTGCTGTAATTTTATAAAATATTTAGAAATATAAACTTGCAATATGTGAGCATATATGATATATTATGAGATATAAAATCCGGACATGAAAATGTCGTCCCGTGCGGTCGCACACAAATCTCAAAAGTGCAAAAAAATTTAGAAAGGTGGTTTGCAATTGGAGTATCAGAATTTTTTGGAGCTGATCAGGGATTCTGTACAAAAGAAAGCGGGAAAGGCCTGCAACGTCAGGCTTGCCTCTGTACTAAAGAACAATCGAAACTACGTGGACACGATCACGATCATAAACGTGGGCAGCAATGTCGCGCCGGCGATCTACCTTGCTCCATATTATCAGCGTTATCTGAATGGCGCGTCTGTGGGAGAGCTTGCAGAGCAGATCGTGGAATTTCATCGACAGCATGCCAGAGAGGAAAAATATGATCTTTCCTTTTATACGGATTTTGTGCAGGTGCGAAAGAGAGTGGTATGCAGGCTCGTAAATTATGAAAGAAACAGGGAGCTGCTCAAACAGGTGCCGCACAGGCGGTTCCTGGATCTAGCGGTCGTGTATTATTATAAGCTGGAGGATGACACATTCGGGGACGCTGGAATTCTCGTGAAGAATGAGCACATGGAGATGTGGGACGCAGATTTGGAGGAGCTCGACGATGCGGCGATGAGCAATACAGCCCGATTCATGCCCTATGAGTGTATCTACATTGCCGACGTGATCCGGGAAATGACCGGGATTCGGCTCGAGGAGGGCTGCAAAGACCAGATCCCAATGTACGTCCTGACCAATACGGAGAAAAGCTTCGGCGCCGCCGTGATCCTTTATCAGACGGTGCTGGAGGCGGTCGGGGAGCGGCTGAAAAATGATTTCTTTGTACTTCCGAGCAGCGTGCATGAGTGTATGATTATTCCGGCTATGGAGGAGTTCAAACCAAAGGAGCTCAGGGAGATTGTCTGTGAGATCAACGAAGAATGTGTTGCGGAGGAGGAGATTTTGGGAGATACTGTGTACCGCTATTTTCGGGAAGAGAAGAGACTATCGGTGGTCGAGCCAAAGGAAGCGGCCTGATAAAAATGTTTTTGTGTGCCCGGGACTGGCCTGAAAGACCAATTCCGGGCTTTACTTTTCAAAAAAACTATGTTAATATGATTGAGCAATTTTTCAGCTGCACCTGTAGCTCAGCGGATAGAGCAGCGGTTTCCGGTACCGCGTGTCGGGGGTTCGATTCCCTCCAGGTGCGTTCTGATACAGACGATGCTGTGGACGAATCCGTTCACAGCTTTTTGTTGGTTTTCTTATGATTCTCTTAAGAAACGCGCGCTTTACATCTTTGTATAAATATGCTAAAATTATCCTGATATTAAATGAGATTTTTGAAGGGATATGAAAATCGAGGGGGACAGAACAATGTTAGATGATATCAGAGAGTGGATTTCCGATAATTTGAGATATATTTTACTTGGTGTTGCAGGACTTCTTCTTATACTGATTATCGTGTTTGCAGTCCGGTTGATTGGAGGACGAAAGAAATCAGGAGAGAGTCAGTCGAAGACAAAGGTTGAAGAGACAGATTCGCAGACGAAGAAAGAGGACGACGACACGTCGGCGGATTCGCCAATCACTACAGCCGGAGATCCGCTTGAGCGGAATCAGAAGGATGTCCTGGATCTCGTAACGCGCTTCTATACGGCCAAGCTGAATCAGGACTATGATACGCTTGAAGAGATCTGTGAAGTGGTGGATGACAAGGCAAAGGAAGACAATGAAGCCATGGATGATGCGATTGAGGCATACAATAATCTCATGACATATTCCAAGGCAGGACTTACAGAGGATTCTTACGTCGTGTTTGCCTATTTTGACGCGAAGCTTACCAATATTGATACCCCCATACCTGCGCTGCGGGGATTCTATCTGGTCACGAACGAGGATGGGAAGCTGATCATATCAGACACAGACAGCCACCCGGACCAGAAGGCCTATCTGGAGCAGGTGCTGATGGACGATGATGTGCAGGTGTTGAATAAGGATGTCGCCGACAAATATGATGACAGCATCGCGCAGGATCCGGACCTTGCCTCATTCATAGAGTCCATAACGACCGAGAATGGGAGCGATGCGAATGCCGAGACGGATGGAGACGGCTCGGGAGACGACGCCGGGGACGGCACTTCAGGAGATGCCGGAGAGGGCAAGCTTGGCACAATGTTTGCTGCCACGGGAGTAAACGTCCGTGCGGAGCCTTCGGCGGAGAGTACGCTGTATGCTACACTGTCGACCGGCATGCAGCTGGAGGTGCTTGAGAACCTCGACAACGGATGGTCTCATATCAGCTTCTACACCTCGAACGGTACGACGATGGAAGGCTATGTGATGACACAGTATCTCAAAGATACAAATTAGCAACAGAAAAGAACTGCGAGAAGGGCTGCCGCCAGACCAGAGGTATCTACATACTTCTTTTGCGGCAAGCCCTTTTCTTTTTTGTGAAGTATTGTTTTGGATTTCGGAATGTGATAAGATACGGAAAGACAGACGGCAGTCGGAGAATTGAAAATGTGGCTGGCAGACGGAAAGCCAAAGGAATGAGGAGACGGCCGGGAGACAGGCAGGTGGATGGATGAGGACGGATGGTGCGGCGGGACATAAGACGTCATTGCGTACAGACAGGCGCGGGGAGAACGCGAACCACAGATTTACAAAAGAAAAGACGACGGGCGAGGTGCGCGTGAACAAGTATCTGAGCGACGCGGGCTTCTGCTCACGCCGGGAGGCCGACCGCCTGATTGAGGCAGGAAAGGTGCTCGTCGACGGACGAAAGGCGGTGCAGGGTCAGAAGATCTCGCGCGGACAGCAGGTGCAGGTGAACGGCCGCAGGATCGAGCCGGAGCAGGAGATGATCCTGCTGGCGGTCAACAAGCCGCGCGGCGTGGTCTGCACGACGGACCGGCGCTGGGGCGACCGGACGATCTACGACGTGGTGAATCATCCGAAGCGTCTCTTCTCCGTCGGGCGTCTCGACAAGGATTCCGAAGGGCTGCTTTTGATGACGAACTACGGGGATATCCTGAATAAGATCATGCGCGCCGGGAATTATCATGAAAAGGAGTACCTTGTCACGGTGGACAAGGATATCACGCCGGATTTTCTGAACAGGATGGCTTCGGGCGTGTACCTGAAGGAGCTGGACGTCACTACGCGCCCGTGCCGGGCGGAGCTCGCGGGAGAATGTCAGTTCCGGCTGGTGCTCACGCAGGGGCTGAACCGGCAGATAAGGCGAATGTGCGAGGCGCTCCATTATAAGGTGAAACGCCTGGTGCGGGTGCGCATCATGAATATAGAGCTCGGGAATCTGAAGCCCGGCGAGTACAGGGCTGTGACGCGAAAGGAATATGCACAGCTTCAGAGGCAGCTGCAGGATTCCACAAATCCGGGACAGCAGCAGGAAAGGAATCGGAAAAGTCGATGAATCAGCAGATTGAGCGGATGAAGGAATTGTCGGAAAAACTTCGCGCGGCTTCGAAGGCATATTATCAGGAAGACCGCGAGATCATGAGCAACCTGGAATATGATAACCTGTATGACGAGCTCGTGAGGCTGGAGCAGGAGACCGGGACCGTGCTGGCCGGCAGCCCGACGGTGACAGTCGGCTATGAGGCGCTCGACGCTCTCCCGAAGGAGCGGCATGAATCTCCGATGCTTTCCCTCGGGAAGACGAAGGAGCGGGAGGAGCTGAGAAGCTTCGCGGGAGAGCACGAGGTGCTTGTCTCCTGGAAGCTTGACGGGCTCACCGTGGTGCTGACCTACAGGAACGGCACGCTTGAGAAGGCGGTTACAAGGGGCAACGGAGAGATCGGCGAGGTGATCACCAACAACGCGCGGGTCTTCCAGAACATTCCCCTTCGCATTCCTTATCAGGGAGAGCTGATTCTGCGCGGAGAGGCGGTGATCACATATTCCGAGTTTGAGAAGATCAACGGTGAGATTGAGGACGTGGAGGCACGCTATAAGAATCCGCGCAATCTCTGCAGCGGTTCGGTGCGCCAGCTGAACAACGAGGTCACGGCGAACCGCCACGTAAGGTTTTACGCGTTTGCACTGGTGAAAGCCGAGAACGTCGATTTCGGAAATCTGCGCAGCAATCAGTTTGAGTGGCTGAGGCAGCAGGGATTCGAGACGGTGGAATACCGCCATGCGACGGCTGAGACGATCGGTGAGACCGTGTCCTGGTTCGCGGAGAAGATCCTGCATTACGACGTGCCTTCGGACGGGCTTGTTGTGACATACAATGACATCGCGTACGGGCAGTCGCTCGGCCGAACGGCCAAATTTCCACGCGATTCGATCGCCTTCAAGTGGCAGGACGAGACCTGCGAGACGACGCTGCGGGAGATCGAATGGAGTCCGTCGCGGACCGGGCTTATCAATCCGGTCGCGATTTTTGACCCGGTCGAGTTGGAGGGCACGACGGTCAGCCGCGCGAGCGTACACAATCTGAGTATTATGAAGGCGCTGAGGCTCGGGATCGGAGATACGGTCACAGTCTACAAGGCGAATATGATCATTCCCCAGATCGCGGAGAACCTGACCGGAAGTGGGAATATCGAGATCCCGAAGATCTGTCCGGCGTGCGGAGGGCGCACGGAGGTCCGCTCCGTAAATGACGCGGAGACGCTCTATTGCACGAATGAGCAGTGCAGCGCGAAACGGATCAAATCCTTCACCCTGTTTGTGAGCCGGAACGCGCTGAACATCGAAGGCTTATCGGAAGCCACACTTGAAAAATTTATCGCGAAAGGGTATATTCATACGTATGCCGACATCTTTCATCTGGACGATCACCGCGATGGGATCGTGGAGATGGAGGGCTTCGGCGAGAAATCCTATGCGAATCTGATCGAGAGCATTGAGGCGGCCAGACACACGACGCTGCCGAGGCTGGTCTACGGGCTTGGGATTCCAAACATCGGCACGGCCAATGCTGGGCTTCTGAGCAGGTTTTGCGGATATGATCTCGCAAAGCTGAGGAGCAGTACCGCGGAGGAGCTTGCCACGGTGGAAGGACTCGGCGAGGTGATCGCGGCTTCCGTGGCGGATTATTTCGCCGATCCACAGAACAATGAGGCGCTGGACCGGCTTCTGAAAGAGCTGGAGCTGGAGGAAGCGCCGGAGGAGACTGCGCCGCAGGCTCTTGCGGGAAAGACGTTTGTGATTACGGGCAGCGTAAACCATTTTGCAAACCGTGACGAGCTGAGGGCGTTTATTGAGGAGCGCGGAGGCAAGGTGGCAGGCTCCGTGTCGAAGAAGACGGATTACCTGATCAATAATGATACGACGTCGAGCTCTTCCAAGAACAGGAAGGCTGCAGAACTCGGGATCCCGATCCTTGCGGAGGAGGATTTCCTCGCGCTCGCGAACAGACAGACGGAAGAAGCATAACGCATAGAGACAGCCGGGCGACAAAGGTCAGGTGCAGAAAAGGAGAGAGACAGGACATGCCGATAAAAGTACAGAGCAATCTGCCGGCGAGGGAGATTCTGGAGAGAGAGAATATATTTGTGATGGATGAGAACCGGGCGATCCATCAGGACATCCGCCCGATTCACATCGCGATCCTGAACCTCATGCCGCTCAAGGAGGAGACAGAGCTTCAGCTTCTGCGTTCCCTCTCCAATACGCCGCTGCAGGTGAACGTGACTTTTATAAAAACCAGCTCCCATGAGTCAAAGAATACGTCGACGAGCCATCTGAACGAGTTTTATCTGGAGTTTGACGATATTAAGAATCGCCGCTTTGACGGCATGATCATCACGGGCGCGCCGGTGGAGCTGATGGAGTTTGAAGAGGTGGATTACTGGGAGGAGCTGACGCAGATCATCGACTGGACGGAAGCGAACGTCACGTCGACGATCTATCTGTGCTGGGCTGCGCAGGCCGGATTGTACTATCATTACGGACTTCAGAAGCGCATACTGGAGAAAAAGATGTTCGGCTTGTTCTGGCACCGCGTGCTGAACCGCAAGATACCGCTGGTGCGCGGATTTGACGACGTGTTTCTCGCGCCGCATTCCAGACATACGGAGGTACCAATCGAGGAGATCCGTAAGGTGAAGGAGCTGACGATCCTTGCGGAGTCCGATGAAGCGGGGCTCTTTCTCGCGATGGCGGACAATGGGCGAAAGATCTTTGTGATGGGACATCCGGAGTACGACCGCGTGACGCTGGACGGAGAGTACCACCGGGATCTGAGCAGGGGGCTGCCGATTGAAATTCCGAAAAATTATTATGAGAATGACGATCCGAATATCAAGCCGCTGCTGCGCTGGCGTTCCCACGCGAACAATCTCTACACAAACTGGCTCAACTATTACGTCTATCAGGTGACCCCGTACAACATGGTCGGGGCGCCGGATTTTCGCTGAAACAGGAATGAACGGTCTATTTTCGTATGGACGTGCGGCGACCTTTTTTGTCTTCGTACAGCAGTTTGTCTGCCGCGGCCACGATCGACTGAAGGTCAGTCTCCGGCTTCAGCTCGAATCGCACGATCCCCATGGAAATCTCTACATAGTACGGTTTGCCGGAGGATTCGTTCAGCTGACGGCATGCCATGTTGATGCGCTCCCGGAAGATGGTCTCAAAGCTCTCGGAGCCGGACGTCACGAGGGCGACGAACTCGTCCCCGCCGACACGCGCGAGGATATCGGAGTCCCGCAGAGAGGACTTCAGGATATTGCTCACGGACTGAAGCGCAAAATTCCCTTCGATATGTCCCCAGGTGTCGTTGATCTCCTTGAGGTGATCCAGGTCAGCGTAGATCATATGCGCGTTTTCCATAGTGACCATTCGGTGAACCTTTGTGATCTTGTCTGTCAGACCATGCAGATTCAGCAGTCCGGTCAGCTTGTCGTAGCTGGACTTGATGTCGAGCGCGCGATTCTCCCTGCGGATTTTCTTCATGTCGTTCGACATTGCGCGGCGATGCTCGGCCTCGATCTTGCTGATCTCCAGATAGCGCAGAGACAGACCAATCTGAAGACTGAGGAAATAGAAGAAAGAGAAATCCTCGCTCTTGATGTCGCACAGCAGAAGGCCGTACTGCTTCTCGCCGGAGAACAGCAGGAAGGTCATGAAATTGTGCAGATCTCCGTCGTTTGTGAGCTTGGAGATGGAATTGTCCGCGGTCACATGCGGTCGGTCGGACGGCTCATAGGAGACAGAGCGCCCGTTGCGGTAGAAGGAGGCCAGTCGGAGCGTCTCGGGACATGTCCAGGCACTTTCGCCGTCGTAGGAGATTGGCGGGTCGAGCAGGAAAAGATAAGACGCCTTCGTGCGCAGCTCCCTGATCCTCTCCATGATCTGGAGACAGAATTCCTTTTCATCCTCCATATAATCGTTCAACTCGCGGGCAATGATCGGGATAAACCATGATTTGCGCTGAAAGTTTGTAAATTCAGTCTTCATGTCGGAGATTGTCCGGGTCAGTCTGTGAACCTCTTGCGCGAGATCCGTCACAGCAGCTTTTTCAGGCTTTTCCGCAGGCGGACAGCCGCAGGATTCCCGCTGTACAAACGCTACGGGGACACGCCGGGAAGCGATACTTTCATGCTGCAGAACGTGCAGCATGTCCCGAACCGCTGTGCGGGACATGAGCCTTCCATCCTGCGCGACCGTGGTGAGCGGCGGATTCATGCTCCCGGCAATCTCAGAGTCGTCAAATCCGGTGATGAAGATATCTTTGCCGACAACAAGACCGCGCTTCTCGCAGACTTTGTAGCCGGCCAGCGCCATATCGTCGTTCGCAAACACAATCGCCTGCGCGTCGGCGTTGTTGTCAAGGAGTTTTTCCACCTCGGCGTTTACAAACTCAGTAAAATCTCCCGTGCCGATCATTTCCGGAGTGACGGGAAGAGAATGCCTTGCCATCGTGTCCAGATAGGCCTGCTTGCGCTCGATCGAGTCTATGTTGCTCGTCGGTCCGGTCATAAAGAGGATGCGTTCACAGTGATGCTTGGTGATCAAGTGCTCGACGATCACAGAGATTCCCTGGTAATTGTCCGAGATCAGAGAATGGTAGCCGGGGAGATCGGTCAGGGCCGTCATAAAGATTGTGGGAATGTGACTGAACTTTCCGGCAAATTCCTCCAGAGTGATATCGCCCATATACCGGGCGAGCGTTCCGTAGCTGATGATCAGTCCGTCGAGCCCGCTGATCAGGGCATAGTCGTATACGGTGTTGAACTGATAGTCGTAAGTGTCCTGCTTGTATTCATCCAACAAAATATCCTGGAAATATCCTTTCGTCTGCGTGCCTAGAAAAAGGCAGATATTTACATCAAACTCGACGCCGGCCGCGATTGCGCCGCTGATGATCTGCTTTGGGAAAGTACCGTGCATACCGCCGACCATGACGCCGATCGTATATCTCTTTTTCGTCTTCATATCGTCCCAACCTTTATATCAAAATCCAATGGAAATCAATTAGTTGAAATTTGTATCCATTATATGATTTGGACAATAAGATTGCAAGTATTTTCCCAAATATGCCCACGAATAGTATTCGTTGACATATTTTTGCAGGCAGACTATACTTGAAAAAATACATTTCGGAAAGTAATATTTTTGACTGGAGGGGCACTCGTATGGCAAAAACCTATGACCTGACAAACGGAAAGGCATCAAAGCTGATTCTGCGTTTCTTTTTTCCCATGCTGCTGACAAATCTGCTGCAGCAGGTTTATTCGATGGCGGATACGGTGATTGTGGGAAAGGGGCTCGGCGATCTGGCGCTTGGCGCGGTCGGAAACCTGTCTTCGCTCACGCTCCTTGTGATCGGTTTTTGCACCGGTATGATGGGCGGGTTTTCCATCATCGTCGCGCAGCGCTTCGGCTCCGGCGACCGCAGCGCGCTTCGTCAGTCAATTGCCCTCACGCTCAAAATAAGCGTCGTCCTGTGCATCGCTTTGACTGCTGTCGGCCTTTTGGCTTTGCGGCCGATCCTGCTTCTCATAAGGACGGGAGAGGAGATCCTGGACGACAGCCTGCTTTACGGATATATCATCCTGGGCGGCCTGACCGCGACCGCCGCGTACAATCTGTGTACATCTATCCTGCGCGCGCTGGGCGACAGCCGGACGCCGTTTTTCGCGATTATCATCTCGTCCGCTGTCAATATCGCTCTGGACTGTATTCTGATCTTCGGACTGGGAACAGGCGTAGAAGGGGCTGCCGCTGCGACGGTTTTTGCGCAGGCTCTCTCTGCGTTTATCTGTTATCGAAAGCTTCGCAGGATCGAGCTGATCCGTCTGTGCCGCGAGGATTTTCGCAATGACGCGGCTACATACCGGGAGCTGCTGAAAAACAGCCTTCCGACAGCCTATATGAACTCTCTGATCGCGGTTGGCTGCATGATCGTGCAGGGATTCATCAATAATCTCGGGGTCACCTATACATCTGCTTATTCTGCCTGCAGCCGATATCTGAATCTTTTTATCCTGCCGGGCATGACCATCGGGGCCGCATTCCTGACGTTCACAAGTCAGAATTATGGGGCCAGAAAGCCGGAGAGGATACGCGAAGGTATGCGCTTCTGTGCCATACTTTCGGTTCTGTTTTATCTGCTGACGATTGCCGCTGTATGTCCTTTCGCGGAAACGCTTGCAGGCGCCATGCTGAACGAAACGGAAACGATCCGCCTTACAGCGGTATACCTTCGGATCGTCGCGGTTTCTCTGCTTATCGTGAATTTTGTCTTCCCTCTGCGAAATTGCGTGCAGGGCATGGGGCATCCGCTGATCCCGATGTGCTCCGGTATTGCCGAGATGGTTCTTCGGATCCCGATCATTATGTATTTTCTTCCCCGGGCAGGCTTTCAGGCCGCCGCCTGGGCGGAGGTTGTCGCCTGGGTCGGTTCGCTGGTACTCAACGGCGCCGCCTATGTCGTATATATGCGCGGGATACAGCGTAATCGTTCGTGGTAATTTTCGGAAAAGGAGATGTGTAAGTGTGAAAAAAGGAGCAATATTGACGATGAGCAGAAAAAAATACGGGAGAATGTTTGTGGCTGCCGCAGGCCTTTTGGCCGTTTTTATGTTTGCCGGGGCCGGTATATGCGCAGAGGCGGAAGATCCGCAGCCGGAGTCAGCCTATGAAGCCTATCTTGAACTGCTTGTGGATAAGCAAGCCGAGATTGACAGCTATGACTGGCAGAAAGGCTACTTTGATGAAATGGAAAAGTATCTGGATGAAAATACGGCCCGCCCGGTTGCATTCTCTGATGTCACGGGTGATGGGATTCCGGAGCTAATCTATATGGAGGGCGTTGTCAATGAGTATGGCATCAATATATACGCATCCCTTAATATCGTGACCTATCAGGACGGAGGCGTTAAAACGCTGCACAAGTCCGACGGCTGGGACGTCAATGCGGGAGGCGGATCATCTTACTGCCTCTTTAAGAAGCATGACGACAGTGCTCTGTATTCTTATGAAGACGGAGGGGAGGAATACTGGACTTATTCCTGTAGCCGTTTTTCGGAAAATGAAGATGGAGAGTTGGAAAAGAGTGAAATATGCAGGTGTGAAGATGGCGCTGACTATGTGGATGAGACTTGGGTTGATTACCACAATTATCTTGTTTCCGGGGAAAATGTTACAGAAGCGGAGTATTTGAGCGCGATTGAGGAATTAGAAGAGAACACGTCAGAGATCCTCATGTATAGCGCCTATGCGGGGGATTTCACGGAAGGATATGTGGCCCAGAACGGCTGTCAGGCTATGACATGCGGTGAAGCCATCACATATCTCAAGGAACTGGCCGATGTGGATCATCCGAAGGGAGAGAGAATTCCGGCTCCGGATTTGTTCTCCCAGATGCCGTCAAATTATTTCTTTTCCAGTGGCGCCGGAGCCTGGGGGACCTATCTTACGGTCTATCCGGATGGCAGCTTTGAGGGAGAGTACAGTGATTCTGACATGGGTGACAGCGGCGACGGTTATGACGCTACGCATTATAGTTCTGTTTTCACAGGAAGATTTATCAATCCGGTAAAGATTAACGACATGGTCTATGCCTTTGAATTGGAATCTATTTCCTATGAAAAGCCTGTTGATACGGAAGAAATTGTATCATGGGATGGCGGCGAAACCAATGTGCGTGAGATATATACGGATGCATACGGACTTGCAGGAGGCAAGACCTTTTATCTGTATGTTCCGGGCATACGGGTCTCCAAACTGCCGGAGGAGTGCATCAACTGGACTTATGGCGTGGGCGGCCTCAGCGAAGACAAAAAGACGCTTGAAGCCTATGGCCTTTATAATACGGACGAGCAGCTGGGATTCTTCGGCTGGCCTTCACAGGACAGCCCTTCGTGAGTTGATTTGCTGGAGGTCATGATGAGCAATACAGAACGGGTCATGCCAACTCATATCATTGCAGTAGCGGGTATCGTGATTAATGATAATGATGCTTTCTGTTCGATTGACAAGGCTCAAGAGTTAATCACTGCTCCTGCCATCATTGAAAGATTCAAAGCATATCTGGAATATGCAGGCAGACCGACTTACTTGGAATATGTTACAAAACCAAATTTTCAGCTGAAGCTGAAAAGATCCATTTGAATATATGATCTTGTGAAATCTGATACAAATCATTTATCCGATGAAAGTTTGATTTTTTTCCTTTCACCTGTGGGTATATGGAAAAGGGCTTGTAATGTTATTTTTTGCTTGTTGGCATGAAATGCCGCAGACCTGTTTAATGAGCCTGCGGCATTGATGTAATGCCATTATCTTATGAAAACTCTAATATCTTATGAAAACTCTAAGAATTTTTCTGCATCAATTCATATATGCAGACTTGCATCAGAACGCTACTTCGCATTCGGCGGGCAGATCACCGGAGCGTCGAAGCCAGGACTGAACGCGTAGAAATTCTTCGCGTCAAGGCTTTCCTGGACATTTCGCAGGGCCTCTCCGAACCGTTGGAAATGCACGACCTCGCGGGCGCGCAGGAAGCGGATCGGATCTGCGACCTCCGGCGTATTGTTCACGACGCGGAGGATGTTGTCGTAGGTCGAGCGGGCTTTCTGCTCAGCCGCGAGATCTTCGTGCAGATCGGTGACCGGATCGCCCTTTACCTGAAATTCGCAGGCGTTGAACGGAATACCGCCCGCGGCCTGCGGCCATACGCCGACCGTGTGATCGATGTAATACGGGCCGAGTCCGGATTTCTCAATTTCTTCCATTGAGAGTCCTTTTGTGAGTTGATGGATGATCGTGCTCACCATCTCGAGGTGGGCGAGTTCCTCGGTGCCGATGTCGGTATCGAAATTGCACATCTGAGAAATACCGTAAAACGGGCACATCACCAATCATTGACGTACTTTTGCTGATAAGTTATAATTAAGGCAATAATCGGAGTTTGAAGAGGGACTAAGAGTTTTTACCTGAAGGAGTAATTCCATGAAGTTTGCCGTGTCATACAGTTGTGGAAAAGACAGCACTTTGGCTCTCCACAAGATGTTGGAGCAAGGACATAAACCCGTGTGTTTAGTCGTTATGGTAAATAAGGAGGTTGGCCGCTCTTATTTTCACGGTGCGGACAGCACAATGTTGGAACGTTATGCAAAAGCTCTGGCGCTTCCCATGATAACTTGCCCCGCAGAAGGGGAAACCTATCAGACAGCATTTGAAACAGGTCTGTTGAAGTCAAAAGAAATGGGCGCTGAAGCAGTCTGTTTTGGCGATATTGATATTGAGCAAAATCGCCAATGGGAGGAAGAACGCTGTAAAGCTGTCGGGTTGTTTCCCTGCTTTCCATTGTGGCAGCAAAAGCGGGAGGAGATAGTTTATGAACTAATCCGGCTTGGCTATAAATGCCTGATTAAAAGCATTAACCGGAGGGTTTTGCCTATGGAGCTCCTGGGAACATTTATTGACGAAGCATCCATTTCAGTTATGAAGTCGGCGGGTATTGATATTTGCGGGGAGAATGGAGAATATCATACTCTTGCCGTGGATGGGCCGGTTTTTCGGAAACCGTTAGTATTCCAAATTGGCGATAACATCGAAACGGGCGATTATGCGGTAGCAGATATTAGATAATAGAAAGAATATAAAAACATTTTTTAAAGGGATGAGAATATGTCACAGACCATGCAAAATATATTACAGCAATACGTAAGAGAAGTCGCGAAACTATATGGCTCACATCTGAAACGGGTAATCTTGTATGGCTCTTATGCCAGAGGAGATTTCAGAGCAGATTCAGATGTGGACATTATGATTCTGCTGGATATTACAGATATTGAGGCGAAAGCTTTTTTTGATCGGTTGATCGATATTACTTTCGATTATAATATGGAATATGACCTGGATATAAAGCCGGCTGTAAAAAATGAGCAACATTTTCAAAAATGGGTAGCAAATTATCCCTTCTATGCAAATATTAATAAGGAGGGAGTTAATTTATATGACGCAGCATGAATATGATGACGCCCGTAGGGATTTAGTGCTATATAGAATTGAAACAGCGAAAGAAGATCTTGATGCCGCAAAGCTTCTGCTTGCCGCAAAAGCCTATAAGTCGGCTAATAACAGGGCATATTATGCGATTTTTCATTCTGTGAGTGCTGTTCACGCATTGGATGGTAAGGCATACAGAAGACACAAGGATGCGATTGCGAATTTTAATAAAGATTATGTGAGGACAGAAATTTTTCCGAAAGAAATGGGACGGCGGATCACAGGGGCTGAGGCAATTCGGCATTCCAGTGATTACGATGATTTCTATATTGCCAGCAAAGAGGAGATGGAAAAACAGGTTGCCGTAGCTGAAGAGTTTATAAAACTGATTGAGGAATATTGTACTCGACATCTCGGTAATAATGAAATGTCTGAAACAGTGGGATCAGATGACTCCACAGAGAGAACAAAGGGAGGAATTTAAATTTTACCATTGGAAATTTGTAGCACATTTTTTGTTTATGGATAAAGTTGGCATTATAAATACGCTTAAAAGAAAATCCAAACGAAGAAATGTTGCAAATCTAATGGACGATTATAATGGCGCATTTATATGAATTATACGCTATATTTCATTTTTTAGACTCAGCAACTAGCTTTTGGGCCCATTGGGAATTGGATGAAGCCAAAGGCTATTCCTAAGGAGTCTGAAGCCATTCAAATGATGCAAAAACAGATACCGGAAATTCAGGCGGGTCCAAGCGCCGAGGTTATTTCCGAACAGGTGCACGATACGTTCGCGTCTGCGATAAAGAGAGCCCCACACGACGTCAGGATGCATCTAAGAACCCTGCCCCCAAATTGGAAAGCGTCGTTGGGGAAGATCAATCAGGCCAAAGATCTTGGGATCGACCTTGGCACAAACCAAACCTTAGTTGATCCATACAGAACAGGAGAGGCTGCAGCATAAATGAGATAAAGTTTGTTCGGAAGATGGGGTACAGTTTACTGTCTTAGTCCAGAAATGAGGGTACAATTCATTATCCATAAAGTGCACCAGTTTTGACACGGAGAAAGTCAAAACTGGTGCATTTTCAAAAATAAGAGTTGCTTGCCGGAGAAATGTGGCACAATGAAAAATAAGCGGAATAGCACAGTGCCGCCGTGTCAAAATTGGTGCATTTTGAGAAAGGGCACGTCATTTATAGCTAATGTATTAGTGTGCTCAGACGCAAATTTCAAGGCGATTTGAGGGCTGATATACGGCACAAATAGTTAAAATTGGTGCAAAAACGAAAAAACCTCTATAATGATAGGGTAGCTTTTCGAAATTTGCACGGGCTAAATCTGATATGTGACGTGGACATGTGGGCAGAGCGAAAAGAAATAAGTAAATGACTAATTTTGACAAAAGGGCTTGGAATATTGATTGTGGGTATAACTAAAATTAATTCGCACCATCTGGCATGAAATGCCGCAGACTTGTTTATGAGCCTGCGGCATTAATGTAAAGCCATATCCTATAAAAGCTCTAAGGAATCTTTCGCATCAACCCACATCTGCAGATTCCCGTCAAGATAGAGACGGGCGTATTCAAGCGGCTCATCGATAGCAAGACTGTTTAGGGCATATTCTGATCCGGGAGTGGTTTGCAAAGTTTTTTCTGCTTCCCAACAGTCAATCCGCAGAAGATAGCCTGCGGTGGTTGCAATGTCAATACTGTTGTGGTTCATATTGTATTCGGCATATATGATGTTCATTTTTCAAATCCCCTTTCCCCGCTGGTATTTTAGATTTTGAAAGCATTTCAATCGGTCTTTCCACTTGGCTCATCTTCAAGAAACTGTGGGAAGCTTTCGCAGAGATCGTAAAATTCTCTGCCATTGTCGGTTTTTATGCAGACTTTTAGGCATTCCTTGAATATTTCACGCGTCATCTCGGTTCTTCCGTATATGGCGTCCAGTTGGTATGGCTCATACGCAAGTGTCGTGCGCACCATATTTCCCAATCGCTTGCATTCCTCGGCTGTGTACTCACGATCTGTACTCATTTTGGTTCCCCTTTCTATCGAAAACATGTCTTTTTCTTAATCATACTCAATATATTGATACTAGTCAATAGATGGAGTATGATACTGTTTTCCCAGGGTGAGGAAATGATCAGCTATCAACCATTTTATGATACGTTATTCAAAAAGGGAATTACGGAATATCACCTGATCCATGTTGAGGGGATATCGGCACATACCCTGCATCGCATTAAACACGGGGAGTCGATCACAACGAAAACGCTGGATCGGCTGTGTTATATCCTTGACTGTGATGTAAGCGATATCATCTGTCATGACAAAAGTGTGCCGGAGGAATGAGACTCTGACGGTTTTCTCAATAATTAAGGGATATGCTGCCATTAAAAGCAGTGTATCCCTTTTCTATAATCTAAAGCTATTCCGCTGGTGTAAACAATTGCAAACAGAGTGTTTTCAAGAGTTCACGCGATTTCTCGTCCAGTCCGGTCTGTGCCAGATAATCCGCTACGATATTTGCCATATCTTCTGCAGTCACCGGGCGTTCCTGCCGGATCATCTCAGCCTGTCCATGCATCGCACTCATCATTTCCGTGAGCTTGGAAGTATCTATATCCGCAGAACCACTGGCACTTGTCCGTAGAATGCCGATGTCGGTATTGAAATTGTACATATGAAAAATACCGTAAAATGGGCAATAATTATATTAATCATTGACAAACATTAAATATTGGGTAGAATACTATTAAAGGAGTGTCCTTCCAGTAAGTGGACATTCAAAAAGCGTTAGTGTCGCTGCGGTGATGCTACATTCAAGGACTATGGTGACGTAGTCCTTGAAATATTATTTTATGCTATCTATAGAGGGATATCTTGCTGGCAGAAAGCAAAGATGTGAACCGCTATTATAACAGGCAATAAATAACCATTGAGGTAGTCCGTGAATGATTGATATAGAAAAAATCAAAGAATTATGCAAGCAATCTAAAATAAAATGGTCTGGACATGCATCTGAGCGAATACAGCAGAGAGGACTGAGCAGGGATGATATCATTCATTGTATCATGGGTGGAGAGATCATAGAGCAGTATCCGGATTATTGGTTAAATCCTGCTTGTTTAGTTTTTGGTCATTCGCTAAATAATAATATAATTCATGTAGTTATCGGTATAGATGATAATGTCCACATTATAACTGCATACTATCCTAGTGAAGAAAAATTCGAGTCGGATATGAAAACCAGAAGGGAGAAATAATATGTGTTTTTACTGTAAAGGCACTATGAAACCGAGCACAACAACACACGTTGTAAATTACAACGGAAGTTTAATTATAATTAAAAATGTACCTTGCGAAGAGTGTGACCAATGTGGAGAAGTAGAATACTCTGATGAGGTTATGAGACGGTTGGAAACAATTGTAAATAGTGCTAAAAAATTATTGCAGGATTTTTCGATTATCGATTACGCGAAAGTGGCATAATTGAAAAGCAGAGCCAAAGGGATATGCTGCCATAAGAACAGTATATCCCTTTTCTGCAGCCTAAAATCATTTCACAGACAATTCCACAGCCGGAATCATCCGTGAGAAATTTTGAGTCTACTTTGCGTTCGTCGGGCAGGTCACAGGAGCGTCGAAGCCCGGACTGAAGGCGTAGAAATTCTTCGCGTCAAGGCCTTCCTGAACTTTCTCAAGGGCCTCTCCGAATCTCTGGAAATGCACAACCTCACGGGCGCGCAGGAAGCGGATCGGGTCTGCAACCTCCGGCGTGTTGTTCACAACGCGCAGGATGTTGTCGTAGGTCGAGCGGGCTTTCTGCTCCGCCGCCAGATCTTCATGCAGGTCGGTGACCGGGTCGCCTTTCACCTGGAACTCACAGGCGTTGAACGGAATGCCGCCCGCTGCCTGCGGCCATACGCCGACCGTGTGGTCGATATAGTACGGACCGAGCCCGGACCTCTCGACCTCCTCCATCGAAAGGCCTTTCGTGAGCTGATGGATGATCGTGCTCACCATCTCGAGGTGGGCGAGTTCCTCGGTACCGATGTCAGTGAGCAAACCGGCTACGCGGCGGTCCTTCATGGAGAAGCGCTGAGACAGATATCGCATGGAAGCGGAGATTTCCCCGTCCGGGCCGCCGTACTGGCTGGCGATGAACTGCGCGAGCTTCGCGTTCGGCGTCGTAATATTGATCGGATATTCAAGCCTTTTCTCATAATACCACATAGCTTAGCAATTCCCTCCTTCCCACGGCCACGGCTGGTTGATCCATTGCCAGCACGTCTCGCAGCTCTCGCCGGCGTGTGTAAGCGTCAGCGGACCGTAGAGCTTTGCGTATTCATTCAGCGCCAGATTCCGCTTTTCGTTGAGCTCGCGGAAATACTGCATCCCGTTTTGGCAGTCCGGATGCGTGTCAAGGTAGAGTGTGGCCTCGTATGCGCCGAAGCTTACCTCATCGATATACTTGAGCAGACTGAGACGGTCGCCGGTCGGAATCTCTGAAACGCGGCTGTATCCGGTATTCGCGGTGCAACTGCAGTCATTCTGCACGGAACGTTGTGAGTAGCTGTTCGTTGCGGTTGGAGCCGTATTCGTGCTGCAGCCGCAGTCATTCTGTACGGAGCGCTGTGTGTAGCAGTTCGCCGTGGCTGGAGCCGTGTTCGTGGTGCAGCCACAGTCGCTCTGCGTGGAGCGCTGTACCTGCGCGGGACTCTGACAGCCGCAATTGCCGCGCATACTCATGCTGCGCGCATTGGAAGACATATTCTGACTCATATTCATATAGGGATTACGATTGTTGCTCATCTGCAGCAGCCTCCTTTCCCGCAGAATGGTTTGTGCAGGCAGGGGAAGACCGTACCCACCTGAAGACCTGTGCACAGGTCGTAGGTCGCCTCCCATTGCTGGTACGGGACGTATGCCATCGCAAGCGGGGCCTGTGCTTCTGTCAAATGATAATAGATTTCATTGACGCAGCTGTTTTCCATGACATCGCAGCCGCAGTCAAGACTTTGTACCTCTGACATATGAACTCCTTTCCTGTGAAATGATTGTTCAATACCAGAATATGTCGGATGCTCTCAAATGATAGTTGTACTAATCCGGTTTGCCGCGGAGCATATCGGTTTGAAAAGCAAATTCCAAGTGACAGATTTTGAGAAAAGGGAATTTAAAAAGATGAGAAAAATCGGGAAAGAGAAAATTAACGAGGAAAATTTCGGTTTTGCTGGAAAAAGAGGAGTAGGTATGGTATACTTTAAAGCTAATGAAGCAAATGGGGAATACAGGGGTTACAGCAAGATAATGGAAGGGGTATTATGGCATCGAGAGCAGGCAATCAGGCAAACGGCCGGGGAAACGGACGGACAGCGCGCCAGATGAGCAGTCAGGCGGGCAGCTCGACGGGAAATCTGCGTGCGATCAAAAGCGGCGCGTCCGGGAAGACGAAGGGCGGAAACAGAAAGCTTGTGCATAGAACTGTGGGAGCGGAGCGGGATTATTTTGATTACAATCTGTTGGCGATTGTGATTCTGCTGACTTGCTTCGGCCTTGTTATGTTGTACAGCACGAGTGCCTATGAGGCGATGGTGGAGACAGGCGGGGACGACATGTCTTATTTCCGAAAGCAGGCGTTCATCAGCGCCGGCGCGCTTGTTCTCGCGCTGATCGGCTCACAGATCGATTATCATACGCTGGCGAATTGGTCAAAGCTGATTTATGCGGGTTCGATCGCTCTGCTGGTCATCACCAGATTTGCGGGCCGTGAGTCTCACGGGGCGACACGCTGGCTTTATCTGGGGCCGATTTCTTTCCAAACGGCGGAGCTTGCCAAGCTGGCGATCATCCTGTTTCTGCCCGCGATGATCGTGAAATATGGACAGGAGATAAAAAGCTGGAAGGCGACCAGAAATTTGCTTTTATATGGTTTTGGCGCCGCCTTCTGTACGTATTTTTTCACGGACAATCTGAGCACGGCGATCATTATCCTTGGCATCACGGTGATCCTGATCTTCATCACGCACCCGAAGACCATCCCGTTTGTCATCGGAGGGGCTGTGGCAGCTGTTCTGGTGGGGATCCTGGTGTTTGTGCTGGTCAACAGTGCGAGTTCGGGAAGCTTCCGTATCCGCCGCATTCAGGTGTGGCTGGATCCGGAATCAAACGCGAGCTCGGGCGGCTATCAGGTGATGCAGGCGCTCTACGCGATCGGGTCCGGAGGCTTTTTCGGCAAGGGACTCGGGAACAGCGCGCAAAAGCTGGGGGCGCTGCCGGAGGCGCAGAATGACATGATTTTCTCGATCATCTGCGAGGAGCTCGGTGTGTTCGGCGCGGTGCTTGTGATCCTGATGTTCGTGTTCATGCTGTACCGGCTGTTCTTTATCGCGCAGAACGCTCCGGATCTGCTGGGGTCTCTGATTGCTTCCGGCATCTTCGTGCATATTGCTCTGCAGGTCGTGCTGAACATCGCGGTCGTGACGAATCTGATCCCGACGACGGGCATTACGCTTCCGTTTGTCAGCTATGGAGGCACCTCGATCCTGTTCCTGATGGCGGAGATGGCGCTCGCGCTGTCCGTCTCAAGCAGGATACGGTTTAAATCCTGAGGCAGAGAATCATACAAAGCAATCGAAGCCCGGCAGGGCTATTAAATAAATAGGAGAGAGTTATTATGGCAAAAGTAAAGACAAGATTCGCGCCGAGCCCTACGGGCCGGATGCATGTGGGAAATCTGCGCACCGCGCTGTACGCGTACCTGATCGCGAAACACGAGGGCGGCACGTTTATGCTGCGCATCGAGGACACGGATCAGGAGCGCTATGTGGAAGGAGCAGTGGATATCATCAACCGCACGCTGGAAAAGACGGGACTCATCCACGACGAAGGACCGGATAAGGACGGCGGCTGCGGCCCGTATGTGCAGAGCGAGCGGCAGAAGGCCGGTATTTATATGGAGTATGCGAAGCAGCTGATTGAGAAAGGTCAAGCGTATTACTGCTTCTGCGACAAGGAGCGCCTGGATTCTCTGAAGCAGAATGTGGCAGGCAAGGAGATCGCCGTCTACGACAAGCACTGTCTGCATCTGTCAAAAGAGGAGGTCGAGGCGAAGCTGGCCTCGGGCGTACCGTATGTGATTCGGCAGAACGTCCCGCGCGAGGGCACGACAAAATTTATCGACGAGATTTACGGCGAGATTGAGGTGCCGAACGCGGAGCTCGATGATATGATCCTGATCAAATCGGACGGCTTTCCGACCTACAATTTCGCGAACGTCGTGGACGACCATCTCATGGGGATCACCCATGTGGTGCGCGGCAATGAATATCTTTCCTCTGCGCCGAAATACAACCGTCTCTACGAGGCGTTCGGCTGGGAGGTGCCGGTCTATGTGCACTGTCCGCTGATCACCGATGAGGAGCACCGGAAGCTTTCCAAGCGCTCCGGCCATTCCTCCTATGAGGATCTGCTTGACCAGGGCTTTGTCTCCGAGGCGATCGTGAACTATGTGGCTCTGCTGGGCTGGTGTCCGCAGGACAACCGCGAGATCTTTTCGCTGGAGGAGCTCGTGGAGGCGTTTGACTATCACAACATGAGCAAATCTCCGGCAGTTTTTGATATCCAGAAGCTGCGCTGGATGAACGGGGAATACCTGAAGGCAATGGACGATGAGACCTTCTACGAGGCGGCGCTCCCGTACCTGAGGCAGGCGATCACACACGAGTTAGATTTCCGGAGGATCGCGCAGATGGTGAAGACCCGCATCGAGGTCTACCCGGATATTCCTGAGATGGTCGATTTCTTCGAGAAGGTGCCGGAGTACGACGTTTCCATGTATACAAACAAGAAGTCGAAGACGAACGAGCAGAGCTGCCGCGAGACGCTTGTCGAGCTGCTTCCAAAGCTGGAGGCGCAGGAGGATTTCAGCAATGACGCGCTGTTTGAGATGCTCAAGGCGTATGTCGACGAGAAGGGCTGCAAGGTCAATTTCGTAATGTGGCCGCTGCGTGTCGCCGTGTCCGGCAAGATGATGACGCCGGCCGGCGCGACGGAGATCATGTCCGTGCTCGGCAAGGAGGAGTCGCTCGCGCGGATCCGCGCGGCGATCGAGAAACTTCGTGTTTAGTGTACAAACAGCAACGAGCCCTGCACACTCGAAAAGCCTTCGGCTTTTCTCGTTCGCGGGCAGTCGCCCTATAAATACGCTGTCTCACGAAATCGCCTGCAAGCAGGCATTTCGTGTTCCATCGTATTTGCACGGCTCGTTGCTATACACGAAGATAGGAGCAACATGCAGATAAGCAACGCACAGTCAAGGGCGATCGCCCACGGAGCGGGTCCCGCCATGGTTCTGGCGGGACCGGGCTCCGGCAAGACCCTCGTTATCACACAGAGAACCAGATACCTGATCGAAGAGCTCCATGTGAAGCCACAGGAGATTCTTGTGATCACCTTTACCAAAGCTGCGGCGCAGGAGATGCGGCAGCGTTTTTGTGCTGTCTGCAGTTCGCACGGGGTTACATTCGGAACCTTCCACGCGGTCTTTTTCGGTATTCTGAAGCATGCGTACCGCTTTACTTCCGCCAATATTTTGCCAGAGGAGAGAAAATTCGGGATTCTGCGCCAGCTGCTGCAGAGACTGCCTCAGGAAATGCTTGCGGAGACGCAGGACGAGAAGGAGCTGCTCTCGGAGCTGGCAGCCGAGATCAGTCTTGTGAAGAACGAGCAGATCAGCTTGGAGAATTATTATTCGCGCTCCTGTCCGGAGGATGTCTTTCGCCGGATCTACCGGCAGTATGAGAAGAGCTGCCGCGCGCAGGGAATGCTGGATTTCGACGATATGCTTGTCTGTACTTATGAGCTGCTGAAGACAAGAGGGGATATCCTCGAAGCGTGGCAGAATCGTTTCCGCTATATTCTGGTCGATGAGTTTCAGGACATCAATCTGTTGCAATACAGGATTCTACGTATGCTTGCCGCGCCGGAGAACAATCTGTTTATCGTGGGGGATGACGACCAGTCCATCTACCGCTTCCGCGGCGCAAAGCCGGAGATCATGCTGAACTTCACAAAGGATTATCCGGATGCGAAGACCATCCTGCTGGATCAGAACTACCGCTCCGTGGCACCGGTGATCCGCGGCGCATTGAAGGTGATCGGAGAGAACGAGCGGCGCTACGTTAAGCAGATTCAGGACGTCAGGGGAGAAGGGCAGAAGATCGATATTCAGGAGCTGGACAGCCGGGAGCATGAGAGCCTCTATCTGGTCAAATGCATCCGGAAGAGTCTGGAACAGGGGATTCCGTATTCCGGGATTGCCGTGCTGTTTCGCACGAATCAGGGAGCCGGGCCGTTCGCGGAGCGCCTGATGGAGTTCAACCTTCCGTTTGAGATGCGCGACGCGCTGCCGAACATTTACGATCACTGGATCGCGCAGGACATTTTCGCCTATCTGCATCTGGCCCATGTAGGGCTGGACCGCACGGAGTTTCTGCAGGTGATGAACCGCCCAAAGCGCTATATCGGCAGGGACAGCATCGACGCAAAGACCGTGTCGTTTGAGACGCTGCGGACTTATTATGAGGACCGGGAGTGGATGCTGGACCGGATTGACCGTATGGAGAGTGAGCTGAAGCTGCTTGCGCGGATGACGCCATACGCGGCGATCAATTACATACGCCGCGGAATCGGATATGAGGATTATCTGGCGGAGTATGCAAGAAGCAGACGGATGAAACCGGAGGAGCTCTTCGACCTCCTGGACGAGATTCAGCAGGGGGCAAAGCCGTACAGAAGCTATGAGGAATGGCTCAGGCATATAGAAGATTACAGAGCAAAGCTGGAGGAAAAGCGTTCCGCGCAGAAAACACAGGAAGACGCGATTACGCTCGCGACGCTGCACGGCTCTAAGGGCCTGGAATTTCAGGAGGTATTCCTGGTCGACGTGAATGAAGGGGTTATCCCACACCGCAGGGCGGTACAGGAGGCTGATCTGGAGGAAGAACGGCGGCTGCTCTATGTAGGAATGACAAGGGCAAAGGACAGGCTCCACATCTTCTATACCAGACAGCGGTACGGAAAAGCTGCGGAGCCTTCGAGATTTCTGGATGTTCTATTGTAAAAATCTTTTTGAATTACCCGGCGAAAGGACGATTGACGCTTCCGCGCGACAGCGCGTGGAAACACCTTCCCTAGTCGGGAAGATCAGCCGTTTCGTCTTCCTCGTCCTCTGCATCGACAAGCTCATCGTACTCCATGGAGTCGAGCCACTCGTCGAAGCCGTCGGATGCGGCCTCGTATTCGTCGTCGTCCTCGATATTCTCCAGAACCGGCGTGCCGTTTTCATTTTTGAAGCGATAGATGAATACCTCGCCGTCGTTGTTCTCGCCGTTCTCGTCCAGCGGGAGAAGCGCGATGTATTCGTTGCCAGCGGCCGGGTAGGTCGTGAGGATCGCGCACTCGATCGTCTCGTCGTTGTCAAGGGTAAGTGTGATCGTGGCGTTGCCGTCCGAACAGTCTTCGCCGCAGCTCGCGCAGTTGCCATTGCATGTCTCAAAATCGCTCATAGAAATTCCTTTCTTTTTGATGAGATTTCCCGCCGGCAGCCTTTGAAACTGTCTTGCGCGCCGCAGCCGGGATGCGTTCATATGCCTTGTAATTGTCCGATTGGACATCCTTACTTTACCAGAAACGCTGTAAAATGGCAATACCCGCGAAGAAATATTGCAAAAAACAAATATTTATGTGGGAAAAGAAGGAAAAAGATGGTATAATTATTCTGTATAACATTTTTTGGTAGCATTCTCCTGCATGCGGACAGATGGAAGGGCCGCGGGAGATTATGACGCAGCAGAGAAATCAGCCGCATAAAAGAAAGAGGACCGAACGATGAAACTGATATCATGGAATGTGAACGGCCTGCGGGCATGTGTGCAGAAGGGCTTTCTGGATTTCTTCCGGGAGATCGACGCGGATATCTTCTGCATACAGGAGAGCAAGCTCCAGGAGGGACAGATCAAGCTCGACCTGGACGGATATCATCAGTACTGGAATTACGCGGAGAAAAAGGGTTATTCGGGCACTGCTGTTTTTGCGAAAAAGGAGCCGCTTTCCGTATCATACGGGATCGGCGTCGAGGAGCACGATCATGAGGGGCGTGTGATCACTCTTGAGTACGCGGATTTCTACATGGTGACGGTCTACACGCCGAACTCCCAGGATGGTCTGGCCAGACTGGATTACCGGATGCGCTGGGAGGACGCTTTTTTGGCGTATCTCAAGAAGCTTGAGGAGAAGAAGCCGGTGATCTTCTGCGGCGATCTGAATGTGGCGCACGAGGAGATTGACCTGAAGAATCCGAAGACGAACCATAATAACGCAGGATTTACCGACGAGGAACGCGGGAAGTTTACACAGCTGGTGGAGAACGGATTTATTGATACGTACCGTTTCTTTTATCCGGATAAAACCGGAGCCTACAGCTGGTGGTCCTACCGCATGAAGGCCCGCGAGAGGAATGCAGGGTGGCGTATTGATTATTTCGTCGTGTCGCAGTCGCTGAAGGAGCGATTGCAGGACGCGAAAATCCACACGGAGGTCATGGGCTCCGACCACTGCCCGGTGGAGCTGATCGTCGAACTGTAACGTGATTTGAAACAGGTTTCACTTGTATGGTTAACAAGCCGTGCCTTCGAAAGGCTATCTTATTTGCACGGCTCATTGCTGAACGCGCATGTCAACACAGCGGAAAGATGAGGACCGGATGATGAGTGATAGTGAATTCAGAGTAATTGCGGACAGTAACAACATACCAGGTGTGAGTATCGAGAAGGACGGCGTGCATTTCGGATGCTACGCGGCGGGAAAGGAACCGCCGACGCTGATTCTCTATAGAAAAGGGACAGAAGAGATCGCCGCGAGGCTGCCGTTCCCGAAAAGTGATGCGGCAGGCGGGCTGTATACGATGAAGGTGCAGCTACAGCCGGCGGATTATGAATATAATTTTGAAGACGGGGGCGAGATCTGTACGGATCCGCGGGCGAGGCTTGTCGTCGGGCGTGAGGAGTTCGGACGCAGGCCGGAGGATTCGCCGCACAGTATACGTGGGGCATTTCCGGCGGGGACGTACGACTGGGGCGGAGACAGACTGCCGCAGCTTCCCTATGATGAGACGATCATGTACCATCTGCACGTGCGCGGTTTTACGAAGCAAAAGAATTCCGGAACCCGGAAAAAAGGCACGTTTGCAGGACTACGGGATAAGATCCCGTACCTGAAGCAGCTTGGCGTCAATCAGGTCCGTCTGATGCCGGTCTACGAGTTTGCCGAGATGGTTCCGAGGTTTCCGAAGAAGAAGCATGTGGGGGCCGCATCCGGCAGGATTGATTCCGGGAACGCCTCCGGGCCGGGTCTGCAGGCCGACCAAAAGAGCGAGATAAGGATTGACCCCGGGGTGGATCCGCAGTCTGCCTCGGTCAGCATGACAAAGAATTCTGCCGTCGCGGGATCAGCTCAGCAGGTGGCGGAGGCGATGAAGTCGCTGGAGCAGTACCGCATGAATTACTGGGGCTACGGTGAGGACGCGTTTTATTTCGCGCCGAAGGCCGCTTACGCCGCGACAAAGTCTCCGGACGTGGAGTTCAAAGATATGGTAAAGGCGTTCCATGCGGAGGGCATAGAGGTGATCCTGGAATTTTCATTCCCGGATGAGATTGATTTTTCCCGGATCGATCAATGCCTGTCGTACTGGGCGACGGAGTACCATGTGGATGGCTTCGCCGTGATGACGAGGGATTCCGCGGTTGCAGAGCTTGCCAGGTTGCCGCTGTTTCGGAGCAGGAAGCTGATCTGTACCTGGTATCCGGACGAGCTCAAGCGGAATAAGGGCAGACTTCTGGCCGAGGCAAATGACAGCTTCATGAACGACTGCCGCAGAGTGCTGAAGGGGGATGAACAGTTTCTCCGTGCGTTCAGCTATCAGCTGCGCTGCAATCCGGCCGGCTGCGGACGTGTCAATTATATCACGAATCATGACGGGTTTACGCTGATGGATCTCGTGTCCTACGACCGCAAGTACAACATGGACAACGGCGAGTACAACCGCGACGGCTCTGACTTCAACTACAGCTGGAACTGCGGCGAGGAAGGGCCTTCCCGTAAGAGAGAAATCCGGACGCTGCGCATGCGCCAGAGGAAGAACGCGTTTGCGATGCTGTTGTTTTCGCAGGGGACGCCGATGCTGCTGGCGGGAGATGAGTTTGGCAATTCGCAGAACGGCAACAATAATCCGTACTGTCACGACAGCGAGCTGAGCTGGACGGACTGGGGCGCGGCCAGGAGCAATAAGGAGCTGAGCGATTTTGTGCAGAAGGCGATTGCCTACCGCAAGGCGCACAAGGCGCTCCACCAGGAGAATGAGCTGCAGTGCATGGATTACCGCTCGCTCGGATATCCGGATCTATCTTTTCATGGGGAGCGCGCCTGGTATGGGGATTTCGAGCAGATGGGACGAGGGCTTGGTTGCCTGTACTGCGGGGAGTACGCGGGGGAAGATGACTTTCTATACATTGCGTATAATTTCAACTGGATCGCACAGGAGTTTGCTTTGCCGATCCTTCCGAAGGGTATGAACTGGCGTGTGGCGATGAATACATCGCAAAAGGACAGCTTTATCCCGGCAGAGGAGCAGGAAGCCCTGGAGGACACGAAAGCGTTTCAGGTGCCGGCGCGCACGGTTGTGGTTCTCGAGGGCAGGAAATGACAGAGAGTTTCTCTAACAGGCCGGACCCTGCTTGCGAGGATGCGGACGCAGGAAGTGGCGAAGAAGGCTTGGAAAGCCGGAAAAGCATGGAAACCTGAAAGGGTAGAAAACGCAAAAAGCCGAAAAACGGAAAAGAGCGTGAAATAAAAAGACAGGAAATGAAGGGAAAGATATGAACGTAAATGGAAATGCATCAAAAAAACTGCCGCCGATAACTTGGGATAAGGTTCGCGGACACTTGCGCACGATCACGGAGCACAAGCTGCTCGTGATGGAGCACTGCTTCCGCATCGGGCTTTACCGGCAGGGGCTGATGCATGATCTGTCCAAATACATGCCGTCCGAGCTCCTTATGGGCTTCCGGTATTACGACGACGGCAAGAGCAGTCCGAACAATGGCGAGCGAAAGCTTAAAGGATACTCCGACGCATGGATGCACCACAAGGGGCGCAACCGCCATCATTTCGAATATTGGACGGACTATACGCTCAACACCGCCGACCGGAAGCATCCGCTCAAGCCGGTGCAGATGCCTCGGAAATATGTGGCGGAGATGCTGATGGACCGGATCTGCGCATCAAAGAACTACAATAAAGATTCCTACACGCAGCATGATCCGCTCAGATATTTCGAGAAGGGCAGGAGTCACATCCTGTTGCACCCGCAGACACATAAAGAACTGCACGGCATGCTGCGGATCCTCGACCAGAGAGGCGAGAAGGAACTGGTCCGATTCGTGAAGGAATACTATCTGAAAGGATATCCGATTTAATAATCCTTATGTCGGATAGATCAGACGATCAGTCCCAATGTCAGTGAGCACCTCGCGCAGATAGCGGTCGGCAAGCCAGTTCGCCATCGGGAGATTCATGTCGAGGTAGTTGCCGCAGTCCTTTGCGCAGGCGCCCGGCACTTCACCCTGAAAATCGCGGATAAAGGTAAACATCTTCACCATGAGAGGGACGATATCCTTTGACTCATAGTCGCCTGCAAGCAGGAGGTAGAAGCCGGTACGGCAGCCCATCGGGCCGAAATAGACGGTCTTGTCCGCGTACTGAGGATGGTTGCGCAAGAACGTCGCCCCGAGATGCTCGATCGTGTGCACCTCTGCGGTGTTCATGACCGGCTCGCTGTTTGGCTTTGTCATGCGAATGTCAAAGGTGGTGACGGTCTCCGCGCCGACGTGGTCTTTCCGTGAGACATAGAGTCCCGGGAGGAGTTTTATGTGGTCGATGGTGAAGCTTGCGATTTTTTCCATGATTGATCGATTCCTTTCCTGATAATATGCTCCAATTGATATTGCGACCAAAGCTGTCGCGGGCGTGTCTGTTCAAATGGGAGCAGACCGCTTTGCGGCAGTTTGTCTGCCAGATTACTGGTATTTTAACAGATGAGACAGATTTGCACAACCTTGACTTTGCTATAGGGAAATGATAAAATTGCGTTAATGTTTTTACTGGGAGGGACGATTATGATCGACAACAAAAAGGTATTGTTCAGTGGGATGCAGGCGACAGGTTCGCTTACTTTGGGAAATTATCTCGGCGCCCTGAAGAATTGGGTGAAGCTGAGTGATGAATATGAGTGCTTTTATTCGGTGGTTGACATGCATTCGATCACGGTACGGCAGGATCCGGCGACGCTGCGGAAGCGTGCGCGTGCGCTTTTGACGCTCTACATCGCAGCCGGACTCGATCCGGAGAAAAACTGCCTGTACTATCAGTCGCATGTCTCCGCGCACGCGGAGCTCGCGTGGATTTTGGACTGCTTTACCTACATGGGCGAGCTGAATCGCATGACGCAGTTCAAGGACAAGGCGGCAAAGCATGCGGACAACATCAACGCCGGACTGTACACCTACCCGGTGCTCATGGCGGCGGACATCCTGCTGTACCAGGCGGACGTTGTGCCGGTCGGGATCGATCAGATGCAGCATCTGGAGCTGACGCGCGACGTCGCGCAGCGCTTTAACGCGATCTACGGCGACGTGTTCACAATCCCCGAGGCCTACATCGGCAAGGCCGGGGCGAAGATCATGAGCCTGCAGGATCCGACAAAGAAGATGAGCAAGTCGGACGAAAACCCGAACGCCAGCATTTACCTCATGGATGATCCGGATACGATCCGTAGGAAGTGCAAGCGTGCTGTGACAGATTCGGTCGGCGAGATTCGCTACTGCGAGGAGCAGCCGGGCGTGCGCAACCTGATCGACATCTACTGCGCGTGCCTGAACAAGACGCCGGACGAGGTCGTGAAGGAGTTCGCGGGCAGCGGCTATGGTCAGTTCAAGGAGGCGGTCGGCGAGGCGGTCGTCTCAGTGCTTGAGCCGCTTCAGAAGCGCGTCGCGGAGCTTGAGCGGGACAAGGCCTACATCGATAGTGCGATCAAGAACAACGCCGAGAAGGCAAACTACTATGCCCAGAAGACGCTGCGCAAGGTGCAGAAGAAGGTCGGCTTCCCGGAGAAGGTTCGTTGAGGGAAAGTATAATTTTAAAATGTAAAGTATGTCCTCTGCCGGGGACATATTTTATTTTGTGGAAAGAATAAGGAGTGGTGATACCTGCGACATGTCCGTGATAAACTTGCATGAAATACTATAACTTATTATTCTTGACAAATTAAGATTATAATATTAATATAATTATGCAAATATGATAAATAAGGTGATTGTATGAAGCTGAATGGGAACGAAAGGGAACAGGATATCCTGAGGGAGCTTGGAACCAGAATCAGGCAGTATCGCATCGCGCTGAACATTACGCAGGCAGAGCTCGCGGACAGATGCGGCATTTCCTCCAGCACAGAGGTGCGCATCGAGAGCGGCGTAGACTCCAAAATCTCGAATTATATAAAAATTTTGAAGTCACTGGGGCTTGCCCAAAATCTGGATCTGTTGATTCCGGAGCCGCAGCCGGATTTTAAGGCGCTGTATGAGCGAAAGCCGGCAAGACAGAGAGCGAGATCAAATAAAGCCGGATCCGGATCAGGCTGGGTCTGGGGAGAAGACGAGTGAAGGGAGAGGTAGACGATGGCTGTAGAGACAGTAAAAGTAAAACTGTGGGGATCCACGATAGGCTATCTGCACAGACAAGGGAGCGGGCCGATTGGGTTTCAGTACGACAGGAATTTTCTGGGAAGCGGTATAGAAGTCGCCCCGCTCACGATGCCGCTGTCTGAGCTGACTTATTCATTTCCTGCGCTGCCAGAAGCGACCTACAGCGGACTGCCGGGAATATTTGCGGACTCCCTGCCCGATAAATTCGGTAATATCGTGATAAGAAGTTATCTGTTAAGCCAGGGCAGGACGGAGAATGATCTGACCGCGCTTGAAAAGCTGTGCTATATGGGACAAAGGGGCATGGGAGCCCTGGAATACGAGCCCTCAGCTGACCTTGTCGATGTCGGAAAAGAGATTGACATCGATGCCCTGACAAAGCTTGCCTCCGATATTTTATCAGAAAGAGAGAGCCTGCATATCGCACATGATCAGAATATGATCGCGCAATTAATGCAGGGAAGCTCCTCTGTCGGCGGGGCAAGAGCCAAGACGCTCATCGCATGGAACTCGGACACAGGCGAGATCCGTTCCGGACAGATCGATGCAGGGGAGGGGTTTGGGTACTGGCTGCTGAAATTTGATGATATCTCCAATAACAGAGACAAGGATCAGGAGCCGGACAGCAGGGAGTACACGAGAATCGAATACGCGTATTATCTCATGGCGGAAGAAGCGGGGATTAATATGAGCGAATGCCGCTTATACAGGGAGAACGGCAGGGCGCATTTCATGACGAAGCGGTTCGACCGTACAGACGACAATGGGGAAAAGCTTCATATGCAGAGCCTGTGCGCGATGGCGCATATGGATTTCAATTCTCCCAGGATCTATTCTTATGAGGATGCGTTTCATGTGATGAGACAGCTTAAGCTCCCCCACAGTGATTTCCTGCAGCTGTACAGAAGGATGCTGTTTAATGAATGTGCCAGAAATTACGATGATCATACAAAGAATATTACTTTTCTGATGGATAAAAAGGGGCGATGGCGTTTATCGCCGGCGTATGACATGACGTTTTCATACAATGCGAACAGCATCTGGGTAAACGCACATCAAATGCTGATCAATGGCAAAGCGGACAGTATAAGCGAAGCGGATCTCAGAGAGGTTGCCAAAAAGGCCGGAATAAAAAGGGCAGAAGCAGAGAAATGTATGAATCAGGTTCGGGAAGCTGTCTCGAAATGGAGAGGTTTTGCGGAAACCGCAGAGCTTTCTCTGAAAAATACAGAGCGGATTGAGAGATTCCTCAAACCAGAGCGCTGAGGGCAGATCCCGCAGGCTGCGCGGCGAAGCCTATGCGGAATCGTCCGGGCAAACGACACGTCTCATATCCTCCGGCATCGCGCAGGTGAAAGAGAGCGGTTCGCCCGTGATCGGGTGCGGGAACTCCAGCTTGTGTGAGTGCAGCGCCTGACGACGAATTGACAGTATCGGATTGTCGGACGGCAGATATGCCGCTTGCACACTGCCCGTCTGAGCGATATTTGCCGGCATACTATGATTTAAATCCTGATTTAAATCCCTTGCTTGTGAAATGGAATCTTGCGCGCGAACAGGATTGTAGAGAAAATCCCCGATGAGCGGATGACCGATATGGCTCATGTGCACGCGGATCTGGTGTGTGCGGCCTGTCTCAAGCGTAACGGCGGCAAGGGAGAGGTATCGGCTCTGTGAATCAGGAGAAGACTGGCAATCCCGGACGCTTAACCTGCGAAAATGTGTCACGGCGCGCTGTCCGTGTTCAAAATCCACGCAGCGCATCAAAACCGAGCCTTCGAGGCGTGCGATCGGCGCATCAATTGTGCCGGACTCCGGCAAAATCCCTTCGACGATGGCGAGATATTCCCGGTGAATCTGCCGTTCGGCGGACATGCGGGAGAGAATCGCGCTGCTCAGATAATGTTTTGCGATGATAAGAAGACCGCTGGTGTCGCGGTCGAGGCGGTTGATACAGCGATAGACGAAAGGAATTCCCTGCGAGATAAAATAATACATAACGCCGTTCGCAAGCGTGTTTTCATAATTGTTGATAGAGGGGTGGATCGGCATGTCGCTCGGCTTGTTAATGACAAGCAAATCCTCATCCTCATAGACGATGTCCAGAGGCATTTGTACGGGCACAAGATCAGCGGAGGACTGATCCTCGACGATGCGTATCGTCAGGACATCCCCCGCTTTTAATTTCTGATTCGTATAGGCCCAGTCTTCGCCTAGCAAAATTCCGCGCTCTGTCTGCTTGAGCCGTGTCAGCACATGGTGCGAACACCCGCGTCCACGCAGGAACTGCTCGACGGTCATATCTTCATGAATCTGTCTGATATTCCAATTGATTGTTCGTGTCATCAGCTCGACTTCACCTTGTTCCAGTAATCATTGTACATATTGTCGACCTCGTCCCCGAGATACTGGAAGGTCTCACAGCGTGCCATGTCCTCAGCGGGCGGGAACGCGATTGTGCTGTTCTTGATGTCCTCATCCTCAATCAGCTCGCGCGCCGCCATGTTCGGAGTGGAGTAGGTGATGTACTCGAAATTCTTCAGCGCGATCTCTGCCTCGCACATGTAATTGATGAACTTCTCGGCATTTTCCTTGTTCTCGGCATTCTTCGGGATGACCCAGCTGTCAATCCAGATGTTGGAGCCCTCGTCCGGGATCACATATTCCAGATTTTCGTTTTCGCGCTGCGTGTAGATCGCTTCGCCGGAGTAGATGACGCCCAGAGCGGCTTCGTCGCCGATCATCTTGTCGCGCACCTCGTCGATCACATAGGCCTGCACGAGCGGCTTCTGCTCAATCAGGGTGTCCGCGGCCTCGGAGAGCTCATCCTCGCTGGTCGTGTTGAGTGAGTAGCCGAGCCGCTTCAGAGCGACCGCAAACGCGTCGCGCACGCTGTTCTGCATCAGGATATTGTCCGCGTATTTCTCATCCCAGAGGATATCCCAGCTCGTGACCGGTTCGTCGACCATCGTCTTGTTGTAGAGGATGCCGACCGTGCCCCAGCAGTAGGGGACGGAGTACTTGTTCTCCGGGTCGAAGCCTTTCGAGGCTTCCAGATATTCCTCACCGATGTTTTTCAGATTCGGAATGTTGTCAAAATTGATCTCCGCGAGCAGATCGTTCTGGATCATCCGCTGGATCATATAGTCGGACGGGCAGACGACGTCGTAGGACACGGCGCCGGTCTCGATCTTCGGGTACATGATCTCGTTCGTCTCGAACTCATCGTATACGACCTCGATGCCGGTCTCCTCCTCGAACATGTCGAGCACGTCCGGATCGATATACTCGCCCCAGTTGTAGACCACGACCTTGCCCGCGTCGGCGGACTTGGAGCTCTCAGACTTTGAGCCACCACAGCCGGTCAGCAGCGACGCCGAGAGCACTCCGGCCAGTAAAATGCAGATCATTCTTTTCATAATAAATTCCTCCTCGTTAATCGCATTTATTATATTGAATTTGTGTATAGTTCACTTAAATAGCAACGAGCCCTGCACACTCGAAAAGCCTTCGGCTTTCCGCGTCCGCGGCTTCCGGTTGACGATGAGCAGAAGCAGCAGCACCGTCACAAACATGAGCGTCGACAGCGCATACATTTCCGGCTTGATGCCCTTGCGCACCTCAGTGTAGATCTTGGTCGACAGCGTGTCGAAGCCCGGCCCCTTCACAAAGTGCGTGATGATGAAATCGTCGAGCGACATCGTGAACGCCAGCAGGAAGCCGGAGAGCACGCCGGGCATGATGTCCGGAAGCACCACTTTATAGAAGGCGTATATTGGGGACGCACCGATGTCGAGCGCCACCTCGTAGGTTGACATGTTGACCTGCTTGAGCTTTGGCATGACGCTCAAGGCCACGTAGGGCAGGTTGAACGTGATGTGCCCGATCAAGATCGTCCAGAAGCCGAATGTGACGTCGCCCCCGACGTAGGAGAGCAGGTTGCCGGCCGCGATAAAGAGCATCATCAGCGAGATGCCCGTGACGATCTCCGCGTTCAGCATCGGAATGTTCGCGATGTTGAACCAGAACATGCGCATCCCATTCTTCATGGAATTCAGGCCGATGCAGGCGATTGTGCCGATGACGGTCGCGATCAGGGCAGAGAGTACCGCGATCAGCAGAGTGTTGTAGAGCGCCTGCAGGATCTGCTCGTTCTGAAACAGGGCGGCGTACCATTTGAGCGAAAAGCCACCCCATTTCGCGCGCGTCCGCGAGGCGTTGAACGAGAGCACAATCAGCGTCAGGATTGGCGCGTACAACAGCACGAAAATGAAGAAGAGGTAAAACTTTTTGAGAAAATTCCGCATCAGAACGCGACCCCCTCTCCCTCTTTGTCATATTTGTGCATGATCGCCATGCTGATCAGGATGAAGATCATCAGGACCAGCGACAGGCCGCTGCCGACGTTCCAATTGTTGCCCTGTTTGAACTTCTGCTCGATCACGTTGCCGATCAGCAGAATCTTCGCGCCGCCCAGGAGATCGCTGATGACGAAGGTTGTGAGCGACGGGACGAAGACCATCGTGATCCCGCTGATGACGCCCGGAAGGCTGAGCGGGAAGATGATGCGCCAGAAGGTGTAAAAACCGTTCGCCCCAAGGTCGCGCGCCGCGTTGACGACGTTTTTGTCGATCTTGATCAGGCTGTTGTAGATCGGCAGCAGCATGAACGGCAGGAAATTGTAGACCATGCCGAGGATGATCGCGTAGGGCGTATTGATGATGTTCAGCTTCGGCAGGTGCAAAGCGCTGAGCAGCATGTTGATGACGCCGCTCTTTTCAAGCAGCGTCTGCCATGCCAGCGTGCGCAGCAGAAAATTCATCCACATCGGAATGATGAAGATCATCACGATAAAGCCGTTTGCGTTGAAGTTCATATTACTCAGGATCATCGCCAGCGGGTAAGCCATCACGAGGCAGATCACGGTGCTGATGACGGAGAGCACGAGCGCGTAGACGAGCGCCTTGACGTTCTCCGGCGTCCCCATCTGCTTGATGTTGGACAGGGTAAACGCGCCGTCTGCCGTGGTCAATCCATAGTAGACGATGATGAAAAGCGGTATTACGATAAAGGCGACGCTCCAGATCAGGAAAGGTCCGGAGAGCAGCCATTTGGTCTTTCCCTTACTCATTGACTCCGACTGCCTCCTCGTCCTCAGATTCCGGCTTGTTCATGATCTGGATATCAAACGGATCCACATGGATGCCGACCGGGGTGCCTACCGGGAACATGTCGGTGCTGTGTACGAGCCACTCGAAGCCGTTCGCCTGCACCTCCATCTCGTAGTGGACGCCCTTGAAGATCAGGTGGGACACAACGCCCTGGATCGTGCCTTCCTCCGGCTTCAGCAGATCGATATCCTCCGGGCGGATCACCACGTCCACCGGCGTGTTGCGCCCGAAGCCCTCGTCCACGCAAGGAAACTTCGCGCCAAGGATTTCGACGAGGCGATCCTCGATCATCGTGCCGGAGATGATGTTGCTGTCGCCGATAAAGTCCGCCACGAACGCGTTCTGCGGCTCGTTGTAGATGTCCTCCGGCGTGCCGATCTGCTGGATATAGCCCTGGTTCATGACGACAATCGTGTCCGACATCGTCAGGGCCTCCTCCTGATCGTGGGTGACATAGATAAAGGTAATTCCGAGCTCGTTCTTGAGCCGGATCAGCTCATACTGCATGTCCTGGCGCAGCTTCAGGTCGAGCGCGCCTAAAGGCTCGTCGAGCAGTAGTACCTTCGGCTCGTTCACGATGGCCCGCGCGATCGCGATGCGCTGCTGCTGGCCGCCGCTTAGAGAATCCGGCATGCGGTTTTCGAAGCCATCGAGGTTCACCAGCTTCAGGGCGTATCTGATCTTATCGTTGATATAGTCCTTGCTTTTCTTCTTGATCTTCAGACCAAATGCGATGTTTTCCGCGATCGTCATGTGCGTGAACAGCGCGTATTTCTGAAACACCGTGTTGAGCTGGCGTTTGTTCGGCGGGAGATTGGTGATGTCCTCCCCGCTGAAAATGACCTTGCCCTTGTCTGGCGTCTCGAAGCCTCCCATGATGCGCAGCGTCGTTGTTTTGCCGCAGCCGGAGGGACCTAAGAGTGTCAGAAATTCATTTTCCCGTATATATAGATTCAGATCATCCAGCACGATCTCGCCGTCGAATGATTTTGTGATTCCAACCAGATCAATCAGTTTGCTGCTCATATGTATACCTCCACAAGGATGCTGCCATCAAAATGTTATACCATTCACTCAGAAATTCGGCGGCGTGCTGATCCAGATCAACGTTGCGCCCGCCTTGCCGTTCGCAGAGATAAAGTGCTGTGTGTTCGGAGTGAAGTAGAACGCTTCCCCTTTTTTTGCCTTATAGGTACGGTTGCCCAGATGGATACTGATGCTTCCGGAAAGCACATAGCCAAATTCCTCGCCCTCATGTGGATTATCCGGGTATGTTGATCCGTTCGGCTCAAGCGTCAGGCGGATCGGCTCCATGATGTTCTTTTGTGCATTCGGGATAATCCATTCGATTTTATTTTTAAGCTCGGTGTCGATCTTTTCGAAATAATCCTGGTCGTGGAATACGATCTGTTCGTCCGCCGGCGTGCTGAAAAACTCCTGCAGATCTGTGCCCAGACATTGCAGAATATCTACCAGCGTCGCGATCGAAGGAGATGTCAGATCGCGCTCCAGCTGGGAGATAAAACCCTTTGACAGTTCTGCGCGGTCTGCCAACTCTTCTTGAGTCAGATTTTTGGCGATGCGAAGTTCTTTTATTTTCGAGCCAATCTTCATATGGCATCCTCCTGTCAGATGGACATCTCATAGTGGATATAAACAAAAAGTTTACATTTACTAAACAAGCGTTGAATACGATTATACTCGATATATGGACAGTGTCAATAGATTTTGAAAAATAAGTGAAAAAAATGTCATGAAGCAAGCTGCTTCATGACAAAACCGGCCTTTCGATTACAAAAAGGGCACTGGCGAAATATCTTTGTGTGATGAGTCATCACCCAAGGTATTCCGGAGTTAAGCGTTCCATCTGAGCTCTTTTCTGCTGCATCGTTGGGTGTACATAGACGGACATGGTCGTCGTCACGTTTGCATGACCGAGAATTTCTGCCAAAGTCTTCGGGTCAAATCCGGCCTCGACACAGCGGGTCGCAAATGTGTGACGGAGTGTATGAAAGCTGTAATGCTCGATGTGATTCCTTTTCAGATATTTCCGATACCGTATATAATATTGGTGAGGTTCCGTATAGGTTCTGTTGCCGGTGAGCAGGTAAGTGCCGTCCTCACCCCGATACAGCAGAAGAAATTGCATAAGAAATTCCGGTATTGGGATATCACGTATGGAATTCTCAGTCTTGGGAACGCTCAACACTACCTTGGTCTTTCTGGATGAATCCGGATCAAGATCCGCGATTCGTTCCACACTTCTGCGCACATGGACTGTAAAATCAGCAAAGTCGATATCCTCCCAGCGAAGTCCGCACAGTTCGCCAATCCGTACTCCGGTAAACAGCGTAAACAGAATCCCGAGTCCGGTCAAATCCCCTTGCTCCAGGACACAATGCTCCAGACGGACACGATATTCCTCCGCCACGATCCCGACCAACCTGGAATTTTTCTGTGGACAGTGCAGTGCATCCACATTTGGGACAGGATATCCTTCGCTTTTTCCGTATTTCAGAACGGCCTTTAGAACACAGAGAATATCGGAGGTGGTTTTGTGCGAAAGGGGGCTGCCGTTTGCGCCGCCTTTTGTCAAGAGCTCCTCCGGCAGATGATTCATATATTTTCCGTCTATTTTTGCCAACAGCTGATCTCCCAGACGTGGATAGAGATATTTTTTCAGGATACGGTGATATCTCGTATAAGTAGATTCGCGGACGGATACTTTAATCCCTGCCAGCCAAAGCTCAGCGAGCAACTGAAAGGTGCACAGCCGTTTGGATGGAGAAGAGGGATAGCCTGACGGATTGCCTTGCTCCCTGATCTTTCGTGCCTTTGCCTCTGCGTACGTATCTGCATAGATATAGCGATACTTTGCCTTCCCATTTTCATAGTGGTGAATAAATCTTGCCTCCCAGCGCCCATCTTTTCTCTTAAAGATGTTTTCTCCTTTGCGTGCCATAAAATTTCTCCTTTCGTAAAAATAAGAATTTAATGATGTTCTGGCAGCTATTCTGACTGTGAATAGCGGATCATCAGTACTATTTTTGTGCAAATATTTGAAAATATAAATATAAATGTATCTACCGGAAGAGGTATTTTTTTCAAAAAGCACGGGAATAAAAATCGCAGGAATGCGCCCACTTGCTGATCACCTGAAAAAGTAGTATACTGTGATTGCGCATTGTATTTGATGAATGGATAGGGAGTCAGACTGTATGTTGAAATCTTTTTCTGAGGTGTTTCCGGTACTGGAGTTGAGCGACGATCTGTGCAGCTTGCTGGAGTTTGTCCAGGTGAGCCGGGTGACGATGAACCGAGAGCGTACGTTTTTGCATGTGTATCTTGAAAGCGAGAAGCTGATCCAAAAGAAGTTCATTTTTGAGCTGGAGGATGCCATGAAAAGCCAGCTTTTTTCGGATGTCATGATGACGGTCAAGGTGATCGAGAAGTTTCGGCTGTCGAAGCAGTATACGCCGCGGAAATTGATGGCAGTTTACGAGGATAGCATTCTGCAGGAGCTTCGGCGGTACAGCGCGATCCTTTACAGCCTGTTTCGTGACTCAGAGCGGGAGTTTTTGAGTGAGGATACGCTTGTGCTCGGGATACCGGACAATGTGCTCTCAGAGGACAAAAAGAGCGAGTTGCTTGAGTTCCTTGAGAAGATTTTCTGTGAACGTTGCGGGCTTGACTTTCATGTCAGTGCAAAGCGCGTGGAGCCGAAAGAGAATAAAAAGCGTAAGCTTCAGGATGTGGAGCTGGAGCAGGAAATTGCAGCGATCGCAAGGAACTATGCTTCTGTGAAGAATGGAAGCGGCGCAGAGGCGCAGGCCGCAACAGACGCTGCCGTGTCGGGTGGTGATGGAGGAACTGTAGCTGTCGGGGCCGTGACAAGTGGAAAAAACAGCTCAAATGCCGGGAACAGAAAAGATGCAGGAACTGTCGGAGACAGGGGGAGCTCTAACTCTGGTGACGGGCGGAAAATAGCTGCGATGCCGAGGAAGGATGGAACACAGAAATTCCAGCCACGTAAAGGCCAGGAGAAAAACGGTGCAGGCAACAAGGGCGCAAAGGGCGATTTTTATCGTTCGGCCGGGCGCTCCGGGAATATGCATCGTTCCTCCGATCCGGATGTCTTTTACGGACGCGATATCGCCGGAGAGGTCACACCGATTGAGGAGATCACCGGGGAGATCGGACGGATCGTCGTGCACGGACAGGTATTAAACGCAGAGCAGCGCGAGCTCAGGAATGAGAAGGTGCTCTTTACGTTCAGCATCACAGATTTTACAGATTCCATCGGAGCAAAAATGTTTCTGGATAAGGAGCAGGCGCAGGAGCTCGCGCAGGAAGTGAAGACCGGTGCGTTTTTGCTGATTGCGGGCGTAACGACGATCGACCGTTTTGACAGCCAGCTCACGATCGGGAATATTTCCGGAATAAAGAAGATCACGGATTTCCGGGAGAAACGTCTGGACACCTCTGCTGAGAAGCGCGTGGAGCTTCATTGTCACACGAAGATGAGCGATATGGATGGTGTTTCTGACGTCAAGGACATTATAGATCGGGCGATGAGCTGGGGGCACAAGGCCATCGCGATCACGGATCACGGTGCGGTGCAGGCATTTCCGGACGCAAACCATGCAGTGCCAAAGGACAGCGATTTCAAGGTGATCTACGGCATGGAGGCATATCTGGTAGATGACCTGAAGGAGATCGCGGTAAACGAGAAAGGACAGACTCTGGACGATACATATGTTGTATTTGACCTTGAGACGACCGGATTCTCACCGGATCAGTGCCGGATTATCGAGATCGGCGCAGTCAAGCTTGAGGCAGGCAGGATCACGCAGCGCTTCAGCACATTCGTCAATCCGGAGGTGCCGATCCCGTTCCGCATCGAGGAGCTGACCGGCATCAGCGACAACATGGTGCTCGACGCGCCGACGATCGAGAAGGTGCTGCCGGAATTTATGGAGTTTTGCGACGGCTGTGTGATGGTCGCGCACAATGCGTCGTTTGACATGAGCTTTATCGAGAAGAACTGTGAGCGCCAGGGACTCTCCTGTGAGAAGACGGTCGTGGACACGGTCGCGATGGCGCGCGTGCTGCTGCCGACGCTGAACCGCTACAAGCTGGATACGGTCGCGAAGGCGGTCGGCGTGCCGCTTGACAATCATCACCGGGCGGTGGACGACGCGGCCTGTACGGCAAATATTTTTGTAAAGTTTATTGCGATGCTGAAAAAGCAGGAGATCGAGACGCTGGCAGGCCTGAACGATCTTGGCGCTTCATCGGATACGCAGATCAAGAAGCTGCCGTCCTATCACGCGATCCTTCTGGCGAAGAACGACGTCGGCCGTGTGAATCTCTACCGGCTGGTGTCCTTGTCGCATATCAATTATTACAGCAGGCATCCGCGGGTCCCGAAGAGTATTTTGCAGAAGTACCGCGAGGGCCTGATCCTCGGCTCCGCCTGCGAGGCGGGGGAGCTTTACCAGGCGCTGGTGCGGGGAGCTCCTGAGCCGGAGATCGCGAGGCTGGTCAATTTTTATGATTATCTGGAGATCCAGCCGCTCGGCAACAATATGTTCATGACGCGTGAGGATTATTCCGACCGGAAGACGGTGGAGGATTTAAAGGATCTGAACCGCCGGATCGTTGAGCTCGGAGAACAGTACGGCAAGCCGGTCGTGGCGACCTGCGACGTGCATTTCCTCGATCCGAAGGACGAGGTCTACCGCCGCATCATCATGTCGTGCAAGGGCTTCAAGGATGCGGACGATCAGGCGCCGCTCTATCTGCGCACGACGGAGGAGATGCTGAAGGAGTTTGAGTATCTCGGGGAAGAGAAGGCGCATGAGGTCGTGATCGAGAACACGAACAGGATCGCGGACATGTGTGAGAAAATCTCCCCTGTGAGGCCGGACAAATGTCCGCCCGTCATCGAGAATTCCGACCAGATCCTGCGAAATCTCTGCTATGAGAAGGCGCACGAGATCTACGGGGAGGAGCTGCCCGAGGTGGTGTCGGAGCGGCTGGAGAGAGAGCTGAATTCGATCATCTCGAATGGCTTTGCCGTGATGTACATCATCGCGCAGAAGCTGGTGTGGAAGTCGAACGCGGACGGCTATCTGGTCGGCTCGCGGGGATCGGTCGGCTCGTCGTTCGTAGCGACGATGGCCGGCATTACGGAGGTGAATCCGCTCAGCCCGCACTATTATTGTCCGAATTGTCACTACAGCGATTTCGATTCAGACGAGGTGAAAAAGTTCGCAGGGATGGCCGGCTGCGATATGCCGGACAAGGACTGCCCGGTGTGCGGGACAAAGCTGAAGAAAGAGGGATTTGATATTCCGTTCGAGACCTTCCTCGGCTTCAAGGGCAACAAGGAGCCGGATATCGACCTGAACTTCTCCGGTGAGTACCAGAGCAAGGCGCACAAGTATACCGAGGTGATCTTCGGGGCGGGGCAGACGTTCCGCGCCGGCACGGTCGGCACGTTGGCAGACAAGACGGCGTTTGGCTATGTGAAGCGTTATTATGAGGAGCATGGGCAGCACAAGAGGAACTGCGAGATCGACCGCATCGTGCAGGGCTGTGTCGGCGTGCGGCGTACGACCGGACAGCACCCGGGCGGGATCATTGTACTGCCGATCGGTGAGGAGATCTGCTCATTCACGCCGGTGCAGCATCCGGCCAACGACACAGAGACGGATATCATCACCACGCATTTTGACTATCACTCGATCGACCACAACCTGCTCAAGCTTGACATTCTCGGACACGATGATCCGACGATGATCCGCATGCTGGAGGATCTGACCGGAATCAACGCCAGAGAGATCCCGCTCGACGATCTGCAGGTCATGTCTCTGTTTCAGAACACAGACGCGCTCGGCATTAAGCCGGAGGACATGCGCGGTGTGCCGCTGGGGTCGCTCGGCATCCCGGAGTTCGGCACCGAGTTTGCCATGCAGATGCTGATCGACACGAAGCCGCAGTATTTTTCGGATCTGGTGCGGATTGCAGGCCTGGCGCATGGCACGGACGTGTGGCTTGGCAACGCGCAGACGCTGATTCAGGAGGGCAAGGCGACGATCTCCACGGCGATCTGTACGAGAGACGATATCATGATCTACCTGATCGGAAAAGGGCTGGACAGTGAGCTCTCGTTTACGATCATGGAGAGTGTCCGCAAGGGCAAAGGGCTCAAGGACGACTGGGAGAAGGAGATGATCGCGCACGGCGTGCCGGACTGGTACATCTGGTCCTGCAAAAAGATCAAGTACATGTTCCCGAAGGCGCATGCGGCGGCGTATGTCATGATGGCGTGGCGCATCGCCTACTGCAAGATCAATTATCCGCTCGCTTACTACGCGGCGTATTTCAGCATTCGCGCTTCGGGCTTCGACTATGAGCTGATGTGTCTCGGCCTGGACCGGCTGCTCTACCACATGGACGATTTCGAGCGGCGGATGGACACGCTGAGCAAGAAAGAACAGGATTCCTATAAGGATATGAAGAGCGTGCTCGAGATGTACGCGAGAGGCTACGAATTCATGCCGATCGATATTTATCAGGTGCAGGCGGTGCGCTTCCAGATCATTGACGGAAAGATCATGCCGGCCTTGAGCGCCATCTCCGGGCTCGGCGATAAGGCTGCCGCCGCGGTAGTCGACGCCGTGAAAGACGGGCCGTTCCTGTCGAAGGACGATTTTATGACGCGGACGAAGGTCAGCAAGACGCTTACGGATCTGCTCTGCGACCTGAAGATTCTCGACGGTCTGCCGGAGACGAACCAGCTGTCTATTTTTGACTTCGCGAGTTAGGAGCAGCATGGCTCGTGCCGTGAAAATCCCGTCATGAGTGAAAATATGCGAGAGTATATAAGGAGACGCCATGTTTCAGAAATTCTATCCGGATGAATATCTGGATTCGACCTACAGCATCGACTTTGACGCGCTTTACAGGAAAGGATATCGCGGCATCATCTTCGACATCGATAATACGCTGGTGCCGCATGGTGCACCGGCCGATGCACGTGCGAAGGCATTGTTTGCGCATCTGAAGGAGCTGGGCTTTCAGTGCTGTCTGCTGTCGAACAACCAGCGGGAGAGAGTCGAGATGTTCAACGAGGAGATCCAGGTGCTTTTCATCGAGAACGCGCACAAGCCCTCACGGAAAAGCTACCGCAGGGCGATGGAGCTGATGCACACGGATCTCACAACAACACTGTTCGTAGGCGATCAGCTGTTTACGGATGTGTACGGCGCGCGGCGCACGGGAATCTATTCAATCCTTGTGAAGCCGATCCACCCGAAGGAGGAGATTCAGATCGTGCTGAAGCGGTATCTGGAGCGGATCGTGTTATACTTTTACAAGCTGCGCCGTTTGCAGGGCAAGGGATAATTAGAAAAAAGGAGTGTTTTCAGTGCTGGGACAGATGAGTTTGTTTGACGACAGGGAGCAGATGTCGCCGCTGGCGAGCAGGCTCCGCCCGGAGACTCTGGACGAATATGTGGGGCAGGAGCACCTGGTCGGCCCGGGGAAATTGCTGCGGCAGCTGATCGAGCGGGATCAGATTTCCTCAATGATCTTCTGGGGACCGCCGGGGGTTGGAAAGACGACATTGGCGCGCATCATCGCGAAGCAGACGCAGGCGGAGTTCGTCGAGTTCAGCGCGGTCACGAGCGGGATCAAGGAGATCAAGGAAGTGATGGCGCAGGCCGAGCAGAACCGCCGCTGCGGAATTCGGACGCTGCTGTTCACGGATGAGATCCACCGTTTCAACAAGGCGCAGCAGGACGCGTTCCTGCCGTGGGTGGAGAAAGGCAGCATCATTCTGGTGGGCGCGACGACCGAGAACCCATCGTTTGAGATCAACTCGGCTCTTCTTTCCCGCTGCAAGGTGTTCATCCTCAAGGAGCTCGGCGAGGAGGATCTGCTGAAGCTGCTGCACCAGGCGCTGAAGAGTCCGAAAGGCTTCGGCAATCAGAATATCTCCATCGATGAGGACAAGCTTGCGGGAATCGCGCGCTTCGCGAACGGAGACGCGCGCACGGCGCTCAACACGCTTGAGATGGCGGTGCTGAATGGCAGGATGGAGGCGGACGGCGTGCTGTATGTGGACGAGGAGGTGCTGTCCCAGTGCATGAACCGCCGCTCGCTTCTGTACGACAAGAGTGGGGAGGAGCACTACAACCTGATCTCCGCGCTGCACAAGTCGATGCGCAACAGCGACCCGGACGCGGCGGTCTACTGGACGTACCGCATGCTTGATGGAGGGGAGGATCCGCTGTACATCGCGCGGCGTATCGTGCGCTTCGCGAGCGAGGACGTCGGCATGGCGGACTCGCAGGCGCTGCAGGTGGCGGTGGCGGCTTATCAGGCCTGCCATTTTCTCGGAGTGCCGGAGTGCGACGTACATCTCGCACACGCGGTCGTGTACCTTTCGATGGCGCCGAAATCCAACGCGCTCGACCGGGCCTGCATCGCGTGCCGCGAGGATGTGCGCAATCTTCCGGCGGAGCCGGTGCCGCTGCAGATCCGCAACGCGCCGACCGGACTGATGAAAGATCTGCACTACGGGGAGGGCTACATCTACGCGCACGACACGGAGGAAAAAATGGCGCGGATGCAGTGCCTGCCGGACAGCCTGGTCGGACGGCGCTACTATGAGCCGACCACGCAGGGCGCGGAGGCGAAGGTGAAGGAGCGGCTGGAAGAAATCCTGGCCTGGAAGAACGCCGGGAAATGATTTTTCAGATAGAGTGCGGATAAATTTGCCATATTCTCCGAAACAGGGAGAGTACGGCAAATTTTTTGACTATTGACAAGTTAAATTAAGCAATATAAAATGAAATTATTAGCTAATATTAATCTGCAGCGAGGAGAAGTGAAGGAATGCGACCCAAAAAGAAAATCAGTCAGAGCGATATTGCCGAGGCGCTCGGCGTCAGCAATGTCAGCGTGTCAAATGCTCTGGCGGGCAGGAAGGGAGTCGGCCGGGAGCTGAGCGCGAAGGTGCGCCAAAAGGCAATTGAGCTGGGCTATGACACAGAAGAGAGCGCAAATGAGGTCTTTGGCATGATTCTGGTTGTGTCGGATGAATGGCCGGGTGAGAAGCGCGGGGCGCTCGAAAAAATTGCGGCGGACAGAGGATTTCGGGCGGAGTTCTGCACGCTGAAGGAGATCTTGGGCGGCGCGCACGCGGATCGAATGAGTGATCCCGGCTGCTGCGGTGTTCTGCTGCCGGAACAGCTTCCGACCGGTGTGCTGCGCATTTTGCTGGAGACGAGCGACCGACCGATGGTCGGGGCAGGGTTCTATGACGTCCATGTCCCAATCGATTATGTGACAGATGACGGCTTTCACGGTGTGCAGACGGCGATGCGCTATCTGTATGGCAGGGGATATGAAAATATTCTGTATGTGTTGCCGAAGGAGAATCATTCTTTGACTGAGTCTGAGATTCGGATGAGAGACGACAGGCTGATGGGTTTTCGCTGCAGCAGATATCTTCGGACGATCGGACAGAGCGCGGTTCTGGAAAAGGCGCCGGCATTTGATCTGGAAGAAACGCGGGGCATTTTGGAATGGAATGCTGTGGAAGAATTTCTTGACGGGTGGTGGGGACAGCACTTGGCTGAGCGTTCGAAAGGAAAACGCGGCGAAACACAATCGAAGACGGAGAAGATTCAGCGCACGGCGTTTCTCTGCGGAGATATGGCGTCGGCAGATCTCCTGATGCAGATGCTGGGCAAAAAGGGAATCCGTGTGCCGGATGACGCTGCCGTGTTCGGATACAGCGTCGGGGATGATTTTGGGAGAGAACGGGAAACACGGACAGTCTGCCGGAGGATCACAGCGTACCAGAGCTGCAGGAGAGACATTCTGATCCAATGCTGCGAACTGCTTCGGCGAAGAAAGACAGAAAGGGAAGAAAAGGCAGGGAGCGTTCACGTGACGACGGGAGAAATTGTGGAGGGGGACACGGTATCATGGCAAAGCAGGTGACAATGCGCGATATTGCGGACGCGTTGAATACCAGCGTGGTGACGGTCTCAAACGCGATTTCAAAGAAAGCGGGTGTCAGCGAGCCGCTGCGACGTGAAATTCTGAAGAAAGCGGAGGAGCTCGGATATCGATTCCCGCAAAAGCCATCCGAAAAGCGGAAAAGCTCTCTGATGGCTGGAATCCTCTGTTCGCGGAGCTACATGAGCGAGGAGAGCTCCTTTTACTGGGAGATGTATCGCAATGTCGTAAACGCGGCGGCGCAGAAGGGCGTGATCACGATGCTGGAGATACTTGAGACGGATGAGGAAGCGGCGAAAACGAATATGGATGATCTCGCGCTGGCGGCAGATAGCGGGATCGACGGATTTCTCGTGATCGGGCGGATCGAGGACAGATATCTGAAGCCTCTCCTGGAGAAATGGAAAAAACCGGTGGTTTTGCTTGACTTTTGCCGCCCGGAGTACGACTGTGACGCGGTGATGTCAAACAATTATATAGGGGCCTACCGCATCACAAAATACCTGACGGATCGAGGGCACAGGAGAATCGGCTTTGTCGGTACGGGGCGGACTTCTCTCAACGTGGCGGAACGCTATTACGGTTTTTGCAGCTGCATGCGGGAGCAGGGCCTTTCCATCGAGACGAAATGGCTGCTGGAGGACAGAGAGCTGCGGACGGAGCAGCCGAGGATTGAGCTCCCGCAGGAGCTTCCCGACGCGTTTGTGTGCAGCAGTGATTATGCGGCCGGTATTCTTTACAACGCGCTGACCGCGAGAGGGCTTCGCGTGCCGGAGGACGTTTCCCTGATCGGATACGACGATTACCTGTATGGGAGCGCGTTCGCGAAGGAGCTGACGACCTATCGGGTAGATTTGCCGCGAATGGCGGGTCAGGCGATGGAGCTTCTTCGCGAAAGGATTGGCGCGCCGAAACGACCCTGCGGTGTCCATTACATTGACAGTGAGATCATAGAAAGAAGCAGTGTGAGAGATATATGAACAGAAGGGTAACATTGGAGGAAATCGGGAAGGTGCATGGCGTAAGCGCTGTGACCGTCTCAAAGGCTTTGAAAGATCAGAAAGGCGTGAGCGAACAGCTGAAGGCTCAGATTCGGCAGACAGCAGAGGAGATGGGGTACCGCAGGACGAGCCGCGCGCACAATATGAGGATATCTCACAGGATCGGAGTCATCATAGCGGAGCGCTTTTTGGGTGAGCCGCAGTCCTATTACTGGACGGTCTATCGGAAGCTGGCCGGACAGATCGCGGAAAAGGGCAGCACTTCTCTGCTTGAGGTGATCGGCGCGGCGGATGAGGCGGAAAGCAAACTGCCCAGAATCATCGCGGAGCGCCGCTGCGACGGAGTGGTCGTCATGGGTTCCTTTTGCCACAGCTATATGGAGCTGCTGCACCGCGCGCCGGAGAGCACGGTGCCGCTGGTGTATCTGGATGCGGACGCGGAGTCTGAGCACAGCGATGTGATCGTCAGCGACAACATCGGCGGCGGTTACGCGATGACCAGTTACCTTTTGTCGCTGGGACACAGAAGGATCGCCTATATCGGAACTCTTCTTGCGACGTCGAGCATTGACGACCGCTATCTCGGATACGTCAAGGCGCTTCTTCGGCATGGAATCGACGCAAAACGGGAGTGGATCATCGGCGACCGTGACCGCGCGAACGGAATTCTGCTGAGGAGCGAGGAGCTTCTCTCTGAGATAATCGGCTGGAAAAAGGAGGAGATGCCAACGGCCTGCTTCTGCAACTGCGACCTTACGGCGAGCCGGTTGATCCGGGCGCTCGGAATGCTGGGGCTTCGCGTGCCGGAGGACATATCGGTCGTTGGTTTTGACAACCATCTCTCCGACGCGTTTTCCGACGTCGACATCACGACTTATGAGACGGACACGAAGATGATGGTCGCAAAGGCGGTGAGCCGCATATTGAGAAAGATTGACAGTCCGGGCTATTCCGGGAGCATCGTGGTTGTCGGCGGAAGTTTCATCGAGCGCGGCAGCGCGCGCAGAATCGGGGAAGCGGTTCCGTATGTCTGAGCTTATGCCTTGTGTTGCTGACGGAACGCACCCGGTGTGACTCCGGTTTCCGCTTTGAACAGATGAATAAAATGGTTGATATTTTCATATCCGAGAATGTTGCTGATCTCCTGAACCTGCAGGTTCGTGTTCAGCAGCATTTTTTTTGCTTCCAACATGCGGACGTGATTAAAATCCTTCAGGGGTGAGATCCCGAAGGCGGCAGTATATTCCCTGCACAGACGATAGCGGTTGATTCCGTACAGAGATTCCAGATGGGCGAGAGAAAAAGTCAGATTCCCGCAGTCATGAATGTAAACGTGCAGATCGTGCAGCCATGCGGGGAGTGTGTCTTCATGCATATTGATCTGAGGCAGCAAGGGAAGACAGACTTCCGTGAAAATGTCCGTGAGAAGGCGATGCATGCGCAGCAGCGAGGCTGGCCCGACATCCGCGGGAAGCAGACTGAGTTCCTCAATCGCGGCCGTCACCAGAGGAACATCTGCCTCTGCCATTGCGCGGTATTGAGGCAGCAGTGAAAGAAAGTCCTCCAGTCCCGGCCCTTCCGGAAAAAAGAGCCGAAATGACCATGGGAGAACAATCGGGCGAAGATGACAGGAGGATGCGCGGCTGCCAAAGATCAAAATCGTGTTGTCTTCAATCCGTTTTACTTCGTTTCCGAAAGTCAGCTCGCCTTCTCCTTGTATAGAGGAAAGAAGAAAAGGCATACCGACAGACGGTATGGAGAGATCAAACATCATAGTCGCGTCGACACGTCCGCCTCCGATCAGACGCAGATAGGAGACAGACTGCGCAAAAAGTGGAAGACAGCGTTCGTACAAGTAACAGACTGGAAGAAACTTCCGGCCTGGATACCGGTCGCCCGCTGTGTCCTGCGCGATGATTGAATTTAGAAGGATATCGTAGTCTCTGTTCATTGTTTCCAATCAATCAAGTTGATTAAATTAAGTAAATAAATGGGTTATGACTTTATTATATGTTTCTGGTTTGAAAAAATAAATGGAAAACATGACTAGTTTAGTTGGCTAAAAAATAGAGAAAATGAACAAAAAGAGGCGAAAAACAAGGATTGAATATAAAAAGGCAAGAATGAGTGATTACAAAAGATTTAAGCAGTGTTATAGTAAATCAAAGGTTAATAAACCTAAAAAAATAATTAAATTAATTAAATTAATTAAAGGAGGCCTATTATGTTTATGAAAAAGGTAATCACCGGAATTGCTGCGGCGACGCTTGCAATGACAATCTTCGGCGGTACGGCCCTGGCCGACGGGCTGCCGGCGTTCAACGAACTGAACATCGACGACTACACGGATCTGTCGGCGGATATCAAGATCCTGACAGACCGCACCGACATCGCAGACACGGTTTACGCAGGTTACGCGGAGCAGTTCAGCGAAAAATTCCCGAACATTCACGTCACCTACGAGGCAGTTACCGATTACGCGGAGGCAGTTACGCTGCGCCTGACGAACGGCGACTGGGGCGACATCTGCTTCATCCCGGACACAGTCGAGAAAACAGAGCTTTCTACCTATTTTATCCCGCTCGGCGATTACGACGCGATGGATGAGATTTATTACAACATGAACGCGAATTCGGACGGAGATAAGGTTTACGGAATCCCGAACGGCGGAAACACGCCGGGCATTCTGATCAACAAGCAGGTGTGGGCGGATGCAGGCATCACCGAGTATCCGAAGACGCCGGATGAATTCATCGAGGATCTTCAGCTGATCAAGGACAACACGGACGCGATTCCGCTGTACACGAATTTTGCGGATGGCTGGCCTCTGGGTCAGTGGACAGGCTACATCGGAATTCCGTCCAACGCGGATCCGGATTACGCGGAGAACGTGATGCCGCACAAGGCGAATCCGTTCGCGAAGCCGGAGGACGGCATGTACGGCCCGTACGCTCTGTTCTATATGCTGTATGAGCCGGTGGCGCGCGGTCTTGTTGAGGAGGATCCTGCCTCGACCGACTGGGAGAGCTCCAAGGCGAGGATCGGCACCGGCGAGATCGCGACGATGGTGCTTCAGAGCTGGGCGATCAACCAGTGCAAGGATCTCGCGGAGGATCCGCCTGTGATCGATTACATTCCGATGCCGATCACGGTGAATGGCGTGCAGGCGCTTCTGGTGAATTCCAACTATTGCTATGGCATCAATAATCAGGTCAGCGAGGACAACCAGCTCGCATCCATGGTTTATGTAAAGTGGCTCATTGAGGAGTCCCCGATCATGGCGGACGAGGGCAATATCCCGGAGCGTAAGGATCAGGCAGTGCCGGAGAGCCTTGCGAACTTTGACGGTCTCGAGATGATGACGAACGCGAAAGAAGTGGAGCCGGGACTGAAGAATGAGGTTGCGAACGAGTCCGAGGTGCTGACGGACGCGAACGTGGCGAAGGTTGTAGAGGGCGCTCTTTCCGGCACACCGTTCGACGACATCATGAACGAGTGGAACGAGAGATGGACGGAGGCTCAGGATTTCGTAGGAGTAGAGGTTACCGAGTAACAGACAGGAGGTGGGATCCATGAGCAACTCATCTGGTTCCGGATCAACTTCGCTGAAGCAATGGTTTCTGAAACGGGAGGTGCAGCGCGTGCTGATCATCATCCTCTTCATGGCTGTGCCCCTGTTTCTGCTCCTCCTGTTCACTTACATACCGTTTGCGAAAATGATCCAGTTTTCGTTCTACAATATGAAATACATCGGCGAGCGCCGCTTCGTCGGTCTGGACAATTACCGCAGGGTGTTCAAGAACAAGGAGCTGTTCGGTTCTCTCTTAGTCAGCCTTTACTACATGGGCGGCGGTGTGGTACAGCTCGCGCTCGCGCTGCTGTTCGCGTCCCTGTTCGTGTTCAAGGTGAAAGGGGAATCCATCTTCAAGGCGGCAATGTTTTTCCCGTACCTGATCTGCGGTATCGCCATCGGATTTATCTTCAAGTTTTTCTACTTCCATGGCTATGTGCTGGACACGGTGCTGCAGGCGTTCGGGTTTAAGCTGGAGGATCTTCCGCTGTGGCTGCAGAACACGAAGATCAACAACATCGCGCTGGCGGCGACCTCCGTGTGGCGCTACACCGGACAGAACGTGATCCTGTTTCTCGGCGCGATGATGTCGGTGGATTCGGATCTCTACGAGGCGGCGGCGCTGGACGGCTGCAACCGCTGGCAGCAGTTCCGTTACATTATCCTGCCGAGCATCAAGTCGATCATCGTGCTGAATATCATCCTCTGCGTCAGCGGCTGTCTGTCGGCATTTGAGCCGCCGTATGTCATCACGAACGGCAGCTTCGGCACGGCGACATACTTCGTCCAGATGAACTCCGTGGCGCATGAGACGCAGAAGGTAGGTCTCGCGAGCGCGATGGCGATCGTTCTTCTGGCGCTGATCATCCTGTGCACGGTCGGACAGAAGCTGTTCTTCAAGTATGTGTTCAACAACGGGACGGACGATGAGTCCGCAAGCGCGGCGAGAGCGCGGAAGAAAGCGAACAAGCTGCAGAGAAAGGGGGCGGGCGCATGATCAAATTAAAGAAGTCTTTTCTTGGCACGGTCTTTGATGTGCTGAAATACGTGATCCTGACGCTTGCGTCCATCATCGCGGTCGGACCGGTGGCGGTCTGCGTGTTTACGGCCTTCAAATCGGAGGAGGAGTACACGCACGGCTCTGTGCTGGAGCTGCCGAAATCCTTCCTGTACCTGGACAACTTCAAAGAGGCAATCTCCAAGGCGAACATGCTGCGCTGCTTTTTCAACACGATCGTTGTGCTGATCGTCGTGCTGACCTGTTCCGTGTTTATCAGCGCGATGCTGGCCTACATCCTGAACCGCTTCCGTTTCCCAGGCAGAAAGCTGATCGAGAATCTGTTCCTGTTCGCGTCGCTCCTTCCGGGCATCGCGATGCAGGTCACGATTTACCAGATCATGTATACGCTCGGGCTGATCAACCATCTGTACGGCTATATGATCGTACTGATGGGGACGGACATCATCTCGATCTACCTGTTCCTGCAGTTCTTCGAGAATCTGCCGGTCTCGCTGGATGAGTCGGCGACGATGGACGGGTGCACGTATTTCGGCGTGTTCTTCCGTATCCTGTTTCCGCTTCTAAAGCCGGCGATCATGACGACGCTGGTGTTAAAGGGCGTCAGCGTGTACAACGAGTATTATGCTTCGAATCTGTATCTGCAGAAGCCGGAGCTGCGGACGATCTCGACCGCGCTGTATACGTTCACAGGCCCTTACGGGAGCAAATACAACTACATCTGCGCGGGCGTGCTGATCACAATCATCCCGCTTCTGGTGTTCTTTCTGATCTTCCAGAAGCAGGTGTACAGCGGAATGGCCGCGGGAGCGGTGAAGGGCTGATAAGGTCGGACAGAATATAAGACAGGCAAGAGCCGCGGAAGAGCATTGCTTTTGCGGTGCGACGCGGCGGCGGGCAGGCGGATGATTTCGTTCGCCTGCCTTGCTATGCGCAGACCCGCGAAAGGAAAACCGGTGAAAAGAAAAGAGGAAGACGCGTCATGAAAAATGGTTTCAATCTGGACAATCCGTTTTTTTCTATGATGGGAAGGCTGGCGGATTATGTGATACTGAATCTCCTGTTTCTGCTCACGGCCCTTCCGGTCGTCACGATCGGCCCGGCGCTGTGCGCGATGCATGAGCTTGTCATCCGCATGTCGGAGGGCACGGAAGGGTCGCTCATACGAACCTATCTGCGCGCATTCGGGCGGAACTTCGGCTGCGCCTTGCGCACATGGCTGCCGCTTCTGTTTGCCGGAATCATTTTGATCCTTGACGTGACGGTCGCCGCGGACGCGTTCGGGGCGGACTTCCAGAAGATCCTTCTGCCTGTGGCGGGGAGCCTGATAATCTTCTGGCTGCTGATCTTTTCCCGGGTATTCTGGCTTACAATGGATCCGGGGATAAAGGTAAGCGCCCGTCTCAGGGAGGCGCTTGCGGAGGCGGTGAAGAGCCTGCCGAAAACATTTTTGATGATAGGTATTGAAATCCTTCCGTTTGTGGGTTATCTTTTCTTTATCCGGATCTTTCTGGGGATCCTCTTGCCGCTCTATGTCTGCGTGGGATTTTCCTTCAGCGGCTGGCTGTGCGGCCTGCTCTCCGGAAGGATCAGCATTGGAAAGTATAAAGACGAAAGTGGAGGAGCGCAATGATCTACATCGATGAGAAAAGAAAGATAGCCCGCCTGGACACGCCGAGTACGAGCTATGTCCTTGGGGTTGTGAACGGAAAGTATCTTTGCCATCTGTATTACGGGAAAAGAGTTTCAGACGATGACGTACGCTATCTGCTGCGGGCGCAGGAGAGCCCTTATACCCCGGAGGTCAATCCGGCGGAGAAGCTTTCCTTCTACGGGCGCTGCTATTTTGAGTATCCCTGCTTCGGGATGGGAGATTTCCGTGAGTCCTGCCTGAACGTCAAAAGCGCGCAGGGGCAACTGGGTGCGGAGCTTTTCTTTCAGAGCTTTAAAGTCGTGGAAGGCAAACAGCCGATCCCGGGGCTTCCGGCCTCGTTCGGCGCGCCCTGCCAGACGCTGGAGGTACTGCTCGCGGATCCGGTATTGGGGCTTGAGGTGACGCTGCGCTACACGGTCTTTGACGACGTCGACGTGATCACGAGAAGCGTATCCGTCGCAAACCGGGGCGGAGAAGCGCTTTTCCTCACCCGGGTGCTGTCGGCCTGTCTGGATATCGACGACACGGTGTCGGTCGGGAGGATCCAGGGGCGCGGGCATGGAGGTTTCCGGGCTCTGACGTTCGGCGGTTCCTGGTCGAGGGAGCATATCATGCAGACGCAGGAGCTCGCCCGCAGCGGCGTCGTCACGGAATCGCTGCGCGGGGAGTCGGGGCACGAGTCGCAGCCGTTTCTCGCGGCCGTCTCGAACGACTGCACGCAGGAGAGCGGGGAAGTGTACGCGATGCATTTCGTCTACTCCGGCAACTTTCTCGGGAAGCTGCAGAGGGACGCGTCCGACGCGCTGCGCATGGTGATGGGGATCCATCCGGAGACCTTTGAGTGGAAGCTGGAGCCGGAGGAAATGTTCCACGCGCCGGAGGTGGTGCTCACCTATTCCGCGGAGGGTCTCGGGAAGATGACGAGAACACTCCATGATTTCTATCGGGAGCATCTGATCCGAAGTCCGTGGAAATATCGGGAGCGCCCGATCCTGATCAACAGCTGGGAGGCCGCCTATTTCGATTTCGACGAGCAGCGGCTGATGGACCTCGCGGTGCAGGCGCAGAAGTGCGGGATCGACATGCTCGTGTGCGACGACGGCTGGTTCGGTGAGGGCCGGAACGAGCCGAAAGGCGGGCTCGGCGACTGGTACGTAAATGAGAAGAAACTAAAAGGCGGATTCAAGGCTCTGACGAAGTTTCTCCACGAGAACGCGATGCGTTTCGGGCTCTGGTTCGAGCCGGAGATGATCGCGCCGGAGTCCGTGCTGTTCCGAAACCATCCGGACTGGGTGCTCCGGATGAGCGGGAGAGAGCCGGGGCTCTGCCGCGGGCAGTGGGTGCTGGATATGAGCAATCCGTCGGTGCGCGAATATCTGTTTGAGAGCATCGCGGCGGTCGTCCGGGAGAACGGGGTGGACTACATCAAGTGGGACATGAATCGCCCGCTCACGGATGTGGGAAGCAGCTATCTCCCCGCGGACCGGCAGGGAGAGATCTGGCACCGGCATGTGCTGGGACTGTACGAGCTGCAGGAGCGGCTGCTTCAGGAATTTCCCGAGCTTCTTCTGGAGAACTGTTCCTCCGGTGGCGCGAGATTTGATCCGGGCATGCTGTACTACAGCCCGCAGATCTGGTGCTCGGACGACATGGATCCCATCGAGCGGCTCGGGATCCAGGAGGGGACGGCTCTGCTGTATCCGCTTTCGTCGATCGGCGCGCATGTGTGCAAGGGGCACAACGACATCACGCACCGCGAGGCTCCGTTTGAGACGCGCGCCCTGACGGCGACGCTCGGCACGTTTGGCTATGAGCTGGACATCACGAAGCTGCCCGAGGAGGAGCTTGCCGAGATACCGGGTCAGCTCCGGAGATATCGCTCGGTTCAGGATCTGATCCAGCAGGGCGACTACTATCGTCTGGCTTCCTGGAGCTCTGGGCAGGACCTGGATCTGGTCGAGGTGTTGGCGAAGGATCGGTCAGAAGGCTTTGTACTGCTGGCGCAGCCGCTGTCGACGCCCAATATCCCGAGCCGTCGGATCTGCCTGCGCGGGCTTGATCCGGACGCGCTGTACGAGCTGAGCGGCGCGGGGATTATGGGAAACACAGAGGCTGACATTTGTTCTGCCGCCGATGGGACAGTCACATCGGAAAAAGAGGCAGGATCCGGCTGTCCGGGAGAAACGGTCCGTTTGCATGGAGATACGCTCATGCACGCCGGATACATCGCGCAGCGCCCGAGAGGAGATTTTCAGGCCGTAATGCACCGCATACGGAAAGTAAAATAGCGCGGCGCCGGGAGGGCAAGGCACGCCAATAATAAGAAACAGATATACAAAAGCCATATTGCCAGATCTTTATTGTATAAGGCAGTATGGCTTTTCTCTTTATGAAATCTTAATAAATTCTCAGCAGAATTTACAGAAACGCTCCAGACGGATCTGCTAAAATCAATTCGTCAGCATGGAAAGGGAGGCGAACGATATGGCGGATAAAATCCTGATCGTGGATGACGAAAAGGAGATTGCAGATCTGGTCGCGCTTTATCTGGAAAATGATAATTTTACCGTCTTCAAATTTTATACGGCGGAGGATGCGCTTGCCTGCATTCAGAGGGAAGAGCTGGATTTGGCGATTCTGGATCTCATGCTTCCGGGTATAAGCGGACTGCAGATTTGCAAGAGGATTCGGGAAAAGCACAATTATCCGATCATCATGCTCACGGCGAAAGGGGAGGAGACGGACAAGATTACCGGATTGACGCTGGGAGCGGACGATTATATTACAAAGCCGTTCCTGCCTCTGGAGCTTGTAGCCAGAGTGAAGGCGCAGCTGCGCAGATATAAAAGGTACAATGTAGCGGAAGCGGGACGGCAGGAAGAGATTCTGGAGCACGCGGGACTTGTCGTGAATATCAGCACGCATGAATGCACGCTGAACGAAAAGCCCCTGTCCCTTACTCCCACGGAGTTTTCCATTCTCCAGATTCTGAGCGAGAAAAAGGGAAATGTCGTCAGCGCGGAGGAACTGTTCCATCGGATCTGGAAGGATGAATATTTCAGCAAAAGCAGCAACACGATCACGGTTCATATCCGGCATCTGAGAGAGAAGATGGGCGATTCCTTTGAGAACCCGAAATATATCAAGACTGTCTGGGGGTGCGGATATAAAATTGAAGGCTAAAGGGTGGGAAATCATAAAGCTGCTCCTGCTGTGCGGGTGCGGCCTTCTGATATTTTACGGCATTTTCCATTATTTCGACGTCGCGTGGAACGGCTTCGCGGGGGACTGGTTCCGGGATCATTTCTTTGGCGAGGAGGCTAGCTATACGGAGATCGGCGGGCAGGCCGTAGGGATGGATCAGATCTACTGGCTGCCGCTGAAGAGGCTGGTCTTTAAGGCGCTCTGCGCAATCGTGATCTTCTGGCTTATTGTCGTCTTTTTCGTATCCCGTTTTTATGCGAGGGCAAAAGTGAAGAAAACCGTCACGAGGATCAGCAGGGAAATCCAGGGCTACATGCAGTCAGACAGACAGGCGCAGGATATTTTTGAAAAGGAGCACGCGGAGATCGCGGCGCAGATCTCGGAGATCAGATCGACGATGCAGCAGCACGAGCAGATGCTGAAAGAGGAGGCGGCGAGAAAGAATGATCTGATCACCTATCTGGCGCATGATCTGAAGACGCCGCTGACTTCCGTGATCGGATATCTGAGTCTGCTGGATGAGGCGCCGGATATGCCGCAGGAGCAGAAGGCCAGGTATACGGGAATCGCGCTGGACAAGGCGCGGCGGCTGGAAATGCTGATCAACGAGTTTTTTGATATTACGCGGTATAATCTGCAGCAGGTGGAGCTTGAGGAGGAGACCATCGACCTTTCCTATATGCTGGTGCAGATGGCGGATGAATTTTATCCGCTTCTGAGCGCGCATGGGAATCGGATAAACCTGCGAACAGAGGAGGGGATTACCATCCATGGCGATTCGGTCAGGCTCGCCCGGGTGTTCAACAATATCCTGAAGAACGCAATCGCATACAGCTACCGCGACACCGTGATCGATGTCTGGACGGAATGCACGGGAAGGACAGAAAGCATAGAAAATACGGGAAATGCGGAAGGTCAGAAAGAGACTAATAATGCGGAGAGCGCAGAGCGGGAAGTTAAAATCTTCTTCCGAAACAGTGGAAAGACGATTCCTGCCAGAAAGCTGGATTCTATCTTTGACAAGTTCTTCCGTCTGGATGAGGCAAGGACGAGCAACACCGGAGGCGCGGGGCTGGGGCTTGCGATCGCGAAGGAGATCGTCACCCTGCACGGAGGGAGCATAGCGGCAACGAGCGGGAATGAGCTGACGACCTTCTGTGTGTCGCTGCCGGCCGAGTGATATAGAAAATTATGCCGGAATAGCACAGGCCGTATGAGACGGCGGCCATACAGCGGCGCCTTTGCAGAATCTCTGCATTTTCTTAACGTTTTCTCAGGATTTTAAAAACAGAATGTTAAAGTACAGGGGGCCCCTGTTCGGTAGAATGAATGCTGAACAGGGGCTTTTGTATTTTGATTTTGGGGAGGGATCGTTCGAATGGACAGAGATTATTATTTCGGGACAGGGAAGACAGAGCGCAGAGAGCAGAAAAAGCGGTGCAGGGAGAAGGAGCAGCAGTACAGAGAGAAGGGCCAGCAGTACGGAGAGCAGGAGCAGCAGACACAAGCTTGCGCAACGGATCGCCTGGGACACCATATCTGCGATTACAGCGACACGGACTACTATGCGTTCTGGGCAGATGGAACGAGGGATTATGAGGACACCGTTGAGCGGATCGCGCTTCGCCGGCTGGTTCGGCCCATCTCCGGGAGCTGTCTGGAGATCGGCGCGGGTTACGGGCGGCTGGTCAACGAATATGCGGATCGCTGTGACAGCATACTCCTGACGGATTACGCGGAGAACCTGCTGGAGCAGGCGCGCAGGCGTGTCAGTGTGCTGGGACTGGAACAGGCAGAATGCGTGGTGTGGAATCTTTATGAGCTGAACCGACTGGGGCAGCAGTTTGACAATGCCGTGTGCGTGCGGGTGCTGCACCATGTAGAGGATGTACCGGAATTTTTCCGGCAGGTGAATCTGGCGCTTCGCGACGGAGGCTATTTTATCTTTGAATTCGCGAACAAGAGAAATCTGCTGGAAATATTCCGCTGGGCGTTTCGGAGACCCAACATCGCGCCCTTCGACCGCCGTCCGACCGCGCGCAAGGACGATGTTTACTATAATTTTCACCCGGATTATATCCGCGAACAGCTCCGGGAAAACGGCTTTGTCATCGAAAAAGAACTGTCGGTTTCATTTTTCAGGAGCAAGGTTCTGAAACGCCTGATTCCGGCCAAATGGCTGGCGGCGGTCGAAAAGCCTCTGCAGGGCGGGCCGTGGAAGCTCAGCCCGAGTATCTTTGTGCGAGCCAGGAAGATCGCGGCTGGATCATTGCGTTGAGGGGAGGGTGCGTTTTGTGGGAAGAAATAGGGAATGTGGAAAAGCGAGAAGATCCGAAAGAAGCCGGAAAAATATAGGAAATGAGCGATACAAAGGAGCACAGAAATACAGGACGAAAAGACGAAGAGACAGGGGAAGCATATTCCCTCCGCTTATTCTGGTCGCGCTTCTGATTTTGGGCTGTGGGGCAGTTTTCCATTCCTTGTCGGAGCAGCGGGCTTTGACTGACAGGGCTTTCTTTTCGATGCCCGAAGCGGAATACAGCAGGGACCATCTGAATGGAGACGTGCCGGATGATCCGGAGTATCCACAAGATCGAGGGGAAGCTTGGAAGCAGTTGAATTTGGATGATCCGGACGGGAGCGTTCCACAAATCAGCGTAGATCTGACGCAGCTCTACAGCCCGTATGCGATTCTGATCGACTTCGAGTCAGGGAAAATTCTGGCGGAGCAAGACGCACAGGCGAAAATTTATCCGGCATCGCTGACGAAAATCATGACGGCTGTTCTGGCGGTTGAGAATACAGAGGATATGGAGGAAACGGTTACAGTCCCGGAAAACATTTTTCCGCAGCTGTATGCAGAGAATGCCTCTACGGCAGGCTTTCTGCCGGGAGAGAGCGCCCGCCTGTGGGATTTGCTGTATGGAATCCTTCTACCGTCCGGCGCAGAGTGCTGTCTGACATTCGCTGAGAGGATTGCCGGATCAGAGGAGGATTTTGTGGAGATGATGAACCAAAAAGCGGAGGAACTGGGACTCGCAGGCACGCATTTCTGCAACGCAACGGGGCTGCACAATCCGGAGCATTTTTCTACTGTGGAGGATATCGCGGCTCTTCTTCGGTACGCTTTGCAGAGCGCGGTCTTTCGGACGGCATTTACGGGCAGCCGGTACAGTGTCGGTCCGTCACAGCAGCATCCGGACGGATTTCCCTTTGTCAGTACGATGTTTTCATGCATGGAGAGCGCGGAGGTCGCCGGAGGAAGGATTCTGGGCGGAAAGACCGGATACACGGAGGAGGCAGGCCAGTGTCTGGCGAGCCTCGCGGAAATCGGAGGGAGAGAATATATCCTGGTGACGGCCAAAGCTCCTGGGACTCACGAGACAGAGCAATTTCATATTCTTGACGCGCAGAATGTGTACAATCAGATTGGGACGGACAGCGGGACAGGAGAGTTCGGCGGAGGAGAAGGATACTGGTGGGAGAGATGATACCTGTTAGTAAATCTTACATCGGAGGGAAATTTAAGAATTTTTAAGATATCACTTCCGAAATCTATGTTATATTGGAAATGGAAAGAATTGATACGCTTTGAAAGGGGTGGGGAAGTATGCGGAAAAAGATTGTATTTGCGGGCATTTGGCTGATATTTCTATGTATAATGGCAATGCCGGAAATTCGGGTATCTGCGGCGGAAGGGCAGGAAATATTGAGCCTGCCGGAAATCTCGGAAAAGTCCAAAACGCCGAAAGCAGAGACATTGAGAGAGATAACCCTGAATCTGGAATCGGCGAACCGGACTGTCAGGTCGGACAGAAGTTTGGCAGGAGAGACATCGGTACAAAGCGAACCCCTGGGGCTTTTTTCCACAAAATATATCGTCACCGCAAAGAAGGCATGTATGAGATCCGGGCCGGGGTATCAATATCCGGTTTCGGGAATCCTGTACAAGAATGATATTCTGTGGGTGCGCTCTGTCCGCAATGGCTGGGCCAGATTCAAGGTGAACGGCAGGTGGCGCTATATTTCAGAGCGCAGCATAAAAAGGGAGACCGAGCGGGTATTTTGGTTTCAGTTGTAGCAGATATTTCGCAGACCTTATAAAACAGTGAACCTTTTTTCTCATCATACAGGGATCTGAATTATGGGGCGCTGTGCGCCGGTGGCGCACGTTAAGTGCCGAGCGAAACGGAGTGAAGACGCCTTGGAGATGTGCCATTCAGAATGAAAATCACTTACAGACCGGGAAGCTCAGCGTGATGGAATAATGCTCCGGCGCGATATTGACACTGCAAAGTCCGTTCATCTGAGCCATCATGGAGCGAATGTTTTTTACGCCGATGCCGGTTCCGTGGACATACTGGTTGGGCTGCGCGGGTTTGTTCCGGATCGTAATGTCGATACAGGAGGGATGATACGCGGCGGACAGCTCTACAGGTGCCGTCCGGTCGGCGTATCTTTTTATGTTGGAGGAAAGGTTGTCGATGATCCGTCCCATATAGTCGGTGCAGATTTGTATCCGGGCAGGCTCCCAGCAAAGCTGTTCTATGGATACCGGATAACCATCCGCCTCAAGTCGTCCGCAGAACTCGGAGAGATATTCCCCGAGCGCGTATTCGGCATCCGCCGGTTCCTCCAGCCGGAGCGGTTGCTGTGTGTCGATCAGGAAAAATTCAAACAGCCGGTTGGACAGATCGCGGATTTGGGTAGATTTTGCATAGGCCTTTTCAATATAATTGATACAGTCGTCATGAGACGTCTGCATTTTTGCAATCTCAAGGAAGGACATCAATCCGGTCAGGGGAGTCCGCAGGTCGTGGGCCATGCCGAGTACAAGATCATCCTGGGCGGCCTTCATCTGTTTTTCATTTCTTTCCTTTTCAATCAGCGCGAGGCGCATCTGGTTCAGGCCTCCGGCAAGCGCGGCGAGCTCGTCCTTGCCCTTGACCTGGATATCGGAATCCAGAGTCCCAAGTTCGATCTTCGCGACACAGCGGCTGAGCTGCTGAATATATTTCACTTCTTTGCGGATGCCGAGCACAAAAAGCAGGAGCCAGACGGACATACTGATGATCGCGTCAAGGACATAGAGCAGCAGTCGGTACCTGGCTCTATAATCCGCGTCAATGTAAACGTCGGCATCTCCATCAGCGAAGGAAACTGTGTAGAAATACGGCCAGAAACGATGGATCGCGACGGTTTCCGCCTCCCCGAAGATCACGGTATCGGGGTAGGCGCTGTCGTAGAGCAGGACTCTTTTGCGGGAAACCATAAGACGGGTGACCCCTTTCTTCCTGCTCCATACACTGAGACTGTCGGTATCCGTCGCCGGAATGCTTTTTTTCTTCACATAATTGCTAAGGTCATCTATGTATTTTCCCTCAGATTTATAAATGAGATCTGATTCGATGAAATAATAGTCAAGGGCTTCCCCGCCAATCCAAAGAATCATAGTAAACACAATGACTGCGGCAAAAAAACCGAGCAGAAGAAGTCGGACCATTTTCCCCGTGAGAGTCTTATTGTTCTGTCGATCCAAGACGATACCCCTTTCCCCATACGGTTTGGATGATTTTCGGCTTTTGCGGATTCTCCTCGATCTTGGTTCGCAGATTTCGGATATGTACCATGATCGTGTTGGAGGAGGCGTTCAGGAATGGTTCCTCCCAGATGCTCTCATAGAGGTTCTGGTAGGTGAAGATCTTGCTCGGATAGCGCATCAGAAGCAGCAGGATCCGATACTCGATCTCTGTCAGCGATAGCTCCGCGCCCTGCCGGAATACGGTGTTTTGAACGGTGCTGATACGGATGGAATGGCGATCGATCCATTCCTCTGTCGCGGAAACCCGGAATGCTTCCTTGTCATAAATCTGATGACGGCGCAGGAGCGCCTTTACCCGGACGAGCAGCTCCGCGTAGGAAAAGGGCTTGACCAGATAGTCGTCCGCGCCCGCCATAAAACCGACCAGCTTATCCGATTCCTTCGATCTGGCGGTGAGAAACAGGACGGGGACATAAGACAGCTTTCGTATCTCCTCGCAGGTCTTCAGTCCGGAGATGCCGGGCATCATAATATCCAGAATCACGAGCTCCGTGTCCTGCGAGAGCTTTTCCAGACCCTCCGCTCCGTTCGATGCCTCTTCTACGCGGAAGCCTTCTCCCTCCAGCAGAATCCGCACGCCTTCCCGGATATCTTTATCGTCTTCAATAATTAATATATTGTTATTCATTTTGAAACCCGCCTTTTGTGTTCTGCCGACAGTTCGAGCCTTATTTGGATGCGTGTCGGCCAATTGTGATGAAATCATCATAACACAAGAACGCGGCGAGGGGAACAGGCTTAAGAAATCTTCAGATTTCTTCATATGGAATTTAAGAAATCGGTGCTAGGCTGAAAGTGACAAAAATATTTGCGGCGGATGATCAAAGGTAAAAAAGTAAATACAGAAACGGAGGGAAGAAACAGGCGTAAAAAAGAGACCGTAAATATAAGCGTCAGAAGATGAAAATGATTTAGCAGCGAAAAAGCTGGCAATGAAAAAACTGGCAGCGAAAAGAATTAGCAGCGAAAGGAAGGTTAGGAATATGAGAAAGAAGTATATGGGAATGATTTTGGGCATGGCGGTTCTGGGAGCGGTGTCTACAGCAGCAGGCGCAACCGGGACAGCAGGGACGGAAAAGGAAACTGAGACAGGAAGCACGGCTGAAACGGACATGGAAATTGAAACAGGAAACGCGCTTGGAACAGAAATGGATTTTATGCTTTCAGAGGAAACGTTAGTTAGAAACGAGGACGGCAGGATCGTCGGCGTGGATGTAACGGATGTACCGTTGGATGACACCACATATGAAAGCTATGATCTCGACCAGCTGTTGGCTTCGGAACAGTTCAGGGAATACGAGAAACTGGGACTGACCTATAACGAGGACGAGCGGGAGCTGTATTTTGCGGGCATGGTCGTAGTGTTTCTGGGAGATAATTATAAAAAAGGTACTATCCTGGATTATACTACCGATAGTGAGGACGACTATATCCCTTGCGGCGAATTTGTGAGCGAAAAATGGTTCGAGCCTGAGTACGACGATAAGAAACTGATCAGTGTCGACGTGGTGCGCGATGAAGATTATCACTTGTTGTATTTTGAATTTACGGATGTTACCGACAACATGAAGGGCAGTTTTACGCTTGATTCAGATGAGTTCGGGACTGAGGAAACGCCATTCGACTGGTTTGCGGGAGAGGATGAAATGGCGGAATAGCAGAAAATGCAATAGAAAAATGTGATTTCCAGCGTCATATTTTGAAAGAAAAATGTGTTTTTTTCGATTGAAAAATCCAGAAAAATGTGCTACGCTATATTCGAACACACAGGATTCAGCCATATAGAAGGAGGTGTTCGAATTGAAGAGAAACGCTATTTCAGATTTGATTCAATGGAAAAAGTCAGAAGACCGTAAGCCGCTTGTCATGCGCGGCGCGCGTCAGGTTGGGAAGACCTGGCTGATGAAGGAATTCGGGAAAAAATATTATAAAAGTTATGTCTATTTCAACTTTGATGAAGAAGACGAGCTGAAATCTGTTTTTGGGACAAACAAAAATCCACAGCGTATCATTGAGCTTTTGTCCATGATCGCGGGGGAGAAGATACTGCCGGAGGAGACGCTTGTCATATTTGACGAGATTCAGGAATGTTCGGAAGCGCTTAACGCACTCAAATATTTTAAAGAAAAGGCGAATGAATATCACATCATTACCGCCGGGAGTTTGCTCGGAACGCTTCTTGCAGAGCCAAAATCCTATCCGGTGGGGATGGTCAATCTCCTTGATCTTTATCCGCTTACCTTTGATGAGTTCCTCGAAGCTGTGGAGCCGACGCTTTACGCATATTATGAGAGTATAGAAAAGAACCGGAAGATCGAGGATATTTTCCATACCAGGCTGTTGGAGGCGTACAACAACTATCTTATCATCGGAGGAATGCCGGAGTGTGTTGCCTCATGGCTGAAATACCGCGATCCGGCAAAAATTTCAAGGATTCAGAGGGAGCTTATTGAAGTCTATGAAAACGATTTCTCCAAGCACAATGGCAAGGTAAACAGCGGCCGCATTCTGATGGTTTTCCGAAGTATCGTCGCTCAGCTTGCCAAACCGAATGAGAAATTTATGTACGGGGCCGTTCGCGAAGGAGGCAGAGCGAGAGACTTTGAAGAGGCCATAGAATGGCTTGTCTCTGCGGGAATGCTGATTCGCGTTTACAATGTTTCTAGGATGGAACATCCGCTTTCTGCGTTTGACAGACTTGATCAGTTCAAACTTTTTGTCTTTGATACAGGACTTCTCAAACATATGGCCGGAATTGACAACAGTGCAATACTTTTGAAAAGCGATTATCAATTTAAAGGCCCTCTGACTGAGAACTATGTTTTGCAGCAGCTTCGCGGGCAATTTGAGGTCGAACCACGTTACTATTCGGATAAGAACAGTGAGCTTGATTTTGTGCTTCAATATGGATCAAGTGTTATTCCGATTGAAGTAAAAAGCGGAGAGGACAAGTCCGCGCCGTCTTTCAAGAAATATGTCTCTGACCATTGCCCAGAATATGCGCTTCGTTTTTCAAAACGCGGATACCGAAAAGACGGATTGATCACCAATCTTCCGCTGTATCTCGCCAGGAGAACAAGGGAGTTGCTGTGACAGATGTATATTTTAAGATATTATGAAAATATCTGCCGGATGGCAGGCATTCGGAAAGGAATAGGATATGATCTACATAACGGGAGACACCCATGGTAGCTTTGGCCGTGTCGAGGAATTCTGCGAAAAGATGAAAACTACGGAAAAGGATATCCTGATCATTTTAGGCGATGCTGGGATTAATTTCAGTGGAGGTCGATATGACAGGATGAAAAAAGAGTACCTGAATGCTCTACCTATTACTTTTTTCTGTATCCACGGGAATCACGAGCAGAGACCCGGTACCATCCCCACGTACAGGGAAAAGCAGTGGAGAGGAGGATCTGTGTATTATGAAGAAGAATACCCGTCTCTGCTCTTTGCGAAAGATGGGGAGGTATTTGATTTCGATGGGAAAAAAGCTATCGTTATAGGTGGTGCCTACAGCATTGATAAAATGGTGAGATTGATTTATGGATATGGCTGGTGGCCGGACGAACAGCCTTCGGAGGAAATTCGACGGTATGTGGAGCAGCAGCTTGACAGTCTCGGATGGAAAGTGAATGTTGTACTCAGCCATACTACTCCGTTGAAGTATGCGCCGATAGAGATGTTTCTTCCGGGGATCGACCAGAGTAGGGTGGACAAGTCCACGGAAGAGTGGCTTGATGGGATTGAAAACCGACTGGAATATCAGAAGTGGTACTGCGGGCATTATCATACGGAGAAAAAGGTTGACAGGCTGGAGATCATGTTTGAGAATTTTGATGTGTTTTATAGTGAACCTTTCAGCAAAGTGTTGTGAAATATGTTTTTACGGTGGGGTAATCCATGACTAAGGAGTTAATTGAACGTTATAATCAATTATTACATATATCGGAAAATGCAACGCAGAAAAGCAGACAAAGTCGAGGATACGAATTTGAAAAGCTCATTTTTGATGCTTTAGAAAGAGATGGACTTTGTCCGAAATCCAGTTACAAAATAAAAGGCGAACAGATAGATGGTTCTTTTATACTTGGCGATAAAGTATATTTGTTAGAGACTAAATGGCAAGAAAAACAGATGTCTGTTTCCGATATTTATGAATTCAAAGGTAAAGTTGATGGAAAATTAGTGGGAACGATAGGGATTTTTATTTCCATGTCTGGTTTCAGTAAAGATTCTGTCGATGCGTTAATATGTGGTAAAGAGTTGAATATCATATTATTTGATCGAGATGACTTCGAATTAGGAATAAAGAGAAAAGGAGCTTTTAAGGAAATATTATTAAAAAAAATAAGGGCTGCAGCAGAACATGGAACGCCTTATTTACCTTTAAAAGATATGATATTGAGGTCGAAACTATATATTAGTTGCGCCCGATCCCTATAGTACCTTGAAAAATTCATATTTTGTAG
>CANRDO010000009.1 GCA_947629385.1 uncultured Lachnospiraceae bacterium
TTCGCGAGCATAGCGACAGCTGTCGGAGCATGTCTGAGCGAAGCGAGTTTGCGGAGACAGCTGTCCATAGGCGGCGCAGCGAATCAAGGAGAACAACGTGTTTGCGGTGGACAGGCACATCGGCTCCTGCGGCGCCCGGGTTTTGTGCACTAAACACGAATTCCCTGTATTCAGAACCACCGAAATGCGATCTTCCACTTCTTTGGCCTGCGCAGTAGGCTTTCATACTCATCTACCGTCAATACCTCTTTGAGATCCGCAAGCTCGTCCTCGTCCACGACCGCGTGCAGGCAGTCGGAGAAGCACAGCCCCGGATAGAGCACGCACCACCAGTTATGGCCTTTTGCCTCGCCGAGACGGATGCGCAGCGCGTCGTACCATCCCGCAGGAAAGGTGCAGTCCCCGTAGGCGCGCTCCGGGAAATAGCAGTTCTCGATGGAGGCCTGCGCCTGATAGCTCATCCCCTGCTCTTCCAACACCCGGTTTGCGCTCTCCTCAATCTCGGAAAGATGCTCAGAGAGGAAGCAGAGTTCAGACTCTTTCGCGTTATCTGTATCCTTTCGCTCTGCTTGTCCGTTCCCATTGTTCCGTTCTATGTCAATCCACTCCAGCACTGCGTCGCGCACCAAAAGCTTGACCTCCTGATCCTCCTCGCTGTCGCTATTCGCCAGCACATGGAAGCGCAGCACCTCCTCCGCGATTCCACGCTGCAGGATCGCTCGATGCGCCGCGGATACTCCGAGATCCAACACAAGCGCGCAGGCAAGCACGCAAATGATCGTTTTTATCCAGTCATTTTTTCGCAACATAAAAGGCAACCCTCCCTTGTATCAGGAGTGTTGCCTTATTTTTCCAACTGTAATCAAAACCTTTTCTATTCTGCGCGGCAATTTTCACAAAACCAATCTTCCTTTGTATCCAAAGGCATTCGCACATTTTTTACTTCTGTGTATCCAGTACCCTCAGCGCCTGCACTGCCTTCTCAAGATACGAATTCTTCGCCTCGTCGAACGCCCCCGCGTCCGCCAGCCGCGCGACCTCCGGCTCAATCGGCACCTTGCCGAGCACAAGCGAGCCGAGCTCCTGCGCCACGGCATCGATCTTGCTCTCACCAAACACCGCAATCTCCTTTCCGCAGTCCGGACACTTGAGATAGCTGTAGTTTTCAATCATGCCGATCACCGGAATATGCATTGTCTCAGCCATGTTGTATGCCTTCTTCACGATCAGCTTCACGAGATCCTGCGGCGAAGTCACGATCACGATTCCGTCCACCGGGATCGACTGGAACACCGTGAGCGGCACGTCGCCCGTTCCCGGCGGCAAATCTACAAGCAGATAATCCAGTTCGCCCCAGATCACGTCGGTCCAGAACTGCTTCACCACACCGGCGAGCACCGGTCCGCGCCAGATCACCGGCGCCTCCGGATCCGGCATCAGCAGATTGATCGACATCACCTTGATGTCGTTCTTTGTCAACACTGGGTACATACCCTGATCGTCCGCCATCGCGGGCCCTTTCAACCCATACATCCGCGGGATCGAAGGCCCGGTAATGTCTGCATCCATGATCCCGACGCGGTAACCCTGCGCCGCCAGAAGATTCGCCAGAGACGCAGTTACCATAGATTTCCCTACGCCGCCCTTTCCGCTGACCACGCCGATCACATGCTTTATCTCCGAATAAATATTGAGCTCCTCCAGAAAGCTCTGCGGCTGATTCGCGCTCGGGCAGCCCTCACAGCTCTCCTTGCTGCAGCTTGCCGCGCTGCTGCATGATTTCTCTGCCATAACTCTACCTCCCGTAATGCATATTCGTCTGTATCATATCATGACCCAAGAATCGCAGCCGCTCATTTGGACGCGGCCTTAAGCTTGCTCAGTGCAAGGTTATATTCCGCGGAATACCTGCTCGCGTACGCAGGGAATTTCTGTTTCCGGTAATTATATAATTTCTTCAGAAATTTCGCGTCCGTCGTTGTGGTCTTGATCTTGCACGCCTTCACCGCGCTGACCGCGGCGGTCTGCCCGTGCTGAATGGAATAGCTGTACACCGCTCCCTTCACGACGCCCGGTCGACTTGCAAGATCAATCCCAGAAAGAGCCAGCATCCGCTCCACCGGATCGTAATATTCCTGTCTCGCATAGGTATCCTGCAGCTTTGCAAAGAGTCGCGGATCACGTTTATAGACCTTATTCCAGGCTTTAAAAAATTTATTGTTGCTCTTCAGCTTTGTGCCGTCTGTGTATTTGGCGTATTTCTTGAATTCCTTGCAAAGTGTCGGATTTTGCGCATACGCGTACTTTACAAACGGAAGCAGCGAATACCTGTTGTCAAACTGATAAGCACCGCATGCATTGCCATGATCTCCGCCTGTCTGATTATATGCCTCCGAGCCAGACTCAAATGTCAAGAAAAACAGCATATTTTCATCCGGAGTGCCGCTGTCAGCCACAGGAGTACATACACCTCTCTCATCAGCCATGTACTCTCTGCCATTGTATGTAATCTTCTTATTCGTCTGCAGCACGCCGCCTGAAGAAAAATAATACAGTTTCTTGCTGATGCTAAAGATCCCTTTCACCCGTGTCTTGGTCGACTTGCTCACATAATACATTTTGCTGCCGATCTTGATCCAGCCGGTCACCATTTTGCCTTCGCTGGTGTAATAATAGTATTGCTTGTTGATCTTCTGCCAGCCGCCCTTAAAATTTTTGACCCACTTTCCGTCATCTCTGACAAAAACGCGGGTCTTCACGCCATTTACCTTCTTGCTGACCCAGGTATTGCGATCCATATATCCGTTCTTGTTCAGATGTTTATCGCCCACCCATTTATTTTTCACAAGCTCCGTGCCATTTTTGTAGCACTGCATATTGCCGTCCGAGGTTGACTTCCATGTGTAAGATGCCGCATTCACAACACAAGGTATCCCAAGCAACATGAGAAGCGTAAGCAAAAGGAATCCTCTTTTTATCTTTTTGGTATTCATACGTTATCTCCCCTATACTTTATGGATTGTACTCCCCCTGTTTCTTTTTCATTTTACATCATATGAAATAATTCTGCAAGAACTGGTAAAAATAAGTTGTTTTCATCACAATATATGATAAACTGATTTTGATCCCACACGCAGTTTTCTCTGGTTGATCGCTGCGTAATGGGGCGAGTAATTTTACGGTTTTGAAAGGATGACTCTTGCTATGGACAAGGAAAGCTGTCATAAAAAAATCTGGAAAAATATTTTTGATCTGCTGCCGGCGAGACAAAGGCTACGTTTTTTCTGGATCCTGGCAATCCTGGCAATTTCCGCTGTCTTAAGCCAGCTTACGCCGCTCGCCGTCGGCTATCTGACCGACCATGTCCTGGAGGGGCGAGACGTCTCCTTCCCTGCGGTACTTCCCGTGCTCCTGCTGATTCTCCTCGTAAATGTCGTGAATGAGGTGATCAAGGTCGTGCGCAGACTGATCGTCGAGGACACCGCGACGCAGGCGGAAAAGACCGCGCGGCAGAAAGCATCGGCATCCTTGCTTAAGGCTCCGCTGTCCTACTTTCGTGGTCATATGACCGGAAATATCCACGGACGGCTGAACCGCAGTCTCGAGGGCACGGTCAAGCTGATCAAGCTGATGTTCATGGACTTCGCGCCCGCCGTCACCACCGGCCTCGCCGCGATCGTGACGATCTTCCTGCGCCTTCCGCTTCCGGTCGCCTGCCTCGTCATCCTGGTGATTCCGGTCGGCACCTTCCTCGTATTTTGTCAAATCAGCACACAGCGGGGGATTCGCGTCGAGCTCATGGAGACACGCGCCGACATGGACGGTACAATCGTCGAACTCTTAGGCGGTATCGAGACAATCCGTACACTTGACAGCGCACAGACGGAGGAAAACCGCATCCTCGACCGCTCCGAACAGCTTCGCAAAAAAGAAATGCGCCATCACAAGGCAATGGCGCTCTACGACTGTCTGAAATTCATAAACGAAGCCGTATTCAGCGTCCTTGTCATCGGCATCTCTGTTCTCCTGGCCTCGCGCGGAGTCATCTCCATCGGCACAGTGCTCACGGCCTATCTCTGCTTCACGCAGTTGACCGGGCCGCTGCGTGAGCTGCACCGGATCCTGGACGAGTTTTCCGAGTGCGTCGTCCTGGCAAACGACTATTTCCGGCTGCTGGAGCTGCCGGTGGATTTCTCCTATCTGCCTGATGCGTCCGCTGAGCCGGATCAAACTTATTCCAAGTCCAAAAGTAGTCCTGTGAAAAAAGAGGCGCCGCAGAATTCATCCGTGCGTCAGCCAACTCCTGCCGCCAACGATATACGGATCCGAGGGGTGTGTTTCGCTTACCCGGAGAAGCCGGATCAACTGATCCTCAACAATATTCATCTGGAAATCCCTGCCGGAGCCTTTCTCGGGATTGCGGGGCCCAGCGGCTGCGGCAAGTCCACGCTAATCAAAGTCATCGACAAGCTCGAACAGGCGCAGGGCGAGGTCCTTCTGGGCGGTCAGGCGCTGTCCGCTCTTTCGCGGGCGGCTCTCGCCGAGAGTGTTGCGCTCGTGCCGCAGACTCCGTTTCTGATCGCGGACACCGTATACAACAATATCTGTTATGGAATGAAGCACGAGGTTTCTCCGGAAGAAGTGAAAGACGCCGCACGAAAAGCAAATATCGCCTCCGACATCGAACGATTCCCTGGCGGATATGACTTCCAGATCGCGGAAGGAGGATCCAATCTTTCCGGCGGCCAGAGGCAGAGAATCGCCCTGGCGCGCATCTTTCTGCGCAGACCCCGGATCCTGATCCTCGACGAGGCAACTTCCGCGCTGGACAACACCTCAGAAAAATGGATCCAGCATGAAATCGAGAAGCTAAAGGAAGAATACGGCACAACCGTGCTCTCGATCGCACACCGCCTGACCACATTAAAGAACTGCGATGAGATCATCGTCATGGACAAGGGACGGATCGTCCAGAAGGGTAAATATGATGAACTGGAAGCCACGCCCGGCATCTTCCGGGAGATGGCGCTCGGAATTCTGAAGTGAAATAATCCTTCCAAATAGTCTATATTCGTTTTCTCCTGTGCGCTCAAATTGGATTTGAGCGCATTTTTAGCGCATTTGAACGCATTTAAGCGCATTTTGCGCGCACTCTCCTAAATTTATGATCTCAGAAATTCGCGCTGTCGTCCTCGAGCAACTTTCGCAGATACCGGCTGACGACACGCGAAAAGCTCTCAATGCTACGGATATAGGCAAAGTCCTTGCCGAAGATCTTTTTCTCCGCCATCAGCTCTTTTTCTCTCCCGGTGAACACGCCGAGCACGCAGACGCCCTTTCCGCGCAGCTTTCGCACCTCGAAGGCGGTGTCGGTCACCGCATAGTCCCCGTAGTACGGCCGCGGGTTGCGGCTGTTCGGCCGGTTTACGATGATATCGTTCGGCTTGCCGTCGCTCAATACGATGAGGATCTTGCCTTCCTCCTGGCGCTGCAGCAGTCCGTCGCCCACGGCGCGGATCGCCAGTCCGTCCCGGTTGTTCGAGGAGGTCACATACTCCAGCACGCGCCGATTCTCCTCGCGCGGCGCGTCGTATTCCCGAAATCTCTGCAGGATCGTATAATCCCAGAAGCTGCAGAAGCTCATGATGCGGTGCGGCACATGATTGTTTGACAGCGCCTCGCTGATGATGTAAGCCTGCAGCGCCACCTGCCCCTGCCGGTCGCGCTGGGAGCCGCTCGCGTCGATCAGTATATCGACCGCGAACTCCGACACGTTGCGTTTCATCGTCTTTACGAAGAGGCGGCCCGGATCCTCCATCCTGCCCACCTTCCAGAGAAGCCGCGGAACGATCTGCCCCGACCAGGCCGCGCTCTCCTCCGGCTCGCTGCGACGGTGCAGGGAGCGCTTCAGCTCGTCTGTGAGCTGTTCGATGTTGCGTGCGAGCATATTTTTGCTGTTGCGAAACAGCGTCCGGTTTTTCTCCGCATGCCGCCTCGCGTTGACGAACTGCGCGTTCGCGAGTACAGGATTCCTGAGAACGCCGTCCGTAAAATAAAGGCTGCAGTCTGCATGCGCTCCGCGGCACAGCCGCTGGTTCAGCCGTTTCTGCTCCAGCTCCGAGAGGTACGATCTTCCGTAATTCAGCTCGATGTACGAGTGCATCTTCGCCGCGGCCTCCGGCGAGATCAGCGTCACCTTGCGCTTACCCGGATTCCTCGGCGCGTCCTCCTTCTCGTCCTGCTCCTCCTGCAGCGTCGTCACCTGGCTGTTCATCTTGTTCATGTAGCGCTCAAGCAGATCCTCGCCCATCTCCTCTTCCAGAAAATCGCTCCAGTCAAACTCCTGCAGATCATCCGCCGTCACGGCGAGCACATGCGCCAGATCCCCGTGCTTGCGCACGAAGCTCTTGTCGATCAACGTATTGTACAGCTCGTCCGTCGCACGGATCAGCTCCATCGTATCGCGCGCGTCCTCCAGAGCGCGGATCAGCCGCAGCGCCTCTTCAATCTGCCGCTCACAGTGCCAGTCGCCTCGCAGATACCCGCGCAGCAAAGCGATCTTGATCCTGCCCGGCAGTGACGCGCTCATCCTCTGAAACGACAGATCCAGCAGGTCCGAGAACGCCTTCTGCCGCAGCTCCGGCACGCCGGGCCGCTCCGCCGCGATCTTCCGGTACACCGCCGCGTCCACGCAGAGCTGCGCGAGCTCCGTCAGCGGCTGCTCCTGCGCCCCATAGTACACCTTCTTCACGAGGTAAAGTCCGAGCTCGTCCCGGTCGAAAAAGCGCGCGAAAGCGCCCTGCTTCACCGCGTCGTACATGGAAATATACTTCGAGCGATGCCAGGACTCCATGTCAAGCTTCGTGTCCAGCCGGTAATCCCCGCTGACCGTCCACATCAGGTTGCGTATTCGGTTTTCCGCCTCCGTCATGAGGTCGTCGGATGCATACAGCTCGTCCATTTTCTTCTCCGTTTGCTCAATTCACGTATTGGCTAACCGGACGCCCTGCAAGGGCTTGCAATGTCAGGGCAGACCCGCTCGCGCTTAATCGGGCACGCAGCGGTGCATAAGTTCGCTTGCGCTCACCAAGCACCGGCGGCCCTCAATGATCTGCCCTGACACAGCAAGTCCTTGCCGGGCTGTGCACTATGCACGATGCCCCGAAAATTTCCGCCGACGTCCAGCTCTCCGGGATGCGCGTCATCACGATGTCCTCCACGATCTCGCGCTCGAACAGGTCGAAGCTCTTGTTGACGATCCCCATGCGGATTGCAAGCCGGGGGCTGAGCCCCGCGCGCACGGTCTTGAGCGCGCCGATCAGTCCACGCAGATCGAGCGGCTTCGTAGAGATCTCGTTGTTGTTTGCCTTCGTCTGCAGGTCGAGGAACAGCCCGCAGATCTGCTCCAGCCCTTCCTTCCGGAAATCCGGGAAGACTCGTTCCAAAATATAGTGCAGCGTATCCTCCGTCGCCATCGGCATCTCAATCACCAGAAAACGCGACACCAGCGCCTCGTTGAGCTCGCGCGTGCCCGCGTATCCATAGTTCATCGTGCCGATGAAGCGGGCCGCATCGTGCAGGCTCACCTTCTCATAACCAGGAATATCAAGGATCCGGCGATAATCGAGCGTCGCGTGGAGCACGGAGACCGCGTCGTTCTTCGCCATGTTCACCTCGTCGAAGATGCCGAAGCCCCCGCCGACCGCGCAGTCGTAGACCGGGCCGGTGCGCAGCTGCACCTCGCCCGCGCGGAACGTGTCCGTGCCGATCAGCGCGCTGCTGTCCATATTGACATGAAATGAGATGTTCCACGACGGCCTTCCAAACACGTAGGCAAGGTTCTCCGCAAGAATGTTTTTCCCGGTCGCCTTCGTGCCGGTCAGGAGGATATTCTCCCCCTGCAGAAGCGCAGCCGCCGCCATCTCGAACGTCTCCCGTCCGTAGTACGGCAGCATCGGCCGGATGATCCTCGGTTTCAGCTTCTCCTCCACCGGATATCTCTCCCGAAACTCCGCGATCGCGCGCAGAAGCTCCCTGCTCACCTGCTGCTCTTCCAGTGACTGAATGATATAATCCATGCGATTGCCTCTCCTGTCTTTCTCTATGTCTGTCCGTTTTTCTGAACCTATATAAATCTGTCCGCTCTTTTGACCTGCTGCCCGGCTTGTCCCGCAACGAGACTGTCGAAAGCCGTTCCCGCAAACTTCAGATCTCCGTAAACGAATATCGCTCCTTGATCCCGGAGGCGGTGATGTCGTAGACGATCGTCCCGTCCGGCTGTACGGTCTTGTCGAATGTGACTTCCTTGCCCTTAAATTTCTCCTGCAGAAATGCGTCGATGTCCTCAATCTCAAGCTCCTCAATGAATACGTCGCGCATCTGGTTGTTCGCACATTTATTGAAAATCTCCCATACGGTCTCGTAACACTTCATACGTTCCGGCACTCCTCTTTTTCCGCAAACCTCTGACACATTCCACAGCACTCTCCGTCATGTTTCAGACGTGCGGGTCTGCCATATTCTTTACCTGATTTGAAACATGTCATTTCAATACTTTCTTCGCGCGGATTTTCAGCAGCTCGTCCGTCAGCTTCACGGCGACGTCCTCTTTGCTCATCAGTTCCAGCTCCTGCGCACCCTGCATGTCGATCAGCGTCACCACGTTTGTGTCAGTCCCGAAGCCCGCGCCCGCCACCTTTACATTGTTCGCAGCGATCAGGTCGAGATTCTTGCGCTCCAGCTTCTCACGCGCGTGCTCAACCATATGCTCGGTCTCCATCGCAAAGCCACAGAGAATCTGCCGCTCACCCTTGTGTGCCCCGAGCCAAGCCAGAATGTCCTGCGTCCGCTCAAGCTCAATGTTCAGCTCGTCGTCAGACTTCTTCACCTTCTCATCCGCTACAACCGCAGGTCGGTAATCCGCCACGGCCGCCGCCTTGATGATCATATCCTGCTGTTCCGCGCGGGAGGTCACCGCCTCAAACATCTCCTGAGCCGAACCGATTGGAACCACGTTTACGCCGACCGGAGCGTCAAGACTCGTCCGCCCGCTCACCAGCGTCACCTCTGCCCCGCGCATCCGGCAGACATGCGCAATCGCGTAGCCCATCTTCCCGCTTGAATGGTTCGACAGAAAGCGCACCGGATCGATCGGCTCGATCGTCGGCCCCGCCGTCACGAGCACATGCAGTCCTTCCATATCCTTCGCAAAGGCAATCTCATTCAATACATGCCCGACGATCAGGCTCTCCTCCGGAAATTTGCCCTTCCCGCTGTCGCCGCAGGCCAGATGCCCGACCGCAGGCTCGATGACCTTCCAGCCATATTTTTTCAGCAACTGCTCGTTGTCCTGCGTCACCGGATTTTCGTACATTCGCGTGTTCATCGCCGGAGCGATCAGCTTTGGGCAATCGCAGGCCAGCAACGTCGTCGTCAGCATATCGTCCGCCAGCCCGTGCGCCAGCTTCGCCATCACGTTAGCCGTCGCCGGAGCCACAAGCGCAAGATCCGCGCGTTTCGCCAGCTCCACATGCTCCACCTCAAACGGATGACTCCTGTCAAACGTGTCCGTCAGGCACTTGTTCCCAGTCAGCGTCTCAAACGTCACCGGCCCGACGAACTGTGTTGCGTTCTGCGTCATGATCACATGCACGTCCGCATGCTGCTTTTTCAAAAGACTTGCCAGATTCGCCGCCTTGTACGCGGCAATACCCCCGGTCACGCCGAGGATTACTGTTTTTCCCTGTAACATTCTGCTCCCTCTGCTTTCTGTAACTTTTTCTCACACAGCCCTCCACAGCAGCTGCCCGTCCTCAAACAGCGCCTCCAGCCGTCCGCTGTCCTTCAGCCACGCCAGATAAGAGCGCACCGTGCTTCCGACCAGCGCGTACTGCTCAAAGTTCATCACAAGTCCGTAATCCAGGAACAGCCGCCGCAGCACTGCCTCGAATCCGGCCGGCTCCCGGCAGAAACCCACGATCCTGTCCGCAATCTCATTTACCTTGTCGATGTTGTACTGCGCAAGCGGCGCGATGTCTTCCGCAGGCTCCGCATGCGCCGGGACGAACAGGGCCGCATGCATCTCCTTCACCTGTTCCAGCGTCTCCAGATACGCCGCCACATCATACACAAAACTGATCTGATATTTCTCAAGCGTCGCCCGGCTCGACAGACAATCCGCCAGATACACGACATCGTCCCTCGTGCGGAAGCCGACCATATCAAAGAAATGCCCCGGCAGCGCGATCATCTCCAATCCATCCGGAAGCCGTTCCTGCACAAGCGGTTCCGCCTGACTCTCCTGCGCGAGCAGGAATTTGTGCCGCAGCTCCTTCGGCGGGAAGCCCCCGTAGAGGAACGCGGGCTCGAGGATCGTGTGATTCGTGAAATCGCAGTCGATCCCCGGCGCGTAAATCCTGCAGTTCGTCTGCCCCTGCAGATATTTGTTTCCGCCGATGTGATCCGCATTTGAGTGAGTATTGAGAATAGCAGTCAGCCGCCAGTCGTTCTTATCCAGGATCTGCCGGACCTTACGCCCTGCCTCCTTGTCGCTCCCACTGTCGATCAGGCATACCTCCTTCTCGCTGATGCGAAACAGCCCGATCTTCGCCGGGCTTTGGATGTAGAAGCTGTCCTGCCCCACCTGCTCCAATTCATACATAAAACTTCACCTGTCCCTCTCTCTGGTCTTCTGTCCATACAAGTTTTGCCGGTCACACAAACCCTATGCGCTTTCAAATGTTTTGTCTGCTTACTCGCCGAACTGTTCGAGCAGCCTCTGCTTCACCTCATCCGGCGCGAAGGAAACCTCCACCGCGTTTTTCATCATGCGCGCTATATCCTCGTCCGTCATCCCGCAATGCTCCCGAACCGTCTGGATCTCCTGTTCAAGCGAGGTTCCGCTGATCGTGCGGTTGTCCGTGTTGATCGTCACGAGCAGACCGTTGTCGAGAAACTCCCGCATCGGGTACACGCTGAAATCCGCCACCGCCCTGGTCTGCAGGTTGCTCGTCGGACACATCTCAATCCCAATCCTCCGGCCTCGGCACAGATTCATCACATCCGCACGGCCGCTCATCGCCACCCCGTGTCCGATGCGTCTCGCCCCGCACTCTATGGCTTCCACGATATTCTCCGCGTTTCCGCACTCGCCGGCGTGCAATGTGAACGGCATGTCCATTCGCTTTACTTCCTGAAAAAGCTCCCGAAACTGCCGCATCGGGTACGACGCCTCATCGCCCGCCAGATCCGCCGCGCAGACGCCTTCTCCCAGAAATTCCCGCGCCGTGCGCAGCATATCAAGATTCTGCTCCTCGCTGTGATTACGCATCGCACAGACGATCACGCCGCAGGTGATGCCAAATTCTTCTTCCCCGCACCGGATCCCCTCCAGCACTGACTCGATCACCGTCCGCACATCGAGGCCTTCCATGCAGCTCGACACCGGCGCGAAACGAACCTCCACATAATCCAGGCCATCCTCCTTCACGCTTTTCATGAAGTCATATCCGGCATATTTCAGATACTCCGCCGACTGGATGCACTCAAACGGCAGCGCGAATTTCGCCAGATACTCGGCAAGGTTCCGACAATCCGGCTCTACCTGCAGTTCTTCCATACTCACCTTGCGCCCCAGCACATCCTCGACAAAGCTGTGGGACAGCGAGCCGTCCAGATGACAGTGCAGATCCAGCCTCGGCATACGAATTCTGCTCACTGAAACATTTTCCATGCTGCTCACCTCTCACGATTTCCGTCCGGGATCGCCCGGAACCTTTCGTCTGTTTTTTACCTGTCTTTCTACTCGTCTTTACTGCTTGTCTTTATTGTTTATCTCTTTGCATGATCTTCATATCCGCTACCTGATTGTACCATATTATACCCTTTATCTCAATAAATCTTTTGTTGACGATGGAAGAAAGAATTTTTTCATTGTGCAAACAGAAAAAGTATGTTATAGTGCTCCTGTAATTGTATTGTATCCCATATTGGGGACAGGCAGATTCACCGTACATAAGGGCATTTACCAGCGTCCGCGGCACTGCACCTTTTCAGGGCAATAACCGCCTGCGCCGCCCACATCCGGTCTTCTGCGCATTGTCACCCGGGGAATAATAACAAGGAGGAACTTCATATGAAAACAAAATTTACTGTCTCGCAACTCGTCATTCTGGGTCTCATGACCGCCATTCTGCTTCTCATGGCATACACCCCGCTCGGCTATCTGAATATCGGACCGCTCGCCATCACGTTCAACGTGATTCCGGTGGCGATCTCCGCGATCACTCTCGGCCCGGTCGGGGGCGCAATCGCCGGAGGCGTGTTTGGGCTCACCAGCTTCCTGCAGTGTATCGGCGTAGGCGGCACAAGCGCGATGGGCGCCATCCTGTTCAACATCAATCCGGTGCTCGCATTTATCCAGCGCTTTGTCCCGCGCGTGCTTGACGGTTTTCTGCTCGGTTATATTTTCCGGGGTGTGAGAAAGCTTACGAATGTATCCGTCGCCTGTCTGGCGACCGGCTTCTGCTCGGCCTTTCTGAACACACTGTTCTTCATGAGCGCACTCATCCTGCTCTTCGGCAATACGGAATACATGCAGGAGCTGATCGGCGGAAAGAACGTAATCCTGTTTGTTTGCGGCTTCGTCGGCATCAACGCAGTCTTTGAGATGATCTCGTCGACGATCATTACAGGCGCGGTCGGACTGGCTCTGTACAAGGCGCGCTTCGTGCCCGGAGTGACGGCCAAAAATGCGGTTGTCTAAATCACAGCCGGCGTTTGTTCTATTCAATTCATAAATCGTTATTACGACAGCACTTTACTTTCGGATCAGAAAAAATAGCAATAAGGGGGTTCTGTCATGATTCTGGCTGTTGACATCGGAAATTCAAATATTGTGCTTGGCTGCTTCGAGGGGGAGCAGATTCATTTCATCGAACGGCTTTCGACGAACCAGGATTCGACGTCGCTCGAGTACACGGTTCTGATCAAGAACATCCTCGAGCTTAACCATCTGAATCATCTCTCGTTTCAGGGCGGCATCATCTCGTCGGTGGTGCCCTCGGTAACACAGACGATCAAGGATGCGATGATCCGGCTGACGCAGGCACCCGTCATGGTCGTAGGCCCTGGCATCCGCACCGGCCTGAAAATCATGCTGGACAATCCGGCTCAGCTCGGCAGTGATCGGGTGGCCGACGCAATCGCCGCAATCCACGAGTACCCTTGCCCCCTTATCATCGTCGATATGGGAACGGCTACGACAATTTCCGTCATTGACCGGGAGAAAAATTTTCTCGGCGGCATGATCATCCCCGGGCTCAAGGTCTCTCTGGAATCACTTACAATGCGGACCTCACAGCTTCCAAAGATCAGCCTGGATCCGCCGAAAAAGGTCATCGGTTCCAACACAGTCGACTGCATGCGCAGCGGCGTTATCTACGGCACCGCGGCCAGTATCGACGGTTCCATCGCGCGCATTGAGGAAGAGCTGGGCGAGAAATGCACCGTCATCTCCACGGGCGGCATGGCCAAGACGATCATTCCCTTTTGCAAACGTGAGATCATCATCGATGATCTGCTGCTGCTGAAGGGGCTTATGCTGATCTACAACAAAAATCAGAAAGGCTGAATCCGGGCGCTTACCAAAGCCCTGGACATTCGCGGAATCTGACTAAAAATTCATTTGACAACCCGCCTGTTGTATGCTATAAATATTTGGTGAGTTGTCACATAGGGGTTTGGTCAAGTGGTATGACAGGAGTCTCCAAAACTCTTAGTGGGAGTTCGATTCTCTCAACCCCTGTTCATGAAAAGAGCCAGAGATACTTGAAATCAGGTGTCTCTGGCTTTCTCTATGAATCTCTCTATTTTTCTTTTTGCTTCGGCCAACAAGAAGCCAGCTTCTGTAATGGCTTTTCAAACCATTCATTCCAGACAGCAGCCAGTCCCAGGCTGGCGGCAAAAATGGCACAGAACATTTTTTTCGGAGATGAGAAGCCTGCATATGGCAGCATAAAGAAATGAACCAAATAAATCACATAGCTCATTTTCCCAATATAGACGAGAAACGGCAGACGGAAAAATCTGGATAAGTACCCATCCTTGTTCCAGGTAATCAACAGGAGCAATATACCGCTTCCAAAAGCACACCAAAGAGGTTTGGTCCAGCCTACATAGTATTGAGACAAATTCGGATTAAATTTTGCAAGAAAATAAGCGGAGCTGAAAACGGAGGCAGCCAGAAGTATTATGCCGACGATATCCGCCGTAATCTTTCCGACAATATTCTTTATAGAAGAAAAGCTCATCGATTTCTGGACATAGCCAAAAGCCATTCCCATCAGGAAAATTCCAAGCCGAAAATATTGCTTTTTCCCATTCCCCATCAGATAAAATACATTTGCCTTCAAATATTTCTGTGCATAGTGTGCGCCGACAAAAAGCAAAGCCGCGATCAGGAGATTCGGAAATTTTCCTTTCTTCTTCAGCAAAGCAAGGATTAACATAAAAAGTGGCGCAAGAACATAAAACAGAACCTCCTGCTGCAAAAACCACAGATGGCCGGAGCAGTTTATAAATAACAGATGATCTACCAGACTTTCCGTTGAATCTGTAAGCCAGTGCGCTGCTATATATACAACGTAATATACTGGAATCAGGCGGAGAATCCGCCTCCAATAAAAGGACAATATCCCGGACAGAGAGCAGAATCGTTCCTCGCCATCTTTCATCCACGGAAGCACAAGCAGGTAGCCGCTCAAAACAAAAAAGAATGCTACTGCAAGACCACCTTGACCTGTCATTTTGAAAGCGTTGGTGTGGCTTGCTACTACAAGACATACTGCAAAAGCACGCAAACCATCTAACTGCTCATATCGCTCTGTTTTCATGATATCCTCCTTTTTGTAGGCAAATATATTTACAATAAAGCAAAACATAAGTTATATTAAATCTTCTTGTTGCCCTTGTCAATATTTAGTGTCTTGCGTCCATCTTAACTTCCACACTATACGCAATTACAAAATAACCATATGCAATATCGTGTATATACCAATGCAATAAAAAATGAGGCTGTCACACTGAAATACTTTGTGTGATATGCCCCATTAGTTATAATATATCAATATTTTCCCTCAAAACACCTCATTCTCATCCCGGCACGCCCGGAAAGCGCACGGTTGCCTTGAACAGGTCGCCATCCGTCACGATCTCCAGCGTACCGCCCATATTGTGCACGAAGCTGGAAGAGATCGCCAGCCCAAGGCCGTGTCCTTCGGTCGTCCGCGCCTTATCGCCGCGCACAAAGCGCTCCGTAATCTCCTCCGGCGAAAAATCCATCTCATAGGACGCGATGTTCTTCATCTGCATCTCGACCTGCCCGTCCACACGCGCCGTCTCGATGTAAATGCGCGTTCCCTGCAGGGAATATTTGAGCGCGTTCTCCAGCAGGTTCTGCACGACGCGGTACACCTTATTGTTGTCCCCGGCGAAGAGCAGCGCCTCCTCCGTAAAGCTTGTGCGGATCTCCCTGCCGCTCGCGCGGATTACGTCCTCCATATCCCCCAGTGTCTGCTCCAGAAGCCTGCGCATGTCAAGGATCTCGATCGTCATCTGGTCCGCCCCGCTCGTCGCCTTCGAGAGATCAAAGAGATCCTGGATCATATTTTTCAGCTGTTCCTGTTTTGTCGAGATGATCTCTACATAATCCCGCGCCTCCGCGCCCAGATCCTCCTTTTTGAGCAGATCCGTGTAGCCGATCATCGAAGTCAGCGGCGTCTTCAGGTCGTGCGAGACGTTCGTGATCAGATCGATCTTCAGCCGCTCCGCCTGCACCTGTTTTTCCACGCTGTCATGCATCGCGCTGTCGATATTCTTCAGCTGAACCGACGGCTCGTGCAGGATGGCGTTTTCCGAGAGAGTGTATTTCTCCGGCAGCTCCTCCCCTTCCGACATGCAGCGGATCTGCTCCGCCAGCCGCCCTGCCTCCTGTGGCAGCTTTCCGAAGAATCCCACCTTAAGAAACAGGACGAAAAGAGCGATAACGCACAGTCCGGCCGCGGCCCCCGCCTCTCCGATATAATCCATCGCCCACATCGACGCAACACAGCCGTCCACTGTAAAGAAGACTGCAAGCCAAATGCTTCCCCTGCGGCGGTTCTGCAGGCGCTTTTCGAGCGTCGTCCGCTCCAGATACCGCCGCGACGCCGTCCGGATCAGCGAGGTCTCCGGTAGGATCCCCAGAGCCCGCTGACGCAGCAGGATCGCAGCGCTGCCGTAAAATATCACGAGCACCAAAAGAAGCGCTACCGCAAAGGATACAATGTCCCATAGTCCGAGCAGCGCGTCTTTAGACTGCGAGGATACGCTGATCCCCTCTACAAAAACATAATTTCCGAGCCCCAGATCAAAGCCAAACAGCACATCCGCCCAGATCAGCCCGGTCCACAGCATGACAAGCCCCAGGATCTCCGTCTTGATCCGGTCGACCCGAAGCGGCTTTCCGTACGCCTTGAGCGGATGCTTTTTCATAAATTCCGACAGACAGCGCGCAAAATAAACGCCCAGCAGAACCACCACCGGCAGCAGGACGACAAATCTGATCTGGTACGGCTTTGCATAGGCCGTCCATCTCCACGAGGAATAATCGCGGAAATACCGGAAATAGATCACCGTCAGCGTCACAAGAACGGACTCCAGAAAGAAGAGTGTAATCAGCAGGATCGCCTGCCTTCTCTCCGGCTGCCGCTCAAAGTCAATCAAATTTTTCAATCTTGTAACCAATGCCCCACACCACCTTGAGATATTTTGGATTTTTCGGCGTGATCTCAATCTTCTCGCGGATACGGCGGATATGCACCATCACGGTATTCTCCACGCCGTAAGCCTCCTCCTGCCAGACCCGGCTGTAGATCTCCTCCGCGGAAAACACATAGCCCGGATGGCTCATCAGCAGCTCGACGATCTTGTACTCTGTCGCAGTCAGACGAACCGGCTCCGAGTCAACCGTCAACTGTTTTGTATTCCGGTTCAGCACCAGTCCGCCGTTCTTCAGCAAGTCGTCCCCACTCCCCTGATCCGCCACTGCTCCAAGGGAGAAATAGCGCCGCAGCTGGGATTTCACGCGCGCCATCAGCTCCGCCGTATTGTACGGCTTCGTCACGTAGTCATCCGCACCCATCGAGAGCCCCAGTACCTTATCGCTCTCCTCTGTCTTCGCCGACAGCATAATGATCGGGATGTTATTTTTCTCCCGGATCTTCATCAGCGCTGACAGTCCGTTGAGCTGCGGCATCATCACGTCCAGGATAATCAGGTGAACCGGCTCGTGCGCCAGAATATCCAGCGCCTCCATCCCCTGATACGCCTTGTACACATGATACCCCTCCAGCTCCAGAAGACGCGAAAGCGAGCGCACGATCTCTCTGTCGTCGTCCACCACCAGTATATTGTAATTGTCCATCTGCAACTTCCTCCCCACACGGTACAACACGATCGCGTCGGCATATCGCCCGGAAACTCTCAGATCAGAAAGTCAACACATATTCGCCCGGCATGCGCAGCGCCATTGAGAACAGTATAACAGACAGCGGCTATATTTTCTTTAGGGAAATCTGACAATTTTCTTAAAAAAGCAAAAGAGAACCATCCGGAATATGCCCGGATCATTCTCTCCTGTAATCTGTAAATCACCACAAGTAATACCGGCGTCCGCCTTTTGCACTGTTGTGATGATCGAAACCGTTTTTCTGTTCTTTATGATATTGCCCGGATCGCCTCGCGCACGTTCTTCACACCGACCAGCTGTATCCCCTCGACCTGGGTCGCCTGTCGTTTGCAGGCCGCCGGCAGGATCACCGTGTCAAAGCCGAGGCGCTTCGCCTCGCGCACGCGCTGCTCTGCCATGCTGACCGAGCGCACCTCGCCGCTTAAGCCTACCTCACCGAACGCGATCGTCTTCTCGTCGATCGGCTGATCCTTCATGCTCGACGCGATGGCGAGAACGATGCCGAGATCCAGCGCAGGTTCGTTCATGCGGATACCCCCGGCGATATTCACGTAGGCGTCGCAGGAGGAAAGTCCGAGCCCCGCGCGTTTCTCCAGCACCGCCATCAGAAGGTTGACGCGGTTCAGATCCGTCCCCGCCGCAGTCCTGCGAGGAAACGCCAGATTCGTCTTGCACACAAGCGCCTGCACCTCCAGCAGCACCGGCCTTGTCCCCTCCATCGTGCAGGCCACGACAGAGCCGGACGCGCCCTCCGGCTTGCCCTCCAGCATGTACTCCGACGGATTCGGCACCTCCACGAGTCCGCTCTCACGCATCTCAAACACACCGATCTCGTTGGTGGAGCCAAAGCGGTTCTTCACGCCTCGCAGCACCCGGTACGCAGCGTGCCGGTCGCCCTCAAAATAGAGCACCGTGTCCACCATATGCTCGAGCACACGCGGTCCTGCCACAACGCCCTCCTTCGTCACATGTCCCACGATGAAGATCGGGATGTTCATGCCCTTCGCGATCTGCAAAAGGACGCCTGTCGACTCTCTCACTTGCGAGACGCTGCCCGGGGCGGATGTGACCTCCTCATTGTACATGGTCTGAATCGAGTCGATGATGACAACCTCCGGATTCATCTTCGTGATCGCTTCTCTGATTTCCTCAAGATTCGTCTCGCACAGAATCATCAGCTGATCTGTAAACTCTCCCATGCGCTGCGCACGCATCCGGATCTGCTGCAGAGATTCCTCCCCGGATATGTAGAGGACGCGCTTCCCGTCCTGTGACAGGTTGCGGCACACCTGGAGAAGCAGCGTGGACTTGCCGATGCCGGGATCGCCGCCCACCAGCACAAGCGAACCCTGTACAATACCGCCGCCCAGCACGCGGTCCAACTCCCCGATCCCGGTCGTCGTCCGCGCCGCTGCGCTCATCTGAATCTGCGACAGTGCAAGAGGCTGCGCAGCTTCACGCCGCGCAGCTCCCGTAGTTGCCTTCTTTGTGATCAATTTCGGCTCTTCCGCAAATGAATTCCACTCCTTGCACCCGGGGCACTGCCCCATCCATTTCGAGGACTCGAATCCACAGTTCTGGCAGAAGAACACTGTTTTCGCCTTTGCCATTTATAATTTCACTACCTTTACCGGAATGCTGCCTGCCGCGCCGGCCTCCACGCTCAGCACCAGCTTGCCGCCCATATTTGTCTTCATTGTGCCGATATTCGTATCGTTAATGTAAATCTTATACTCCGCGTCCTCCTCAAGCCCGAGGATGATCTGTGTATCCTGCGTGCCTTCCACCTGGAACGAAACCCCATTCTCCGTCTCACGGAAGTTGTACACGGCAGTCCCCGGAACAGACTCATAGACAAACATACCGTTGCGCTCCAGCTTCGTGATGTCTGCAAATGTCTTCACCTTATACAGATCCCCGTCGTGCTCGTAGTCCGAGCGCTTCTGCTTCTGTGCCAACTCATAATCCCCAAAGCTGAGCGTTCCGTCTGACTCTGTGCGTATAAGCTCTTTGATACCTGACATTGTGTTGCCCTCCTGATTCTTCTTTCGAATGCTTATAGTGTTATCTTATCACAAACCTGTCTGAAATTCCAGCCCTCTGAGCGGAAAACACCGCCCGGATTCCTTACCCGGCCCCGGAGCTCGGATTTACTCTTTTCACCTAGATCGAATCAAATGAAATCTTTCCGCTCCGGCATGAGACGCGCACCGTATCCCCCGCCTTCACCTTGCCCGCGAGAATCTCCTCCGCCAGCAGATCCTCAACCTTGCTCTGTACCGCGCGCCGCAGAGGACGCGCACCGTACTTCGGATCGAAGCCCTCCTTCGCGATATACTGCCGCACAGCAGGGCTGAATTTCAGCGTGAGCTCCATCTGCTCCTTGCAGCGCCTCGCGAGCTCGTCAAGCAGCAGACCCGCGATATCCCGGATATTCTCCTCCGTGAGCTGATGGAAGACGATCGTCTCATCAATACGGTTCAAAAACTCTGGCCGGAAGATCCGTCGCACCTCCTCAAGCACGCTGGATTTCATCGATTCATAGTTCTTCTTCTCGTCGCTCCCCGCTCCAAAGCCGAGATGCTTTGGCGCCACGATCGACTGCGCCCCTGCGTTTGACGTCAGGATCAGGATCGTATTCTTGAAATCAATCTTGCGTCCCTGTCCATCCGTGATGTGTCCCTCGTCAAGCACCTGAAGCAGGATGTTGAACACGTCCGGATGGGCCTTCTCAATCTCGTCGAAGAGAACGACCGAATACGGATTCCGCCGCACCTTCTCGCTGAGCTGTCCGCCCTCGTCGTAGCCCACATAGCCCGGCGGTGAACCGACCAGCCGGGACACGCTGTGCTTCTCCATATACTCGGACATATCTACGCGGATCATCGACTGCTCGCTGCCGAACACCACGTCCGCGAGCGCCTTGGAAAGCTCCGTCTTGCCGACGCCGGTCGGCCCGAGAAACAGAAACGACCCGATCGGACGATTCGGGCTCTTCAGACCGGCGCGGCTTCTGCGAATTGCCTTCGCGACTGCCTGCACCGCCTCCTCCTGCCCGATAACACGGTGATGCAGCAGCTGATCCAGCTTGAGCAGCTTCTTCCCCTCGCGATCTGCTAGCTTCTGTACCGGAATCTTCGTCCAGATTGAGACGATCTGCTCGATATCCTCGGCTGTCACAGTGGACTTATGTCCCTGCTGCCTTCTGTGAATTTTCTTCTTCTCACGCTCCAGCTTTGCCTGAAGCGCCTCTTTCTCCTGATTGAATTGCTTCGCGTCTTCCAGCCGCCCTTCTCTCAGGGCTGTCTCACGGCCAGCGAGGAGCGCGTCGTACTGCTCCTGAAGCTCAGCCAGACGGCCGGAAACATTGTAATAGCCGAGCTGCCTACGCGCAGACGCCTCATCGATGAGATCGATCGCCTTATCCGGAAGGAAACGGTCGTTGATGTAGCGTCTGGAAAGCTTCACGGCAGCCTCGATGGCCTCGTCCGTGATCTGCACGCCATGGTGTCGCTCGTAGACCGGGCGCAGTCCTTTCAGGATTTCCTCTGTCTCCTCCTCGGAAGGCTCCTCCACATGCACCGGCTGAAACCTGCGCTCCAGCGCCGGATCCTTCTCGATATATTTGCGGTACTCCTCAATTGTCGTCGCACCGATCAGCTGCAGCTCACCGCGGGACAACGACGGCTTCAGGATATTGGACGCGTCGAGCGCGCCCTCGGCCCCGCCCGCCCCGATGATCGTGTGCAGCTCATCCACGAAGAGCAGCACGTCGCCACTGTCCACCACCTCGCGGATAATCCGCTTGATGCGCTCCTCGAACTCACCGCGGTACTTCGAGCCGGCCACCATCCCGGCCATATCAAGCGTCACAACACGCTTTCCGCGCATCGGCTCCGGCACCTGATCTGCGGCAACCCTCTGGGCCAATCCTTCCACAATCGCGGTCTTGCCGACTCCCGGCTCTCCAATCAGGCAGGGATTATTCTTTGTCCTGCGGCTCAGGATCTGGATGATGCGCTCCGTCTCCTGCTGCCTGCCGACTGTCACATCCAGCTTGTGCGCCGCCGCCAGCTCCGTCAGATCCCGGCTGTACTGGTCAAGCATCGGTGTGTTCGTCGCGGCTCCATCCGAGTGCGCACCCCGCAGAAGCTCCTTGTATTTCTCCTCAGGGATCCCCATCACGGCGGCAAGATCCAGATATAGCTTCTGGAGATTTACCCCGAGCGTGTGAAGCAGCCTGGCTGCCACACACTCGACATCCTGAAGGATCGCCAAAAGAATATGCTCCGTCCCCGTTTGCTCGCTGCCGAGAAACTGCGCCGTCTCAACACTTGCCGCAAGGATCTCCTGGGCACGCGGACTCCAGCCCTCCTCCTGTGCAGAAAGCACGCTGCCATCCGGAGCAATCAGACGATCGATCAGCTCCCTCAGCTTCTCCTCCTCCACGTTATGCGCTCTGAGTACAGCCCCTGCCGTTCCCTTCGGCTCCTGCAAAAGACCGATCAAAAGATGCTCGGAACCAACATAGCTGTGTCCGCAGCTCTTCGCCGCCTTCACTGCCAGATTGCGAACCTGCACAGCGCTCTTTGTGAAATTATCCTGCATCAATTGTCCTCCTGTCTCTCATACTCATCATATATCTCATCGATTAACCCGTACACATCCTCGCGTGTGATGTTCTTGCAGAAACCCTTTGCCAGAATCACACGGAGCTCCTTCTTCATCTCTTCTGCCGCCTGCAGCCTGTTGGCATCCACCGCAATGACCGCGCCCTTTCTGCGGTCAATCGTCACAAAGCCCTCCTGTCTCAGCACGGAGTACGCTTTGTTCACCGTGTGCATATTGATCCCGATGTCTCCCGCAAGCTGGCGAACCGACGGCAGAGGATCACCCTCGCGTATCATCGATGTGGCGATCCCCAGTATGATCTGATTTCGAAGCTGCATGTAAAGCGCCTCTTCACTCTGAAAGTCTATCTGTATCAACATCTGATATTTCCTCCTTTGTAATATGTACTATATAACAGGCTGTGAAGGGCAGGGACGCCTCCGAACGGACGCCCTGTATACAGGTTCCCCTCCGAGACGCCCTGCCCTCCACACTATCGGCATAAACTCTTTCCGTCCCGCCTTACATATTTACTTCCTACAAGTCGATCATAGTGATCTCTACCTTGTCGGTTTTCTCCTTCTTCTGAGGACTCTGACCGTTTTCCTTGCGCGGCTGCGGCTTTGACTGCTGGTACTCCGGCATCTTCTTCGGCTTCTTTTTCGCCTTCTGCGGCTTCGGCACCGTCGCCGGATCGTCTCTCTCTACAGGCGGCTCAGGCCGATAGACCTGCAGCTGCGGCTCACGCTCCTGCGCATATTGCTGCGTCTGCCTCTCGCTGTCGCCCTCATAAGCCTGCGTATGATTGCCCCGCGAGGCGTATGCCTTCTCCTGACGGCTCCCTTCGTATTCCTGAGGATACTTCCCGGTCTCCGGTTCCTGCCGGTATCCGTAACCTCTGTATTTCTGCAGCTCTGATTTCAGATCCTTCTTCTTCAAGAGCAGATTGATCACAATAAAAAGAAGCACTACACTGAACGCGATCATCCCATATAAAATCCGCATCAGCATCGTCGATCTGTTCCGGTAGCTCCTGGTCTCATCCTTCAGCGCATTGATCGTATTCTCCGCTTCCTGCAGGGTCGTCCGGTCTACCTTGACGTAACGCGGGTCCTCGGTCTCTGGCTCCGGCTCCGTCTCTGGCTCGGTCTGCGGGGCCGGCTCCGTCTCAGGCGCGACAGCTGCACTTCCGCTCTCCGTCACATGAAGATAATACGGATAACGTTCCCCGTTCTGCGCTTCCACTGTGATTTCAACCGTCGTCTCTCCATCCACGAGCTCTGTGCCCGTGATATCCACGATCCACGCGTTTCCATTTGTCGGAATCGGATCAAGCTCCAGTTCCTGCGTGCCTGCCGGAACCCGGACTTCGTACTCCGTGACCCCATATTCGAATTCCGGGAACACCTCCGCCCCTTCCGTCAAAATCCCAAGATCTGCAAGCGAGTTGTCATTCGACCCTTCTCCTGCCATCACACTGACTGCGCACATCCATGCCAGGACCGCCGTCAGTATGAACAGTATCTTCCATTTGCTGCTTCTCTTCCTCATCACAATTACACTCCTGACTAAAACCTTATTTTACCTCATCGATCGCCTTGCCGATATCGCTTCGGCAGTATTTGTTCTCAAAGGATATCCAGCCGGTCGCCTCGTACGCGTTTCTGCGCGCTTCCTTCAGATTGGCTCCCGTGGCTGTCACACCGAGCACACGTCCGCCGTTCGTCACGATGTCGCCGCCGCGCCTCGCGGTGCCCGCGTGGAACACATAATAGCCTTCCCTATCTTTAAACGTATCCAATCCTTTGATCGGATAGCCCTTCTCATAGCTCACCGGATAGCCCTTCGAGGCGAGCACAACACAGACCGCCGCATTGTTCTCAAACTCCAGGTTTACCTGATCCAGCGTACCGTCAATGCATGCCTCAAACACATCAATAATATCGGTTTTCATCCGCGGAAGCACGACCTGCGCCTCCGGGTCGCCGAAGCGCGCGTTGTACTCAAGCACCTTCGGCCCGTCCGCCGTCAACATCAGTCCGAAAAAGATGATCCCCTTGAATGGGCGTCCCTCGGCCGCCATCGCGTCGACGGTTGGCTGGTAAATATACTGCCTGCAATATTTGTCCACCTCTTCGGTGTAGAACGGGCTCGGCGAGAATGTCCCCATGCCGCCCGTGTTCAGCCCGGTGTCTCCGTCTCCCGCTCGCTTGTGGTCCTGTGCGGAGGTCATCGGCTTGATCGTCTTCCCGTCCACATAGCTCAGCACGGACACCTCTCTGCCCGTCATGAACTCCTCGATGACCATGCAGTTCCCGGCGTCTCCGAACTTCTTATCCGTCATGATCTCACGGACCCCAGCCTCGGCCTCCTCAGGCGTATTGCAGATCAGCACGCCCTTGCCGAGCGCCAGCCCGTCCGCCTTGAGCACGATCGGGAATTTTGCCGTCTTCAGATACGTAAGCGCCGCCTGCGCGTCCGTGAAGTTCTCGTACGCAGCAGTCGGAATATGGTATTTCTTCATCAGATCCTTCGAGAACGCTTTCGAGCCCTCAAGGATCGCCGCATTCTTTCTCGGTCCGAACACCCGCAGCCCCTGCGCCTCGAACACGTCGACGATACCGCCCACGAGCGGATCATCCATGCCGATCACCGTGAGGTCAACCGCGTGCTCCTTCGCGAACGCGGCAAGCTTCTCAAACTCCATCGCCTTGATGTCCACGCACTCGGCATACTCCGCGATGCCCGCATTGCCCGGCGCGCAGTAAATCTTATCCACCTTCGGGCTCTGAGCTACCTTCCACGCAATCGCGTGCTCGCGCCCGCCGCTGCCTACGATCAGTACCTTCATAAATATTTCCTCCATATTTTTAGTCTATGAAAGCCCTACGGATTGCTTCGCTGCCTCACAGCTTTCATTGTATGTGCACTTTTCCGTCTTCCACCCTGACATGCCCGTTCGCGATCAGATCGATCGCCTTTGGCAGGATCACCCACTCAGCCTGCTCCATGACCCTGCGCTGCAGGATCTCCGGCGTATCGCCCTCGCAGACTTCTACCGCCTTCTGCAGGATGATCGGCCCGGTGTCCGTGCCTCCGTCCGCGAAATGCACCGTCGCCCCGGTCAGCTTCACACCTCGCGCGAGCGCCGCCTCGTGCACCGCCAGTCCGTAATACCCTTTTCCACAAAACGCAGGGATCAGAGCCGGATGAATATTGATGATACGATTCGGATACGCGTCGATCACAATCTGCGGAAGCACCACCAGGCAGCCCGCCAGCACGACGAGATCCGCCCCGGACTCCTGAAGCGCCGCAAGCAGCGCGCGGTCAAATTCCTCCGGCTGCGGATAGGCCTTGCGCGTCACACACACGGTCTCGATGCCCGCCTTCTTTGCGCGCTCAAGTGCATAGGCCTTGCTGCTGTTGCTGACGACGCGGACGACCTGCGCGTTTGTGACGCTCCCGTCCGCGATCGCGTCGAGGATCGCCTGCAGGTTCGTGCCGCCGCCCGACACCATCACCGCGAGCTTCAGCATAGTACCACTCCTTTTTTGCCAGCCTCAATGCCTCCAATCTGGTACACCGTATCGCCCGCCGACTCAATCGCCGCAACTGCCGCCGTGACGTCCTCGGGCGCAACCGCGACCACCATACCGATGCCCATATTGTAAGTGTTGTACATCATCTCCTCGGCAATGTCTCCCCGCTGCGCCAGCATGCGGAAAATTGCCGGAACCGGATAGCTGTCCTTCTTGATCACGGCGCGCACACCGTCCGGGAGCATCCGCGGCACATTCTCATAGAAACCGCCGCCTGTGATGTGGCTGCACGCCTTGACGCGCACACCCGCCTCCTTTACGCTGCGAAGCGCTTTCACATAGATCCGGGTCGGAGTCAGGAGCGCCTCGCCGAGCGTTGTCCCAAGCTCCTCATAATATTCGTTCAGTGCCTCCCGCTCCATCGGGAACACCTTCCGGACAAGCGAAAAACCGTTGCTGTGTACACCCGTGGACGCGATTCCCAGAAGTACGTCGCCCGGCTTCAGATCCTTGCCTGTGATCAGGTCCTTCTCGTCCACGACGCCGACCGCGAACCCGGCCAGATCGTATTCATCCTCCGGCATCATGCCCGGATGCTCGGCCGTCTCGCCGCCGATCAACGCCGCGCCTGCCTGCACGCAGCCCTCGGCCACGCCGCTGACGATCGCCGCGATCTTCTCCGGATAATTCTTTCCGCACGCGATATAGTCGAGAAAGAACAGCGGCTCTCCGCCCGCGCACGCAATGTCATTCACGCACATCGCCACACAGTCGATGCCGATCGTGTCATGCTTGTCCAGCAGAAACGCCAGCTTTAGCTTCGTCCCAACGCCGTCCGTCCCGGACACAAGCGTCGGCTTCTCCATATCTTTGAACGCTTCCATCGAGAATGCCCCGGAAAATCCTCCGATGCCTCCGAGCATCTCCGGGCGCATCGTCCGCCTCACATGCTCCTTCATGAGCTCCACGGACTTATAGCCTGCCTCAATATCTACTCCTGCTTTTTTGTAGTCCATACGTTCCTCCCGATTTGCACGTTATTTTCTTCCTTGTTCATGAACCGTGTCCGTTTCTGAAAAACCTGCCGTTTTTCGCGGATATCACTTTTGGGAATAATTCTTGTATCCCACCTGCTGCAGCTTTTCGTCCTTCGCCTCGACCTGCTCCTTCAGCTCTGCGGCGTATGCTTTCAGTTTCGCGAGCAGCTCCGGATCCGAGACAGCCAGAATCTTCGCCGCCAGAAGACCTGCGTTCGCTCCGCCGTTTATCGCCACGGTAGCAACCGGAATGCCGCTCGGCATCTGCACGATCGAGTACAGAGAATCCCTTCCGCCAAGCGAGGTCGTATGCATCGGAATCCCGATGACCGGCATCGGAAAGATCGCCGCGCACATGCCCGGCAGATGCGCCGCCATGCCCGCCCCCGCAATGATCACCTTGAAGCCCTTCTCCTCTGCAGTCTTCGCATACTCGAAGAAAACATCCGGCTCCCGGTGCGCCGAGATGATCCTCATCTCATACTCTATCCCGAACTTCTCCAGCATATCCGCTGCCTTGCTCATCACAGGCATATCGGAATCGCTGCCCATCACAATGCCTACCTTCGCCATCGTATCCGCTCCTCTTCTCTGATGTTTTTTCAGCCAAAGCAAATGGCTGTTTTAAATTTTACCTAGTAAATTCTGCCTTGTCAATGCCGCGTTTTGTTATTTACAATAAAAGCCCAGTCTCCATGCATGACAGCTGGCAAGTTTAAGTCAAATCTCCTCAAACGGCTCGTTGAGCGCCTCCGTCCCCGGCAGCACAAAGCGCCCGTCCCTAAGCAGCGGGATCCGCCTGCCGTCCGCGCAAACCACCTCGATATGCCCGATCTCCTCATACGGAATCGTGATATCGGTATGGCAGCCGAAGTACGCCTTCGACGGATCCTCCTTTCGCAGCAGCGAGACCTCGTTGTCCCGGGCAATGATCTGCTTGCCGTCCGGATTGTACGTCGGCGTGTCCTCATCCCAGCTGTAACAGGTATCGCCAAGCGCAAAGTGCGGCCCCATCTTCTCTGCAATCAGAATCGGCAGTTTGTCCGCGATCTGATATTTCTCCGCCATCACGTAGGCCGTCGTGTTTGTCCCGATTGCGAACTCTCCCATCGGCAGCGTCTCGTGGTGAAACAGCACATTTTCTTTAAAATAATTGCGGTTCTCTTCCGGAGACGCAAAATTGGCACAGCTGTAATCCTTCACCATGCCATCCTTGAACTTCACTTCGAGATCCAGATATTTCAGCTCGTTCAAATAGACCTGCTTCACATGCAGAACCCCATTCGTTCCGGCGAGCCTCGGAGATGTGAAAACCTCCCCCACCGGAATGTTCACATCGGCCACACAGTTCTCGAACAGCGTTTCCTTCTTTGGGTCGGACAGTGTCGTCAACGCCACCATAAGATCGGTGCGGTTGCCGTCCCTGCCCTTGATATGAACGGCCTCGCCCTGGTCGAGCGCGTCGATCAGTGTCTGCTGAATTCTCTGGTACAGCTTGTAGTCCAACATATTGATACGCACCGTCTCGCGGAAGATCTCCTCATAGTTCGGACCGATCTCCGGGAGCGGAAACGCGATGATCGTGAAGCTGCGCTCCGTTTCCGGAATATACTGATTGGAGAGCTGTGCCAGTTCATTTTGCATCCAGGTCATGAGCTTCTGCTGCTTCTCGGACAGCTGATACGCCTCCGGCTTCGCTTCCGGGACGAAGGGCGTCTCGCCGAACACCTCGAGAACCGCAGGACCCGCGTGCTCTCGCGCAAGCTCCCTGTTTGCCTCATAGACATTGCGCAGCACGCCAAGCTTCCGCTCAAGAAAGCGCTTGTCCAGGTAGATCGCATTGTCCGCCCTGTGATCGTAGTCGTACTGCAGATTGGCCGCTGCCCCGGTATAGCCGATACGTCTGTTGCGCGATTTGTTCACTGTACTCACCGCCGCGCGGTAGATGACCGGCTTAAGCCCCATTTTTTCAAAATTCCTGATCGCCGCACGGATCATGCGCTCAAAGCCGAGATGGTAGTGGATATTGACCGTCTTCTTGATCGAGAGATCCTTGCCTGTCACAACAAAGCCGATCCGATATCCTTCGGTGAACGTGCTCGCCATCGCCTCGATCTCTTGCTCGGAGAGGCGGTTCAGATACTCCGCGGTCTTCCGCTCATTCTCCGACACATACTCCCCGTAACGGTACAGATAACGCAAATCACTCAGATCGGAATCCATAATGATCCGCGTCGCGAAATCGAATCCCGGATCGATCGCAGAGCGTGTCCGGTGCGCCGCGAACAGCTCACTGTAATCACTGACAAACCAATACACGATCTGCTGAATATCCTTATAAGCCGGCAATTCTTTCTGCTCAAAACAGTTGTAGATCTCGATAAAGAGCTCCAGGAGGACGACAATCTCCTCCGTCCTCTGCTCAAACGCGTACACGATGATCCCTCTCAGCTCCGTGTAGAGAAAGCTCAAGATCCGCCCGTGCGTCTCACCCAGCGTTTCGACCGCATAAGCCGGGTTCGCATAGCTCATGCCATACTGCTCCGGCAGAATATCATAGTACAGCGCGTTGTTCAGCTGCTCCCATTGCCGCAGCGTATAATCTTGCACAGCACCGGAATCCAGACAGTTTTTCAGATCCTCCATCTGCACAAGAAATCGCGCCGTCTTCTGGAAAAAATCGCAAAAAGGAGCGGGAACCGTCTCCTCCGAACAGATCTCATGAATCCTCCCCGACGCGAGACTGTACCGCTCCTGCAAATTCATCTCGTTCAAATTATCTCGTTCCATATTGTTCTCCATTCTACCGCCCTCCGTCGACGGCGCAAATAGTACTCCCCGCCTCAGGCAAGCCCGAGACAGACGATAAAAAACCATCCGACAAGGGAAATCATTCCTGTGATCGTCCCGAATTTGCTGCAAAAATACGAACGACAGTCATCCTTGAAGCCGATAAAGCCATAGCGCAAGCCACAGCATGCCATCACGATCCCGGTGAAGCCCATCGCGCCAATCCATACATTTGCCCTGCCCTTCAGCAGAAAAGAAACGAAGAGCAGCCCGATCAGCAGGATCGCCGAAATAAGGCTGAGCACCGCAGACGCGATCCCGTTCGCCGAATATTTTTTCTCTGCAAAGGAATAAACCTGTCGCTGTTTTCTCGCCATCTATCTTTCTCCCTTATCTCTCCCTGCGGCCACACGAGCGCCCCTGTATAACCGTTCCGCTGTCCTGTAGACCAAATAGCCGAGCAGTCCGCCGGCTGTGTTCAAAATCACGTCGTCCACATCACAGCAGCCTACACGAAACAGAAGCTGCGACACTTCGATCAGCACGCTGACCTCCATGCACAGCAGTCCCGTCTTCCATGCCCTGCGCACGCTCCGCGACAGCAGCGGGACAAGCGCCCCAAACGGAATAAATCCGGCAATATTGCCGACGATGTTCAACATTACTGAACGTGTTCCCAACAGTCTGCGGTAGAGCAGGTAGCGCCGAATTTCGCGAAACGGAAGCAGATTGTAATCATAGGCCGCGCCTGCCAGGCCTCTGCCATAGCCCTCAGCAAAGAACAAAAAATAGACCAGTCCTGTCAGATACAACAGAAGCAGGCAGAATCCCGACAACCGGATCCCTCTGCGAACAGCCGCCTCCATCAGAAAATGATATCTTTCCTGCTCTTCAGAAGCCGGCCGCCGCTGACCAGCAAAAGGACGCCCCAGGTAATCGCCGACACAAGAACCGTGATACCGAGCACCAGGTTCATGATTCCCGCCACGGATACTGCCTTGTACATTTTTTCTTCCATGATGATATCCTCCTGAAATGTGTTATGCGCCGTATTGCTCATAGTATGCGTCAATTGCAGATTTTATTGCATCGTCGATCACAATTCTTCCCTTGTATTCTCTTCCATATAAATGCTCCACAACCTCCGCCATCGTGACGATCGCCGTCGTCTTCATCCCGTATGTTTCCGCGATCTCCTGCAGCGCGCTCTTCGTCCCCTGGCCGCGTTCCATGCGGTCCACCGACACCACCAGACCAAGCACCTCGACGTCTCCCTGCGCCTTGATGATCGGCATTGTCTCCGCGATCGATGTCCCCGCCGTCGTGACGTCCTCGATGATAACGACTCTGTCGCCGTCCGTGATCGGGCTTCCCAGAAGGATTCCCTTGTCGCCGTGGTCCTTGACCTCCTTGCGATTCGAGCAATAGCGGATGTCCCTGTCATAGAGCTCACTGATCGCCGTCGTCGCCGCGACCGTGAGCGGGATGCCCTTGTACGCCGGACCAAACAGCACGTCAAAGTCCAGTCCGAACTTCTCATTGATCGCCTGCGCATAGTAACCGCCGAGCCTGCGAAGCTGCGCTCCCGTGCGGTAGAAGCCGGCGTTTACGAAAAACGGCGTCTTCCGCCCGCTTTTCGTCACAAAGTCTCCGAATTTCAGAACCTCGCAATCCACCATAAACTCGATAAAATCCTTCTTGTACTGTTCCATATGCTGCCAATCTCCTTATTATGTGCGTTTTTCCGATCTTTATCCATCTGATTTCTGATTCAGTATACCATTAAACCCATTTTCGATAAAGCAGTTTTTTCACGACACCGCCCCGATCAACTCGCGGATGTCATCCACCTTCTGTCTCTCCATATAGTCCGCGATACCGTCAATGATCTCAAGTGTGGCCGTCGGATTGCGGAAATTTGCTGTGCCGACCGCGACCGCTGCAGCTCCCGCAAGGATAAACTCCAGCGCGTCCTCCGCCGTCGCGATCCCGCCCATACCGATGATCGGCACCGACACCGCCTGCGCCGTCTGCCAGACCATGCGCACCGCAATCGGATGGATCGCCGGGCCGGACACCCCGCCGGTCTTGTTGGCTAAGGCAAACGTGCGCCGATTCACATCAATCTTCATGCCGGTCAGCGTGTTGATCATGGAAATCGCGTCCGCGCCGCCCGCTTCCGCCGCCCGCGCGATCTCCGTGATGTCCGTGACATTCGGGCTCAGCTTCATGATCACCGGCTGCTTCGCGTGCCGTTTGATCTCGCGCGTGATGCTCTCCACCGCCTTCGGATCCTGTCCGAACGAGATGCCGCCGCACTTGACATTCGGACAGGAGATATTGATCTCCAAAAGTCCGACCGCCGACTCTTCACCGAGCCGCTCGACCACCTCGCAGTAGTCCTCCGTTGTCCTCCCGCAGACGTTCACAATCACAGTCGTGTCGTACTGTGCCAGAAACGGCAGATCGCGCGCGCAAAACGTGTCAATTCCCGGATTTTGCAGGCCGATCGCATTCATCATGCCGCCGCGTATCTCCGCGACGCGCGGCGTCGAATTGCCGGGCCAGGGCACGTTCGCAACGCCCTTCGTCACCACGGCGCCCAGCCGCGAAAGATCCACAAACTCACTGTATTCCATCCCCGAGCCGAAGGTCCCGGAAGCTGTCATGACAGGATTTTTCAGTTCTACGCCCGCGATACTTACTTTTGTATTGTGCATAGTCGATTCCTCTCCACATTATACCTCGTATCTCAGTACCATTCGCCCGACCGTGTGCACGGTCGCCGCCAGGGCAAACCTTTCTCAGATCTCCACATCCTCGGCCCGGAACACCGGCCCCTCCTTGCAGATCCGCTTGTTGCGCACCTGGGAATGCTCATCCACTTCCTTCGATTGGCAGACACAAGCCAGACATGCGCCGATCCCGCAGGCCATCCGCTCCTCCAGAGAAATCCAGCACTCGATCCCCTGCTCCTGCGCGTAAGCCTTGACCGCGCGCAGCATCGGCATCGGACCGCAGGCATAAATCACATCCGCGCTCAGCTGATTCTCACGGATACAGTCGAGCACGTTTCCCTTCGTCCCGGCACTCCCGTCCTCGGTCGCAATGTACAGTGTCCCGCGCGCGGAAAGTTCCTCCGTCAGAAACAGCTCGTCCCGGTATCCCACGACCAGCTGTACCTCGCCCGCGAGCGATTTTGCGAGCTGAACCATCGGCGGGATTCCGATGCCGCCGCCGATCAGAAACGCCTTCCTGCCCTGCGGACAGCGCTCCGTCGGAAAGCCGTTCCCGAGCGGGCCAAGGATGTCAAAGGCTTCTCCTGCCTGCGCGCGGCTGAACTCCTCCGTGCCCTTTCCGGCCACGCGGTACACAATGCGCAGCATTCCCTGCCCCGGATCCGTCTCGCAGATGCTGATCGGACGCGGCAGCAGCCTGCCCGAGTCGTTGCAGTAGACTGAAATAAACTGGCCCGGCCGCGCTGAACGCGCGATCTCTCCGGCTTCCAGCCACATACTGAAAATCCCTGTGGCAATCTGCTCCTGCGAGCGCACAACCGCCTGTTCCCTGTACTTATCCGTCATCTTTTTCTCCTGTATCTGCTTTAGCTGATTTTAAATGCGTCAACGCGCAGCCAGCGCCCCGTTGATATCCTCGATCATGTCTGCCACCGCCTGCCGGCTCGCGTCCGCAAAATGCTCCGCGCCAAACGCCGCGTACTTCTCCTGTTTATAGGCTGCGATGATTCCTCGTGAGGAATTCACGATCGCGCCGAGTCCATCCTCGTTAAAATAATGAACCAGGTCCGCGGCCTTTCCGCCCTGCGCGCCGTAGCCCGGCACCAGAATATAGGATTTCGGCATGATCTTTCGCAGCACCTTCCCCATCTCCGGGTAGGTCGCCCCTACGACCGCGCCGACATAGCTGTAGGAATCTCCCATGCAGGAATCCGCCCACTCGGCCACCTTCTCACCCACCAGCTCATACAGCGGCCGGCCGTCGACCATTCTGTCCTGAAATTCCCCGCTCGACGGATTCGAAGTCTTCACCAGAATGAAAATGCCTTTCTTCTCTTCGCGGCAGACGTCGAGAAACGGCTTGATGCCGTCGGTTCCCAGATAAGGATTAACCGTCGCGAAATCCTCGCCGAACGGCGTAAATGTCTTCTGCCCGATCTGTATCCTCCCGAGATGCGCTGTCGCGTACGCGGCAGAGGTTGAGCCGATATCGCCGCGCTTCACATCACCGATCACAACCAGCCCTTTCCCTTGGCAGTATTCGACGGTCCGCGCAAACACCTGAAGCCCCGGGATGCCGAATTGCTCGTACATCGCGATCTGCGGCTTTACCGCCGGGATCAGGTCATATGTCGCGTCCACAATCGCCTTGTTGTACTGCCAGACTGCTTCCGCCGCGCCCTCCAATGTCTCTCCGCATTCGGCAAATGCTTTTTTTGTAAGATGCTCCGGAATATAGCTCAGCATCGGATCCAGTCCGACCACGACCGGTGCGTTTGTTCTCTTGATGTTCTCAATCAGTCTGTTTATCATATACATCCTCCATATCTCATTTCCTATTCCGAAAAGACACCTTTCAGCGCTTTCCTCCCAGGTAAGCTCTCGCGTACTTGAGTACTCCGTTTACCGCATATGCGCAAAACAGTCCGGCCGCCGACAATGTGCCAAACCCGGCATAGCGATACGCCCAGTATGTCATCCGCGCAGATTTCAGCTTGTCTCCGGATTTGCCCCCGGAGCTGAGCCTGTACTTCAGAAACGGCTCGTTGATCGCCACGGCCTGCCCATATTTTTTCAGGATTCCCAGCCAGGTAATGTAATCCTCATGGCTGTCCTCATGCTGCATCGGAAATTCACGCGCGACCTCCGTGCGCACAAGAACCGATGAGCAGTTGATGCAGTTGTGCAGCAAAAGGGAATGGTAAGTGATCTGCTCTTTCACGCCAATCACTCGTCCGGTAAGCTGTCCATCCGGCGTCACAAGCTCTCTCCCGGTAGAGCAGAGCACAGCCTTCGTCCGCTCCAGCAAGGCAAGCTGCCTCGCGAGCTTCCCTTCTGCCCACCAGTCGTCCGCGTCCAGAAAGGCTATATATTTTCCCCGCGCAAGCTCCACGCCGCGGTTCCTGGAAGCTGCCGCCCCAAGGTTCTTCTCATTTTGGACATAGCGCACGCGCCCATCGTCCGCATAGCGCTCCATCACGGTGTCCAGAGCATCCGGCGACCGGTCATTCAGCACGATCACCTCGAGAGGCACCTCCTGTGCCAGCGCCGAGTCGATGGCCTGTCCTATTGTTCCCTCACACCGGTACGCCGGCATGACAACCGATACTGTCACTGCCTCTTCCATGCTTTCTCCTGTCCACCGCCCCTGACGCGGAGTATTTCTCCATCCGCTCTGCGCCGCCAGCTCCCGAAATTTTCCGAAATATGTCCTTCTCGCGACCTGTGCTCAGCTTGTCCTCTTTCGAGACCTGGGATTATTCTGCCCTGTCGAAGCCGTCACCTGCCACTGCTCAACACCCTCTGTGTTTTCCTTCTGGAACAGAATCTTGATCGTCGTGGCGATCAGCTGGAGGTCAAGCACGAATGAATAATTCTCAATATAGGTCAGATCAAGCTTCAGCTTGTCATAAGGTGTGGTATTGTACTTTCCATATACCTGCGCATACCCCGTGAGCCCTGCCTTTACCTTCAGGCGGTAGTCAAACTCCGGCAGCTCCTTCCTGTACTGGGCCGCAATCTCCGGGCGCTCCGGGCGCGGACCGACAAGAGACATATCGCCCTTGATGATATTGAACAGCTGCGGGAGCTCGTCGAAGTGGATGTTGCGGAGCACCCTGCCAACCGGCGTGACACGGCTGTCTCCCTTCATCGCAAGCCGAGCTCCGCTCTTCTCGGAATCCACGCTCATGCTCCGGAATTTCAGCACCTGGAATACTTTTCCATCCTGTGTCAGGCGCGACTGCCTGTACAACACCGGCCCACCGTCATAGCATTTGACAAGAATTGCGATCACCAGAAGGATCGGCGAGAAGACAAGCAGCATCAGGCTGGCACAAACAATGTCAAATACACGCTTCAACACCTGCTGCTCTACAGTCAAACCACGGTTGCGAAACAGCAGCAGCGGCGTGTCGAACAGATGAATCTTCTCTGCACTCATAATCATGATGTCCGAGATCTTTGGCTGACAGTAACAGCGCATATTGTTTTCGAAACAGAATTTCAATATCAGGTTCCGCTCATGTGAAGGAATGTCTCCGATCACAACGGCCTGATAGCGGGGGATCTCCCTGCGGATATAATCGATGCCCTTGTCCAGGCTGATCATCCCGCTTATGATATATTTGTCCCTGCGTCCCTCCATCTTTTTCATCAGAGACCTTGGGCTCGCATCTCCATAAATCAGCAGAATCTCATGGGGCGGATAGATTTTTGTGTAGATCACGCGCATGAACAATACCCACAGCACTACCGCCACAAGGTTGACGGCTGTCACACACAATATCGGCCCAATGTGCTGCAGAAAACGCCATCGACCGATCAGGGCAAGCTGCAGGTAGGCAACCACATTCACAAGAAGAACCGAAAAGATCTGCGAGAGGAGCACATCCAGCACTCTCTGATATCCCACCTTGAAGGCGGAGAAAAGTCTGGATACCAAAACTACCATGAGCGCATACAGTGCGATCAAAGTCCAGTGTCCCCAATAGCCGTATCTTCTTCCTATGACAGCGCTCACGTGATATTCTTCAAACCAGGCATACGCAAACACGCCTGTCTGAATCGCAACAATCAGAACAGATGCCAAAAACATGATCAAGCGCTTGTATTGTTCTCGTTTTCTCACTTTTGCCACTCCTCATTGATTTCAGCATATTATAGAACAATTCGACACAATTGACAACCTAAAAGGAAAGTTGATTTAAAAAATTCTTAAGAATTTTCCTTCTTCACTTTTCTTGCATTCCAGACATGCAACAGATATAATCAATTTAAATGAAGGGGTTTTCTGTATTTTTCGGATTATTTTACCTGTTTATACACATGGAGGGGGATTATCATGAAAAGATTGTTTTTTCCTTGTTTTCTGGCTATAGGTCTGGCGCTTGCTTCTCCCGCGGCCACATTCGTTCCCGGATCGGAGGGTGCTTCTGTCCTGGCGGCTGAGCCGGAGACTCCTGCCACAGAAGCTCCGGCTCCGGCGGTTACCGGATGGCAGCAGGATGCGAGCGGCTGGTATTACTTACAGAATGGCGTGAAGCTTACGGGCTGGCAGGATCTGGGCGGGAACCGATACTATTTCAACGCATCCGGCTATCGCGTTTCCGGAAACTACAAGATAGGTGAAAACTATTACCTGTTCCGTCCTGCGACTGAGGCCGAGAACCCGGGTGCCCTGTGCCGCGATGCGGCTGGATTAGTCAGCTTCCGGAGCAATCCGAATGTCTACTACTACCTGACTTCTGGGAAGCAGGGTATTCTTACCGTCAACAAATGGGTGAAGAGCAATGGCGGATACTACTATGCCAACTCCAAGGGCTTGATCAAGCTTGGCACGATCACCGTGAAGAAAAAGCGCTATCATATCACCAAGGATGGACGCATGACCTTCTACGGAAAGTCTTCCTATGATAATGGATACTATTATGCCAAGTCAAACGGAGTCCTGAAGACCGGCTTTCAGACGATTGGTGGGAAGAAATACTACTTTGACAAAAAGACAGGCAAGCGCGCATCTGGTGCTACCGTGGTCGGCAAATACACGTATTATTTCCGCAATAACGGCACTATCAGGACCGGCTGGGTAAAGAAGTCTGGTAAGACCAAGGTGTATTATTACGACAGCAATGGCCGTCGTGTCTCAGGCTGGTATACGATCAAAGGGAAGAAATACTATTTTGACCCGAAGAAGGACGATACCCGCGTACAGAATTGCTGGAAGAAAATCAATAAGAAGTACTACTACTTCAACGCGTCCGGCGTGATGCAGACCGGTTTTTTTACAGTCAATGGCAAACGCTATTATACCAATTCGAATGGCGTGCGCAAAAAGGGCTGGCAGACCGTCAGTGGTCGAAAATATTATATCGACCCGAAAACTCACGTTGTCACGACCGGCTGGCTCACATATAATAAGAAAAAATACTATCTGAACCCGAACACATCCGCCAGTGCATATGGCGCAGCAGTGACGGGCTGGGTAAATATTCCTACCAGCAACGGCAAAAAGAAATACTGGTATTATTTCAACGATGATGGAAGCATGTATACCGGGTGGCTCACGCAGAATGGCAAGCGCTACTATTTCAAACCGTCCAACGGCCGGATGTTCACCGGGAAGCATACCATTTCCGGAAAGGAATACAACTTTGACAAGAACGGTGTGCTCTTAGCGGCTACGCCTACAGGAGCATGGCGCATCGAGGTCAACCGCAGGAGCTGTTTTGTGGTCGTATACCGTGGCGATACACCGGTGCGAGCGTTTGTGTGTTCTACCGCTGCAGACGGAGTCAGCACGCCGACCGGCACCTTCTCTCTGAAAGATAAGCTCCGCTGGCACGAATTGAAAGGACCTACCTGGGGTCAGTACTGCTCCCATATTACACCGGATATCCTGTTCCATTCCGTGCCGAATTATCAGCGCGACAACCACACGCTTGAATCAGACCAGTACAACAAGCTCGGAACGCCGGCTTCGGCAGGCTGCATTCGGCTCACGGTTGAGCATGCAAAATATCTGTACGATAACTGCCCGATCGGCACCAAGGTCATTGTCAGCGATTCCGTTGCACGGCCGAGCGGCGTCGTCATCGAGACAGCGCCGAAGATTCCTTTGTCGCAGAACTACGATCCTACCGATCCTAACGCCTGATCCCTTGCGATCTGATAATTCAGAAAGGCAAAAGCAGCTAATTTTTCCTCTCGCGGATCTGCACATAAAACAGGCTGACATGGAAATGCTCCATGTCAGCCTTTCTATTTTACCCTTCGTTCTGTTCGCTTCATGCGTGCACCGGCACAGAAGCCGGCGTCTCCTTCCCGCCTCAGGACTGGCTCTCTATGAACGCCGCAATCGTCTCACATGCCTCTTTCTCATCCGCTCCGCTGCACACAAGCGTAATCTCATCATCCTGCTGCACACAGGCGCTCAGGATACCCAGAATGCTCTTCGCACTGAATTCTTTGTTTCGGAAACAGATCTTGATCTCTGATTTGTACTCTGTCGCCATCTTGCACAGCTCTCCGGCCGGCCTGAGATGCAGGCCAAGTTGATTTTTAACTGTCAATCTTCTCTCTATCAATGTCATTCCTCCACATTCTGTCCGTCATCATCCGGCAAGCGCTCTTGCTCTTCCGCAGTCACGACAAGGCTCACATCCGCAGTCAACGTATAATCCTCAGGAAGCTCGATCTTGACAGGAATCTCATAATTCCCGGGCTCTGTGCAAACATCCAAATCGATACTTGCCTTAATGTCTTGAACCGTGATCGTGCCATCCTTATCATTGGAATGTACCTGTATCGAAATCTCATCCGCCGGTGAAAACGTGAGATTCATGTCCTCCGGACGGTTTAAAATTTCCAGATTTGACAGCGGAATCCGCAGCGTATGATCTCCGCTCTGCTCAATCTGTACAGACACGGCGACCTCCGGCTCAGCCTCCGACACCAGTCGAAGCTCCGGGTTATCCGCAAGCGTCTCTGTGATATCCATGTCTCGGATAAAGCTCTCAGACACATTGTCAATCGAAATGCTGTCCTTTAAGACAAGCTGCCCTCCCAGCGCATCAAGCGCTTCCTTTGTGCCGACCAGACTCACCGTCTCTGGCATCACCGACACTCCGGTCAATCGATATCCTTCCACCGGAGTCCCTGTGACTTCTACCTTGACGTCAATGTCATTTCTGACCTCCCACAGCGTCACATCTACCATGACCGTATTCTCAGCCAGAAGTACACCGGTCGAATCCTTCACCTGCAGGCGACTCATCTGCATAGCATCGCCGTTCTTATCGTACACATTGATCGTCGCGCTGAGACGCTGATCGTTGCTTATGCGGGCCACGCTGACGGAAGCCACCACCTGCCCGATCCGGTTGAGCATACTCTCCGGACCTGCAATCTGCACGGTCTTGCCTTGTACAATTTCTGTTCTGCCTACCTCATAGCCCTTCTCCGGCTGTCCCGTCGTCGAGACGTTGACTACGAACTCGCTTTGCTTTCTCTGCTCAAGCTTCACCTTCATCGACGAGGGGACGACCTCTATCTCATCCCAGCTTACCGCCGGGTCGCTGCAGACCACAGAAAGAGGCACGGTATTCATCTCATTCAGATTCTCCATATCAGCCGTCACAGTGAAGTCATTCTGCACAAGCCGATCCAGAACGCTGCTGCGCTCCGTCACTTTCAACACGACCGATTCATCAGAGACAATATCATATACCTTGTCGATCTCCGTCACGCTCTCCCCATTGATAACCTGGATTGGCACGTCCCGAAACAGCTTTGAGCGCGTCGGATTGTCTATATTATCGATCAAAATCCAGATCAGGAAAGCCACGATAAGCGATAACAGCTTCAGGCTCAGGTTGCGCGTCAATTTATGTTTCATTTTTGCTCCAACCTTTCCAGAATTTGAATTTTTTCGGCGTCACTGTCTTGTTTTGAAGAATGACAAGTTGCTCTCTCAGCTTCTCCTGAGAAATATTTCTTGTAAGCTCTCCTTTGTACGCGACGGAAACCCAGCCTGTCTCTTCAGAAACGATCACCGTCAAGGAATCCGTCACCTCGCTGATGCCCACTCCGGCCCTGTGTCTCGTGCCAAGCTCCTTGCTGAGCATCATATTGTCCGAGAGCGGAAGGTAACACGTCGCCGCAGTGATGCGGTTCTCCCGGACAATGACTGCGCCGTCGTGCAGAGGTGTATTGTGCTCAAAAATATTGATCAGAAGCTGACTCGTCACGACAGAATCCAGAACAATCCCCGTGCGCTCATATTCATCCAGACGAATATTCTGCTCGATCACAATCAGAGCCCCCGTCTTAGCCCTTGCCATCTCAAAGGTAGCCTTGACAATCTCATTCACCGTCCGGTCGCTGAAGCGTTCTGACGTCTCTTTGGTATCCAGCATCGGAAACAGTGATGTAAAAATCTGCTGCTCACCAATCCGCTCCAACGCGCGCCGCAGCTCCGGCTGGAAGATAACCAACGCAGCTATGATCGCTATATCAATCGCCCGGCTTACGATGTAGATCAGCGTGTCCATCTGAAACAGGTATACAATGGAAACGCAGACGACAACAACCATGATGCCCTTGAGCAGCGTCCAAGCCTTGGTATTCTTGATCCAGAGCAGAATGCTGTATACAAGAAAAGCCAGAATGATGATTTCCAGCACATTTGTCAGTGTAATGGTCGAGATCGGATCCGTAAACCATGTCAGGTAGTTCCGAAACCACATCCTAATCGTACTCATCCCGGCTCCTCCTTTCCTATATACAGAGTAAGTATATCACACTTTCTTCGCTGTGCATACCGCCTTTTTTCCTTTTCCGGTACATAAAACGACAAAAAATATAAATTGCACACCACTTTTTCTCAGAACGCGTCCGAGCTCGTCCATCGTGCTCCCGGTTGTGTACACATCATCCACCAGAAGCACACAGCGAAACGGTGCAAAACCTCCGCGCACCGCAAAACATCCTCGCAGATTTTTCATCCGCTCCTGTCTGCTGAGCGTCTTCTGAGGACGAACCATGCGCGTGCAGTACAAAAGGGCATTCTCCACAGGGATGCCGGTCAGCCTGCCGATCTCCTCTGCAAGAAGCTCTGATTGGTTATAGCCGCGACTGCGCCGCTTCCGTGGATACATCGGAACCGGAAGGATCGCCTCCGGCCTCCAACGCGGAAGATACTGCACGAGCACTCTGCTCATCGACTCTGCAAAAAATGGCACATACTCCCGTCGATTGGATGATTTCATGCGATATACAGAATGCCGCAGCGCTCCCGTATAGGTAAACGCCGCGACACCTCGGTCATAATAATGAGCTTGCTTCTGACAGTCCTCACAGTATTCCTGTCCTTCGTCTCCGACTGGCTTGCCGCATTTCATGCATGCATTCTCTCCGACCCACGGCAAAGCTTTCGCGCAGGATGGACAACAGCGCTTCCATCTTATGTCCAAAACCTCGTCGCAGATCGGACAGCGCGGCGGATACAGAAGATTCAACAGCGCTTCCTTTCTTCTGGTATTCCTGATATTTCCTATCTTCCTGTTCAATCGGTCTTCCCTGTTTTCTCCCCCTGCGCCAACTCACAAATTCGTTCCGTCAGAGAAGTATAGCGCTTCTGCTCCATCGTGTTGTCGATCATCTGTGCAAACGTCTCCGGGTCTCCGACAATCGTCACACATTTCCGCGCACGTGTCACGGCCGTGTACAAAAGGTTGCGATTCATCAGCATGCGTGGACCGTTCAGCAGAGGTATCACAACGGCCGGATATTCGCTTCCCTGCGACTTGTGAATCGTCACCGCATATGCAAGCTCCAGCTCCTCCAGCCCAGAATATGGATACTCCACCATGCGATGCTCATCGAACTCGACGGTCACCCGCTCCGTGTGCAGGTTGATTTCCCGGATGATCCCCATATCTCCATTGAAGATTCCTTCCCCCTTCTCGACCGGAATTCCGTAACGGCCGCGTATCTCCCATTCGATCTGATAATTGTTTTTGATCTGCATGACCTTGTCACCCTCGCGGAAGATCTGACCACCATATTCATGCTCGCACTTCTCGCGATTCGGCGGATTCAAATACTCCTGCAGAATGCGATTCAGTCGTTCTACGCCAAGCAACCCTTTGCGCATCGGCGTCAGCACCTGGATATCAAACGGCTCCGCGTCCACATAGCGCGGCAGCTTTTCCCTGATCAACTGAATTACAATGCTGATGATCACATTCGCGTCATACCGCTTCAGGAAGAAAAAGTCCCGGCTCTTGTTATTCAGCGCTACCTGCTCCCCCCGGTTGATGCGGTGTGCATTCACAACAATATCACTCTCTGACGCCTGCCGGAAAATCTTTGTCAGACATACCACCGGCACCTTTTCCGAATCAATAATATCCTTCAACACACTTCCGGGCCCCACAGAAGGAAGCTGGTTTCGGTCTCCGACCATGATCAGGCGCGTCCCGACCGTAACTGCATCCAGCAGCGCATGCATCAGGTGGATGTCTACCATTGACATCTCATCGATGATCACAACATCTGCCTCCAGCGGATCCTGTGCATTTTTCGAAAAGCTGACCGCATTCCCATCCTGCGCGCCCGAGATCTCCAGCATCCGATGAATCGTCCTCGCCTCATATCCGGTCGCTTCCGTCATCCGCTTCGCGGCACGACCGGTCGGGGCAGCCAGAAGGATCTGCAGACCCTCCGACTCAAAGTAAGAGATCAGAGTGTTGATCGTTGTCGTCTTTCCGGTGCCCGGCCCTCCTGTGATCACGAGCAAGCCGCAGCGCACGGATTCGATCACTGCCTTTTTCTGCATCTCATCCAGATACGTGCCTGTCTCCTTCTCGATCTCGGCTATTTTCCTCTGGATCGTCGCTTCGTCAATCTCTCCGGTAATGTTGAGATCGCAAAGCATACGTGCCGTGTCCAGCTCCGTGAAGTACGCAGACGCGCTGTACACTCGCTCCTGCTCCTCCCGTTTAATCACGATCTTTCGCTCGATCGACAAATCGATCAGATATTGATCAATGTTCTCAAGCGGTACACCAAGCAGCTCTCCCGCCCTCTGCATGAGCTGATCCTTCGGCAGAAAAATATGACCTTCTCCGCCGGCTTTTTTCAGAATATAAAAAACCGCACATTTCACGCGATATTCAGAATCTGCTCGGACTCCTGCCCGTATTGCAATCTCGTCCGCGATGCGAAAGCCTACGCCGTCAATATCCTCTGCAAGACGGTACGGATTCTCCTGCATTACCCGGTAAAGCTCCTGCCCATACTGCTGGTAGATCTTAGCTGCCAGCGTCGTCGTAATTCCGTACTGCTGCAGAAAGATCATCGCCTTACGCATGTCGCGCTTCTCGTATACCTGCTGCGCAATCTCGCGCGCTTTTTTCTCACTGATCCCTTTGATCTCCGCAAGACGCTCCGGCTCCTCCTCGATGATCCGTAGAGTGTCCTCCCGGAAATGTCTCACAATTCTGGCCGCAAGCGCAGCTCCGACGCCCTTGATCGCTCCGGAGCCCAGATAGCGCTCGACAGCCTCCTCATCCTCCGGCGTCTTGACCGTGCAGGTCTCAATTTTAAACTGCTCCCCATACGACGGGTGTGATATGTACTGTCCGCTCAGCTCAACCTTCTCTCCCTCACCGACGTAGGAGAGCGTCCCAACGCATGTAACTTCCTCATCGTCGACGGTCAGAACCATGACCGTATAGCCATTGTCGGCGTTGCGGAAAATAATATGGTCAATGTAACCTTCTAATTTTTCCATGCTCCTCCAAGTAAAATGATGGTGGTCTGACTTCGTGTATAGTTCACTTAAATGTAATCCGAACGCGTGCTCTGTCTGCGGATGTTCCGCCGCAAACACGTTGTTCTCCTTGATTCGCTGCGCCGCCTATGGACAGCTGTCTACGCAAACTCGCTTCGCTCAGACATGCTCCGACAGCTGTCGCTATGCTCGCGAATCCTGCGTCGAACTGCCTATCGTTTGCGCACGGAACACCGACAGCTCAGCGCACGCTGTTTCGTTTCGTATTCCAACGCATAGCCCAGCAAAAGGGACTTGCTGTGTCAGGGCAGACACCCCGGGCCGCCGGTGCTTAGTGAGCGCAAGCGAGCTTATGCACCGCTGCATGCCCGATTAAGCGCGAGCGGGAGTCGGAAAGCAACGCGAAGCGTTCTCAAATGCTTTCCGACGATATGCCGCTGAACGAATGTGAGGGGGCGCTTCCGCACGGCCCTGACATTGCAAGCCCTTGCAGGGCGTCCGGGTTTTGTAAACTATAGGCGAATTTACTCCACAACCTTGCCATCTGAAGCCGTCAGCTCTACGAAGCGTCCGGTTCCGACCGCCACGACTGTCATCGGATCCTCCGCCGTCATCGTATTGATGCCGGTCCGCGCCTCGATCAATTCCTCCAGCCCGGAAAGCAGAGCTCCGCCACCCGTCAAAACGATTCCCCGGTCAACTACGTCGGCCGCAAGCTCCGGCGGTGTGCGCTCCAGCACGCTGTGCACCGCGTCGACGATCTGACTTGTCACTTCCTTGAGCGCATCCCGCGTATCCTCGGAGGTGACACGAATCGTTTTCGGCAACCCGGTCACAATATCACGGCCTTTGACCTCCATCACCTTCGGCTCCGGTTTCTCAAACGCAGTGCCGATTGTGATCTTGATTTCCTCAGCCGTCTGCTCGCCGATCATCAGGCCGTATTTCTTGCGAACATATTTCACAATCGCATCGTCAAAATCATCGCCTGCCACCTTGAGCGAAGCGCTGACTACAATGCCATCCAGTGAGATCACTGCCACGTCGCAGGTACCGCCGCCGATATCGACGATCATGTTCCCGCAAGGACGCGAGATATCGATCCCTGCTCCGATTGCCGCCGCGATCGGCTCCTCGATAATATGCACCTCTCTGGCTCCCGCCTGATAGGTTGCGTCCTCCACAGCCTTTTTCTCCACCTCAGTGACGCTGCTCGGCACACAGATGCTGACCCGCGGTTTGCGGAACGACATCCTGCCGATTGCCTTCTGAATAAAATACTTGAGCATCTGCTCCGTCACCGTGTAGTCCGAGATCACGCCCTTGCGCATCGGCCGAACGGCGACAATATTTCCCGGAGTCCTGCCAAGCATCAGCCGCGCCTCCTCGCCGATCGCCTTGATCTTATTCGTGTCCCTGTCGTACGCGACCACCGACGGCTCCTTCAGCACAACTCCCTTGCCCCTGACATATACTAAAATACTGGCTGTACCCAGATCGATTCCAACATCCGTACCCGGCATCGTCTCCTGCCCCTTTCGATTTCTTTGATTTATTCAGACTACAACCGGACCTGTTTCCAGATATCCGCTTTTGTCATGCTTTCATTACAGAACTCGCGGGCGAATTCTGTAATATGTAGTATAATACAAAATCCCAGAAATGGAAATTCTTTTTTCCTCCGCAAGGATTTCTTAATTAATTTTCCTCTTTTTTTATAAAGTGAACATAATTTGAACACATTTATTATCTAAACTGTATTTGTATCAACGAGGAGTTGATATATTTCATAACTCACACTTGGCAGCACCCACACGCTGCCAAGTACTCCCTCAAACATTTTCAACCCAAATTTTTCTCTTTCCTGGAAAAGTCTGACTTCGGTCAGACTTTTTCCTTTGTTTTCTATTTCAAATATTTTTTTACGTACTGGCCCGTGTAGGACTTCGGGTTCTTCGCGACCTCCTCTGGCGTCCCCTCTGCGATCACGGTGCCGCCGCGGTCTCCGCCCTCCGGCCCCATGTCGATGATATAGTCTGCCGTCTTGATCACGTCAAGATTATGCTCGATCACGATCACGGTGTTGCCGCCCTCGGCCAGCCTCCGCAGAATATCAACCAGCTTGTGCACGTCTGCGAAATGCAGGCCGGTCGTCGGCTCGTCAAGAATGTAGATCGTCCGCCCGGTGCTGCGCCTGCTCAGCTCGGTCGCTAGCTTGATCCGCTGCGCCTCGCCGCCCGATAGCGTCGTCGACGGCTGTCCGAGCTTAATATAAGAAAGTCCGACATCGTTGAGCGTCTCGATCTTCCGATAAATTGACGGAATGTGCTCGAAAAATTTCAGCGCTTCCTCAACCGTCATGTCGAGCACATCGTAGATGCTCTTCCCCTTGTATTTTACATCCAGCGTCTCGCGATTATAGCGTTTGCCGTGGCAGACCTCGCAGGGTACATAGACGTCCGGCAGGAAATGCATCTCAATCTTCAGAATGCCGTCGCCGGAACAGGCCTCGCAGCGTCCGCCTTTTACGTTGAAGCTAAAGCGGCCCTTCTTGTACCCGCGCGCCTTCGCGTCCGCTGTGGCCGCAAAGAGATCACGGATCTGGTCGAACACGCCAGTATAGGTAGCAGGGTTCGAGCGTGGCGTCCGTCCGATCGGCGACTGATCGATATTGATGACTTTATCGAGCTGTTTCTCCCCGATGATATCGCTGTGCTTCCCCGGAATCGTCCGCGCGCGGTTCAGGTCGCGCGCCAGCCTCTTGTAGATGATCTCATTCACGAGAGAACTCTTGCCGGAGCCAGACACGCCGGTCACGCAGGTCATAACGCCCAGCGGAAACTTCACATTGATCTTCTTGAGGTTGTTCTCCTGCGCGCCTCGCACCTCCAGCCAACCGCTCGGCTTCCTGCGCTCCTTCGGAACTGGAATCGAGAGCCGCTTGCCGAGGTAGGCACCCGTAATCGACTCCTTGCAGGCAATGATATCCTGCGCCGTGCCCGTCGCGATCACCTCGCCGCCGTGCTCTCCGGCGCCCGGTCCGATGTCCACAATATAGTCCGCCGCGTACATGGTATCCTCATCGTGCTCTACTACGATGAGAGTATTTCCCAAATCTCTCAGATTATTCAAGGTGGCGAGCAGCTTGTCGTTGTCCCGCTGGTGCAATCCGATGCTCGGCTCGTCAAGAATGTAGGCAACCCCGACAAGTCCGGAACCGATCTGCGTCGCGAGACGGATGCGCTGTGCCTCCCCGCCCGAAAGCGTTCCGGTCGCGCGCGCCAAACTCAGATAATCCAGGCCGACGTCCACGAGGAAACGGATGCGGGCACGGATCTCCTTCAGGATCTGATGCCCGATCAGCTCCTGCTGCTTCGTCAGCTCCATGTGCTCCAGAAAGACTTGCAGATCGCCGACCGACATCGACGTGATCTCGTGAATATTCTTGTCGTTCACCGTCACCGCAAGCGCGGAGGCCTTCAGCCTCTGCCCGCCGCAGGTCTTGCACGGCGTAATCTGCATAAAGCTCTCGTACTCCTGCTTCATGATCTCGGACGCGGTCTCGCGGTATCTGCGCTCCACATTCTTAATCAGACCCTCAAACGCCACATCGTAGACGCCGACGCCGCGCTGCCCGCGATAGTGCACCTTGACCTCGCGGCCGTTCGTCCCGTGCACCAGCATATCCTGAATGTCCTGCGGAAGCTGTTCGAACGGCGTCCCCAGGTCGAACTCATATTCCTTCGCAAGCGCATCCAGCACGGCTCTCGTGAAACTTCCCTTGTCCGTGCAGGACTGCCAGCCCGTCACGACGATCGCGCCGTCGAGGATGCTTAGAGATCTGTCCGGGATCATCAGATCAATATCAAACTCCATCTTGTAGCCCAGACCGAAGCAATCCGGGCAGGCGCCGAACGGATTGTTGAAGGAGAAGCTTCTCGGCTCGATCTCGTCGATGCTGACGCCGCAGTCCGGGCAGGAAAAGCTCTGGCTGAAGCTCAAGGTCTCCCCGTCCTGGATATCGACAAGCGCCAGCCCGTCCGCGAGCTGCATCACGTTCTCCAGCGAATCGGTCAGACGCTTCTCTATCCCCGGCTTGACGACGAGACGATCCACGACGATCTCAATGTTGTGCTTGATATTTTTCTCGAGCTTGATCTCCTCGGAGAGCTCGTACATATTGCCGTCGATCCGCACGCGCACATAGCCGCTGCGTCTCGCCTGCTCAAGCAGCTTCACATGCTCACCCTTACGCCCGCGCACCACCGGCGCGAGAATCTGGATCCGCGTGCGCTCCGGCAGCGCCATGATCTGGTCTACCATCTGGTCGATACTCTGCCGCTTGATCTCGCGGCCGCACTTCGGGCAATGCGGGATGCCGATGCGCGCGTAAAGCAGGCGGAAATAATCATAAATCTCCGTCACCGTGCCAACCGTCGAACGCGGATTGCGGTTCGTGGACTTCTGATCGATCGATATCGCGGGCGGCAGCCCTTCGATGCTCTCCACATCCGGCTTCTCCATCTGCCCGAGGAACTGCCTCGCGTAGGAGGACAGCGATTCCATGTAACGGCGCTGCCCCTCCGCGTAGATCGTGTCAAACGCGAGCGACGACTTGCCCGAGCCGGAAAGCCCCGTCAGCACCACGAATTTGTTCCTCGGAATGTCCAGACTGATGTTCTTGAGATTGTGTTCGTTCGCTCCGCGGATGCGGATATACTGTTTTTTGTCAACGTAAGTGTCCATATTGCTTCCCATTCTTTCGTCTATCTTGTTATTCCTGTTATTCTTGTTATTCTTGTTATCCTTATTATTCTTATTATTCTTGTTAACCTTTTTTATCTTTTCCTTTTTAGCACTTTTCAGATTCCTAATCAAGTTCCTGCATATGCTTCTTCAGCTCGATCATGCGGTCACGCAGCTCGGCCGCCGCCTCGAAATTCAGCTCGGCCGCCGCCTTCTTCATCTGCTTCTGCACGTCGGCGATCAGCTTCTCCAGCTCCTCGCGGCTCATCGACTCCGGATCCTTCTCCATCTGCAGCTCTTCCTTCGCGATCGACTTCGAGATGCTGATGAGGTCGCGCACCGCCTTTTTGATCGTCTGCGGCGTGATGCCGTGCTCCTTGTTGTACCGCTCCTGCATCTCCCTGCGGCGCTGCGTCTCGTCCAGCGCGATCTGCATCGACTCCGTGACCACATCCGCGTACATGATGACATGACCCTGCGCGTTTCGGGCCGCACGCCCGATCGTCTGAATCAGCGAGACCGACGAGCGCAGGAAGCCCTCTTTATCCGCATCGAGGATCGCCACCAGCGAAATCTCCGGGATATCCAGACCCTCACGCAGAAGGTTGATGCCAACCAGAACATCGAATACGTCCAGCCGCATGTCGCGTATGATCTCCGTGCGTTCCAGCGCATCGATGTCCGAGTGCAGATAGCGCACGCGGATGCCAACCTCCTTCATATAATCCGTCAGGTCCTCCGCCATGCGCTTTGTCAGCGTCGTCACTAGCACTTTGTTTCCCTCGGCGGTCTCCTTGTTGATCTCCCCGATCAGATCGTCGATCTGCCCTTCGACCGGGCGCACCTCGACGTACGGATCCAGCAGCCCGGTCGGCCGGATGATCTGCTCCGCCCGCAGCAGCTCGTGCTCCTCCTCATACTCGCCCGGCGTCGCCGAGACAAACATCACCTGGTCAATCTTACTCTCAAACTCCTCGAAATTCAACGGTCGGTTGTCCTTCGCGGAGGGCAAACGGAAACCATAGTCCACCAGCGTCGTCTTGCGCGACTGGTCGCCCGCGAACATCCCGCGCACCTGTGGGATCGTCTTGTGCGATTCGTCGATGATCAGCAGGAAATCGTCTCCGAAATAGTCGATCAGCGTGTGCGGCGTCGCCCCGGCCGGAAGCCCCGCCAGATGCCGCGAATAATTTTCGATGCCTGAGCAGAAGCCGGTCTCCCGCAGCATCTCGATATCATAGTTTGTCCGCTCCGCGATCCGCTGCGCCTCCAGCAGCTTGTCCTCGCTTTTGAAATACGCGACGCGCTCTGCAAGCTCCTCCTCGATCGCCTTCGCCGCTGCCAGAATCTTCTCCATCGGCACGACATAATGCGACGCCGGAAACACCGCGATGAACTCCAGTCCCCTGCGGATCTCCCCGGTCAGCACATCGATCTCCGTGATACGGTCGATCTCGTCCCCGAAAAACTCCACCCGGTACGCGTAGTCGTCCGCGTCCGCCGGAAAGATCTCCAGCACGTCCCCGTGTACCCGGAATGTACCGCGGTGGAAATCCATCTCGTTCCGGTCATACTGAATGTCGATCAGCTTCCGCAGCACCTCATCCCGGTCCTTCTCCTGCCCCTGCCGCAGATACAACACAAGATCCTTGTAGTCCTCCGGGCTGCCGATGCCGTAGATGCAGGACACGCTTGACACAATGATGACGTCCCTGCGCTCCACGAGCGACGCCGTCGCCGAAAGCCGCAGCTTGTCGATCTCATCGTTGATCGAGGAATCCTTCGCGATATACGTATCCGAGGACGGCACATACGCCTCCGGCTGATAGTAGTCATAATAGGATACAAAATACTCCACTGCGTTCTCCGGGAAGAACTCCTTAAACTCCCCGTACAGCTGCGCCGCGAGCGTCTTATTGTGCGCAAGTACCAAAGTCGGCTTATTGAGCGCCTGGATCACGTTCGCCATCGTGAACGTCTTGCCGGAGCCCGTCACGCCCAGCAAAGTCTGGCACTGATTGCCTTCTTTGAAGCCCTTGACCAGCTTTTCAATGGCCTGCGGCTGGTCGCCGGTGGGCCGGTATTCGCTGTGTAGTCTGAATTGATTCATAAATCATCCCTCATAATAGTTGATATTACCCAACTTTAGAGAGTATAACATAAAAAAATAAAAAAGTATAGGCCTTTCCAGAACATTTGTTCTTTTACAAAAAGCAGACCCGGTCTGTAAAATACAAACGGGGTCTGCGCAAAATCCATACAAAATCGCCTTCTGCATTCAATGATTTCTCTCACTCCGCATATCCATTGAAGATCTGCGCGATCGGGGAATCCGGAGAGAGCACGATCGTCTTGTCGTCTCCGGTCATGGATTCCCGCAGCGCGTCAAGGCTGCGCACGAAGGAATAGAATTCGGTCTTGTCCTCGGTGTCATACGCCTCGGAGAGAATGCGCATGTACTCCGCCTCACCCTCTGCAATGAGGATCTCCGCCTGCTTTTTCGCCTCTGAGATGCTGATCGCGACCTCCTTGTCCGTCGTGTTCCGGATCACCTGCGCCTCGGAATTTCCCTCGGCCGTGTAGGTCGCCGCGATGTTGTCACGCTCGGAGATCATGCGCTCGTAGACGGCTTCCTTGTTGTCGTCCGGCAGGTCGAGCTGCTTTGTCTCGAACATCATCAATTCGATGCCGTACTGGTCCATGTTGTCGTCGATCCGGCTCATCACCAGCTCCGACAGCTCGCCGTCGCGGCTCGTGATGACCTCGTCCTGGTTCATGCTGCTGATCGCGTTCTTCAGGGCATTGTACACTGCCGTGTTGATACGGCCCTCCGCATTGATGACGGAGCCGTTCAATGTCTGCGCGAACTTCATCGGATCTGAGATGCGCCAGAGCACGTAGCTGTCCGTGATCATCGTCTTCTTGTCCCTCGTGATGACCTCAGACGGGACAAGGTCGTACAACAGCGTCTCCTTCGGAAACGTATCCGTCGTCTGGATGAACGGAAGGCGGAAGCTTAAGCCCGGCTCGTCGAGCACCTTGCTGATACGTCCGAACTGGCGGATCAGGCGGTATTCGTTCTCCGCCGTCACCACGAAGGAGGAACACAGGATGGCGAGCAGGACCAGCACTACAGCGATCATTACAAGCTGTTTCTTCTTTATCTGCTTCTTTTTCATCTGTCTCCCCTCCTCACTGTACGCCCGCAGCGCCCTGCTGCGTCGGCTTTTCCGTCTGAATCTCTGCGAACGGCTCCAGCGGCAATACCTTCTGAACGCCGTCTCCATCATCAATAATCACCTTCAGATCTGGAAGCACATCCTCCATCGCCTCGTAAAACATGCGCTGCTTCGTGACGACCGGATTCTTCTCATATTCCTCGTACATCGCCTTGAAGCGGGCCACCTGTGCCTCGGCCTCGTTGATGCGCGTCTGCTTCTGCGCCTCCGCGTCCTTCACGATCTCGTCCGCCTCTGCCTCCGCCTTCGGCAGCTGCTCGTTGCGATATTTGTTTGCATTGTTCAAAGCAGTCTCTTTGCCCTGCTTCGCCGTCTCCACCGCCTTGAACGCCTGCATGATCTCCTCGGTCGGCGGCTCGGAATCCTGGATCGAAATGTTGACAAGCGTCAGCCCGATGTCCTGCTCCTCCAGCTTCGCGAGGATCATCTCCTTGATCTGCGCCTGAATCTCCGACTTCCCTGTCGTCAGAACACTGTCCACGTCGAAGCTGCCGATCACCGTGCGGATGCTGCCCTGCGCGATGTTCTTCAGGATCTCCTCGGGAACGGCCGACGCGTAGAGATATTTCACCGGATCAGAGATCCGGTACTCCACGAAGAAATCCACGTTGATAAAATTGTAATCCGACGTGATCATGACCGCCTCGGATTCCTCAGTCGCGTTCGTCGCAAGGTCGTAGCCGATCGGGAAGCCCTGGATCGTCGTGTTTACCTTATGCACCTGCTGGATCAATGGGAGTTTGAAATGCAGGCCTTTCTCGGACACGGTCTTCGCCTTCCCGAGCGTCACGACGACTGCCTCTTCCTGCTCCTCAATCTGATACCACATTCCGCGCCCCAGCCCGAACAGCACGAGCAGTACCAAAACTACCGCCGCGATAATGCCGGAGCGTTTCGCCAGTTTCTTTTTGTCAATCCTGTCTTCCAATCCGGATCCCTCCTTCGCTATTTCGTACCGAAAATGCGGTCTCCCGCGTCGCCGAGCCCCGGAACGATATAACCGTGGTCGTTCAGGCACTCATCCTTCGCACCGATGTACAGATCGACGTCCGGATGTTTCTCCTGCATAGCGGCGATTCCCTCCGGCGCGGCTATGATACACATGAAATGAATCTTCTTGATTCCTTTATCCTTCAGCATCTGGATCGCGGCCACGGCGGAGCCTCCTGTCGCCAGCATGGGATCCACCACAAAGACCTCCCGCTCTCCGCAGTCGCCCGGCAGCTTACAGTAATACTCGACCGGCTTCAGCGTCTGAGGATCGCGATAGAGTCCGATGTGCCCCACCTTCGCGGACGGGATCATCGCCAGCATGCCGTCCACCATGCCGATCCCGGCCCGGAGGATCGGGATCACCGCAAGCTTCTTTCCCTGCAGCTCCTTCGCCATCGTCTTACAGATGGGCGTCTCAATCTCCACATCCTGCAGCTTCAGATCTCTGGTCGCCTCATAACACATGAGCATCGCGATCTCGCTGATGATCTGGCGGAAGTCCCGGGAACCGGTCTCTTTTCTCCGGATGATCCCGATCTTGTGCCGGATCAGCGGGTGATCCATAACGGTAATTTTTGACATGTCATAGTCCTCCTTTTCATGAGTGTAATTCGCTGCGCAGCTCCCTGATAATTAACTCGCAGACAACAGTCTGTGTAACTCCATAATATAGCGCGGATCCGTGCCGCAGCAGCCGCCGACGATCTGCGCGCCCGCGTCGACAAGACGCAGCATGGACGCCGCGAACTGCTCCGGTCCCATACTGTAGTGCGCCATCCCCTGCTCGTCCATGGCCGGCATCCCGGCGTTCGGCTTCGCGACGACCGGGATCCGCGCGACCGCCTTCATCGACGCCACCACAGATTCAAGCTGATCCGGCCCCACCGAGCAGTTCAGCCCGACCGCAGCCGCGCCCATCTCCTGCAGCGTCTCCACCAGTTCAACCGCGTTGCCGCCGAACAGCGCGTTCCCATCCGCCTCCAGCGTCAGCGTACACAGCACCGGAAGATCGCAGACCGACTGCGCCGCGTCGAGGATCACCTGCGCCTCCTCGACACTCATCAGCGTCTCTGCCCCGATCAAGTCGACGCCAGCGTCGCAGAGCACCCGGATCTGCTCCCGGTACACCTCATACAGCTCATGGTACGTGATATCCCCGCGCGGCTCCAGCATCTTCCCCGTCGTGGTGACGTCCCCCGCCACGTATACGCGCCTGCCTCCCGTCTCTGCCTCGCCGACCGTCTTCTTTGTAAGCTTCACAAGCTCCGTATTCAGCTCCACAAGCCTGTCCTGCAGCCCGTGCATCGCCAGACTGATGCGGTTGGCCGAGAAGGTAGGCGCGTAGATGATCCTGCTGCCTGCCTCGGCATAGGCGCGCTGCAGTCTGACGATGATCTCCGGGTGCTCCAGCACCCACTGCTCCGTGCACACGCCGACCGGCATCCCGGCCTTTCGCAGATTGGAGCCTGTCGCGCCGTCCATCAGAACAACGCCCTGCCCTGTCAGTTCCGCAAATTCCTGTTTTGTCATAATGGAACCCTCTCGTCTTTCTCTGCTTGACTTTTTATTTGCAGACTTATATGTTCTCTTTTTGGTTCTCTCCGTTTTCTGTTTTCTTTTGCCTTTTTGCTTTCTGATCTGCTTTTCCGTCTGCCCATCTCAGACAGTCAGACTATAATTCTCGATATCAAGATACCGTCCGAATTTCATGCCGACCTCGCGGATCGTCCCGCAGAATACAAAGCCGAAGCGCTTATGCAATCGAACGCTGGCCTCGTTGCCCGCCGTGATGACCGACACAACGGTGTGCGTGCGCTCGTCCCTGCGCGCCTCCGCAAGGATCGCCTCCATCAGAGCAGTCGCGACGCCCTTTCGCCGGTCGCCAGGTGCAATGTAGACAGACAATTCCACCGTGCTCTTGTATGCTTCCTTCTCCCGGTAATCAGACAGGCTCGCGTAGCCGGCGACATGTCCGTCTGTCTCAGCCGCCAGCAGCGGATGATTCTCCACATTGTGCGCGTCAAACCACAGCTCCCATTGTGCCAGATCCTTTGGCTGCAGATCGAGCGTCGCCACCCCGTGCTCCACCTCATAATTATAGATGTCCAAAAGCGCCTGCAGATCCCTGCGCTCAGCTTTCCGTATCTCCATGTCCGGCAGTTCTCCTTTTTCACCCAATCGATTTCGCCTCGAACTTTCTGATCCGTTTCTTTACAATGCCCTTTACTGCCCTGCTTTCCCTTTCCTGCCGTCTGTCTTGCATGAAGCACAGGCGCCTTTATATCCGTATGTCTTAACGCATTCTATACATTTCCCCGCATTTCGCACGCCGCAAGCGTATAGTTCTCCTGCTCACAGATCCCGCACTCCACAGAGCCGACCGTTCCGTAAACAAATCTCCCCGGCTCTGTCTCAATCGGCAGCAGCGACGCAAAATCCGCCCTGTCCATCCCGTAGCCGAGCCCGCGTCCGTCCAGCTTCACGAAGGCCTCCTTCAGAGACCACAGAAAGCGGAACTGCCTGATGCGAAGCTTGTCCTCCATCTGCGCAAGAAGCGCGTATTCCTCCGGATGGCAGACTTTTCTGATCAGGCCGTCCTTCGGATGAAATTTCCGCTCCACATCAATCCCGACCGGCACTGTCCCGACAATGCAGGCGTACGCCGTCCCGCAGTGGCTGAGATTGAACTGTATCTCCGGATGCGCCGCGCTGTAGGGCTTTCCCTGCCCGTCACGCCGAATATCAAGCTGCGCAAACGTATATCCGAACTGCTCCTCGATGGCCTGTCCGAGCAGCAGCCAGGCCAGGGCCCGTTGTCGGCTCACCATCCATTTCCGGCCTTCCGCCCAGCCGTCCGGAAGCTGCAGGGGCAATGTCTTCGCACGCTCCTGCAGCATACGGTCGTCAAGTGAAACGGCGCTGCTTTCTGTGCTGTCCGAAACGGACTCTGGAGCACTATATTCCCGCACATAGATTCTGCTGTCCATTGTCTCTTCTCCCAGCGTACTTTGTCGCAATATATTTCATGGGCAGCGCCAGACTTGAAAAGTCTCTGTCCATCGTCGCAAAAAGTATACCACCTTTTTCTTTTCCTGTCATCCTTCCAGATCATATCTGTGAAACTCCGCACGCAGTTTCTCCAGCGCCTTCTTCTCGATCCTCGACACGTAAGAGCGGCTGATCCCCAGGGACGCGGCGATCTCCCGCTGTGTCCGCTCCTTTTTTCCGCAAAGCCCATAGCGCTCGCAGATCACCTGCAGCTCGCGCTCGTCCAGCACATCCGCCAGACATTTCTGCAAATGACGGATGTTCTTCTGTGTCTCGAGATTCTCCACGACGTCCACCGGCTCGCTCTCAAGCACATCCATGATCTGAAGCTCGCGCCCTTCCTGATCGATCCCGATCTTCTCGTACATAGAAACCTCGCGCGTCAGCTTCTTGCGGGAGCGGAGCATCATAAGCAGCTCGTTCTCGATGCAGCGGGCCGCATACGTGGCCAGACGATTGTTTTTCTCACTGTCAAACGTCATCACAGCCTTGATCAGTCCAATGATCCCTATCGAAATCAGGTCGTCCGTATCATGCTCCGGAGCCTGATATTTTTTCGCGACATGCGCAACCAGCCTTAGATTGTGCTCGATCAGCAGATTCCTGGCTGCCGTATCTCCTCCCTTGTAACGTTCCAGATAATATTTCTCTTCCTCCGGAGAAAGCGGCTTTTTAAATGTTTTCAAAAAAGCACCTCTAAGCGGTTTTATGATATCTTATGATACCAGCCGCCCAAAAGTGCTTTTCCACCATTTTATATTTGTATGTCAGGAATGTCCGATTTAGGACATACAATCTGCTATTTCCCGAGATACTCCGTACATCCACCGAAAGCAAACGAGACACTTCATCTCTGCGCCTTAGGAAGAAACTCCACCTTCAGACGCATTCCAAGCCCCTCTGCCAGCCTCTTTAGCATATTCAGGCTGGGATTTCTCGTACCATTCTCAATCCGACTGATGTCTGCCTGTGTGATCCCCGTCCTTCTGGACAACTCCTCCTGTGTCATATTCTGCTGCTTTCTGGCGCCGATCATCGCGCGAATCACATCAAACTCCGGTTCAAGGGCATCGTATTCCCGACGCACCTCAGGATCATTCAGCAGTTCCTGTCTGAATTCTCTGAAATCACTCATCTGTCTTCCTCCTCTCATAATCCTTTCGATACTTCTTAGCCAACAGGATTTCGCTTCTCGGCGTCTTCTGCTGTTTCTTCGTAAAACCGTTTGTCAGTATTATCTTTTTCCCTGATGAGAAAAAATACAGCACTCGAACAATATCTGATCCATGCTTTGCGCGAATCTCAAAAATGCCGTCATCCAGGTGATCCGAATACGGAAATCTTGCGCCTGGGCCGTATTCCTCCAATATATCAAAAATGCGGAGTAACTTCGCTTTCATCTTCGCATCCAGTGTCAGGATGAAATCTTTCGCAGGCTCCGCATAGTTCTCTTTCGTATAGAATTCAATAAAATACTTATCCACTTTTTCCTTTCTTGCCTTGATTATATGTCTTATCAGACATATTGTCAAGGACTTTTTCTTTATATTACTACCTTTTATATAATTTGCAACTTACTTTTTATTTTTCATTATTCTTAAATACAATAAAAGTTTTATATTTGTGAAAGTAATCAGGAACTTTTTCTACGCAAAATTTCCCGTCAAAAAGCGCCTTCGGACCTGCCGTCCGAAAGCGCCTTTTCTATTTTTACCCATTGGTCTGTCTGCGAAGTTCATCTTCGCACATCTTTGCATTTCCCATCATTTCCCGAGATACGCCGCACGCACCTGCTCGTTCACCAGAAGCTCCGCCCCTGTTCCGGTCATCGTGATGCTGCCGGTCTCCATGACGTAGCCGACATCCGCCGTGCGCAGCGCCATATTCGCGTTCTGCTCGATCAGCAGGATCGTCACGCCCTGCCTGTTGATCTCCTTGATGATGTCAAAAATCCCCTTCACGATCAGCGGCGCGAGTCCGAGCGACGGCTCATCCATCATGATCAGCTTCGGCCGGCTCATCAGCGCGCGCGCGACCGCGAGCATCTGCTGCTCGCCGCCGGAGAGCGTGCCGCCCGGCTGCCAGTGGCGCTCCTTCAGGCGCGGAAAGAGATCGTAAACCCAGTTCAGGTCGTCGGTCAGGTTGTCCTTGCGCATGTAAGCGCCGATCTTCAGATTCTCGAGCACGGTCAGATCCGGAAAAATCTTACGCCCCTCCGGGACGAGCGTGATGCCCTTCGCCACGATCTCGTTCGTATCCTTGCCCGTGATGTTCTCGCCCATAAATTCGATCGTACCCGAAGCAGGCTTCACGAGCGACACGATCGAGCGAAGCGTCGTGGATTTGCCCGCGCCGTTCGCACCGATCAGCGTGACGATGCTCTTCTCCGGCACCTCGAAGCTGATCCCCTTGACGGCCTCGATGCCGCCGTAGTTAACTTTCAGATCCTTTACTTTAAGCATCCTCACTCACCCCCAGATAAGCGTCTATCACGCGCTGATCGTTCTGGATCTCCTCCGGCGTTCCCTGCGCGAGCAGCTTGCCGAAATCCAGCACATACAGGCGGTCCGAGATCTGCATGACCAGATCCATGTGATGCTCGATGATGAAGATCGTGAGCTTATACTCGTCGCGGATCTGCCGGATAAAATCCGCCAGCTCCTGCGTCTCCTGCGGGTTCATGCCCGCGGCCGGCTCGTCGAGCAGCAGAAGCTTCGGCTCCGTCGCCAGCGCGCGCGCGATCTCGAGACGGCGCTGGATGCCGTACGGCAGCGAACCCGCGATCTCGTCCTTCAGATGGTCGAGGTGCTGCATTTTCAAAAGCTCCAGCGTCTCCTCGCGCATCCGCTTTTCCTCCGCGTGGTTCAGGCGGAACGTCGCGGTCAGCAGATTCTGCTTCGCGCGCATGTGCTTCGCGATCAGAACGTTCTCAAACACGGTCATCGAAGAAAACAGACGGATATTCTGGAACGTACGCGCGATCCCCGCTTTCGTGATCTTGTCCGGCGTCGGCACCACGCGCTTCGTGTATCTTCCGCCGTTCTCGCCGATGTAGGTCTTTTTCATCCTGCCGTGCGGATAGCTCTCCACAAGCTCTTTTCCGTAAAACGACACCCGGCCGTTCGTCGGCTCGTACACGCCGGTGATGCAGTTGAACGCAGTCGTCTTCCCGGCGCCGTTCGGCCCGATCAGCGCCACGATCTCGCCCTCGTTCACCTCGAGGGAAAGGTTGTCTACCGCCACCACGCCGCCGAACTGCATGGTGACGTCTTCTACCCGGAGGACATTCGTACTCATGACTTTACCTCCTTCTTTTTACCCAGGTTCCTGAAGAACCTGCAGATCCCGTCAATCGAAAATTCGTGGTCTCCCATGATCCCCTTGCGGGCGAACAGCACGATCAGCATGATGATGACGGAGAACACGACCTTGCGGAAACCGGCGCGCAGGAAGGGCACCTTAAAGCTTCCGATCGTCATCTCGCTGTCCAGGAAACGCAGCCACCACTCGGAGGACGCGATGAACAGAAACGACGCGATGCAGCTTCCGGTCACCGATCCGAGGCCGCCGATCACAACGATCAGCAGGATCTCGTATGTCATCGCGGACTTGAACGCCGCCGCCTGGATCGAGCCCTGATACATGGCGAGCAGACCGCCGCCGATCCCCGCGAAAAAGGAAGAAACACAGAAAGACATCCTCTTGTGCTTCGCCAGATTGATGCCCATCGCCTCCGCGGCGACCTCATCGTCACGGATCGCGCGGAACGCGCGCCCGTAGGATGAATGGATCATCAGCACAATAATACCGATACAGATCGCGGAAGCGATGAAAGGAAACAGCGTAGAATTAAACGTCGGGTATTTGCGCAGCATGTTCGAACCGTTCGTGATCACGCCAAGCTTGTCCCACTGGAAGAACGCGCGGATGATCTCCGCAAAGCCAAGCGTCGCGATCGCCAGATAGTCGCTCTTTAAGCGGAGCACCGGAAGTCCGATCAGCCATGCGAACAGCAGCGCCGCGAGCCCGGAGGCCAGCAGCCCCACAAGCATCGGAACAGAAAAATTGATGATGCCGCCATCAAAATACATATACACCGAGCCGCGCGCCTCCACCGGAATCGTCAGAACCGCGTACGCGTACGCTCCGACCAGCATAAAGCCCGCCTGTCCCAGCGAAAACAGTCCGGTGAAGCCGTTCAGCAGGTTCATGGACACCGCGACCAGCGAGTAGATGCAGCCCTTCTTCAGCACCATCAGCGCGATATGCGTCGGGGGAAGCTGTTTTTCAAGGATCACAATTGCGAGAATCGCCGCCAGAAGAAGCAGCGCCCCAAGGATCATATTTCTCTTTTTTCCCATAGATACCGCCTCCCCTCAGACCTTATCCGTCGCGCCCTCGCCGAACAGACCGGTCGGCTTGACGATCAGGATGACGATCAAAAGCGCAAACGTGAACGCGTCCGAAAACGTCGTCCACCCGAGGCCCTTGATGATGTTTTCACAGATACCGATGATAAACGCGCCGATCACCGCGCCGGGGATCGAACCGATGCCGCCGAACACAGCCGCAACGAACGCCTTCAATCCGGGCATCGCGCCGGAGGTCGGCACCACGGACGCGTAGTTTGTAAAATAAAGCACTGATCCGATCGCCGCCAGGAGCGAGCCGATCAGGAAGGTCATGCTGATGACATTGTCCACCTTGATCCCCATCAGACGGCTCGTCTCGAAATCGTTCGCCGCCGCGCGCATGCCCATGCCGATCTTCGTGTGATTGATCAACTGCATCAGCGCGAACACGAGGATGATCGTCAGGATCGGCGTCACGACCGTCACCATCTTCGTGGTGGCCGACCCGATCTGGATCGTGTCAGAGATAAACGGGATCGCCGGATAAGTCTGCGCCAGGCCGCCCGTGACGTAAAGCGCCAGATTCTGCAGCAGGTAGGACACGCCGATCGCGGAGATCATGACCGACATACGCGGCGCGTTCCGCAGCGGCTTGTACGCGACGCGCTCCACCGCCAGTCCGAGTACGACCGTGACGATGAGCGTCAGCGGGATCGACACATACAGCGGCATCGTCGTTGTGGCATACACGGTCACGAGTGCCGCCACCATAAAGATGTCGCCGTGCGCAAAGTTGATCAGCCTCAGGATACCGTAGACCATCGTGTAACCGATCGCGATCAGGGCATACTGTCCGCCGACGGAAATCCCTGCCAGGAGATAAGGCAGGTTCTTGTTGATAAAATCCATACCGGAACTCCTTCCTATATACTGATAGAAAATAGAATCCTGCATCTCTCATGCAACATCAGACTGTCAGATCAATTTGTCGTCTGCCATTGCATGGAGACCGGGCTTTTACAGTAAATAGTAAAGAAGAGGCTGCGTTTTTGCAGCCTCTCCTGCTCTGCTTTGTATGATTTCTTAGTTGACGCCCTGCTCTGCCACGAAATCCCAGGCAACCGTCTCGGTGTTCGCCTGCTTCACGTACGCAGTGTCGCGGATCGCGTCGCCGTTCTCGGACTCGAAAGCGATCTCGCCGGTAACGCCTGTGTAGGTCGTATCCCAGAGCGCTTCGTTGACCGCCGCCGGATCGGTGGAGCCGGCATTCTTCAGAGCCTCGAGAGCCGTGAAGTATGCGTCGTAGCCCATCGCCGTAACTGCCGCAACCGTGTCGTCGCCGCCGTTGTTCGCGAGGTTCGTATCGTCCGCATTGATCCACTCCTTGATGCCGTTATCGAATTCCTCATTGCCGCCCTCCTGATAGAAGGTCGTCACATAGATCTGTACATCCTTGCCTTCCGCCGCGTTCAGGATCACGTTGGAATCCCAGGTATCGCCGGCCAGAAGCGGAACCGTCACGCCCTGAGACGCAGCCGTATCGATGATCAGCTGAGCAGCCTCAGTGGAGGTCGGAGCAAAGATAACGTCCGCGCCCTCGTTCACGGCAGTCGTGATGTAGGAAGTAAAGTCCGCGTTGCCCTCCGGGAACTGATCGGAGATCACCTCGCCGCCAAGAGCCTCAAACGCCTCGGTAAAGTAGTAGCCGAGTCCGCCCGAATAGTCGTTGCCGAGCTTCGTCAGAACGTATGCTTTTTTCGCCCCAAACTGATCTGCCGCGAAGTTCGCGAGAACCGTGCCCTGGAACGGATCCAGGAAGCAGATGCGGAAGTAGTGCGTGTTGCCCTCGGTCACCTGCGGGTTCGTGCATGTCACGCCAAGCACCGGAACGCCGGCCTGCGCGAATGTATCGGAAGCTGCCATTGCCGCGTCGGAACCATATGTACCAAGCACGATCGACACGCCGCGGCCTGCAAGATCCGCCGCCGCAGTCGGAGCCTTCTCGGAAGACGACTCGTTATCAACGATCTCAAGCTGAACCGTGTACTCCGTGCCGCCGATCTCAACCGTCGGGGCCACGCTGTTCGCGTACTGGATACCAAGCGTCTCCTGCTTGCCGCCTGCGCCATTGTCGCCCGACGCCGGCTCAAACACACCGATCTTCACAACGTCTTCCGCGGAAACGCTCATCGCCCCTGCGAAGCACATGGTCGCACACAATGCAAGTGCTGCTAATTTTTTCATAATCTTTTCCCTCCTGTATTTCTTTTTTGTACGATTCGACCGCTTTTCTTTGATAAAACAGGAAAGCGCCCGAAACAAATCTTATTTTAGCCCAATTTTGTCCGTATTGCAAGGACTTTCGTCCGTTGTATGAAAAAAATACACGATTCCTATCATAAAATGGACGGTCTGTCCTTCTCTTCGCGTCTCAGGATATCATACTCGTCTGCCGCGCCGCCGAGGTCGACCCACAGCTTCTGCTTCGCATGCGGTGCGCTTTCCTGCGGATTGCCGTCCTCGTCGAAAATGCCCGCGACCCGGACGAGGACATTCCGGCCGTCCGGCTTCATGATCTCAATCTCCTCGCCGACTGAAAATTTGTTGCGCTGCTCGAGCGCGTACAGGCCATCGCCGCGACGCACACCGACCATGCCAAGGTATGTGTATTCCTTGACATACGTGCTCTCGCCGTAGATCTGCGCGTCCGCGCCGGGCTTGCCGTAGAAGAAGCCCGTCGTAAATTCGCGGTGCGTACAGCTTCCGATCTGCTCCCGGTACCAGCCCATGTTCTTCTCGTAAAGCGCCGGATCCTTATGAAAATCGTCGATCGCCTTCCGGTAGGTGCGCGCCACCGTCGCCACATAAAGCGCGGTCTTCATGCGTCCCTCGACCTTAAGGCTGTCGATCCCGGCCGCGATCATATCCGGCAGATGCTCCACCATACAGAGATCCTTGGAATTAAAAAGGAACGTGCCGCGGTCGTTCTCCTCGATCGGCAGATACTCGCCGGGGCGCGTCTCCTCGACCACCGCGTACTTCCAGCGGCAGGGATGCGTGCACTCCCCCTGATTTGCGTCCCTGCCTGTGAAATAATTGCTCAGCAGGCAGCGCCCCGAGTAGGAAATGCACATCGCACCATGCACAAAACTCTCAATCTCCATCTCCTGCGGGATGTTGTCCCGAATCTCGCGGATTTCCTTAAGAGAAAGCTCCCGTGCTGAGACGACGCGCTTCGCTCCGAGCCCCCACCAAAAGCGATAGGTCTCGTAGTTTGTGTTGTTCGCCTGCGTGCTGACATGGCGCTCGATCTCCGGACAGATCTGCTTCGCAAGCATAAAAATTCCCGGATCCGCGATGATCAGCGCATCCGGGCGCAGTTCCCGTAATTCCTGAAGGTATGTCTTCACGCCCTCCAGATCGTAATTGTGCGCGAGGATGTTGACCGTCACATGCACCTTCACTCCGTGCGCGTGCGCGAACGCGATCCCCTCCGCCATCTCTTCCATGGAAAAATTCTTCGCCTTGGCGCGCAGTCCGAACTCCTCGCCGCCGATGTACACGGCGTCCGCGCCGAAGGTCACGGCGGTCTTGAGCACCTCGAGGCTACTCGCCGGTATCAAAAGCTCCGGATGTCTTCCCGTTCCGTTCATTGCCCCTCCAAACTGTAAGTCATTTACTCCGCATCCCGTTTATTTCATTTTATTTCTCAGTTGCAATTTGTATTTCATCCCTTAATTTCACCGTCACCGCCGCGCCGTCGCCGACCGCGACGATCGAGGTCAGCAGCCCCTCCGTATGCTTCAGCACGTACAGGTATTCGCGCATCCGCCTGTAGATCGTGCGGTTCCTCCGCTCGACGGCATAATGCGACTCGATGATGTCCCCGTCCTGCAGTACGTTATCCGAGACGAGCACCCCGCCCGTGCGCAGCAGCCGCAGCGCCTCCGGCAGAAAATGAATGTACTGTCCCTTCGCCGCGTCCATGAAGATCAGGTCATACGACCCTGACAGACCGCGCATCACTTCGAGCGCGTCTCCCTCCAGAAGCGTGATCCGCTCCTCCATTCCCGCGGCCGCGAAATTCGCCCTCGCCTGCGGGATCCTTTTCTCATATTTCTCGATCGTCGTGATATGGCAGTCCGGCGCGGTGTTCTGCGCCATCAGGATCGCGGAAAAGCCGACGGCGGTCCCCACCTCCAGGATCCTCTTCGGAGCCTGCATCGCCAGCAGCACCTTCAGAAAGCTCTGCATGTCCTGCCGGATGATCGGAATCTCCTGCGCGGCCGCCTCGCACTCCAGCCCGTCCAGAAACGCCCCGTTTCCGGTATCCAGAGAGTTGATATAGACCGCCATCCGTTCGTCAATCACCATTTTTAGATCCTGATCCTCTCCACCACGTCGTCGGAATCGAGATCGACCGCGCCCACGATCTCGCCCGTGATCTTCTGTACCATGCGGCACACCCGAAGCTCCGCGAGCAGAAATCCATTTACAAGCGGATTCTTCCGAAACTCCTCGTAATCGTTGCACAGGCGGTTCTGCTCCTGGTACATGTCAAGCAGCTCCTGCGAATTCTGCGTCTCGAACACATGCAGCCGGAAATCATTGATCTGCCTCCGCAGCTCCGGCTCCTCCCGTACCTTGTCCCGCAGCTCACAGAACTGCCGGTACTCGTCGCTCTCGATGATGCACCGGATCAGGTCCTCGGTACATTTCTCCATTTTATTCATATACTTCACACTGCTTCCGTTAAAATTCCGTTTAATACCGCCGCAGCATAAGCCAAACGCGCCGGTTCAGGCACTTTATTCGACCTCCATGATAATCGGCAGGATCATCGGGCGGCGCTTCGTCCGCTTCCACAGGAAATCGCTGAGCGAATCCCGGATCGTATTCTTAATCTTTGCCCAGTCCGTCACATGGTGCGCATTGCAGGAATCCATCGCGTCCTCTACCACGCTGCGGGCCTCCTCCATCAGCTCCTCGGCCTCCCGCACGTACACGAACCCGCGCGACACGATGTCCGGCCCCGCAAGGATCTGCCCGGTGTGCCTCTCAAGCGTCAGCACCGCGATCACGATCCCGTCCTCCGCAAGGTGCTGGCGGTCGCGCAGCACGATGTTTCCGACGTCGCCGACGCCGAGTCCGTCCACAAGGATCGCCCCAGTCTGCACATGATCGACGATCTTCGCGCTGTCCTCCCCGAGCTCCAGCACATCCCCGGTCTTCAGGATAAAAATATGATCCTTATCGATGCCGAGCCCCTCGGCAAGCTCCGCCTGCGCCTTCATGTGGCGGTACTCCCCGTGCACCGGGATCGAATACTGCGGCTTCACCAGGGAATAGATCAGCTTGATCTCCTCCTGGCAGGCATGTCCGGAGGTATGGGCGTTCTGGAAGATAACGTTCGCCCCCTTCATCGAGAGCTCGTTGATCACGTTCGACACGGCCTTCTCATTGCCCGGGATCGGGTTCGAGCTGAAGATCACGGTGTCTCCCGGCTTGATGCTGACCTTCTTGTGCATATCCGCCGCCATCCTCGAGAGCGCTGCCATCGACTCTCCCTGACTTCCGGTCGTAATCAGCACCATCTGCTCGTCCGGATAGTTCTTCATCTGCTCCAGATCAATCAGCGTATTTTCCGGGATCGCGAGATAGCCGAGCTCCGAAGCGATCTGGATGATATTGACCATGCTCCTGCCTTCCACCACGACCTTGCGCCCGTACTTGTGCGCGGAATTGATGATCTGCTGCACGCGGTCAACATTCGACGCGAAGGTCGCGATGATGATCCTGTGGTTGCGGTGCTCTGCGAACAGGTTGTCAAACGTCCTGCCCACCGTGCGCTCCGAGGCTGTAAAGCCCGGGCGCTCCGCGTTCGTGCTGTCGCACATCAGGGCCAGCACGCCCTTTTTGCCGAGCTCCGCAAAGCGCTGCAGGTCAATCGCATCGCCGAACACCGGCGTATAGTCCACCTTGAAGTCCCCGGTGTGCACGATGATCCCGGCCGGAGAGTAGATCGCCAGCGCCACCGCGTCCGCGATGCTGTGGTTTGTCTTGATGAATTCAATTCGAAATTCTCCAAGGTTGATCGACTGCCCCGGCCGCACGACCTTCCGCTTCGTCGAGCGCATCAGGTTATGCTCCGTGAGCTTGCGCTCGATCAGACCCATCGTCAGCTTCGTCGCGTACAGGGGCGCGTTCAGCTCCATGAGCACGTACGGCAGCGCGCCGATATGATCCTCGTGTCCGTGCGTGAACACGATGCCCTTTACCTTGTCAATGTTGTCCTTCAGATATGTGACGTCCGGGATCACGAGATCGATCCCGAGCATATCGTTCTCCGGGAACGCAAGTCCGCAGTCCACCACGATAATGCTGTCCTTGTATTCAAACGCTGTCATATTCATTCCGATCAGGCCAAGTCCCCCGATCGGAATGATCTTTACCTTTTCGCTTATCTTCTCATTTGTCTTATCTATGCTATTCTGATTTGTCTGTCTCTTCTTCAATCTGCACCTCTTATTCTTTCTCAGAGCTCGATATCCACATCCTCCAAAAGCTCCGCAAAAATCTTCGACACCGCTTCCAGCTCGTCGTCGTCCTCGACAAAGACATAGCGCGCCTCTTCCTCCCCGTCCTTTGACAGGTCCTTCAGAATGTACGCGTCTGCCTCGTCGTCCTCAGTCTCCGTGACCAGCAGATATGAAACCCCGCCGATCCGTGTTTCCTCCACCACAAAAAACCCGACGGTCTCCTCTTCGCCAACCGGGCAAAACTCTATTTTTTTATTCATTCGTTTCCCTCTCACAGCTGTCGAGATATCCTTGCAGGATATACACGGCCGCTATCATGTCCACATATTCTTTTCGCTTCTCGCGGCGCACTCCGCCCTCGATCAACGCACGGTTCGCCGCCACCGTCGTCAACCGTTCATCCCACATCACCACCGGAAGACCCGTCCTTCGCTTCAGCATCTCGCCGAAATCCAGCGTTTTCTGAGCGCGCTCCCCGATGGTATTGTTCATGTTCTTCGGATATCCCAGCACGATCCCGCTCACCTGATACTGCACGATCAATTCTTCGATCCGCGCAAGCGTCCGCCGCAGCTTGTTCTCCTGCTCCCGCCTGATGATCTCCACGCCCTGCGCGGTAAGCCCAAGCGCATCGCTGACGGCCACTCCCACGGTCCTGGAACCGAAGTCCAGACCCATGATACGGCTCACTGTTCCTCCCGCTGCCATGATTTGTTCTTCACGTACTCCCTTAAAAGCTCCTCGACCAGCTCGTCCCTCTCAACCTTCATGATCAGGCTGCGCGCGTTGTTGTGACTGGTGATATAGGTCGGATCCCCCGACATGATATAACCCACGATCTGGTTCACCGGATTGTAGCCCTTCTCCTCCATCGCATTGTAGACTACCTCCAGCACCTTCTTCACGCGCGCTTCCGGATCTGTGTTGAAATTAAAGTATTGTGTGTTGTTGATATCTGCCATATCCTCACGTCCTTAAGTACCTTGTATTCCCATTCTAATATAATTCGTAAAATAATTCAATCCCTTTCGAACAATTGTTTTCCGACAGGATCAAACAAAAAACCGGCAGAGATGAGGCTCCAGTTCCTCTCCGAGGACGCCCTCAAGCAGAATATTCTCGTAGTTTCGGTCCGCCGGGACCGCGGCGCGGATGTATTCCCTCGTGTAGCCGGTATAGTACTCCCGGCCTCCGACCGCGCATTTCTCTTCAAAGAGGACGTCGGCCTTCCGCCCGGCGTACAATGCCTCAAACGCACGGCGGTTCTCCTCGCCGAGCGCAATCAGCCGCTCGCTGCGCTCATCCTTGACCTGCTCCGGAATCTGATCCGGCATCGCGGCCGCGCGGGTTCCCTGCCTTCTGGAATACTTGAAAATATGCGTCTCATAGAGCCGGATCCGCTTCAGAAAGGCAACTGTCTCCTCAAATTCCTCCTGTGTCTCCCCCGGAAAGCCGACGATCACATCCGTCGTGAGGGCAGGATCGCGAAACGTTCTTCGCAAAAGACTGCATTTTTCCTCATACTCCCCGGCCGTGTAGCGGCGGTTCATGCGCGCGAGCGTGGCGTCGCAGCCGCTCTGCAGCGACAGGTGGAAATGCGGACAGAATTTCGGCAGTTCCGCCAGCGCTTCCGCAAATTCCTCCGTGACGATGCCTGGCTCGAGCGAGCCCAGCCGGATGCGCTCGATCCCGTCCACCTCATGCACGGCGCGGATCAGTTCCGGCAGCGTCGTGTCGTGATCGCAGCCGTAGGAGCTCAAATGGATCCCGGTCAGCACGATCTCCTTGCAGCCGCTTTCCGAAAGCGTCCGTGCCTCTCTCACCACGTCCTCCAACGCACGGCTGCGCACCCGTCCCCGCGCGTAGGGGATGATACAGTAGCTGCAGAACTGGTTGCAGCCGTCCTGCACCTTCATGTAGGCGCGTGTGTGTTCCTGTGTCTTCGACACATTCAGCGCCTCAAATTCCTTCGTGTGATCGATGTCGATCTTCTGCGTCCACGTCCCGCCCGGACAGACGTCTCCGCCCGACATCCGGCCTTTGTCCGTGCCGTCAGCGCCGGCGCTCTTTCGTCCGCTTCCGCCGTTCCCGGCCCGCGCTGCCTCGAACTCACGCAGCGCCTCCACAATATTTTTCTTGCAGTTATTTCCCAGCACAATGTCGATCGACGCGTCCGGCCCGTCGGCTTCCTTTCCCTGCATGGGGCCGTCTCCCGCCGTGCCCTGCGGCTTCCCGTCCTTTCCGGCAGAGCGGGCAGTCTGCACATAGCAGCCGGTCGCCACGACGATCGCGTCCGGATTCATCTTCCTCGCCCGGTGGATCATCTGGCGCGACTTGCGGTCCGCGATGTTCGTCACTGTGCAGGTGTTGATCACGTACACATCGGCCCCCGGGGCAAACGGCACGATCTCGTATCCGGCATCCTCAAGGAGCTGCCGCATCGCCTCCGTCTCATATGCGTTTACCTTACAGCCAAGGTTGTGAAGCGCGGCTTTTTTCCCCATCCTGCCACCCCTTTGTTTTTTTCATCTTCTTCCGTTTTCAACTTGACTTTTCGTTCCCTTACCGTTAAGATAATGGTATCAATTATCCATGCGGGGAGGACTACTTATGAAAACAGTTCAGATATCCTTAAATTCAATCGATAAAGTAAAATCTTTTGTGAACGACGTCACCAAGTTTGACAATGACTTCGACCTTGTCTCCGGCAGATACGTGATCGACGCAAAGTCCATCATGGGAATCTTCAGCCTTGACCTGTCGAAGCCGATCGACCTCAACATCCATGCGGAGGATAATATGGACGAGGTTCTGAAGGTACTCGCCCCGTATATCATCTGAGTATGATTCGGTCTCGGCCGCACAATGTTTTTACGGCCGCCGCCGGAAAACGTTTTTCACTTCTGCCGCCGCCGGCTGTAGGAATCCGATATGGGACTGTTACCAAACAGCATTCATCCTGATCTCCGGATGTACTGTTTTGTAACGGTCCCTCTTTTTATCCCGCTATCTACCTACTCGATCAAAAGCACTTCCGTCGTCTCAAGCGCCGTGCGCATCAGCTCGTCGATCTTCTCTGCAAGCTTTGTCTCAGAACGCCTGATGATGTTCACATTCGGCTTCGTGACCGGATGCTTCGCCACAAAGATCGTACAGCAGTCCTCAAACGGCAGGATCGACGTCTCGAACGTATCGATCTTCTGCGCGATGTCGACGATCTCCTGCTTGTCAAAACCGATCAGCGGCCGGAACACCGGCATCGTGCACACCTCGTTCGTCGCGGCGAGACTCTGCATCGTCTGGCTCGCCACCTGCCCGAGGCTCTCGCCCGTCACCAGCGCGTGGGAATTCGTCTCGCCGGCAAAATGCTCGGCAATCCGCATCATATAGCGGCGCATGATGATCGTCAGCTCATCATGCGGACACTTGTCGTAAATATAAAGCTGAATGTCCGTGAAATTCACGACATGCAGGCGAATCGGACCCGCGTACGCGGCAATGATCTTCGCAAGATCGATCACCTTCTGCTTCGCGCGCTCGCTCGTGTAGGGCGGCGCGTGAAAATACACCGCATCCAGGCAAACACCTCGCTTGCTGATCATGTAGCCCGCGACCGGACTGTCAATGCCGCCGGAGAGCAGCAGCATGGCCCGCCCGTTTGTGCCGACTGGCATACCGCCCGGCCCCGGAATGATCTTCGAATAGATAAAGATCTCATCCCGGATCTCCACGTACAGCTGCAGCTCCGGCTCGTGCACGTCCACGCGCATGTCCGGGAACGCGTCGAGAATGCGGCCGCCCAGCTCCGCGTTCGCCTCCATCGAGTCGATCGGAAAGCTCTTCTTCGGGCGTCTCGTGAACACCTTAAAGCTCTGGTCATGTTGGTCGTAGGTCTGCCTCAGAAACTCCACGACGTCGTCCCCGAGCTTCTGCACGCCTCCGTCCTCACACTTCATGACCGGGCAGATCCCGACGATACCGAACACCTTCTGCAGAGCCTCCACCGTCTCATCGTAATCGTAGCCCGGCCCGCAGTCGATATAGATGCGTCCCTGCTCCTTGTACACATGGAAATCCCCTTCCACCCGCTTCAGCGCGTGGCAGATCTGCTTCACCAGCGCGTCCTCGAACAGATGCCGGTTCTTCCCCTTGATCGCGATCTCTCCGTACTTGATCAGAAATGTCTGAAACATAAATATACTCTCCGTTTATGATGCCCTATCTCCTTACCGGATCTCGGGCAATCATTTTCTTATAAAATGTTTTTTCGCTCAGTGACGCGCGTACCGCGCAAGCACCGGAAGCAGCTCGTGAAGCGCTTCCAGACAATCGTCGATCTCCTCCTCCGTCGTGAAACGGCTGAAGCTGAAACGTAGCGTCGACTCTGCAAGCTCCTTTGGCAGATGAAGCTCCTTCAGCACGCCGCTGACCGGAACCTTCTTGTTCGTCGTACAGGCCGAGCCGGCCGAGACATAGATTCCCCGCTCCTCGAGCGCATGCAGCAACACCTCGCTGCGCACCCCGGGGAACGCCGCGCTCACGATATGGGGCGCGCTTTTGTCTCCCTCCTCCGAGTGGATGACGATGCGGGGTTTTTGCGCAGCCGTCTTTCCTGCCGTTTCGTCCCGTTTCACAGGCTCTGCGCCGCTTTTCGACAGCTCGTCCGACAGAGCTTTCAACCCGTCCATCATGCGCCTTTTCAGCTTCAAAAGCTGCTCTGTACTCTGCCCGAGCTGCGCGTACGCCTCCCTGGCCGCCTCCGCGAGCCCCGCCGCGCCCGGAACATTGTCCGTGCCGGAGCGCATCCCCTTCTGCTGCCCGCCGCCGAGCATCATCGGCTGCAGCTTTGTCTTCTCATTCACATACAGGAAGCCGACGCCCTTCGGCCCGTGGATCTTGTGCGCGCTGACCGAGAGCAGGTCCACGCCCAGCTTTTTCGGGCGGATCTCCAGCTTCCCATAAGCCTGCACCGCGTCCACATGAAACAGCGTGCGCGGATTGTGCGCCTTGATCAGCCTGCCCGCCTCCGCGATCGGCTCGATCGTCCCGATCTCATTGTTGACGTACATGATCGAGACAAGGATCGTCTCCTCACAGAGCGCGTCCTCCAGATCCCTGAGGCTGATATGTCCTTTCGCGTCCACCGGGAGGTAGGTCACGCGAAAACCCTGTTTCTCCAGATACGCCATCGGCTCCAGCACCGCCGCATGCTCGATCGCCGTCGTAATCAGATGCGTGCCAGCACGCCGGTTCGCCGTCGCTGCGCCGATGATCGCCCAGTTATTCGACTCTGTAGCGCCCGATGTAAAGTAGATCTCCTTCTCGCTGACTTTGAGCGTCGCGGCGATCGTCTCGCGCGCCTCGCGCAGAATACGCTCCGCCTCCACGCCCTTCCCGTGCTGCGACGAGGGATTCCCGTAATCCTCCGTCATCGCGCGCACGACGACGTCCCGCACTCCCTCGGTGCAGCGCGTCGTCGCCGAATTGTCCAGATATGCTTCCATGCCTTACTCCCTGTCCTCGTTCCGCCCGTGCGGACAATGGCCCGCCTTCCGCTCCTGCTTCCAGGTTCGTCTTTTCTTCTCCGCTTTTCCTATAGATCAGGCAATTCGCCGATATGCTATTGTACAGGAAATGCCAGGAGATTGCAAGCATCTTCGTCTCCGCCCGGTGTATAGGCGTCTCCGCCCGGATCCTTCCGGTATATCACGATTCTTCTTTCTCATACCGTACCTCCAGCGCGTCGATCAACTGCTGGAAGGTATAGCTGCCGTAATCAATGTCCTGAAGCTTCTCTGAGACATTCGGAATCGCAAGATGCCAGAAATAGTACGGCGTGTCATAGTAGTCTACTTTCTCCACTCCGTCCGTCTCCTGCCCCGCAAAGCTCAGAGATTTCGTCTCCGCCTCGTCCGTCCAGAACCCGCAGTATACCCGGCTCCCATCTTCCATATCAATGGTCAGCCCGAACGCATCCTCCAGACTGAGAAAGCTCACCGCCGCGTCATCACAGTCATAGCTGTACATCTCGTCGCTGTTCAGGTCAATCCAGGTCGCAAAGATACGATACGGCTGGGAATACCGCCCATCCTGCTTATAGGAGAGAACAAATGAGGCAAAATCATTTTTCTTGTTATTCTCATTGACATAAGCATTGACCGCCAGATATCGCTCGTCATTCTCAAACGCCATGATCCTTTCCGCCGTGTCATATCCGTCAAAAAAAGTGCTGTCCTCGATCAGGCTTGTGTCCGCGGCCGCCTCCTCGGGCGTCGCGTACCAGTTCAGCTTTTCCTCCTCCGCAGGATCTTTAGAGTCCACGCCTGCGTCCGCCGAGATGACAAGACCCTGTGGGATCACACTGATATCCGCCTTCGGCTTCATGATAATAAATAGAATCGACAGCAAAAAGATCGCCAGTGCAAAAACCACTAACATGATAAGCACTATCTTGATCACCGCTTTGACCTGCTGTTTCATGTTCTTCCTCCTTCCTGTGCCGGTCACACAGGCAAATCCATTCGCGCATCTCCGGTTTTCATAACAGATTCCCCTGTCAGATTTCCGTCTTTGTCATACGCTTTCCATGATTTTATATCATATCATGGATCGCATTGAATTGCAAACCGTCAAGGCGCATTTCCCCTACTCGCCGCGCGACTCGCGTGCTGCGACAGCCGCAGATTTTTCCCTCGCGGGTCTGCACATCAAAAAAGGCAGATCGTCCGAGGACGATCTGCCGCTGCAGCAAGCTGCAGGATCTGTAAAAATAATCCGTAGCAATTACTCCGCTTCCGTGACCTCCTCTGCGGCGGTAAGCTCAGCCTCGGTCGCGCCCTCGCTCTGAGGCTCCGCGGTCACTCCGCCTTCCACGACAAGGCTCTCCTCGTAGTCCATGCCGTAGGTATCCGCAAGCGTCGCCTCATACGCCGCATGGAAGAACTGCTCCTCGCCCAGCGCGGTGATCTCCTCGTTCAGCCAGTTCAGCAGAGATTCATTTCCCTTGGAAACGGCCGGAGCGATCGTGTCCTGGCTTCCGAGAGACGGGATCCCTACCGTGTAGCCCTCATTCTGAAGCGCGTAAGCGATGACCTCCGTGTTGTCATTCGCCCAGCAGACGCCGTTGCCGTTCTCCAGCGCGTTCTTCGCCGTCGCGTAGGAATCATACTTCTGCAGCTTCAGATCCGGATAGTTCTCGATCAGGTATGTCTCTGCAGTGGTCCCGGAGATCACGATCACCTGATCGTCCTCGCCGAGATCATCAAGGCTCTCAATCACGCGAGAGTCCGGTGAGACCACGCCGAGCGCGACGTTCATGTACGGCAGCGCAAAATCCACCTGCTCCGCGCGCTCATCAGTGACAGTAAAGTTCGCCAGAATGATATCTACCTTGCCCGTCTGCAGATACTCGACACGGTTTGCCGCCTCGGTGGAGACAAAATTGATCTCCACGCCAAGATCCTCGCCCAGACGATTCGCCAGATAAATGTCGTAGCCCTGGTACTCGCCGTTCTCATCCACATAGCCGAACGGATTTTTGTCAGAGAAAACGCCGATATTGATCGTGCCGTCTTCTTTGATCTCATCCAGCGTGCGGTAGACCGCGTCGTCCGCGGAGGCGCCGGTCGCCATGGAAAGGCCAAGTGCCAGTGAAAGGGTAACTGCTGCTGCTTTTCTCAATTTCTTCATAATACCTCACTCCTCTTTTTTACTTAATGCATCTGCCCTGGGACTTCACGAAAGCAATCCGCTTCGTCCCGGACAGCTGTTGCTTCATTTACGGTCGTCCTGTTTTGCCTCCCGGTGGAATTCAAACATATTCAGGAACTTTTTCGCGCGCTCTGTCTTCGGGGCCTCAAAAAACTCATCCGGCGTCGCCTCCTCCAGGATCTTCCCGTCGTCGATAAAGATGACTCGGTCGGCCACCGCGCGCGCAAACTGCATCTCGTGCGTGACGATGATCATGGTCCGTCCCTGGTGCGCCAAATCCAGCATCACGTCGAGCACCTCGCGCACCATCTCCGGGTCGAGCGCCGCCGTCACCTCGTCGAACAGCAGGATTTCCGGATGCATGCACAGCGCGCGCACGATCGCCACACGCTGCTTCTGACCGCCGGAGAGCTGTCTCGGATAGCTTTCCGCCTTCTCCTTCAGCCCGACGCGCTCCAGCCACTCGAGCGCTTCCCTTTTCACATCTTCTTTTCCGCGCTTCTGCACCTTCATCGGCGCGAGCAGGATATTGTCCAGCACCGTCAGATGCGGAAACAGCTCATAGCTCTGAAACACCATGCCGATCTTCTGCCGAAGCTCCGGCAGGTTCTTTCCCTTGTGCTCGACCGCCTCGCCCTCCAGCCGGATCGCGCCGCCCTGGATCGGCTCCAGCGCGTTGATACATCGAAGAAGCGTGCTCTTGCCGCAGCCGCTCGGGCCGACGACCACCACAACCTCGCCCTGACGCACCGTCAGGCTGAGATCGTCGAGGATCAGCGCATCCCCGAAGCGTTTTGTCAAATGTTCTATTGTGAGCAGGGACTCTGCCATCTTTTCTACCTCCACCGTTTTTCCAGATATTTCGCCAGCATACTGATCGGCCAGCAGGCGATAAAGTACAGCACCAGGACCGTCAGATACACGCCGAACGCCGCGTTCGGGCTCGCCATGCGGTTCGCCTCGATGATCTGCTGTGCGACCTTCAGCACCTCCACGACGCCAATCATCAGGATCAGGCTCGTCGTTTTGATCATGCGCGTGATCAGATTGATCGACAGCGGGATCAGGCGGCGGATCGTCTGCGGAATGATGATGTACAGATACGTCTGCGCCTTTGTGAGCCCCAGCGCCGCGCTGCTCTCGTATTGATGCACCGGTATGCTGATCAGCGCGCCGCGCACCAGGTCGCTCATCTCAGCCGTTCCCCAGAGCGTGAACACGATGATCGCGGACGCCTCCCCGGAGAGATCCCAGCCGAACGCCCTCGTCGTCCCGAAATAAACCAGAAACAGCAGTACCATCTGCGGCATGATGCGGATGATCTCCAGATAGAGCCGCAGGATCGCCTTCGTGACCGGATTCTTCCAAGTCATGAGCGCGCCGAGCAGAATGCCGAGCGGAATGCTGATGCACACCGAGACCAGGCTGATCTGGAGCGCCACTCCGAGTCCTCCCAGGATCCTGGCCATGTTTTTCCCCTTGAACAGCACCTCAAGCCCCAAATCCGGCATAGCGCAGCCTCCTCTCCAGCAGGCTGCCCAGGATCGAGATCGGCAGCAGGATCAAAAGATAAAATACAACCAGCAAAAACAAGCTCTCCGTCGTCTTATAGTACAGACCGATCAGATCCTTCGCGGTAAACATCAGGTCCATCAGGCTGATCGCGCTGAACACGCTCGTCTCCTTCAGAAGAAAGATCACGTTCGCCATAAACGCCGGAACGCTGATCGAGACCGCCTGCGGCAGGATCACATAGCGCATCGCCTGCGCGCCTGTCATGCCGAGACTCAGCGAGCTCTCCATCTGGATCGGCTCGATCGCCTCAAGGCCGCTGCGGAACGCCTCCGCCATGTAGCTGCCGCCCAAAAACGCCAGCCCGATCACGCCGCACATCTCGGCGTCCGTAGGAATACCGATCTTCGGCAGACCATAGTAGATGAAAAACAGCTGTACCAGAAGCGGCGTATTTCTGCTGAATTCAACGTAGACGGCGACAATTGCCCGCAGCACCGGTACCTTGAAATATTGCGCTGCGGAGCAGAGCAGGCCGACCACGATCGAAATCGCGATTCCCAGAAAGCCGATCCTCACCGTGAGGATCGCCGCCTCCTGATACATCGGCAGATATTCCCGAATAAAAGCCCAGTCCGTAACAGACCCCTCCTTCTCCGGGTTTCCCATGCCACAACAAACAGAAGCCCCTGGGGGAATTCCCGTTCGACAGGAATCCAAGCCTCAGAAGTCCCGAAGCGATGAAAAACCCATACGCTATAATGTATGCTTCTCATCGTCTTGTTTGACGATGCAATCTTACTACTCAAATCCTACTTTGTCAATAGGAAATGTGTATTTTAATTTATCTTCTCATTTGACCGCTCTGTCCCCGATCCTATGAATTCGAAAATCTCCTGCCAATACTGCTCCAGTACGTTGCTCGAGGAATTGAAGATTTCGTGCTTCGTCTCCGGCACGCGCACCAACCGCGCGGAGGTCCTGCCGTTTCGGTTCACCTTTTCCGCGAAACGCTCTTGCTCGCTGCCCCACACAAAGCTGTCATCCTCCGCCTGGAAGATCAAAAGCGGAGTCCCGACGCGCCTCCAGCCATCTGTCTGCAGATAACGGTTTAGCCTTGCCGCCTCGTGCAGCCAGCCACAAGACGCCGCACTCATCTGATAGAGCGGCTCCTCATTTCTTCTTTTCTGATAAAACTCAAAACGTTCCCGGCAGGTCGACGCGCTGTCCTCAAATGTCTCTTTCCCGTCAAACGCATGCCCGCCCGGCACGTATCTGTCCGCGCGGCCGATCCCGCAAAGCGCCCCGGCCAGAAGCTTCGCCAGAGGCCACGGCACCCCGGCCGTGAGCGGCCGGATCATCGGGGATGAGAGCACCGCCCGCGCAAACAGCTCTGGCTGCCTCGAAAGCACGGCAGCCCCGACGCCTCCGCCCATCGAGTGGGCGTACAGGAACAGCGGCAGGCCTTTCTGTTCCTTCGCTGCTCTCTCCGCCACCGCGAGCAGATCCGCGACGTAGCGCTCATAATGATCTACATGCACGAGCGACAGGTCGCCCTCCACCAGACGGTAGCTGTATCCGTGCCCGCAGTGTTCCGGCACATATACATGATATCCGTGCGTCAGAAAATACCAGACGACCTCCTGATACTTTTCCGCCGTCTCGGTAAAACCGTGCGAGATTACCACGGTTCCCACCGGTTCGTCTGCCAGATAGCGGACACAATACTGCCGCTTCCCCGGCTCGCGTTCCAGCCACAGCTCTTTTCTGCGCTGCACGAGATACGGCAGCACCCGCTGCCGCATCTCCTCGAAATATTTTTCTTCACTCAGGACAAAATTCTTCTTTTCCATGTCGTTCATCCGATTTCTTCGAGCCGCTTTTGTCCCCCTCTTTTTCGTCGGACATTCTGCCTCGAATTACTTTGCATAAGAAAATTTTGTGGCATCATTCATTGATGATCTTATTGATCTTGATCTCATTGTAGGTCAGGAACACGATCCCGCCGAGCACACAGAACGCCGCCGCGAGAAACGCGGTCATGCGGTAACCGGTCCCTGCCGCCGCTCCGACCGTGGACACCGCCGTGAACAACAGCATCGAGACGCTCTGTCCCATCTTGAACGCGAACGTGCGCGCCGCGTAGAACATGCCCTCGCGGTTGCTGCCGGTAAGCTTCGCGTCGCTCTGCGCGATATCCGCCACGACCGCCTGCGGAAGTATCCCGAAGATCGCCATCGGCAGCGCCGCGGCCACGGTCAGCACCGCACCCTGCACTTCCGCCGGAATGCCCGGGATCCTGCCGAGGAAGCCGGTGTAGAAATACGCCGCGCAGAAGATCACAAACGCGAAAGTGATCAGCTTTTTCTTGCCGAGCTTCGGCGTCAGCTTGTTGATCGGAATATAGAATACCAGCGAAATCGCCGTCATCCCCACGAAGTAGATCGTCGTCATCGTCTCCGACAGCTTCAGAAGGCTCGTCACGAAGAACGGAAGCCCCGTCTGGAACATCGTGATCGCGATCCAGTAGAGGATGTCCGACGCCACGAACTTGCGGAACTCGCCATTCTTAAACGTCGCCACGAGCGAGCCGAACGCGCCGTCCTGTGTCGGCACCGTATTCACGTACTCCTTCTCTCTGATCGCGATGACCGGCACCTGCATACAGCAAAACGCGATGACCGCCATGCCCGTGAACGTCACGCGGATCGCGTTCACCCTGCCGAACGCCGGGATAAACGCGCCCCAGATCATCGGCGCGAGGTAGGCCACCGCCGT
>CANRDO010000010.1 GCA_947629385.1 uncultured Lachnospiraceae bacterium
TCTCTTACGGGAATACTCATTAACCTATGTTGTTTAACCGAGATGCTGGGTATGGAATCTCGGATTACAATTGACGGAGGCGAGACTGATGGCAAAGACGGCGAATATTAATATTCGGATTGATCCGGAGATAAAGACGGGAGCCGAAAAGGTATTTGCCAGTTTCGGTATGACAATTACAGATGCAATCAATATTTTTTTGCACAAGGCAATTATGGAGGGCGGGCTTCCATTTGAGGTCAGACCGCCGCGCTACAATGCGCAGACAGAGGCGGCGCTTCGGGAAGCGCGCGAGATAATCGCGGGACAGATTGATGCACGTAAGTATTCCTCGGCGCAGGAATTGTTTCATGAGTTAGATACGGAAATGGACGGTGAATGATGCTGGAGCTGGTCACGACCGGTCAGTTTCGCAAGGACTACAAGCAAGCAAAGAAACGTGGTTACGATATGTCCTTGTTGGAAACGGTCATTGATATGTTACTGGCAGAGAAAACCCTTGAAGAACGCTACCGCGATCATAAACTAACGGGGAAATACAAAGGATTTAGAGAATGCCACATTCTCCCGGATTGGCTGCTGATTTATGCAGTTGACAGAGAAAAACTGATTTTGACAGCTTCCCGAACAGGAAGTCACTCTGATTTATTAGAATAGTACAAACAAAATGAAAGGGATTCTGCTCATCGGAAAATGAGAGGAATCCCTTGTTGTTTTAGTTTGTTTTGTTATTATGCACCGCCAGCGCCGCCTCCACGAACCCGCGGAACAGCGGATGCGGACGGTTCGGGCGGGACTTGAGTTCCGGGTGCGCCTGCGTTCCGATGAAGAACGGGTGATCCTTCAGCTCGATCATCTCCACGATGCGCCCGTCCGGGGAGATGCCGGAGAGCGTCATACCGTTTTCCGTGAGGATCTTGCGGTAATCGTTGTTGACCTCGTAACGATGTCTGTGGCGTTCGTGGATCTCCTTTTCGCCATACAATCTGTACGCGAGCGTGGTCTCGTCGAGTACGCACGGATAGGAGCCGAGTCGCAGCGTGCCGCCGATGTCCTCAATGCCGTTCTGGTCGGGCAGAAGCGCGATCACGGGATGCGGCGTCTGCGGGTCGAGCTCGATGCTGTGCGCGTCTCCAAGCCCTGCGACATTGCGCGCAAATTCGACGATCGCAAGCTGCATGCCCAGACACAGCCCGAGATAAGGAATCTTGTTCAGGCGTGCGTAGCGGATCGCCTCGATCTTGCCTTCGATGCCGCGGTCGCCGAAGCCGCCGGGCACGAGGATGCCGTCCATGCCGGAGAGCAGCTCGGCGGCGTTTTCGCGGGTGACCTCCTCGGAATTGATCCAATGAAGGTTCACGACTGCGCGGCTTGCGATGCCGCCGTGCTTCAGCGCCTCGACGACGCTGATGTACGCGTCATGCAGCTGTATGTACTTTCCGACAAGCGCGATGTCCACTTCGCTGGTCGGAGAGCGCAGTGCGTCCACCATCGCCTGCCAGTCCGTCAGATCCGGCTCCGGGCAGGGCAGATGCAGGCATTCGCAGGCCACCTGCGCGAGATTCTCGCGCTCCATGGCAAGCGGCGCCTCGTATAGGTACTCTACGTCTAGGTTCTGCAGGACATGCGAGCTTGGGACGTTACAGAAGAGAGCGATCTTGTCTTTGATTCCCTGTCCGAGCGGGAATTCAGAGCGGCACACGATGATGTCCGGCCAGATGCCCATCCCCTGCAGCTGCTTGACGCTTGCCTGCGTCGGCTTCGTCTTCATCTCACCGGACGCCTTCAGATACGGGATCAGCGTCACATGGATCAGGATCGCGTTCTCATGACCGATGTCGTGCTGGAACTGACGGATGGCCTCGAGAAACGGCTGGCTCTCGATGTCGCCGACCGTGCCGCCGACCTCGATGATCGCGATCTGCGTCCCTTCGGTCGAATAGTCCCGGTGGAAGCGGCTCTTGATCTCGTTCGTGATGTGCGGGATCACCTGCACCGTGCCTCCGCCGTAGTCGCCGCGGCGCTCCTTGTGGAGCACGGACCAGTAGATCTTGCCGGTCGTGACATTGGAATTCTTACTCAGGCTCTCGTCGATGAAGCGCTCATAGTGTCCGAGATCGAGATCCGTCTCGGCGCCGTCGTCCGTGACAAACACCTCGCCATGCTGGATCGGGTTCATGGTTCCCGGATCGATGTTGATGTATGGGTCGAATTTCTGCATAGTCACTTTGTAGCCGCGCGCTTTGAGCAGTCGTCCGAGAGATGCCGCCGTGATCCCCTTGCCGAGACCGGAGACAACGCCGCCGGTCACGAAAACGTATTTTACTGACATGGTTTCCTCCTGGATTGAATGATTTGAATGAAAGCCCTACGGATTAGCGCCTCTCATGCATAGCCAGTCCGACAAGTGAACTTGCCGTTTGGTCTACGCTCCGCTTCGGTCGGTGCTGAACGTGCGCCACCGGCGCACAGCACCTTTGCATGGAGACCGGGCTTTCACAATAAAAAATCATGCACAACGCGCGACGAACCAAACGGATCAGGCCGTCGTTGGCATGACTGAACCGTAGCTATTATACAACGATATCAATGGAAAATCCATGCTTTTTTTCTAGAAATTTTGCAAATATTTTAGATTTCCGCTATTGATTTATGCTCTTCTTATATTTATAATGTAACCTGTCGGGTGAATGCGCGCGAGCGCTCCTTCATTGCGGCAGGTTAGCGACAGAAACGAAACGGGACACAGCGAAACGTGGTTTCTGGAGTCGGCAGAAGAGGAGGAATATATGGACAATAACCAACAGAGAAACAATCGCCCGTCAGGCGGGGGCCAGGGACCTCAGGGGGACCCGAACAAGAACCGCTCCACATTTACGATCTTTCTGATCGTGACGCTGGTAGCTGTTCTGGCGGTGGCGATGTTGAACAATATGAGAAACAGCACGGCGGCGGTCGAGATCACATACGACGAGTTCCTGGATCGGCTCGACGCTGGTACAGTAGAGCGGGTGACGATCACTTCCACGAGGATTGAGATCGAGATGAAGACGATCGAGGCGATCGCGGATATTCTCGGCACGGGAACGACCACCTATTATACCGGAAATCCGGGCGATCCGAATCTGATCGAGCGGCTGCGCCGCGCGGATGTGAAGTTTTCGGAGGAGATCCCGGATACCACGTCGATGATGATCGTGGAAATGCTTGTGACCTTTGTGCTTCCTGTGTTGATGATCTGGCTCATTTTCGGTTTTGTGATGCGCAGGATGGGCGGCGGAAGCGGCGGTATCATGGGCGTCGGCAAGAGCCGTGCAAAGGTTTATGTACAGAAGGAGACCGGCGTGACGTTCCAGGACGTCGCGGGGCAGGACGAGGCGAAGGAGTCGCTGCAGGAGGTCGTCGATTTTCTGGAGAATCCGGGCAAGTACACGACGATCGGCGCGAAGCTCCCGAAGGGCGCGCTGCTGGTGGGACCTCCGGGTACCGGCAAGACGCTGCTCGCGAAGGCGGTTGCCGGCGAGGCGAAATGTCCGTTCTTCTCGCTCTCCGGTTCTGATTTTGTAGAGATGTTTGTCGGCGTCGGCGCTTCCCGTGTCAGGGATCTGTTCGAGGAGGCGAAGAAGAACGCGCCGTGTATCATTTTTATCGATGAGATCGACGCGATCGGCAAGAGCCGTGACAGCCGCTACGGCGGCGGCAACGATGAGCGTGAGCAGACGCTGAACCAGCTGCTGGCGGAGATGGACGGCTTTGACACGTCCAAGGGACTGCTGGTGCTGGCGGCGACGAACCGCCCTGAGGTACTGGATCAGGCGCTGCTGCGTCCGGGACGTTTCGACCGGCGCGTCATCGTTGACAAGCCGGATCTCAAGGGGCGTATTGATGTCCTGAAGGTGCATTCCAAGGACGTCAACATGGACGAGACCGTGGATCTGGAGGCGATTGCGCTCGCGACTTCCGGCGCGGTGGGTTCTGATCTCGCGAACATGATCAACGAGGCCGCGATCCTCGCGGTCAAGCAGGGACGCAAGGCAGTTTCCCAGAAGGATCTGTTCGAGTCGGTGGAGATCGTGCTTGTCGGCAAGGAGAAGAAGGACCGTATCCTGAGCAAAGAGGAGCGCAGAATCGTTTCGTATCATGAGGTCGGTCACGCGCTGGTGAGCGCTTTGCAGAAGGATTCCGAGCCGGTGCAGAAGATCACGATCGTACCGCGCACGATGGGCGCGCTCGGCTACGTGATGAATGTGCCGGAGGAAGAGAAGTACCTGAATACCGAGAAAGAGATCCGGGCGATGCTCGTCGAGTGTGTGGCGGGGCGCGCGGCGGAGGAGCTTGTGTTCGACACGGTGACGACAGGGGCCGCGAACGACATTGAGAAGGCGACGCGCATCGCGCGCGCGATGGTGACGCAGTACGGCATGTCGAAGCGTTTCGGGCTGATAGGGCTTGAAGTGCAGGCAAATCAGTATCTTGACAATCGTCCGATCATGAACTGCAGCGACGCGACTGCGGCGGATGTGGATCAGGAGGTTATGGCAGTCCTCAAGGACTCCTATGAGGAGGCGAAGCGGCTGCTGACCGAGCACCGCAAGGCGCTCGACAAGATTGCGGAGTTCCTGATCGCGAAAGAGACGATCACAGGTAAGGAATTCATGCAGATCTTCCATGAGGTGGAGGGAATCTCCGAGGAGGACGAGAAGAAGGAGCCGGCGTCCCGCATCAGCGAGAAGACGGTCGAGGAGTTGCCGGCAGCAAATGGCGCTGAGGCGATCGCCCATCCGGATCGAAACGATGAAAATACGTCGAAGGAGGCTGGTCCTGAAATTACAACCGACCCGGCAGCCGGGGAGGCGGCGCCTACGAGTGACGCCGAGACGATCATCCGGCCGGAGCAGACCGGAGAGGATGCGCCGAAGGAATAAATACAGATAGGGTAAAGTGTAAGCTTTCCTTTCACCGCTCCCAGCGCCCGGACGCCCCGCAGGGAAGGATCAGGCCGCTTCCGGTGACGGGCAGGCCGATCTCCTGAGAGTCGACGCGGCCGCCGAAGCGCTTGAGCTCGGTCGAGATCATGTAGGTCAGGACGGCCGGAGCGAGGCCGGTCGTGTAGGAGTTTACAAGGAAGAAGAGAGGAGCATCGCTCAGAAGCTTCGAGCACAGTTGAATAAACGTGTGGATCGAGTCCTCAATTTTCCAGATTTCGCCCTTTGGACCGCGGCCGTAGGAGGGCGGATCCATGATGATCCCGTCGTAGTGGTTGCCGCGGCGGAGCTCACGCTCCACGAATTTCACGCAGTCGTCGACGAGCCAGCGGATCGGAGCGTCCGCAAGGCCGGAGGCGGCCGCGTTTTCTTTTGCCCAGCTGACCATACCCTTCGAGGCGTCTACATGTGTCACGGAGGCTCCTGCCGCCGCGGCGGCAAGCGTCGCGCCTCCCGTGTAGGCGAACAGGTTCAGCACTTTGACGGGACGACCCGCCAAGACAGCGTTCCGGATTTTTTCGGAGAACCAGTCCCAGTTTACCGCCTGCTCCGGGAAGAGCCCGGTATGCTTGAAGCTGAAGGGCTTCAGCTGAAAGCGCAATTCCCGCTTGAGGGACGGGCTCTGATAGGGTATGCTCCACTGTTCGGGCAGGTCAAAAAATTCCCACTCGCCGCCGCCCTTTTTGCTGCGGTGGTAGTGGGCGTTGCATTTCTTCCAGCCGGGATGGGTTTTCGGCGTGTTCCAGATCACCTGCGGATCCGGGCGCACGAGCAGATACCTGCCCCAGCGCTCCAGCTTTTCGCCCTCCGAGGTGTCCAGCACTTCGTAATCCTTCCATTTATCTGCGATCCACATGAGATGATCTCCTCTGTTCGTGTTTAATTCACATATTGGCTACCCGGACGCCCTGCAAGGGCTTGCAATGTCAGGGCAGACCCGCTCGCGCTTAATCGGGCACGCAGCGGTGCATAAGCTCGCTTGCGCTCACCAAGCACCGGCGGCCCTCAATGATCTGCCCTGACACAGCAAGTCCCTTTTGCAGGGCTGTGCATTAAGCACGAATTCATTGCGCAGCCACCAGCTCGATGAACTCCTGCTCAGGCACCGCCCTGGAATAATACCAGCCCTGCAGATAGTGACAGCCCACCTTTGCGAGGTGCTCCCGCATTTCCTCTGTCTCGACGCCTTCCGCCACGATGCAGAGCTCGAGTGCGTTCAGCATACCAATCGTGTAGGAAAGCGTGATCCCGGCCTTCCGGCTCTTGAAGGAGTCCCAGATGATGTACTTGTCGATCTTGATCAGCTTGAACGGCATACGGTTGATGTAGTCGATGTTGGCGTTCCCCGAGCCGTAATCGTCGAGGGAGAATGTGATGCCGAGCTCGACCAGCTCCTGGATGTTTTTCTGTACGATCACGGAGGAATTGAAAGTGGTCATCTCCGTGATCTCGATGTTGATCTGCTGCGGTTTGACATTGTAGTCCTCAAGGATCCGCTTGAAGCGGTCCGCAAATCCCGGCTGCCGCAGCTGGACGGGACTGATGTTTACCTCTATGTACTGTATGGTCGTATCCGCAAGGTGAAAATCCCGGATGAATTTGCAGACCTTTATGAGTATCATTTCGCCCATCTCGACGATCATGCCGTTTTTCTCCGCGATCGGGATGAAATCCTCCGGAGAGATCCAGCCAAGCACATCGTCGTTCAGGCGCACGAGCGCTTCTGCGGAATTGTAGATATTATCCTTCACGGAAAAGATCGGCTGGTAGTACACCATCAGCTCATCGCGGTCCATCGCGTGCCTGATGGCGGCTTCGATCGCTTTTTCCTGTCTGAGCTTGGAGAGATCCAGATCACCGACATAGGTGACGCCGCCCTTTTTGGATTTCTTCGCAAGGCTGACCGAGTAGTCCATGGTATCGATCATGGAGTCGTAGGAGTCTGCATCCTTCGGACACTCAATGTAGCAGAGAGACGCGGACATCATGATCTCCGTCCCTGCTTCCGTGCGCCACGGATGATGGAAACGCTCCCGGATCTCCTCCGCGACGAAAGGAAGCTGGCCAAGCCGCTTGTCGATGACGAGATAGAACTGATCGGAGCCGAGCCGGAACACGACGCCGGACGAGCGGACTGTATTCAGATATTCGCCCACCTGGAACAGCAGAGAATCGCCAGCCTCTGCTCCGTAGGTTCTGTTGATGAATTTAAAATCGTCCATTGCTACCGCGATGACGCCGAAAGGCTTGTCCTCCGAGAATTTTCCATATAAATATTCTCGCAGGAAGCGGCGGTTGAATTGCTTTGTGACCATGTCGGTGACCGTTCCGGCGTTCTGCTGGTAGTGGAATAGCGTCAGGCAGACCGCGGTGATCATGAGATGCAGCATCGGGACATAGGCCGTCAGCTGAAGCGCCGCCATAATGACGCAGAATACAAGGGTAAAGAGAAGAGGACCGATCCGGAGAAATTGAAAATTCTTCCGAAAACGAATGATCGTGATGAGGCATATCAGGAACATGACAGCGTCGATCGCATACAGAATCAACGACGCATAGGAGATTCGGTATACGCCGTCCTCAAGCGTGAACGCCCAGTGTGTGAAATAGTTGACGGCAAGAACAATAACTTCGATCGCAATCGCAGTGATGAAGAGAGAATGCTGGATCTTACTTTTCAGGATATTGATATGGGCCAGCTGCAAGATGTAGAACGTGAAAGTGATACAGGTGATGTTGACCGCGAGATTTGACAGCGTGAGCGCGAAAAAAACGCTATTGTAGCCGACAACGTCTATATTGCGCATCATCCACGTGGCGACGATCTCAAGAGTCGCCGATAAGAGGTCGTTGATGAGCAGCACAAGGAAAGCCCTGTGACTGCGCAGGGGGACCATCTTCTCGCTGAAAAACCAGACGAGGATCAATAACAGGAGAAATACTGATGCGTAATCGAACGACAGGTTCCAGCCCGCCATATTGATCTCATTCCTTTCGTGAAGAATAAATCATGTCCATTTTCCGAGCCGTGCTCATTGCTTTGTGAAGATTATACCATACTTTTTGATTTCTGCCAGTAGGCGACATACAAAAATATTACGAAAATTGTCACGAAAATAAAAGAATACCGACGGTAGACCCGGCGGAATAAAAAAAGGTGTGTACAAAACGGCGGCAGGGGAGTAAAATACTGTCTGTCCGTCGGAAGAGACGCAGGAGCAAGGCGCCATACGAAGACGTATTTGAAACGGGCGGAGGGAATCGTTCGCTATGCAGAAGCAGACAGAGGAAAAGAGAAGCGGGCAGAGCCGCGCCGCAGGTCTGGCCGTGATCGCGGCCGGGTGCATGTGGGGGAGCATGGGGCTTTGGGTGAGGCGTTTTTCCGCGGAAGGACTGGGCTCGATGCAGATCCTGGCGCTGAGGGCGGTTGTGGCCGTGGCTGTGCTCGGGGCTTTTCTTGCCATCTATAACAGAAAGCTGCTGCGCGTCCGGGTGGGGGATCTGTGGTGCTTTTTCGGGACCGGCGTCTGCAGCCTGCTGTTTTTCGGATACTGTTACAACCGGACGATCCTGCTGACTTCACTGTCAGTCGCGGCAATCCTGCTCTACACGGCGCCCGTGATCGTGACACTGTTGTCTTTCTTCCTATTTAAAGAAGCGATGACACGCCGGAAACTGCTGGCTCTGCTGCTGGCGTTCGGAGGCTGCGTGTTTGTGACAGCCGCGCCGGAGGGAGGACATACGATGAGCACGCTCGGCATCCTGACGGGGCTTGGCAGCGGTTTCGGTTATGCGCTGTATTCGATCTTCAGCCGCTTTGCGCTGGAGCGGGGTTATCATCCGCTGACCGTGACATTTTATACCTTCGTGTTCACCTTCGCCGGCGCGCTGCCGATCACAGACTGGGCGCCGATTCTCGGATTTGCGGCGAAGCAGCCTGGAAATCTGGCATACAGTATCGCTTATGGAATTGTGACGACAGCGCTTCCCTATATTTTCTATACGCTGGGATTGCGCTATGTGGAAACCAGCCGCGCTTCGATCATGGCGACGGTCGAACCCGTGGTCGCCACGCTGATCGGGGTGCTTGTGCTCCGGGAACGCATGACGGTGATGAACGCGGCGGGCGTGCTGCTGGTACTGGTCGCGCTTGTGGTGCTCGCGCGGGACGGGATGTCCGCGCGGGAGTAGCATCACGCAGCAAGCTCGAAAATGCGTTTCGCATTTCTTCGCTTTGTGACTTTGTATTAAAAAAAGTACAATTTATTTTTCAGGAAACCTGACAAAGACACTTGCATTTGCCGGGTTTTTCCTGTATAATGGCAAAGCTGTGACATGATAGCTGTGAAGCGTGAGGTTGCTGCAGTGCCCACCACTGCGGGTTTTCCGTGGAGCGAATGTCAAGTTATCGAAACTGGCGACAAGTCACTGTACAAAATTTTAATGGTTCGAAAGCTTTCGAACACCGTGTGAGAGATGAGGATACACACGGGTGAGTGTACAGTCACCGCTTGTCGTACTGAAACAAAGTGCGAAAAGGAGGCGACTTTTTTTATGGCAAGTCAGGTAATGAGAATCACATTGAAGGCGTACGATCATCAGCTGGTGGACGCGTCCGCGAAGAAGATCATCGAAACTGTCAAGAAGAACGGATCCCAGGTGAGCGGCCCGGTACCGCTTCCGACGAAGAGAGAGGTTGTTACTATTCTCCGCGCCGTACACAAGTACAAGGATTCCAGAGAGCAGTTCGAGCAGAGGACCCACAAGAGACTGATCGACATCATTACACCGACCCAGAAGACGGTAGATGCGCTGTCCAGACTGGAAATGCCGGCTGGTGTCTACATCGACATCAAGATGAAGCAGAAGTAAGCATCACTTATTTACGAAGCAGATCCTACTCAGGTTGATATAGAAGCAACGATACGTTCCACTTATATCAGGCTCTGTTGACTAGGATGATCGCCGGACGGCGATCCGCTGTAGAAAAACAGGAGGTAAAGGAATGAAGAAAGGGATTTTAGCAACAAAAGTCGGAATGACTCAAATCTTCAGTGACGACGGAGTGCTCACTCCGGTAACGGTTCTTCAGGCCGGCCCGTGTGTGGTCACACAGGTCAAGACGGTGGAGAACGACGGTTACAGTGCAGTGCAGGTCGGTTTTGTAGACAAGAGAGAAAAGCTTGTAGCGAAGCCGCAGAAGGGTGCGTTCGACAAGGCGGGCGTCTCCTACAAGAGATATGTCAGAGAGTTCAAGTTTGAGGATGCCGAGAGCTACAGCGTAGCGCAGGAGATCAAGGCGGACATCTTTGCTGTGGGCGACAAGATCGACGCCACGGCCGTCTCCAAGGGCAAGGGCTTCCAAGGCGCGATCAAGAGACACGGCCAGCACAGAGGACCGATGACGCATGGTTCCAAGTATCATCGCCATGCAGGTTCCAACGGCGCCGCATCCGATCCGAGCAGAGTCTTCAAGGGAAAGAAGATGCCGGGACGCATGGGCGGCAAGCAGGTTACGGTTCAGAATCTTGAGGTGGTCCGCGTGGACGCAGAGAACAACCTGATCTTGGTCAAGGGCGCAGTTCCGGGGCCGAAGAAGTCACTGGTTACGATCAAAGAGACTGTGAAGTCCGGTAATTAAGCCTGAATTCGGGAAAGGAGGAAGACACAGATGGCTAATGTATCTGTTTACAATATGGAAGGCAAAGAAGTTGGCACGATGGAGCTGAATGATGCCGTGTTCGGTGTGGAAGTCAACGAGCACCTTGTGCATCTGGCAGTTGTGAACCAGCTTGCGAATAAGCGTCAGGGGACACAGAAGGCGAAGACCCGCTCTGAGGTTTCCGGTGGCGGCAAGAAGCCGTGGAGACAGAAGGGAACCGGTCACGCGAGACAGGGTTCGACGAGAGCTCCGCAGTGGACGGGCGGCGGCATCGTATTTGCCCCGACTCCGAGAGACTACTCCTTCAAGATGAATAAGAAGGAGAAGCAGCTTGCGATCAAGTCTGCTCTGACCAGCAGAGTGCAGGAGAACAAACTGATCGTTCTCGATGAGCTGAAGTTCGACGCGATTAAGACGAAGAATATGAAGGCGGTTCTGGACGCGCTGAACGTGCAGAAGGCGCTGGTGGTACTGAACGACGATCAGAATGTGGTGCTTTCCGCGAGGAATATCGCTGATGTGAAGACAGCGTTCACGAACGCGATCAACGTGTTCGACATTCTGAAGTACAACACGGTAGTCCTCACGAAGGCTGCGGTGGAAGCGATTGAGGAGGTGTATGCATAATGGCAGATATCAAGTATTATGACGTCATTCTCAAACCGGTAGTCACCGAGAAGAGTATGAACGCGATGGCTGAGAAGAAGTACACGTTCCTCGTTCATCCGGATGTCACGAAGACCCAGGTAAAGGAAGCGGTCGAGAAGATGTTCGAGGGGACCAAGGTCAAGAAGGTCAACACGATGAACCTCGACGGCAAGACCAGAAGGCGCGGCATGACCTTCGGCAAGACGGCGAAGACGAAGAAAGCAATCGTTACGCTCACGGAAGACAGTAAAGATATTGAGATTTTCGAGGGGCTGTAGGCACCCCTCACAACACACACGGGTGTGTTGAACGACTTATATGCGGCGACGCATGATAATTAATATCGAAAGGAGAAACATCATGGGAATCAAGACATACAACCCATATACACCTTCCAGAAGACACATGACCGGTTCGGATTTTTCTGAGATCACGAAGAAGGAGCCGGAGAAGTCTCTTCTGGTATCACTGCAGAAGCAGTCGGGCCGTAACAACCAGGGCAAGATCACGGTGAGACATCGCGGCGGCGGCTCCAGAAGAAAATACAGGATCATTGATTTTAAGAGAAACAAGGATGGTATCCCGGCAAAGGTACTCGGCATCGAGTACGATCCGAACAGGACGGCCAACATCGCTCTGATCTGCTACGCGGACGGCGAGAAGGCATACATCCTGGCGCCGCAGGGACTCAAGGACGGCATGACGATCATGAACGGACCGCAGGCTGAGGTACATGTAGGCAACTGCCTGCCGCTCTCCGAGATCCCGGTTGGTACCATGGTCCACAATATCGAGCTCTACCCGGGACACGGCGGACAGATGGTTCGTTCCGCGGGCAACGGGGCACAGTTGATGGCGAAGGAAGGCAAGTACGCGACGCTGAGACTTCCGTCGGGCGAGATGAGAATGGTTCCGCTGAACTGCCGCGCGACCGTAGGCGTAGTCGGCAACGCAGAGCACAACCTGATCAACATCGGTAAGGCCGGAAGAAAGCGTCACATGGGCATTCGCCCGACCGTCCGCGGTTCTGTCATGAACCCGAACGATCACCCGCACGGCGGCGGCGAGGGCAAGGCCGGTATCGGTCGTCCGGGTCCGAGCACTCCGTGGGGCAAGCCGGCACTCGGCCTGAAGACCAGGAAGCGCAAGAAAGCATCGAACAAGCTGATCATTAGAAGAAGAGATGGCAAGGCTATCAACTAGTATTTGAATATTAAAGGAGGTAAACCAATGGCTCGTTCATTGAAAAAAGGACCGTTTGCTGACGAAAGTTTACTGAAAAAAGTAGATGCCATGAATGCGGCAGGCAACAAGCAGGTGATCAAGACCTGGTCGCGCCGCTCCACAATTTTCCCGCAGATGGTTGGACATACGATCGCGGTTCATGACGGAAGAAAGCATGTGCCGGTATATATCACAGAGGATATGGTCGGTCACAAGCTCGGTGAGTTCGTCGTCACGAGAACCTACAGAGGACACGGCAAAGACGAGAAGAAATCCGGCGTCCGCTAACCGGCGCGGAAATTGAAAGGAGGCAATATCCAAAATGGCGAAAGGACATAGATCCCAGATTAAGAGAGAGAGAAATGCTCAGAAGGATACGAGGCCGTCGGCTAAGCTGTCTTACGCGAGAGTTTCCGTTCAGAAGGCATGCTTCGTTCTGGATGCGATCAGAGGCAAGGATGTGCAGACTGCGCTCGCAATTGTGACTTACAATCCGAGATACGCTTCTGAGCTGATCGCGAAGCTGCTGAAGTCGGCGATCGCGAACGCTGAGAACAACAACGGTATGAATAGGGAGAACCTGTACGTAGAAGAGTGCTACGCGAACAAGGGCCCGACAATGAAGAGAATCAGACCGAGGGCGCAGGGCAGAGCTTACCGGATCGAGAAGCGCATGAGCCACATCACTATCGTTCTGAATGAGAAATAAGGAGGACAATCATGGGACAGAAAGTTAATCCACACGGTCTTAGAGTCGGCGTTATCAAAGACTGGGATTCCAAATGGTACGCGGAAGCTGATTTCGCGGATTGCCTGGTCGAGGACCACGAGATCAGAAAATACCTGAAGAAGAGATTATACAGCGCAGGTGTCTCCAAGATTGAAATCGAGAGAGCATCTGACCGCGTGAAAGTCGTCATCCATACCGCGAAGCCGGGCGTAGTCATCGGCAAGGGTGGCGCTGAGATCGAGAAGCTGAAGGCGGACCTTCAGAAGAAGATCGACAAGAAGCTGATCGTAGATATCAAGGAGATCAAGAGACCGGACAAGGACGCGCAGCTCGTTGCAGAGAACATCGCGCAGCAGCTTGAGAACCGTGTTTCCTTCCGCCGTGCGATGAAGTCCACGATGGGCAGGAGCATGAAGGCCGGCGCGCTCGGCATCAAGACGGCTGTATCCGGACGTCTCGGCGGCGCGGACATCGCCCGTTCCGAGTTTTACAGCGAGGGTACGATTCCGCTTCAGACACTCAGAGCAGATATCGACTATGGATTTGCCGAGGCAGATACCACATACGGCAAGCTTGGCGTAAAGGTTTGGATCTACAAAGGCGAGGTACTTCCATCTAAAAAAGAAGGGAGCGATAAATAATGTTAATGCCGAAAAGAGTTAAACGTCGTAAGCAGTTTCGCGGCTCCATGAAGGGCAAGGCGCTTCGTGGAAACACGATCACATACGGTGATTTCGGTCTCGTGGCGACAGAGCCGTGCTGGATCAAATCCAACCAGATCGAGGCAGCCCGTATTGCTATGACTCGTTATATCAAGCGTGGCGGTAAAGTCTGGATCAAGATCTTTCCGGACAAACCGGTGACGGCAAAGCCGGCTGAGACGCGTATGGGTTCCGGTAAAGGAACACTGGAATACTGGGTAGCGGTCGTGAAACCGGGCCGCGTCATGTTCGAGCTGGCAGGCGTTCCTGATGATGTCGCCCGCGAGGCGCTGCGTCTTGCCATGCACAAGTTGCCCTGTAAATGTAAGATCGTTTCTCGTGCAGACTTAGAAGGCGGTGATAACAGTGAAAATTAATAAATATGTGGAAGAGTTGAAGAACAAGACAGCTGCGGAGCTGAACGAAGAATTAGTAGCTGCGAAGAAAGAGCTTTTCAATCTGAGATTCCAGAACGCGACGAATCAGCTCGATAACACAAGCAGGATCAAGGAGGTTCGCAAGAACATTGCCAGAATTCAGACTGTTATCACTGAGAAGGCGAACGCATAAAATGAGTCCCGGCAACTGTTCGGCCCGCGAAGGGCGCGAAACGGCTGCATGACGGAGAGAAAGGAGAATATTCCGTGGAAAGAAATCTTAGAAAGACCCGTACCGGTAAGGTCGTCAGCGATAGAATGGACAAAACGATCGTTGTCGCGGTAGAGGATCACGTAAGACATCCGCTTTACAACAAGATCGTGAAGAAAACCTACAAGCTCAAGGCTCACGACGAGAACAACGAGTGCAATATCGGAGACACTGTGAAGGTAATGGAGACAAGGCCGCTGTCCAAGGATAAGAGATGGAGACTTGTCGAGATCGTGGAGAAAGTGAAATAATATAGGAGGTATGTCGGCATGGTACAGCAGGAAACCAGACTGAGAGTTGCCGATAACACCGGCGCAAAAGAGCTTCTGTGCATTCGTGTTATGGGTGGTTCTACAAGAAGATATGCAGGTATTGGCGATATCATCGTTGCTTCCGTTAAAGATGCAACGCCAGGCGGTGTTGTCAAAAAGGGCGACGTTGTGAAGGCGGTCGTAGTCCGCACGGTGAAGGGCGTCCGCCGCAAAGATGGTTCTTACATCAGATTTGATGAGAACGCGGCTGTCATCATCAAGGATGACATGACCCCGAGAGGAACCCGTATTTTTGGACCGGTGGCAAGGGAGCTTCGTGACAAGAAATTCATGAAGATCGTTTCTCTGGCTCCGGAAGTATTATAAGGAGGGCCGAAGCATGAATAAGATCAAGACAGGCGATACGGTCGTTGTGATCGCAGGTAAGGATAAGGGCAAGGACGGCAAGGTCCTGGCTGTCAAGGACGGCAAGGTCCTCGTTGAGGGCATCGGCATGGTGACGAAGCATACGAAGCCGTCGGCTGCGAACCAGCAGGGAGGCATCGTGCAGAAGGAGTCCTACATCGACGCGTCCAACGTAATGTATCTGCATAACGGCAAGGCGACACGCATCGGTTTCAAAGTAGAAGACGGTAAGAAGGTCCGCGTGGCGAAGTCTACCGGCGAAGTGATCAAATAAGAGACTATGGAGAGAGGAGGTCGCACAAGTTGAGCAGACTGAAAGAGATTTATCAGAATGAGATCGTAGACGCTATGATCAAAAAATTTGGATATAAAAACGTGATGGAAGTGCCGAAGCTTGACAAGGTCGTCGTCAACATGGGCGTCGGCGAGGCCAAGGAAAACGCGAAGGTGCTCGAGTCCGCGGTCAAGGACATGGAAACCATCACCGGCCAGAAGGCGGTTCTGACGAAGGCGAAGAATTCTGTCGCGAACTTCAAGATCAGAGAAGGCATGGCGATCGGATGCAAGACGACGCTGCGCGGTGAGAAGATGTATGATTTCGTAGATCGTCTCATCAACCTCGCGCTTCCGCGCGTGCGTGACTTCAGAGGCGTGAATCCGAACGCATTCGACGGCAGAGGAAATTATGCTCTGGGTATCAAGGAGCAGCTGATCTTCCCGGAGATCGAGTACGACAAGATTGACAAGGTAAGAGGTATGGACGTGATCTTTGTCACGACAGCGAAGACGGACGAGGAAGCCCGCGAGCTGCTGAGACTGTTCAACATGCCGTTCACGAGACAGTAATTTAGGAGGAAAATCTCATGGCAAAAACAGCAATGAAAATCAAACAGCAGCGCAAACAGAAATTCTCCACGAGAGAGTACACACGCTGCAGAATCTGCGGTCGTCCGCATGCATACCTGAGAAAGTACGGCATCTGCCGTATCTGCTTCCGCGAGCTGGCATACAAGGGCCAGATCCCGGGCGTGAGAAAAGCATCTTGGTGAGACCGAAAGCAAGTGGCATTGAGCATTTGACGAAAACGAGCGAAGCGAAGTTTGAGTTTAGTGCGAAAGCCCACCTGGGCACTTGACGAGTGCCAAGCGAAGCGCGGCGGCGAGTATAGTGACCATGGTGTTGCCGCTTGAAAACGTTATGTATAAGTCTGATTTTAATTAGGAGGAAACTATCATGACAATGAGTGATCCGATTGCAGATATGCTTACAAGAATCCGTAATGCAAACACTGCAAAACATGATACTGTAGATGTTCCGGCATCTAAGATGAAAATCGCAATCGCAAACATCCTTCTCGACGAGGGATACATTCAGAAGTATGATCTGCTTGAAGATGGCGTGATCAAGACCATCCACATCACGCTGAAATACGGCGCTGATAAGAACGAGAAGATCATCACGGGCCTGAAGAGAATCTCGAAGCCGGGTCTGCGTGTGTACGCCGGCAAAGACAATCTTCCGAGGGTACTTGGCGGACTGGGGATCGCGATCCTCTCCACGAACCAGGGCGTAATCACCGACAAGCAGGCGAGAAAGCTGCAGGTCGGCGGCGAAGTATTGGCGTTTGTTTGGTGACCGGCGCCAATTAATTAAAACTGAAAACAGAGGAAGCGTAACGAGGTGCTTCCTCCGAAAATCTAAGTAAGGAGGAACAGGCATGTCACGTATAGGAAGAATGCCAATTGCGATTCCGGCCGGCGTTACGGTTGATATCGCGGAAGGTAACAAGGTTACCGTAAAGGGCCCGAAGGGGACTCTGGAGAGAGTGCTCCCGAAGGAGATGGAAATTAAAATGGAAGACGGTCATGTGACAGTCGCAAGGCCGAATGATCTGAAGAAGATGAAATCTCTCCACGGACTTACCAGAACGCTGATCCACAACATGGTAGTGGGCGTCAGCGAGGGTTACACGAAGACTCTGGAGGTAAACGGCGTCGGTTACAGAGCAGCGAAGGCTGGCAAGAGATTGACTCTGACGCTCGGTTACTCCCATCCGGTAGATATGGACGATCCGGAAGGTATCACGACCACGGTAGACGGCAACAAGATTATCGTCTCCGGCATCAACAAGGAGCAGGTCGGACAGTATGCAGCCGAGATCAGAGAGAAGAGAAAGCCGGAGCCGTACAAGGGCAAGGGTATCAAGTATGCGGATGAAGTGATCAGACGCAAGGTTGGTAAGACCGGTAAAAAATAAGTGACCGGTAAGAGATCAGACAGTCACAAAAATAAATAAGGAGAGTGTGAGAATGGTTAGCAAAGAATCAAGAACTAAAGTTCGTTTGAATAAGCATAGAAAGATCCGCAACCGTTTCAGCGGCACATCGGAGAGACCGCGTCTTGCCGTGTTCAGAAGCAACAACCATATGTATGCTCAGATCATTGACGACACAGTGGGCAACACGCTGGTTTCCGCAAGCACGCTTCAGAAGGATGTCAAGGCTGAGCTCGAGAAGACGAACAACGTTGACGCAGCCGCGCATCTTGGAACGGTGATTGCAAAGAAGGCTCTGGAGAAGGGGATCAAGACGGTGGTCTTCGACAGAGGTGGTTTCATTTACCAGGGCAAGGTCAAGGCGCTGGCTGAGGCAGCCAGAGAAGCCGGACTGGAATTCTAAGAAGGAGGAAATAGCACATGAGACATGAGATTATTGATCCGAATCAGTTCGAGCTGACTGATAAGGTCGTGTCGATCAAACGTGTATCCAAAACCGTTAAGGGTGGACGTAACATGCGTTTCACGGCCCTGGTTGTGGTAGGAGACGGCAATGGTCACATCGGAGCGGGCCTCGGGAAGGCTACGGAGATCCCGGAGGCGATCCGTAAGGGCAAGGAGGACGCGATGAAGAAGCTGATCTGCGTGGCGAGAAACGACGACGCGAGCGTTCCGCATGATTTCATCGGCAAGTTTGGAGGAGCTTCTGTGCTGCTCAAGCGTGCTCCGGAAGGTACCGGTATCATCGCGGGTGGTCCGGCGCGTAACGTGCTGGAGCTTGCGGGTATCCGCAACATCCGTACAAAGTCGCTTGGCTCCAACAATAAGCAGAACGTAGTCCTTGCGACACTGGAAGCGCTCAAGCAGATGAAGTCCCCGGAGGAAGTCGCAAGACTTCGCGGCAAGTCCATAGAAGAGATCCTGTAACCGTTTGGCTGCAGCCGGACAGTTATGAGATTTTGAGATAGGAGGGTGAAATCATGGCAGATAAATTGAAGATCACATTGGTAAAGTCACCGATCGGAGCCGTTCCGAAGCATCGCGCGACCGTCAAGGCGCTTGGCCTTACCAAGATGCACAAGACAGTAGAGATGCCGGACAACGCGGCGGTCAGAGGCATGATCGCGCAGGTGTCCTATATGGTGAAAGTGGAAGAAGCATAATTAAGTAATTTCAGATAAGGAGGTGTCATCATGGATTTATCAAACTTGAGACCGGCGGAAGGTTCCGTTCAGAGCGATAATTTCAGGAGAGGACGCGGACATGGTTCGGGAAACGGCAAGACGGCCGGCAAGGGACATAAAGGACAGAAGGCTCGTTCCGGAGCTCCGAGAGTCGGCTTTGAAGGCGGTCAGATGCCTTTGTACAGACGTCTTCCGAAGAGAGGCTTCACCAACCCGAACGCGAAGGAGATCGAGACGATCAGCCTTGGCGCACTGGAGGTATTTGATAACGATACAGAGGTAACGGTCGAGAAGCTGATCGAGGCAGGCATCATCAAGAAGGCGAAGGATGGTGTCAAGGTGCTGAGCAAGGGTACCCTGACGAAGAAGCTTACCGTGAAAGTAAATGCCTACAGCGAGAGTGCGAAAGCAAAGATCGAAGAGTTAGGTGGAAAAGCAGAGGTGATCTGATATGTTAGAAACGCTGAGAAATGCATTCCGAATCAAAGACATCCGCAAGAAGCTGTTCTTTACATTCTGCATGATTGTCGTGATTCGGATGGGGTCACAGCTTCCGATCCCGGGAGTGGACAGAAACTATTTCGCACAGTGGTTTGCTCAGCAGTCGAGCGATGCTTTTAACTTTTTCTCTGCATTTACCGGTGGTTCCTTTGAGAGAATGTCGATTTTTGCATTGAGCATTACCCCGTATATCACATCATCTATTATTATGCAGCTCATGACCATCGCGATTCCAGCGTTGGAGGAGATGCACAGAGATGGTGAAGAGGGACGCAAGAAGATTGCATCTATCACCCGTTATGTGACAGTGGCACTCGCCTTGATTGAGAGTATCGCGATGACGATCGGTTTCGGCAATTCCGGGCTGATCCCGAACATGAATATCCTGAGCGGATTTACGGTAGTCGCGGCGCTCACGGCAGGAAGTGCTTTCCTGATGTGGATCGGTGAGCGGATTACGGAGAACGGAGTAGGAAATGGTATCTCCATCGTCCTGCTGGTGAATATCCTCTCCAGCATCCCGGGCGATATCACAGGCCTGTTCGAGCTGTTTGTCCGCGGCAAGAGTCTTGCGAAGGGCGGATTTGCGGCGCTGATTATTATCGCAGTGATTCTGGTTACGATTGTGCTTGTCATTCTTCTTGACGACGCGCAGAGGAGAATTCCCGTGCAGTACGCCAAGAAGATGCAGGGACGTAAGATGCTGGGCGGCCAGTCGACCTACATTCCGCTGAAGGTCAACACGGCCGGCGTTATTCCGGTTATCTTCGCTTCCTCGCTGATGTCGATCCCGCAGATCATCATGTCCTTTACAGGTAAAAACGCGGGCACGGGCGTCGGTGGAACAATCCTTGGGATGCTGAGCCAGAACAATTGGTTCAACCTGAGCCATCCGGTGTATTCAGTCGGATTGCTTCTGTATATTGCTCTGATTGTATTCTTCGCATATTTCTATACTTCGATCACCTTCAACCCGATTGAGGTTGCGGATAATATGAAGAAGCAGGGCGGATTTATTCCGGGTATTCGACCGGGCAAGCCGACCACGGATTATCTGAATAAGGTTCTCGGGTACATCATTATCCTGGGCGCGATCGGACTGATCATCGTGGTGCTGATCCCGATCTTCTTCAATGGGATGTTTGGGGCGCAGGTTTCCTTCGGCGGAACCTCCATCATCATCATTGTCGGTGTTATCCTGGAGACGTTAAAACAGATCGAATCCCAGATGCTGGTACGCAACTATAAGGGATTCCTGACTGATTAAATTTGAAGTGTACTTTTCCCGACTGTGCAAAAGAGGTTTTCGGACAGCTTTTGGTGCGTCCGGGGAGAGTGCACTCAAATGCATTTTATGAAAAAGGATTGCGGAAGCGCCGTCAGGTGTGAAGCAATCTGTGGTTTTTTGTGGGAGAGGTGGTAAGACTATGAAGATAATCATGCTTGGTGCGCCGGGAGCCGGCAAGGGCACTCAGGCGAAGATGATCGCGGCAAAGTATCAGATCCCGCACATCTCCACGGGCGATATCTTCCGTTCCAATATCAAGAATGGCACGGAGCTCGGCAGGAAGGCGAAGGAGTACATGGACCAGGGTCTGCTTGTCCCGGATGAGCTGACGGTGGATCTCGTGATGGATCGACTTTCGCAGGACGACTGTCAGAGAGGCTATATTCTGGATGGCTTTCCGCGGACAATTCCGCAGGCGGAGGCTCTGACGGCGGCGCTTGCGAAGCGTGGCGAGAAGATGGACTTTGCGATTGACGTAGACGTTCCGGATGCCAACATTGTGTCCCGGATGTCCGGGCGGAGGGCGTGCACCGGATGTGGGGCGACCTACCATGTAGTTCACAACCCCTCGAAGAAGGGGGATCTGTGCGAGGTGTGCGGCGAGCCGCTGGTGCTCCGCGACGACGATAAGCCGGAGACGGTACAAAAGAGACTGAGCGTGTATCACGAGCAGACACAGCCGCTGATCGAGTATTACAGCGGGCAGAAAATCCTGAGGACCGTGGACGGCACACAGCCGATGGACGACGTGTTTGCGGCGATCATAAAAATCCTGGAGGCGTAACACATGTCAGTGACTATCAAAACGAGGCATGAGATCGAGCTGATGCGGGAGGCCGGGAGGCTTCTGGAGATCGTGCACAAGGAGCTTGCGGATGCGATACGGCCCGGCATCTCCACATACGAGCTGGATAAGCTCGGCGAGAAAGTGATAAGAGGTTTCGGCTGCGTGCCCAATACTCTGAATTACAACGGGTTTCCGGCCTCCTTCTGTATTTCCGTGAACGATGAGGTCGCGCACGGGATCCCGAACAAGGGAAGGATCCTGCAGGAGGGCGATATCGTGAGCATCGACACTGGCCTGATCTATCAGGGCATGCATTCCGACGCCGCGAGAACCTACGGCGTGGGCCGGATCTCGCCGGAGGCGCAGAAGCTGATCGACGTGACGCGTGAATGCTTCTTCCGGGGGATACAGTTCGCGAGGGCGGGACATCGTCTTCATGAGATTTCCAACGCGATCAGCGATTACGCGGAATCGTTCGGCTACGGGGTGGTTCGCGATCTGGTGGGCCACGGGATCGGTCATGAGCTGCATGAGGATCCGCAGATCCCGAATTTCCGGCAGAGGAGCCGGGGAATCCGGCTGGTGTCGGGAATGACGCTGGCGATCGAGCCGATGATCAACGCGGGCCGCGCCGATGTGGAGTGGCTGGACGACGACTGGACGGTTGTGACGGAGGACGGAAGTCTCTCCGCGCACTACGAGAACACGGTGCTGATCACAGACGGAGAGCCGGAGATTTTGACGCTGAGCGAGTGACGAGGGCATCGTCTGCCGCCTTTGCGGCGGGAGAGCAGTTCCGCATTATAATATGAAGAAACAAAGCAGCTGCGCTCCACGGCCGCGGCGGGCGGCGAGCAGCTGTGACAGGGAGGGCGCCATGAAGCAGTGGACATCCGGGATGCTGGCCATATCGAGGGCAGGACACGACAAGGATACATTGTATATCGTATTGTCATGTGACGACACGTACGTCTGGCTGGCGGACGGCAGGAGAAGACTTCTGGAGTCGCCCAAGAAAAAGAAATGGAAGCATGTGCAGGTGATCCGGCATCTGCCGGAGGAGATTTTGGCGCAGATGAGTTCTTTTGAGCTTGACGCACATGTGAGAAAGATTTTGAAGGATTATCAGAGCCTGCAGGAGGAGCGCAGGGAAGGCAGAGCATGAGCTTGCCTGAGACGGTACAGAAGCCGGGAAGTTCAGTATAACAGTATATGACACAGGAGGTATTTATGTCGAAAGCAGATGTCATTGATGTAGAAGGTACGGTACTCGAGAAGCTTCCGAACGCGATGTTCCGCGTGGAGCTTGAGAACAAGCATGTGGTGCTCGCGCATATCAGCGGCAAGCTTCGCATGAATTTCATCCGTATTCTTCCGGGTGACAAGGTGAAGATCGAGATGTCCCCGTATGACCTGACAAAAGGCAGGATCATCTGGAGAGATAAGTGATCTGACAGAAAAACTGGCAGAAAAAGTAAAAATAGTGCTTGCATAAAAAATCGCAAAATGCTATAATAAACAACGTTCCTCTTGCGGAGGGGGTACTATGCCCAAACGCAGGAGAGAAGGGTGAAAGGAGGATTTGCCATGAAGGTAAGATCATCTGTGAAACCGATCTGCGAGAAGTGCAAGGTAATCAAGAGAAAAGGAAGCATCCGGATTATCTGTGAGAATCCGAAGCACAAGCAGAGACAAGGTTAACGACCAACGGCGGAGCGCCGCGCGGTTTGCGGTGTGAAAACGGGACGGATATCCGTACCCGGACATTCAATATAACGATGGAATAGATCCGCCTGTGTCATCCGTTCAGATGGATGCGGGGCAGGCGTTGACTTATAGAGACAGTTGTAACTGTTTAGCCGGTCCGGATTTTATTTCGTTGCGATATTGATTTTAATACTGTTCCAGGATCAGGCAGTTCAAGGCCTGTGCCGACCGCTGTGCACAGGACCAGATGCCGCGCAGGGGCGAATGACGAGGCCCGCAGCTTAATGGAGCAGAAAGGCCGTCTTTTGACGGCTGGACAGCTATGCCTGTCCCAATTAGAACCAATAAAGAAGATGGAGGAGAAATTACATGGCTCGTATTGCTGGTGTAGACTTACCAAGAGAAAAGCGTGTAGAGATCGGTTTGACCTATATCTACGGTATCGGTAGAACAAGCTCAAACAAGATCCTGGCCGCAGCGAATGTGAATCCTGACACGCGTGTCAGAGACCTGACCGACGATGAGGTTTCGAGAATCCGCGACATCATCGACGAACACTACATGGTGGAAGGCGATCTTCGCAGAGATACCGCTCTCAACATCAAGCGTCTTCAGGAAATCGGATGCTACAGAGGCATCCGCCACAGAAGAAGCCTGCCGGTTCGCGGTCAGAACACGAAGAACAATGCCAGAACGCGCAAGGGTCCGAAGAGAACCGTTGCGAACAAGAAGAAATAATGAAACTCGGACACTCGTGAACAAAATTTGAGGAAAGTAGGTTAGTTTAGATTATGGCTAAAAAAGTTACGAAGAAAGTGACAAAAAAGCGTATTAAGAAAAACGTTGAACGGGGACAGGCACATATCCAGGCATCCTTCAACAACACGATCGTCACCCTGACGGATACGCAGGGGAACGCTCTGTCGTGGGCAAGTGCCGGTGGTCTTGGATTCAGAGGTTCAAGGAAATCTACTCCGTACGCAGCGCAGATGGCTGCGGAGACTGCTACAAAGGCAGCATTGGTGCATGGTCTGAAGACTGTTGATGTGTTCGTAAAAGGCCCGGGCTCGGGAAGAGAGGCGGCGATCCGCGCGCTCTCCGCAAACGGTCTTGAGGTCACCAGTATCCGCGACGTGACGGCCGTGCCGCACAACGGCTGCCGTCCGCCAAAACGCAGAAGAGTATAATCAGGGAGGTCATAGAAGATGGCAGTAAACAGAGTTCCTGTTCTTAAGAGATGCAGATCACTCGGTCTTGATCCGACATATTTGGGAATTGATAAAAAATCAACGAGAGAGCTGAAGCGCGCGAATCGCAAGGTCAGTGAGTACGGCCTGCAGCTGCGCGAGAAGCAGAAGGCGAAATTCATCTACGGCGTTCTGGAGAAGCCGTTCCGCAATTACTATAAGAAGGCTGACAGAATGCAGGGCCAGACCGGTACGAACCTCATGATTCTTCTGGAGACCCGCCTTGACAACGTAATATTCCGCATGGGCTTTGCGAGAACCAGAATGGAAGCGCGCCAGATCGTCGACCACAAGCATGTCCTTGTGAACGGCAAGTGCGTGAACATCCCGTCTTACACGGTAAAGCCGGGCGATACGATCGAGATCAAGGAGAAGTGCAAGGGGTCCCAGAGATACAAGGACATTCTTGAGGCTACGAATGGACGTCTGGTGCCAGAGTGGCTGGAGGCGGATGCAGAGTCTCTGAAGGGTTCCGTTAAGGAACTCCCGAGCAGGGAAGTGATCGACGTTCCGGTCAACGAAGTGCTTATCGTCGAGCTGTATTCCAAGTAAACCCCTGTGCCGGATAGGATCCGGTGTTACGCACACTTTTTTTCCAGTAAGGAGGGGCGAAATAGTGTTCGATTTCAACAAACCTAAAATAGAAATTGCAGAAATGTCTGAGGACAAGAAGTTTGGACGGTTTGTAGTGGAGCCGCTTGAGCGGGGCTACGGAACGACCCTCGGAAATTCCCTGAGAAGGATCATGCTTTCTTCTCTGCCGGGCGCGGCAGTAAGTCAGGTCAAGATCGAGGGCGTACTGCACGAGTTCAGCTCGATCCCGGGCGTGAAGGAAGACGTAACGGAGATCATCATGAATATCAAGTCGCTGGCGATCAAGAACACCAGCGAGACGAATGAGGCGAAGACCGCGTATATCGAATACGAAGGCGAAGGCGTGGTCACGGCGGCTGACATTCGGGTGGATCAGGACATTGAGATCATGAATCCGGATCAGGTGATCGCCACGTTGAACGGCGGCGCGGACAGCAAGCTCTATATGGAGCTTACGATTACACGTGGGCGCGGCTATGTGAGTGCCGAGAAGGGCAAGACGGAAGATACCCCGATCGGCGTGATCGCGGTAGACGCGATCTATACGCCGGTGGAGCGTGTCAACCTCATGGTTGAGAATACGCGTGTCGGACAGATTACCGATTATGATAAGCTTACACTGGATGTATTTACGAACGCGACGATGTCTCCGGACGACGCGGTCAGTCTCGCGGCGAAGGTACTCAGCGCGCACCTTGCGCTCTTTGTCGATCTGTCTGAGAATGCGAAGTCGGCAGAGGTCATGATCGAGAAGGAAGACAATGAGAAGGAGAAGGTTCTGGAGATGAACATCGACGAGCTCGAGCTCTCCGTCCGCTCGTTCAATTGTCTGAAGCGCGCCGGCATCAATACGGTGGAGGAGCTTTGCAACAGGACGTCCGAGGACATGATGAAGGTCCGCAACCTCGGCCGGAAATCTCTTGAGGAAGTGCTTGGCAAGCTGAAAGAGCTTGGGCTGTCGCTGAATCCGAGCGAGGAGTAGGAAAGAGAGATCAGACTTTATACAACAAACTATGGGCGCACGCAGTAAGCCCGAAGAGCATGCGCGCGTGTTCCGAAATGGAGGAGAAGAAGAATGGCAGGTTATAGAAAACTCAGCAGAACCTCTGATCAGAGAAAGGCTCTGCTCAGAAACCAGGTGACAGCGCTGATCTACAGAGGAAGAATTGTCACCACGGAGGCGAAGGCGAAAGAGGTGCGCAAGATTGCCGAGGGCCTGATCGCGAAGGCTGTCAAAGAAGCAGACAACTACGAGACCGTCACCGTCACCGCGAAGGTAGCCCGCAAGGATAAGGACGGCAAGCGCGTCAAGGAAGTGGTGGACGGCAAGAAGGTTACCGTTTACGACGAAGTCCAGAAGGAGATCAAGAAGGATAAGCCGAGCAGACTGCACGCACGCCGTGAGATGATGAAGGTTCTTTATCCGGTGAAGGAGGTTCCCTCTGAGGCGGCCGGCAAGAAGAAAAATACCAAGGAGATCGACCTGGTGGCGAAGCTGTTCGATGAGATCGCGCCGAAGTACGCGAGCCGCAACGGCGGTTATACCCGGATCGTCAAGCTGGGACAGCGCAAGGGCGACGGCGCTCTGGAAGTAGTTCTCGAGCTGGTATAACATTAAAGTCAGACATAGATCGAAAAGTATGAGTAAGAAAGACCGCTGCAGGCGTGTTTCCGGAAAATGTGGACAGTCTGGCAAGCGGTCTTTTTATGCGTGAAATCCATAAATAGAATTGACTCACTACAAAGGGAAATGATATAATCTCGACAGCGATACATCGTTATGATACAAAAAAGGAGGACAATACATATGAAGAAACTGGTTGTGAAGGATAAGACTGCCTGTATGGCGTGCTTAAGCTGTGTGCGCGCATGCTCCGAGGCGTTCTACAAGGAGTTTGATCCTGCGAAATCCTGCATTCAGATCGTATCCAAGACCGGACACGACGTGGTTGTAAAGACTTGTATCCAGTGCGGGAAGTGCGCACGGAACTGTGAGGCCGGCGCGATCAAGCAGAATGCAAAGGGCGTCTACATGATCGACAAGAAGCTCTGTACAGGCTGCGGCAAGTGCGTGGAGGTCTGTCCGATGGGCGTGATGGTGAAGGCGGAGACTTCCCCGACATCCTCGAAGTGCATCGCCTGCGGAATCTGCGCGAAGGCTTGTCCGATGGATATTTTGGAGGTGCAGGAGTGAGATGAAACGTTCAGAAATTAATGCGTGTATCAGGTACATGGAGAACCTGATCAACGAGCACAGATTTGAGATTCCGCCGTTCTGCAGATGGACGCCGGAGGAGTGGGAGTCGAAGGGGCACGAGTATGACGAGATCCGGGACAACATGCTCGGCTGGGATATCACGGACTATGGTCTGGAAGACTGGGAGAAGGTCGGCTTCGCGCTGATCACGATCCGCAATGGGAATCAGCATGATCCGAAGTACAAGAAGGTGTACGCAGAGAAGCTTCTCATGCTCAAGGAAGGTCAGCATTCCCCGATGCATTTTCACTGGACCAAGAGCGAGGATATCATCAACCGCGGCGGCGGCACGCTCGTCATCCACGTCTACAATGACGACGGGAACGGCGGTTTTGCGGACACGGATGTGCTCGTGAATTCGGATGGGCGCTCGTACTATGTTCCGGCGGGGACGGGAGTCGAGCTGCATCCGGGCGAGAGCATCACGCTCTGGCCGCACCAGTACCATGATTTTGATGTCAAGCCGGGCACGGGAGATGTGCTGATCGGCGAGGTGTCGATGTGCAACGACGACAATACGGACAACCGCTTCTACGAGGAGATGGGACGCTTTCCGAAGATCGTGGAGGATGAGCCGCCTTATCGTCTGCTCTGCAATGAATATCCGCCGGCGAAGGACTGAAAAAGTAATCATGAATTTTGAACAGAGAGTGACAGGGCCATGGAATATACGATAGAAAATCAGGAATTGACGGTGCGGATCAGCGACGCCGGAGCGGAGCTGCAGTCGATCCGAAGCGCGGACGGCACGGAGTACCTGTGGCAGGGGGATCCTGCGATCTGGCACGACCGCGCGCCGAATATCTTTCCGTATGTGGCGCGGCTCACAGAGGGCAGATACACGGCGGACGGAAAGGAATACGCGATGAAGATCCATGGCTTCCTCAAATACCGGACGCTACGGATGGAAGAGCAGACAAAGAGCCGCGTTGTGTTTCGGCTGGACAGCGACGAGGAGACGCGTGCGCAGTACCCGTACGAATTCACATACCGTATTGCTTATGAGCTGCAGGGAAACGCCCTTGTGACGACAAGCTCTGTGACAAACAACGGTGAAGCGAGGATGTATTTCGGACTCGGCGGGCACCCGGGATTCAATGTTCCGATGGAGCAGGGGCTTGCGTTCGAGGATTATTATCTGGAATTTTCGCAGGCGGCGCAGCCGTACCGTGTGGGGTTTACCGACACCTGCTTCCTGACGGGAAAGGATGCGCTTTATCCGCTTGAAGACGGACGACGGCTGCCGCTTCGCCATGACCTGTTTGACCGCGACGCGGTGGTTTTGAAGCATGCGGCGCGCAAGGTGCGCATCGCGAGCGACAGGGGCGGACGCAGCGTCACGGTGTCCTATCCTGATTTCCCGTATGTCGGCTTCTGGCACATGCCCCGCAGGGAGGCTCCGTATGTGTGCGTCGAGCCGTGGAGTTCGCTGCCGTCGCGCGACGGGATCGTGGAGGAATTTTCGCAGCAGGCCGACCTGATCGCGGTGGACGCGGGAAAGACATATACGAACCGCTGGACGATCGAGATCGCGTGAGTAAAGACAGCGGCGCTCAGATGAGAAAAGAGCTGTAGTACAGAAAAAGAAACGGCGGGAAGATCCCCGCCGTTTTTCCTGTAATGCGCTGTTTTTTGTCTTTGCCTGATTCCGGGTATCCTGAGAAAACGCAGCTGCCGCAGGACTTTCGCGGCTTGTGCAGAGATGTCAGGCCTTCTTCGGCTCCGGATAGTCCACGCCGAAGGTCTCGACCGTCATCGAAGCGATTTTCTGCTTAGTGATCGGGCGATCCTGGAAATCTGTGTCCGTCTCGGCGATCTGATTTACGACGTCCATACCCTCGGTCACCTTGCCGAAAGCGGCGTAAGCGCCGTCGAGGTGCGGGGCGGCTTTATGCATGATGAAGAACTGGCTGCCGGCGGAGTCCGGATGCATGGCACGTGCCATAGACAGGACGCCGGGAGTGTGCGCAAGGTCATTTTTGAAGCCGTTCTGGGCAAATTCTCCGGGAATTGAGTAACCGGGGCCGCCCATGCCTGTGCCTTGCGGGCATCCGCCCTGGATCATGAAGCCGTTGATGACCCGATGGAAGATCAGGCCGTCGTAAAAGCCCTTTTTGACGAGGCTGATGAAATTGTTGACGGAGTTTGGAGCGATCTCCGGATAGAGCTCCGCTTTGATAACGCCGCCATTTTCCATTGTGATGGTAACGATTGGATTCTGTGCCATTCCTTTTTCCTCTCTCTTCCTTATTATGGTAGTTTGTATTATAATCGTTTCAGGTTTGGAAAGCAAGGAAATTCTCATGCGGGACCGCTCTGCGAAGCGGGCAGGGCAGTGTTTTTGCAGGAGGACAGACGACGGAGACGGAGGATGAAAGGATGGGATTGCGGCAAGTGCTCATGGCGTTGGGAAAGGAGTGGAGCGCGCAGGAAGAAAAGCTGAAAGAGCGGCTTGCCCTGGAAAGCGTCCGTTGTGTCGGCTTTGGCGGCGGGCAGAATTGCAGGGAACAGCCGCGCAGCGGAGTTTTACCGCTATCTGAAAAGTGTTCGGAGACATTTCGGACGGACGGGCTCAGCGCGGCGGATACGGTCGTGATCACGGACGATCGGGATCTGGCGGCAGAAATGGCCGGGCGCGGCTTTGTCTGCATCGGCTGCGAGGCCGGGGAAGGGAGTTTTTTTGAAGGGGCCGCTCTTGTCACGGACGCGCCGGAAACGCTGGACGTCCGATCCCTTGAGGAGTGCCTGCTGCGAGCGACCGGCCGCCCGGTGACGATTGCCGTGACAGACCGCCTGGTTCTCAGAGAGATCACGGAGCAGGATATTCCCGGGCTGTACCGGATCAGTACGCAGGAAGGGATGCGTGAGGCACTTGAGGGCGTCGGGGAGAACTGCTTTGAGCCGGACAGGATGAAGGCATACATTCATCATGTGTACCGCCTCTGCGGATATGGATTGTGGAGCGTGCTGTTGCGCGACGGTACGCTTGCGGGCTGCTGCGGATTTACGGATCACACAGAGCGGCATACGGGACGGGAAGAGTCGAAGAAAGTGGAAAAGAACGGACGAAAAGGGACGGAGGAACAGAAAAGAGCGTGTCTGGAGCTGCAGTATGTCATTGCAGAGGAATACCGTAGGCAGGGCTATGGCGAAGAGATGTGCCGTGCAGCCATCGAATACGCTTATGATCGTCTTCGTGCGGACGAGCTGTGGGTGCGGGCGAAGACAAAAAACCGGGCTTCGCTGGCGCTTGCAGGGAAACTCGGGTTTGCACGGGTCTGTACCGACAGCGCGGGGATCGCGTATTTCAGGAAGCTGCGGGAGGCATTGTGAGGCGTGGCGGCTTTCCTGCGCCGATTATCCTTGCTTTTTACTGTGGCAGTTGATATAATTTGACAAGTGCATGAGAGAAGCGGCAAAGATAGTCCCGGAGGCAGGCTTCAGAAAAGCCGGGCAGTGACGGGACAGATTTCAAAGAGAAGCGTCAGAGGAGTTTCGGAGCATGGGAATCATAAAGGCAAGCAAGCTTGCGTTTGATTATCTGAAAATGGACGAAGAAGGAAAGGTGGAGTCAAAGTCGCGCGCGATCGACGATGTCGACCTGGACGTCGAGGAGGGTGATTTCATCGCGATCCTGGGGCACAACGGTTCCGGGAAATCCACACTTGCTAAGCATATCAACGCGATCCTGCTTCCGACGGAGGGGACGCTCTATGTGGACGGGAAGGACACGCGGGATGAGTCGAAGCTGTGGGAGATCCGGCAGACGGCCGGTATGGTTTTCCAGAATCCGGACAATCAGATCATAGGGACGATCGTGGATGAGGACGTCGGATTCGGCCCGGAGAACATGGGCGTGCCGCAGCAGGAGATCTGGGAGAGAGTGGAGCACAGTCTGCGGGCAGTCGGTATGTGGGAGTACCGGGATCATTCTCCCAACAAGCTCTCCGGCGGGCAGAAGCAGCGGGTGGCGATCGCCGGCGTAGTGGCGATGCGCCCGAAGTGCATTGTTCTCGATGAGCCGACCGCGATGCTCGACCCGAACGGCAGAAAAGAAGTGATCCGCACGGTGCAGGAGCTGAACCGGCAGGAGCATGTGACGGTTCTGCTGATCACCCATTACATGGAAGAGGTGATCGAGGCGGACAAGGTCATCGTCATGGATCAGGGGAAGGTCGTCATGCAGGGAACGCCGCGGGAGGTGTTTTCTCATGTGGACGAGCTGAAGGGATACCGGCTGGATGTTCCGCAGGCGACGCTGGTCGCGTATGAGCTGCAGAAGGCGGGACTGCCGCTGCCGGATGGGATCCTCTCGAACGAGGAGCTCGTGCGTGAGCTGGAGAAGCTGCAAAGACAGACGCCGACACCGTGAGAGAAAGGATACGGTATGCGCCGGGAGAACGAAAGGAATCTGTTCCTATGTCAATTCAATTAGAACATCTGAATTATATATACAGCGCCGGCACGGCGTTTGAGCGGAAGGCGCTCGACGATATCTGTCTGGAATTTCCGGATGGGCAGTTCGTCGGGATGATCGGACACACCGGCTCCGGGAAATCCACGCTGATCCAGCATCTGAACGGGCTTCTGAAGCCGACGTCCGGGCGCGTGCTCTACAATGGCGAGGATATCTTTGCCGAGGGTTTTGATCTGCGGAGGCTTCGCAGCAAGGTAGGGCTGGTATTCCAGTATCCGGAGCATCAGCTTTTTGAGACCGACGTGTTCACGGACGTCTGCTTCGGGCCGAAGAATCTGGGACTTTCGAAGGAGGAGACGGAGGCCCGGGCGCTTGCGGCGCTGCAGCAGGTCGGCCTGAAGGAAAAGTATTACAAGGTGTCTCCGTTTGAGCTTTCCGGCGGGCAGAAGCGCCGCGCCGCGATCGCGGGGATTCTCGCGATGGAGCCGGAGGTGCTGGTGCTCGACGAGCCTACGGCGGGGCTTGATCCGAAGGGGCGCGACGACATCCTCGACCAGGTGGCGAAGCTGCACCAGGAACGGAAGATTACAGTGGTGCTTGTCTCGCACAGCATGGAGGATATTGCGCGCTATGTGGAGCGCATCATCGTCATGAACCATGGAAGCGTCATGTTCGACGACGTGCCGCGCGAGGTGTTCCGGCATTATCTTGAGCTCGAGCAGGTCGGGCTTGCGGCCCCGCAGGTGACGTACCTGGTGAACGAGCTGCGGGAAAAGGGCTGGGACATTTCGACAGACGCGACGACTGTAGAAGAGGCTGTACAGGCGATTCTCGGGGCTCTCGGATCGATGGCTTAGATACAGGGAAATGTCGGAAGGGCGAGGCTTTCATACCCTGGGGCACCCCGTAACGCGGAAGCAAAGCCTGTACGGGAGCATCAGGGCATGAGACAGTAGGGTCTGTGCGTGTTCAGAAGAGGGAAGCTGCCATATCGGACCAGTGAGATCTTGAGGAGAAGGACAGAGAATACCATGTTGAGAGAGATTACGATCGGACAATATTATCCGGCGGATTCCGTTATTCATAAGCTGGATCCGCGCGTCAAGCTGGCAGGGACGCTGGTTTTCATCGTGTCCCTGTTCGCTTTCGCCTCGGTGGAGGCGTATCTGCTGGCGACGCTTGTGCTGGCGGCGGTGATCCGCGCCTCGAAGGTACCGATTAAGTTTATGCTAAAGGGACTGAAGGCAATCTTCATCCTGCTTCTGTTTACGGTAGCGTTTAATCTTTTTCTCACAAGAGGAACGCCGATCTTTCATTTCTGGATCTTTACGGTGACGCGTGAGGGCGTGAAGACAGCGGTGTTCATGGCGATCCGTCTGGTCTATCTGATCATCGGCTCGTCCGTGATGACCCTGACGACTACGCCGAACAACCTGACGGACGGACTGGAAAAAGCGCTTGCTCCGTTGCGCCGCATCCGTGTGCCGGTGCATGAGATCGCGATGATCATGTCGATCGCGCTGAGGTTTATCCCGATCCTGCTCGAGGAGACGGACAAGATCATGAAAGCGCAGACCGCGCGGGGAGCGGACTTTGAATCCGGCAATCTGATCCAGAGGGTGCGGAACATGATCCCGCTTCTGGTACCTCTCTTCGTGTCAGCGTTTCGCCGCGCGAACGACCTGGCGATGGCGATGGAGGCAAGAGGCTATCACGGCGGAGAGGGAAGGACAAAGATGCGGCCGCTCGTCTATACGCGCCGGGACAGGCTGGCGTATCTGGCGATGCTGCTGTATCTCGTCGCGATGTTTTTCGTAAACCGGATCGGGTTTTTTGAGAAGCTGATCCGCTGGTGAAGGACATGGACGGCAGAAAAGCCGCGTGCTGAAAAAATCATCATATCTCCGGGTGAATGTCTCTGAGGGATTTCCCGGAGTTTTGTTTGCGAGAGGAAAGAGGGAAAAGAATGGGCGAAAAAAAGCGTGTGAAACTGATCGTCGCCTACGACGGAACCAACTATAACGGCTGGCAGGTGCAGCCGAACGGCGTCACGATCGAGAGCGAGCTGAACCGCCATCTGAGCGAGCTGCTGGGCGAGGAGATCCGTGTGATCGGCGCGAGCCGCACGGATGCCGGCGTTCACGCACGCGGCAATGTAGCGGTCTTCGACACGACGGCGCGCATGCCCGCGGACAAGATTTCCTACGCGATGAACACGCGGCTGCCTGCGGACATCCGGATCCAGGAGTCGTGCGAGGTGGCGCCGGATTTCCACCCAAGATTCTGTAAGACGGTAAAGACGTATGAATATAAGATCTGCAATCGCCGTTTTCCGGATCCGTGCAGTAGGCTGTATTCTCTTTTTTATTACTGGGATCTGGATGAGAAGCGGATGCAGCGGGCGGCTGATCAGCTGGTCGGGACGCACGATTTCACGAGCTTTTGCACGAACAAGCCGGAGATTACGGATCATGTACGCACGATCTGCAGCCTGGACGTGACGCGCGAGGGCGAGATGGTCACGGTTCGCGTGCGCGGCAACGGTTTTCTCTACAATATGGTGCGCATTATCGTCGGTACGCTGCTGCGCGTCGGCAGCGGAATGATGGAGCCGGATGAGATCCCGGAGATTCTTGCGGCGCACGACCGTGGGCGTGCCGGAGAGACCGCGCCGGCACATGGGCTGACCTTAGTAGATATACAATATGAATAAAACCTCCAGAGCGGCCACTCTGGAGGTTTTCGTTTCGCTTTTACTGCTCCTGATCCTCTATGTATTTCTGCAGCTTCGCGAACGCCCCTTTGTAGATTACAGACAGGAGCTTGTCCGTCCGGCGAAGCGCGAGCTGCATCTGCTCGTCTGAGAGCAGGCCGTCCCGGGCCGCGTCCGCGAGCTCGTCCAGATCGACGACGCGCACGAAGCCGTCCGGATAGACGATCACATCGACCAGCAGATCTGTGAACGTCCAGGCATTCTCCGCCTCGTCATAAGCGCTGTCGATGATGTCGCAATACCAGCTGATCAGATTTCCGTCGTGATCGTAGAACTTGCTGACTTTGTACCCGCGCTCTATGAAATAGCAGGAGTAGCCGTGGTGCAGCGTTTTCTTGGGCCGGATCGTATTCCAGCGTGTGACGATCACCTCACGGTCCTGATATAGGATCTCATCGTCCTCTAAAAGAATGCATTCCGCCGGAATAATGCGCTTCCGGTACAGCTTTAATTCACTCATAAAGGCATTCCTTTCTGGAAGTTTCATGATATAAATTTTACCATAGACTGTCTGAAACCACAAGCAAAAACTCGAAGGACGCAGATCTTGATCCGACTTTCTCAAAGGGGATTTTCAGGATTGTATTTTTGCTCTATAATTGATAAAATAAATCAAAAAAAGAAATCCAAAAGGAGCAAAAAACGATGAGGAAACATGTGAAGTTATTTACAGGAATGCTGACAATCGCGCTGGCGCTGCAGGGAGGCGCGGCTGCGATCATAGTTGAAGCGGCGGAGGTGGAGACCGAGTTTGGGACAGAGGCGGAGAGCGAGACCGAAAAAGTGCTTCCAGAGTCGAAGGCAGTCCTGAACGGCGAGCTGATCGATGTGCTGGACGAGGCGTATGAGGTCAGCGACGTGTCAGGGGAGCATGGATGGATAAGCTATGTCTGGGCCGAAGGGAAGGGTTATGGAAGCCCGTGGCTTGTCGTGAGCCTTGACGGAAAGCATGAGATCAAGGCGGAGGAAGGCGCGGAGGCTTATATTGGCACAGACGGTATTCTGCGGTTCTTCTGGAAAGACGCTGATACCGGCGAAGAGGTGAAGCCGAACGATCTGGCGTTCAAATATTCGGCGGACGATCCTATAACGGCGATTTTCTGCGTGACTCTGTATGATTGGGACGGCGAGCCGATGGAGGAGAAGGAGCTCACCACGTACACGCAGACAGAGGGCGGAGATTTCTTTTCTGTGACATGGCCGCTGATGGAGCAGGAGACGGCAGCCCATGGCGCGACTTTGTACGGTCACGGGACGAAATACCTCACGGTTGAGGATGACGGAGGAGACGCGGTCTGCCGTGACGACGCGGGAAATGAGATCGCGCGCTATCCTGACACATCGGCAGACTTTATGAGAGCGCATCTGAGCGGGGATGGGACGATCCTCACCGTGGTAGCCGACGGGAAGACGGAAGTATTCCAGATGAATTGATCGAATGATACGCATGAGTTATTCGAAGTTCTGACTATTTTTATACGAGGGGGAAACGATGATGAAGCAGCAGATGTTGGAGCATTTTGCGAAGATATTCGGAAATTCGGAGGGGGCGGAGGTTTTTTTCGCTCCCGGGCGTGTGAACCTGATCGGAGAACACACGGATTACAATGGCGGGCACGTCTTTCCATGCGCGCTGACGATCGGAACCTATGGAGCGGCGAGAAAGCGGAGCGACCGGAAGCTGCGGTTTTATTCCGTAAATTTCGGGCAGCTCGGCGTGATCGAATCAAGCCTGGATGAGCTGGAGCCGGGCAGGACGACCGGCTGGACCAATTATCCGAAGGGCGTCATGTGGACTTTTGCGGGACGCGGCATGAAAATGGACTGCGGACTGGATCTCGTGATCTTCGGGAACATCCCGAACGGCTCGGGCCTGTCGTCGTCCGCGTCGGTGGAGGTGCTCACGGGGGCGATCCTGCGCGCGCTGTACGGGTTTGACGTAAGTGATCAGGATCTTGCTTTGATCGGACAGTACGCGGAGAACCATTACAACGGCGTGAACTGCGGGATCATGGATCAGTTTGCGGTCGCGATGGGGAAGAAGGACAACGCGATCTTTCTCGACACGAATACGCTGCAGTTTACCTACGCGCCGATCACGCTGGCAGGCGCCAAGATCGTGATCGCCTGCAGCAATAAGAAACGCGGACTGGCGGATTCCAAGTACAACGAGCGCAGGAGCGAGTGCGAGGAGGCGCTCGCCGAGCTGCAGAAGGTGTGCGATATCAGGACGCTCGGCGATCTGACGGAGGAGCAGTTCGAGCAGTATAAGGACGCGATCAAGAGCCCGGTGCGGCTTCGAAGAGCGCGCCATGCAGTGTACGAGAATCAGCGGACGCTTCGCGCCGTGGAGGCGTTGAAAAGAAATGAGGTCGGACTGTTCGGAAAGCTTATGAACGACTCGCATGTCTCGCTGCGCGACGATTATGAAGTGACGGGGATCGAGCTCGACACATTGGCAGAAGAGGCGTGGAAGATCGATGGGGTGATCGGTTCCCGCATGACCGGAGCGGGCTTCGGCGGCTGCACGGTCAGCATCGTGAAGGACGAGGCGATTGATTCTTTCATCGCGCAAGTCGGAAAGGCGTACAAGGACAAGATCGGGTACGCGGCAGATTTCTATGTGGTGGAGATCGGGGACGGTCCGCAGAAGCTGTAAAAATGATATATACGGCGTCCGCCGTGGTGGGATGTCCTCCATACCGGACGATGAAAGGAAGATAGAAGGAAGACCGAAGCAGCAGGATGTGCTGTATGCGGATGTCTGAGCGGAGGTCTGAAGCATGGGGCAAAATCTTACCGATAGACGCGAAAACGGGAGGAAATAACAGCTATGATACAGGAATACATTGCGAAGCTGATTCGATATGGGCTGGATACCGGCCTGATCGGGAAAGCGGACGCTATCTGGGCGACGAACAGTCTGCTGGCGCTTCTGAAGATCGACGCGCTGGATGAGGCGGCGGAGAAACTGATCCTTGCGTGGCAGTCGCGTTCGGATGATCTGAACGGACAGTCCGAGACAGGCGATTTGTCAGGACAGTCTGACCAGGAAGAAATGTGTAACCCCGGGGCGCAGTTGGAGGAGATCCTCGGCGCGATCTGCGATTATGCCTTTGAGCATGGACTTATCGAAGAGAATACGGTGGGTTACCGCGATCTGTTTGACACGAGGGTGATGGGACTGCTCGTGGATCGTCCGTCGAATGTGATCCGCAGATTCCGGGAGCTGTATCTGGAGTCGCCGAAGAAGGCGACGGATGCGTATTACAAGTTCAGTCAGGACACAGACTATATCCGCAGATACCGCATTGCGCGGGATCTCAAATGGGTCGCGCCGACCGAGTACGGGAATCTGGACATCACGATCAACCTCTCGAAGCCGGAGAAGGATCCGAAGGCGATCGCGGCGGCGCGAAATGCGAAGCAGAGCGCCTACCCGAAATGCCAGCTCTGCATGGAGAACGAGGGATATGCGGGACGATTGGATCATCCGGCGAGAGAGAACCACCGCATCATCCCGGTGACGATCAACGGGAGTCCGTGGTTTTTTCAGTATTCCCCTTATGTCTATTACAATGAGCACTGCATCGTGTTCAATTCGCAGCACGTTCCGATGAAGATCGAGCGCGCGACCTTTGCGAAGCTGCTGGATTTTGTGGCGCAGTTTCCGCATTATTTTGTCGGATCGAACGCGGATCTGCCGATCGTGGGCGGGTCGATTTTGAGCCACGACCATTTTCAGGGCGGCTGTTATGAGTTCGCGATGGCGAAAGCCCCGGTTGAGAAAAAGCTTACATTCAGGGGTTTTGAGGACGTTGAGGCCGGTATTGTGAAATGGCCAATGTCCGTGATCCGTCTGGACAGCGCCGATCGGGAGCGTCTGATTGCGCTTGCCGACAGGATTTTTCTTTCATGGCGCGGCTACACGGATGAAGCGGCGTTTATCTTCGCGGAGACGGACGGCGAGCCGCATAACACGATCACGCCGATCGCGCGCATGCGCGGTGAGAAGTTTGAGCTTGACCTTGTGCTGCGCAACAATATCACGACAAAAGAGCATCCGCTGGGCGTCTACCATCCGCACGCGGAGCTGCATCATATCAAGAAAGAGAATATCGGGCTGATCGAGGTGATGGGGCTTGCCGTGCTCCCGGCCCGGCTGAAGACCGAACTGGAGCAGCTGAAGGCTGCGATGCTGGAAGAGCGGGATATCTCAAAAGACGAGCTGCTGTCCAAGCACGCTCCCTGGGTGGAGGAGCTGAAGCAGAAATACGGCTCGTTCCACGCGGACACGATCGACAAGGTCGTGCAGGATGAGGTCGGGCTGGTGTTCAGTAAGGTGCTGGAGCACGCCGGCGTCTTCAAACGCACGCCGGAAGGGCAGGAGGCGTTCGCGAGGTTCGTGAGGTATGTGAATGAAAAAGAATAGAAAAAGGAAGGAAAACACATATGCGAGAGCAGCTGACAGAAAGCGACATTAAGAAGATCGAGGAAGAGATCGAGTACCGCAAGCTCGTGGTGCGCAAGGAGGCGATCGAGGCGGTCAAGGAGGCGCGGGCGCATGGGGATCTGAGCGAGAACTTTGAGTATCATGCGGCGAAGCGGGACAAGAATAAGAACGAAAGTCGCATCCATTATCTGGAGCGTATGATTCGTACTGCGGAGGTGATCTCCGACGATTCGAAAGACGACGAGGTCGGGATCAACAACACGGTGGAGGTTTATTTTGAGGAGGACGATGAGACGGAGACATATCGGCTTGTGACGTCGGTGCGAGGTAATTCCATCGATGGGTTGATCAGCATCGAGTCCCCTCTCGGCAAGGCGATTCTCGGGCATAAGGTCGGCGACCGCGTGTACATTCAGGTCAATGAGCAGTACGGTTATTACGTGCAGATCAAATCGATCGAGAATACGAACGATGACAGCAACGATAAACTGAGGGGTTTCTGATACAATATAAAATTTTATCTTTACAATTATGAATATCCATTTTATAATAGTATCATAAAGTATATAAAAAGCAACTCAAATACAGAAAGGCTCTCATGCTCATTTTATGAATGAAAAAGGCGAATTAATCACGATTAAAGTTGAGAATCCGTTGAAAAAAGCATATATTATGGACATACTGAGAAGAATCTCGGAAAAGGGGTGATGTGATGTCTCAGAGTAAAGAATATTATATGGGGCTGCCTTATAATCGCCTGATTCAGGAAATGCACGACGAGAGCGGGCATTATTTTTATGGACGGATATTAGAGTTGGACGGATGTCAGAGTACCGCGGATACGCTTGAAGAGCTGAATGAGAGCCTTAATGAGGCAATGGAAGGCTATGTTGAGATAAAACTGGAAAAGGGTCTGCCGATTCCGGAGCCATTTGTGGAGGAAAAGACGAGCGGAAAATTTCTTGTTCGGATTCCAAAATCTTTGCACAGACGTCTGGCAATCGAGGCTGAGCGGGAAGGTGTGTCGCTGAATCAATACGCACTTTATAAATTATCCCGATGATTTACATTTTGGCAATCTAGGGTAAAGGGTAGAAAGAAGGCAGGACAGATGGAACAGCCTGACAGAAATGCACAGGCGCAGGCGCGGACACAGACGGATCAGCTCGGCACGGAGCCGGTCGGGCGTCTGCTGTTTCGGCTTGCCGCGCCGGCAATCGCGGCGCAGCTCATTAATCTTTTATACAATCTGGTGGATCGAATCTACATCGGCCACATCGCGGGGGTCGGGCAGATGGCGCTGACGGGCGTCGGCGTCTGCGTGCCGCTGATCACGCTGATCTCCGCGTTTGCGAGCCTGGTCGGCATGGGCAGCGCGCCGCGGGCTTCGATCTTTCTGGGAAAGGGAGACAAGGATAGGGCGGAGCAGACGCTCGGTAATTCCGTCACGCTGCTGACGCTGATCGCAGTGGTGCTGACGGCTGTCTTCCTGCTGTTTTCGCGGAATATGCTGCTGATGTTCGGCGCGAGCGAGAACACGATCGGCTATGCGGTGGACTACATGCGGATCTACAGCCTCGGCACGCTCTTCGTACAGTTTACACTGGGGCTGAATATGTTCATCACAGCGCAAGGCTTTGCGAAGACCAGCATGTTGACGGTGATGATCGGAGCGATCTGCAACATCATTCTGGATCCAATTTTTATTTTCGTGCTGAAGCTTGGCGTGTCGGGCGCGGCGCTCGCCACGATCCTCTCGCAAGGTGTGTCGATGGTCTGGATCCTGCGTTTTCTGACCGGGTCGAAGACGGTGCTGCGCATCCGAAAGGCAAACCTGAAGCTCTCCGCAGAGATCATCCTGCCGGCGGTGGCGCTCGGGCTCTCGCCGTTCATCATGATGTCAACGGAGAGCCTGCTGTCGATCTGCTTCAATTCATCCCTGTTGAAGTATGGCGGCGATATCGCGGTGACGACGATGACGATCGCCTCGAGCGTGATGCAGTTCTCGCTGATGCCATTGCAGGGTCTGACGCAGGGTTCCCAGCCGATCGTCAGCTATAATTTCGGCGCGCGCAATATGCTTCGGGTGAAGCAGGCGTTTCGCATTCTGCTTACGGCCAGTCTGTGCTATTCGATGACGTTGTGGGCGCTCGCGATGTTTGCGCCGCAGATGTTTATTCACATGTTCAACAGTGATCCGGAGCTCATCGAATTCGCGGTTCCGTGCCTGCGGATCTATATGCTGATGACAGGAATTTTCGGAATTCAGATTGCGTGTCAGCAGACCTTCATCGCGCTCGGCAACGCGAAGAATTCGCTGTTTCTGGCGCTGCTGCGCAAGATCATCCTGCTGATTCCGCTGATCTACCTCATGCCGGCGATCTTCCCGGCGGATAAGACGCGCGCGGTCTTCACGGCGGAGCCGGTCGCGGATTTCCTTGCGGTGATGACGACAGCGTGCATGTTTGCGTCGTATTTCCGGAAGATTATGCGGACGTCCGGGTAGCCAATATGTGAATTGAGCACGAATTGAGGAAGGGAGGCGATCACTTTGCAGGAGCAGACAGAGCAGCAGAAGTCTGTCTTCAATATCGAGGAAGAGCTGAAGAAGCTCCCCGGGCGGCCAGGCGTGTACATCATGCACGACGAGCGGGACGACATCATCTACGTCGGCAAGGCGATCAGCCTCAAAAACCGGGTTCGCCAGTATTTTCAGAGCAGCCGGAACAAGGGTGTCAAGATCGAGCAGATGGTGGAGCGGATCCGCCGCTTTGAATATATCGTGACGGACTCGGAGCTTGAGGCGCTCGTGCTCGAATGCAATCTGATCAAGGAACATCGCCCGAAGTACAACACAATGCTCAAGGACGACAAGAGCTATCCATTCATCAAGGTGACGCTCGGAGAGGAGTATCCGCGTGTGCTGTTCTCGCGCACGATGAAGAAGGACAAGTCACGGTATTTCGGACCGTTTACGAGCGCGGGCGCGGTCAAGGACACGATCGAACTCATCCGCAGACTGTACAAGCTGCGCAGCTGCAACCGCAGCCTTCCGCGCGACATTGGAAAGGAGCGGCCCTGCCTGTACCATCACATCGGACAATGTGACGCGCCCTGCCAGGGGAAGATCTCGCAGGAGGAGTATCGCCGATCGATTGACGGAGCTCTGGACTTCCTGAACGGGAACTACGCGCCGATCCTGAAGATGCTCACGGAGAAGATGAACGAGGCGGCGGAGGGCATGGAATTCGAGAGCGCGGCGGAGTACCGGGATCTGATAAACAGCGTCCGTCAGGTCGCGCAGCGGCAGAAGATCACGCAGGGCGACGGGGAGGACAAAGATGTGCTCGCGATGGCCGTAGACGGCGGAGACGCCGTGATGCAGGTTTTTTTCATCCGTGGCGGCAAGATGATCGGCAGAGAGCATTTCTACCTGCGCGTGGCTCCGCACGACACGCGCCCGACGATCCTGAGCAGTTTTATCAAACAATATTATGCCGGGACGCCGTTTGTGCCGCGCGAGCTTATGATCGAGACAGAGATCGAGGATCACGAGGTTGTGGAGGCCTGGCTTTCCGGGAAGCGCGGACAGCGCGTGTACTTGCGCGTGCCGAAGAAGGGAACGAAGGAGAAGCTCGTCGAGATGGCGCAGGAGAACGCCGCGATCGTGCTGCGGCAGGACAGAGAGCGGATCAAGCGCGAGGAGGGCCGGACGATCGGCGCGGTGCACGAGATCGAGCAGCTGCTCGGGATCGAGCGCGCGATGCGCATGGAGGCGTATGATATCTCCAACACCAACGGCTTTGAGTCGGTCGGCTCGATGATCGTCTACGAGCGTGGCAAGCCGAAGCGCAGCGATTATCGAAAGTTCAAGATCCGGTCGGTGCAGGGGCCGGACGACTACGCGAGCATGGAGGAGGTGCTGACGAGGCGTTTCCGGCATGGCTTGGACGAGCAGAAGGAGCTTGCCCAAAAAGGCATGGGAAACGAGATGGGGAGCTTCAGCCGCTTCCCGGATCTGATCCTGATGGACGGCGGCAGGGGGCAGGTGAACGTTGCGCTTCGGGTGCTGGATGCGCTCGGGATCCGCATTCCGGTCTGTGGCATGGTGAAGGACGATTTTCACCGGACGCGGGGAATCTATTTTGAGAACGTGGAGCTCCCGATCGACACGCACTCGGAGGCGTTCCGTCTCGTGACGCGCATCCAGGACGAGGCGCACCGCTTTGCAATCGAGTACCACAGGAGCCTGCGCAGCAAGGGGCAGGTGCGCTCGATCCTCGACGATATCGAGGGGATCGGTCCGGCGCGCAGGAAGGCGCTGATGCGCACCTTTAAGTCGGTTGAGGCGGTGCGCGACGCGACGCTGGAGGAGCTTGCGAACGCGCCCTCCATGAACGCACGCAGCGCGCAGCAGGTGTATGATTTCTTCCATTTTCAGGGAGATCAGGCGCAGCCGCTTGTGACGGAGGAGTGAAAAACAGGAATTGTCAGAAAAATATGCAAAAAATTGCCCAATACCGAATACATCTACTTGACGGGAAAACAGTGCAGGATTAAAATAGGGAAGGAAAAAGGGAGGATGAGAGGATGGCAGGCAGCGTAACGATTGAGAAGCTGGCCGAGCAGATGAAGCTGGTCAACGCGATCCCCGAGATCGATATGAAGGGAAAGCGGGTCGTGACATCAGAGATCAATCGTCCGGCTTTGCAGCTTACCGGATTTTTCGAGCACTTTTATTCAGAGCGCGTGCAGATCATCGGATATGTGGAGTACACCTATCTGGCGCATCTGTCGAAGGAGGAGAAGGTTCCGATCTACGAGAAATTTCTGTCCTACCATGTGCCGTGCATCATCTATACGACGATGATCGAGCCGGATGAGGATATGCTCCGTCTGGCGAAGCTGTACGAGGTGCCGATCTTCACGACAAAAAAGACGACCTCGGATTTCATGGCGGAGATCATCCGCTGGCTGAATGTCGAGCTTGCCCCGTGCATTTCTATCCACGGCGTGCTCGTGGACGTGTACGGCGAGGGCGTGCTGATCATGGGCGAGAGCGGCATCGGCAAGAGCGAGGCGGCTCTGGAGCTGATCAAGCGCGGGCACCGTCTGGTCTCGGACGATGTGGTGGAGATCCGCCGGGTCAGCGATGTGACGCTGGTCGGGAGCGCTCCGGACATCACGCGCCATTTCATCGAGCTGCGCGGCATCGGTATCATCGACGTCAAGACGCTGTTCGGCGTGGAGAGTGTCAAGAACACACAGTCCATCGACCTGGTGATCAAGCTCGAGGAGTGGGACAGGGACAAGCAGTACGACCGCATGGGGCTGGAGGAGGAGTACACGGAGTTCCTCGGCAACCGCGTCGTCTGTCACTCGATCCCGATCCGTCCGGGCCGGAATCTGGCGGTCATCGTCGAGACGGCTGCGGTCAACCACAGGCAGAAGAAGATGGGCTACAATGCGGCGAGAGAATTTTACAACCGGGTACAGAGCAGATGGATGCTCAAAAAAGAGGGTCAGGAGTAAAAAAAGATGAAAAAGTACAGTTTTGGAATCGACGTGGGAGGAACCACGGTAAAATGCGGGCTGTTCACCGTAGAGGGCGAGCTGCTTGAAAAGTGGGAGATCAAGACGAGGCTCGAAGACAACGGCGGCAACATTCTCTCGGATATCGCGGCGGCGATCAATCAAAAGATTCTGGAGAAACAGCTGGACAAGGACGATATCGCCGGCGTCGGGATCGGTATCCCGGGACCGGTTGATGAGAACGGAGAGGTTCCGTTCGCGGTGAATCTTCACTGGGGACATGTATACATAGAGAAGGATCTCTCAGAGCTGACCGGGCTTCCCGTGAAGGCGGCGAACGACGCGAACGTGGCGGCGCTCGGAGAGCTCTGGCAGGGCGGAGGCTCCGGGTATCACAGCATGATCCTGGTGACGCTCGGCACCGGGGTCGGAGGCGGCATCATCATCAATGACAAGATCGTCGCCGGCTCGCACGGGGCAGGAGGAGAGATCGGACACGCGCACGTGGATGACACGATCGAGGAAAGCTGCAACTGCGGCAATCACGGCTGTCTGGAGCAGGTCGCCTCGGCGACCGGGATCGTGCGGCTGGCGCGAGAGGCGCTTGCAGGCACGGACGCTCCCTCGAAGATGCGGATAGACGATCTTACTGCGAAGGATGTCTGGGATGCCGTGAAGGAGGGCGACGCGCTCGCGATCCAGGTGGCGGAGCGTTTCGGGAATTATCTCGGGAAGACGCTGGCGGTGCTCTCGACGGTGACGGATCCTCAGATCATCGTCATCGGAGGCGGGGTCTCAAAGGCAGGTCAGGTGTTGCTTGACTACGTGACCGAACCGTTTCAGAAATATGCGTTTCCGGCCATCAGGGGCACGGAGTTTTCGCTGGCGACGCTGGGGAATGACGCAGGTATTTACGGGGCAGCAAGGATGGTACTATAGAAGCATACTTACGGGGTTCTGCAGCGGCCGGACAGGCAGGTGCCAGAATCCCGTTTGTTACATGGCAAGGTTATGACAGATTTAGGACCACACGGTGCCGCAAGGACGCCGCGACAGCGATTCTGCCATTGACAGCACAGGGAAGGAACAGGAAAGGAGTTCCGGGACAGGAGGAGAATATGCAGAACAGTTATGTAGCGCTTGATCTTGAGACGACAGGCCTTCGCCCGAAGTATGACCGGATCCTCGAGATCGGAGCGGTGCGGGTAGTGGATGGAGTCGAGACGGAGACATACGAGACCTTTGTCGACAGCGGCATTCCGATCCCCGAATCCATCACGGAGCTGACAGGGATCACACAGGAGATGGTGACGGGCGGTCCGGGGCTCAGGGAAGCAATTGACGGATTTTTGGAGTTCGCTGGCTCGGATGTGCTTCTCGGGCACAATCTTTTGTTTGACTACAGTTTTATGAAGCGGAATGTCATAAATCAGGGAGGAGAATTTGAGCGGAGAGGACTGGACACGCTGGCGATCGCGCGGGTCTGCCTTCCGAAGGAGCAGGGGCGGGCGCTGGACAAGCTTGCCGTATATTTCGGGATTGAGCAGCGTCATCACCACAGGGCGCTCGACGACGCTCTGACGGCTTCCAGGATCTACGGAAAACTGAAGGAGAGGTACGCGCAGGAGAGACCGTCTCTGTTTGAGCCTGTTCCGCTGCAGTTCAGGATAAAAAAAGAAGGGCCGATCACAAATTCACAAAAAGTATACTTGCGGGATTTGTTAAAATATCATAGAATAGAAAATAACGTCAAAATAGATGAGCTCACCAAGAGCGAGGCGTCCAGGATGATAGACGCGATATTACTACGATACGGAAGAATTACGAGGTGATTGTTATGATGAACTGGAATAATTCCAAGATGCAGAAAAAGATTGCGGCTGCGATCGTGATCATTATCGTGCTGGCTATGGTGATCGGGACGATCGTGCCGGCCGTGTCTGCTTTGGGTTAACAAAAAAGCCGGGAGCGCCGCCGGACGAGGAGGGAGCGGCAGCGCGCAAAATTTAACTGAGGGGAAGCATATGCGAAAAAAATTTTTATCAGGGGTATGGGCGGCATTTGTGCTAAGTGCCGGCTGCTTTTTTCTGTCAAGCGCGGCCGAACAGCCGGATGTGATCAGCAGCGGCGTGTACATCGGAGAACAGGATGTCGGCGGTATGACGGTCGAGGAGGCAGAGAACTATGTGAAGGGAGAGGTCAAAGCGCTTCAGGATTCCGTTATCACTCTTCAGATGGGTGACGATCAGGTGTCCGCGACATGGAAGGAGCTTGGCCTGAAGTGGAAAAATACGGATCTGGTAGATGAAGTGAGCCAGATCGGGACCACGGGAAATATCGTGCGCCGTTACAAGGAGCAGAAGGATCTCCAGAACCAGAGCTCCCGCTATGAGATCGAGTACACGCTGGATGATGCGGCCGAGCAGGCGTTTGTGGATTCCTGCAGACAGTTCAATTCCGAGCCGGTGGAAGGCACGGCTTACATGGGAGACGACGGCATGCTTCATGTAGAGGGAGGCACGGACGGGCTCACGCTGGATGCCGACGCGACGCTGGCGACGCTGAAACAGCATCTGGAATCCCGCGAGGCGGGAGACGTCGTGCTTGACGCGACGGTAGAGCGCGTTTCGCCGGTCGTGACGGCAGAGATGCTGAGTCAGATGACGGATGTGCTCGGCTCGGCGACTACGGACTATTCGGCCTCGGCCGCTGGACGCGCCCAGAATGTACAGAACGGGACGTCCAAGATCAACGGCACGCTTCTGCTTCCGGGAGAGACCTTTTCCGTGACGGACGCGGTAGCCCCTTTCACGGCTGAGAACGGCTATGAGCTTGCCCCGTCCTACGAGAGCGGGCAGGTTGTGGATTCTTACGGCGGCGGCATCTGCCAGGTGTCGACGACGCTGTACAACGCGGTGCTGAAGTCAGAGCTTCAGGTGGACGCGCGCTCGAACCATACGATGCTTGTCAATTATGTGGAGCCGTCAAAGGACGCTGCGATCGCGGAGGGACTCATGGATTTTGTGTTCACGAATTCTCTCGAATACCCGATCTTTATTGCCGGATCCGCATATTATGGAACATTGAATTTTACGATTTTTGGCGTGGAGACACGGCCGTCCAACCGTTCCATCGAATTTATCAGCGAGACGACCTCGCAGACAGACCCGGCCACCAATATCAAGCTGGTGGCGAAGACGGATCAGAAGGTCGGCTATCTGTTCCAGGCGCAGAGCCCGCATCAGGGGCTGACGGCCGTTCTCTGGAAGAACATTTACGTCGACGGAGTCCTGACAGATACGATACAGGTGAACAGCAGCAATTACCTGGCGTCTCCGGCGATCTATGAGGTCGGCGTCATGACGGACAATCAGGCGCTGTCGTCGGCGATCTACACGGCGATCGGACAGAACAATCTGCAGCAGGTGCAGACGCTCATCGCGAACGGGCTTCAGACGGAGACGCAGGCGACGGAGGCTACAGAGGCGCCGGTTCAGGTTGATCAGCCGCAGACCGACCCGCCGCAGACCGATCCGCCTCAGGAGACAGTACCGGACGCCGGGCTGGCTGCCGTTGACGAAGGCACCGCTGAATGATGCGCACGGGGCAGGCTCTGATCGTGACCGGCTGGATCGCTCTGGGCGGAACGGCGCTGATCGCGGACAGATATGAGGAAGAATTAAAAAAGAGATTTCCGTTTTCGCTGGTCGATGCGGCGAAGCGCTTTTCAGACAGCTGCAGTGTGCGCAAAGAGACGCAGATCGCGATCCGATTTGGAGGATGTGCGCTGTATGAGCTCTCAAAGGGCGGGATCCTGGGAGCGCTCTGGGAGGCGGCGGAGCAGGCGAAGGTCGGCCTGGAGGTTGATCTGAGGCGGATCCCGATCCGGCAGGAGACCGTGGAGATCTGCGAATATTTTGATGTGAATCCGTACTATCTTTATTCGGCAGGGTCGCTTCTGATCGGAACGGATCACGCTGGCGAGCTGACGGAGACGTTTCTTGGAGTCGGGATCCCGGCGGCGGTGATCGGGCATGTGACTCCGGACCGGAAGCGGATCATCCGCAATAGGGAGAAGATAAGCTATCTGAATCGCCCGCAGCCTGACGAGTGGTGCCGGAGGTTTGGCGCCTGGCCGGCTGAAGAAATGAGTTTGAATATAGAATAAAAGTGTGCGCCTGGGGCGCAGGGGAGGACAGAATGAGAGAGCAGATTCTGACATTTTTGGAGAAGAACAGCAAGATCGATCTGCAGGAGCTGGCGATCATGCTTGGTTCCAGCGAGGCGGTGATCGCCAATGAGGTGGCGAAGATGGAGGAGGAGAAGGTGATCTGCGGGTATCACACGCTGATCGACTGGGAGAAGACTTCCTCCGAGAAGATCACGGCGCTGATCGAGGTGCGCGTCACGCCGCAGCGCGGCCAGGGCTTTGATTCGATCGCCGAGCGCATTTACAATTATCCGGAGGTGCAGTCCCTGTACCTGATCTCGGGCGCGTACGATCTGCTCGTGATTTTGCAGGGCAAGACGTTGCGCGAGGTGTCCAGCTTTGTGAGCGACAAGCTCTCCACGCTCGACTCCGTGCTGAGCACCGCGACGCATTTTATCCTGAAGAAATACAAGGACTATGGAACGATTCTCGGAAAGCAGGCAAAGGATGAAAGGATGCTGGTGACACCGTGAGAAATCCATTATCAGACAAAGTAGTGACGATCAAGCCCTCCGGGATCCGGAAGTTTTTCGATATCGCCAGCGAGATGAAGGATGTGATCTCGCTCGGCGTAGGCGAGCCGGATTTCGACACGCCGTGGCATGTCCGCGACGAGGGCATTTATTCGCTGGAGAAAGGGCGCACGTTTTACACGTCCAACTCCGGTCTGAAGGAGCTGCGAGAGGAGATCAGCCATTATCTGGAGCGCAGATATCAGCTGAGGTACGACCCGCTCCATGAGATCCTGGTGACGGTCGGCGGAAGCGAGGGCATCGACCTTGCGCTGCGCGCGATGCTGAATCCGGGCGACGAGGTGCTGATCCCGGAGCCCTGCTATGTGTCCTATCTGCCGTGTGTCGTCCTGGCGGACGGCGTGCCGGTGACGATCGAGCTGAAGGAAGAGAATCAGTTCCGCCTCACGAAGGAAGCGCTGCTCGAGAAGATCACGGACAAAACGAAGCTGCTGGTCCTTCCGTTCCCGAACAATCCGACGGGCGCCGTGCTGCGGCGCGAGGATCTCGAGGCGATCGCGGAGGTCGTGATCGAGAAGGATCTGTTCGTGCTCTCGGATGAGATCTATTCGGAGCTGACCTACGGGGAGGATCATGTCTCGATCGCGAGCCTGCCGGGGATGTGGGAGCGGACGCTGACGATCAACGGCTTTTCCAAGTCCTATGCGATGACTGGCTGGCGGCTCGGCTATATCTGCGGTCCGCAGGAAATTGTGGCGCAGATGACGAAGATTCATCAGTTCGCGATCATGTGCGCGCCGACCACGGCGCAGTACGCGGCGGTGGAGGCTCTGAAAAACGGAGACGGGGACGTCGCGATGATGCGCGAGGCCTACAACCAGCGCAGGCGCTTTCTGATGCATGAGTTTGAACGGATGGGTCTGAAGTGCTTCGAGCCGTTCGGGGCGTTCTATGTGTTCCCGAGCATCAAGGAGTTTGGCCTGTCTTCCGATGAGTTTGCGATGCGGCTTCTTGAGGAGGAGCATGTCGCGGTCGTGCCGGGCACTGCGTTCGGGGAATGCGGGGAAGGATTCCTGCGCATCTCCTACGCATACTCGATCGAGGCGCTGAAGGCGGCGCTGGAGCGGATCGAGCGGTTTATCGGGAGGCTGCGGGCGCAGGGATAGTGGAGTAAAAATGGCAAGACTGAATGTGGTGCTTTACGAGCCGGAGATCCCGGCAAACACGGGAAACATCGGCCGGACCTGCGTGGCGACCGGCACGCGGCTTCACCTGATCGAGCCGCTCGGCTTTGTGCTGACGGAGAAGGCGCTGAAGCGGGCAGGCCTAGACTACTGGCCGCAGCTTGATGTGACGCGCTACGCGTGCTATGAGGAATTTCTGGAGCGCAACCCGGGTGCGAAGATCTATATGGCGACGACGAAAGGCCGCAGGACTTACACCGAGGTGGCCTACGAGCCGGACTGCTATCTGATGTTCGGCAAGGAGAGCGCGGGAATCCCGGAGGAGATCCTGCGGGAGCATCCGGACGAGGCGGTGCGGATCCCGATGCTTCCCGGGACGCGGTCTTTAAATCTTGGGAATTCCGTCGCGATCGTGCTCTACGAAGCGCTGCGGCAGAACGGCTTTTCCCAGATGCAGCTGCAGGGCGAGCTGACGCGATTTCGCTGGGACGAATGAGATTTCGGAGACAGGAGGAACTAGAGTATGGAGCTTCCGCAGGAGTTTCTCGCGCGCATGAAAAGCATGCTGGGCGGGGAATACGAGGATTTTCTTCGGACATACGAGGAGCCGAGACGGTTTGGCCTGCGCGTTAACACGTTGAAGATCAGCGTGGAAGAATTCGTGAAGCTCGCCCCGTTTCATCTGAGAAGGATCCCGTGGACGGACAATGGATTTTATTACGAGAAGGAGGATGACCCGGCGCGCCATCCTTTTTATTATGCCGGTCTGTATTATCTGCAGGAGCCGAGCGCGATGCTGCCGGCGCAGGTTCTGCCGGTTCTACCGGGGGAGCGCGTGCTCGATCTGTGCGCAGCTCCGGGCGGCAAGGCGACTGCGCTCGCGGCGAAGCTGCAGGGAAAAGGGCTTCTCGTGGCGAATGAGATCAGCGCGTCCCGCGCGAAGGCGCTGTTGAAAAATCTCGAAGTGTCCGGCGTGACAAATTCCTTTGTGACGAACACGACAGCGAACCGCCTGGCGGAACAGTTTCCTGATTTCTTTGACAAGGTACTGGTCGACGCGCCTTGCTCCGGGGAGGGGATGTTCCGCAAGGATATCGCGAACGCGAGGGCATGGAGCCCGGACAAGGTGCAGTCTTGCGCGAAGATCCAGCGGGAGATCACGAGGTACGCCGCGGACATGCTGCGCCCGGGCGGGCTGCTGCTGTACTCGACTTGTACGTTCGCGCCCGAGGAGGACGAGGGGACGGTCGCGTACCTGCTGAATCAGCGCCCGGAGTTGGAACTGATGGAGATTCCGGGGTGCGAGGCGTTTTCGAAAGGGAATGCGGGGTATCTGAATGACAAAGCCGCGGATGAAGCCGCGCTTCAGGAGGAGTTGTCAAAATGCGTGCGCCTGTTTCCGCACTGCTGCGACGGTGAGGGGCATTTTCTGGCACTGTTTCGGAAGAAGGATGCGAGAGAGGATAGCGAAGATATCCATAAGCGCGGCGGAGTTGTTTGTGAGCGCTGTGAGGATGCCGCAGTGCTTCAGGAATTTCTGAAAGATGTTTCCGCGGAATGGGATCCGCGCCGCTTTGAAGTGCGCTCAGGGCAGGCGTATTATGTGCCGGGGACAGCCGCGGCGGGCGGCCTGGGTGCAGGGCTGCCGTTTCTGCGCAACGGATTATATCTGGGAGAGATCCGCCGTGGCCGCTTCGAGCCGTCGCAGTCGTTCGCGATGGCGCTAAAAGCGGAAGAGTATGCGTCTGTGGTCAACTTCACACAGGACGATCCTCGTGCACGCAGATATCTAAGCGGAGAGACCGTGCAGATTGACGATATGGCCTTGAAGCGGCCGGCAGGCTGGCAGCTGGTCTGCGTCAGCGGATATCCTTTAGGCTGGGGAAAACTGGTGAACGGAATGCTGAAAAATAAATATCATCCCGGATGGAGAATGCAAAATTAAAAAATGCTTGCTTTTTTCAAAGGTTGGTGCTATACTGAACAAGCTGAAACGAAAACGATGCGTGGCTCAGCTTGGTAGAGCGCTGCGTTCGGGACGCAGAGGTCGCAGGTTCAAATCCTGTCGCATCGACTATAGGAAAACGGATACTGAAAGGTATCCGTCTTTTTATGCCGTTCGTGTAGCACAAATAGCAGCTTACATTGATTTTGACAGTTCGTTTTGACAGTTGAAAGAAAAAACTGTTGCGATATGCGTCGAAAACGATTATAATATCTAAATGAGTTTATCACAGGGAGGCCCATATATCGGACAAGCCGGAGGGTCTGTCTGTTTGCGCCATGTCTGTGGCGGAGATTGGAGGAAATCATATTATGAAAAGAGTATTGAGAAGAGCGGTTGCACTCGGACTTTGTACAGGTCTTGCGCTGACATCCCTCGCGGGCTGCTCCGGGAAAAACAAGATTGACACCGACGAGACAGCGATAACTGTGAATGACGACACGGTTTCTCTCGGAGTGCTGAACTTTGCAGTGCGTTACGATCAGGCGAGTCTTGAGGACGCATATAAGTCGTTTGGGGTTACAGATCCGTTCAGTCAGGACCTGTTTGGAACGGGCGAGACGCTTGGACAGATGGCGATTGAGGAGGATGTTGAGACGCTGACTCACGCAGTACTTGCCGAGCAGAAGATGGAAGAGTACGGTGTGTCAATCACCGATGACGACAAGGCGGCGATCACAGCGGCTGCGACAGCCTTTATAGAGGCGAACGATGAAGAGACGCTGGGCGAGATTGGGGTGACGCAGGAGAGCGTGGAGCGCTATCTGGAGCTGGAGATGATTCGCTACAGAATGGAGCCGAAAATGTCCGAGGATGTTGATACAGAGGTTTCCGATGAGGAAGCGGCGCAGAGGAGAGTGGAGTATGTCTTCTTTGCTCAGGTGACTGAGGACGAGGCGGAGACGGAGAGCGAGTCTGAGCTGATTACTCCGGCGGAGACGGAGCAGAGTGCGGAGACAGAGGCAGAGACGGTTGCTGAGACCACGGCTGATGAGAGCGAGTCTACACAGGAGGAGGCCTCTCTGACAAGGGAGAATCCTGCAAGGACGACGGCTGCGGATGAGACTGAGGCAGAGACAACGGCTGCGGAGACCGAGGCAGAGACGACAGCTGCAGAGACGGAGGTTGAGACGGAGACCGAGACTGAGACTGAGGATCCGGCTACTGCAGAAGCTATGGCGAAGGCGCTTGCCCAGGCTGAGGAGTTCCTCACAAAGGTGCAGGCAGGAGAAGATTTCCAGACTGCGGCGGAGGAGCTTGGCAAGACATCCAGCGAGGTCACGTTTGGTTCGGATCATTATGTGCCGGAGATGGTAGAGGCCACAGACGGTCTTGCAGACGGCACATTGGTAGAGACGCCGATCAAGACGGACAGTGGCTACTATGTCGTTCGTGTGATCTCACAGCTCGACCGTGACGCGACGGATGCCGAGAAGGAGAATATCGTTGAGCAGAGAAAGACTGACCGTATTGCAGAGCTCTATGATGAGTGGGCGGAGGCAGGCGAGATCACTCAGAATACCGAGGCGATTGCACAGATCGTGTTCGACTATTCGCTGACGCTGCCGGAGACGGAGCCGGAGACAGAGGCCCAGACAGATGTGACGCCGGCTGAGGAGGCGGTTGTCGCACCGCTTGAGACAGAACTGCAGACGAATATCACCCCGGCAGAGACGGACGTGACGCCGGCAGAGACGGAAGCATAAGGACAGACTAATTATTTTAAAAACTTAGGACAGGAGGACTTCTCAAGGATATCGCAGGACGATGCTGATATCTGCAGAGAGCCCTCCTGTTTTCCTTTGGTATAGCGTGAATAGGATGCTTTTTCGGTTGCCCCTTTGTCCCACAGGTGATATACTTAATTTGTATTATTATTTTGCCCTGCGGATCGCGGGGAGGAGAAATGGAGTCTGGAATGCAGAGCAGGAAGAATATCTTTTTAATCGGATTTATGGGATCGGGCAAGTCTACGGTTGCGCGCAGGCTGCGGGATATATATGGAATGCGACTGATCGAGATGGATGAAGAGATCGAGGCCCGGGAGGGGATACCGATTTCGGAGATCTTTGCGACGCGCGGAGAAGAGTATTTCCGGAAGCTTGAGACGGAGCTTCTGAAGGGACTGAAGCAGATGGAGAATACGGTTGTCTCATGTGGCGGAGGGGTTGCGATGCGGGAGCGCAATGTCGAGGCGATGCGGGAGAGCGGCAGGATTATCTATCTGAGTGCAAGCCCGGAGACGATCTATGAGCGTGTGCGGGATGCGCATAACCGTCCGCTTCTGGAGAATCATATGAACGTGGAGTATATCGCAGAGCTGTTGGGAGCGCGTCTTCCGAAATATCTCGCGGCCGCAGATGTGACGGTGAGTACGGACGGTCGCAGTGTGGAAGCGATCTGTGGGGATATTTTGAAGGAGGCCGAGGTCGAGAGATAGCGTGGCAGGAAACGATTGAAGGGAAACGATTGAAAGTAACAGGGAAGTAGAGAGGGTTATGGAGAAGTCGAAGGGGACATCGCAAAGGCAAACAGCGAGCAGAGGTGTTTACACTGGCAAAGGCTATCATGCACCAGATGCGCAGGCGCCGGGACGTACAGACAGGTATGTGCCGGGCAGTAAGCAGGCGGAGTATGAGACGCGAGGGGAACGATCACCGAGAGAGCCGCATGGTACAGTGCATTCGGGCGAGCTGCAGAGGAGGCTCTCCCTGCGCAGAAAAAAGAAGCACAGAAGAATATTGCTGATCGTGGGTTCCTTGCTGGCGGTGGCCTACCTTGCGGTGGCAGTTTACTTTGGCTTTCATTTTTACAGCGGGACAGAATTTTACGGGATCGACTGCAGCTACAAGACGTCACAGCAGGTAAAGGACGAGGCCTCGGAAAAGCTCGATGAGTATGTATTACAGATCCGTGAGCGTGATGACCGGACGGAGACGGTGTCTGCGCAGCAGATCGGTTTAGTCTTTGAGGACAGTGAGAGCATCGACCGCATGATGAAAGCGCAGCGCTCCTATATTTGGCCTGTGATGCTTTTGCTTGACAGGGCACAGATCGATTCGGTGGCGTTTTCCTATGACAGAGGGAAGGCGCAGCAGGTTGTAAATGGCTTGACCTGTATGGACAACGTGCGCTGGATTGCACCAAGAGACGCGTATGTGGGAATCACCGATTCCGGCTATGAAGTAGTGAAGGAAGTTATGGGGACGACGGTCGAGCCGGAGCGGACGAGCCAGGCCGTAATTGCCGCGCTGGATGCCGGAAAGAGTGACATATCGCTGGAAGATGAAGGATGCTATATCAACCCGCAGCTTTATTCGGACGATGAGGGCCTGAACCACGATGCAGCTGCGATGAGCGAGCTTGCCCGCGCGAAGATTACCTATGATTTCGGAGATCGGCAGGAGGTCGTGGATGCCTCGGTGATCGACGGATGGATCGTTAAGCTTGCGGACGGTACATTTACAATCGATGAGTCACGCGTGGCGCAGTATGTGGAGGAACTGGCGGTCAAGTATGATACCTTTGGGCTGACCAGGCAGTTTTATACGTCGATTGGTACGATAGAGACGCTTACAGGCGGTGATTACGGCTGGTGCATGAATCAGGACGCGACGCTGACGGCTTTGCTGCAGGCTCTGGACGAGGGCTATCAGGGGATGATGGAGCCGGAATACTTGTATACGGCGATGAGCCGCGATACGAATGACATCGGCTACACCTATGTGGAGGTTTGTATCTCTCAGCAGAGAATGTGGTGTTATAAGGATGGAAACCTGATCGTGGACACGCCGGTGGTCACAGGTAATCCGAACAAGGACAACGGAACTCCCTCAGGCGGCGTCTGGGCGATCGATGCCAAGATGCGCGACTATGTGTTGAAGGGCGAGGGCTATACGGCGCCGGTAGATTACTGGATGCCATTCAACGATGACGTCGGGATCCATGATATGCAGGCGCGTGCGCAGTTCGGCGGTACGATCTATCTGAGCAACGGATCGCACGGCTGTGTCAACACGCCATACGAGCAGGCGCAGACGATCTACAATGCAGTGTCGATCGGGACTCCGGTGATCGTCTACGAATAGATGGCAGAGAATTTACTCAGGTGGAATGTAGATCTGAAGCGGCCGAAGACAGACGAAAGGGCAGATTGGTGGAAGAAGTTGGCAGAGTATAAGAAGCTTTACATCGAAATTCCGGAACAAGCAGAGCGGATCCTGCAGGTTCTGCACGAAAATGGATATGAGGCATATGTGGTGGGAGGCTGCGTGCGCGACTCGATCCTCAGGCGGGAGCCGGAGGACTGGGACGTTACGACTTCCGCGTCGCCGCAGCAGGTGAAGAGCCTGTTTCCACGGACGGTAGACACCGGTATCGAGCATGGAACGGTGACGGTTCTGATGGGGGAGGAAGCATTTGAGGTGACGACATACCGGATCGATGGGGTCTATGAGGATTGTCGACATCCGAAGGAGGTCTTGTTCACAGCCAATCTTGCTGAAGATTTGGGGAGGCGTGATTTCACGATCAATGCAATGGCATACTCGCGGGAGAGCGGCCTGGTGGACGAATTCGGTGGCCTGGAGGATCTGGGAAACAGGGTGATCCGCTGTGTCGGTGATCCTGCGGAGCGTTTTTCAGAGGATGCGCTGCGCATGATGCGTGCGGTTCGCTTTGCGGCGCAGCTGGGATTTTCCGTGGATTCCGATACGGAGGCAGCGATCCGGAAGATGGCGCCAAATCTCGCGCTCATCAGCGCGGAGCGGATTCGGACAGAGATTGTAAAGCTGCTGATCTCGCCGAATCCTCACTGGTTCCGTCTGGCCTACGAGTGCGGGATCACGGCGGTAATTATGCCAGAATTTGACCGGATCATGCTGCAGAGGCAGAACAATCCACATCACGCGTACACGACGGGGGAACACACGTTGCTCGCGCTGCGCAATATTCCGGCGGAGAGCACCTTGCGTCTGACGATGCTGTTTCACGACATGGGGAAGCCGGAGGTGTTCTCAACGGACGCGGATGGGAAGGATCATTTTCACGGGCACGCGGCACACAGCGAAAGGATCGCGCTTTCCATTATGAAGCGCCTGAAATTTGACAACGAAACGATCCGCACGGTGCGGAGCCTGGTGCGCAACCACTCGCGCTATCCGCAGCTTTCGGCGCAGGAGGTACGTGTCTGCGCGTATGAGATCGGGCCGGAGCTGTTCGACGATTTCCTTCTCGTCAAGCGTGCGGATATCACAGCGCATCATCCGGATATCATTCCGGATACCCTGCACTATCTGCGGGAGGTGGAGCGCATCTGGAGGGATATCAGACAAAGGGGCGACTGCCTGTCGCTGCGCGAGCTCAAGCTGTGCGGCCGGGATCTGATCGAGGATGGAATGCAGCCTGGCCCTGCGATTGGGGCACTTTTGCAGAAGCTTCTGGACGAGGTGCTCGAGAGGCCGGAGCGCAATGAACGGGAATATCTGCTTGAGAGAAGCCGGGCTCTGCGCGCGGAAGCGTGATGGCGGAAAGAGGAGGAAGCGTGATGAAATCTCCACTCACGACTTTGTGTTATATAGAGAAGGATGGGTGCTATCTGATGCTGCACCGCGTCAGCAAGAAGAACGATGTCAACAAGGATAAGTGGATCGGCGTCGGGGGCCATTTTGAGGAGGGCGAGAGCCCGGAGGAGTGTCTGCTGCGTGAAGCCAGGGAGGAGACCGGGCTTACGCTGAAATCCTGGCGGTTTCGGGGGATCGTGACTTTTCTCGCGGAGGGTTGGCCGACGGAGTACATGTGTCTGTACACAGCCGATGAGTTTTCGGGCGAGCTGAAGGAGTGCGACGAGGGGACGCTCGAGTGGGTGCCGAAGGCGGAGCTGCCTCAGTTGAATCTTTGGGAGGGAGACAAGCTGTTCCTGCATCTGCTGGCCGTGGATGCGCCGTTCTTTTCGATGAAGCTTACGTATCGCGGCGACGAGCTTTTGTCGGCCTCGCTCGACGGCAGAGAGCTTACACTCCCACCCGAAGGAGAAATGGGAGATACGAGGGGGACATTATGAAGAATACATCGGTGAAGAACCCCATCCTGCTGTTTCTGACAGCGGTGATCTGGGGTGTTGCTTTTGTTGCGCAAAGCGTCGGTATGGAATATGTCGGGGCTTTTACCTTTAATTTTGTGCGCTGCATCATCGGGGGCCTGGTGTTGATCCCTTGCATTCTGTTCCTGGATTGGTTGAAGAGCAGGGATCAGGAAAGTCTGAAGCCGCAGGACAAAAGCGGTGGTGTTGAAGCGAGAAATGGTGCTGAAGCCGGCAAAACACAGGACGGGAAGACGCTTATTACAGGCGGTATCTGCTGCGGCACGGCGCTCTGTGTGGCGAGCAATCTGCAGCAGTTCGGCATCAAGTATACGACAGTCGGGAAGGCTGGGTTTATCACGGCAATGTATATCGTTCTGGTTCCGCTGCTTGGGATTTTTCTGAAGAAGAAGGTTGGTCTCAAGGTCTGGATCAGCGTGGTGCTCGCGGTTGCCGGGCTCTATCTGCTGTGCATCACCGAGGGCTTTACTCTGGGGTGGGGAGATTTCCTTGTGCTTCTGTGTGCGGTCGTATTTTCGATTCATATTCTGGTGATCGATTATTTTTCCCCAAGGACAGATGGCGTGAAAATGTCGTGCATTCAGTTTTTTGTGTGCGGACTGCTTTCCGGAGTCGGGATGTTGATCTGGGAGACGCCGGAGATACATGCGATTCTGCGTGCCTGGATGCCGATTCTGTACGCGGGCGTGATGTCCTGCGGGGTCGCCTACACGCTGCAGATTGTGGGACAGAAGGGCATGAATCCGACGGTCGCGTCGCTGATTTTGAGCCTGGAATCCGTGGTGTCGGTTTTGGCCGGCTGGCTTTTGCTGGGACAGAGGCTGAGTATACGTGAATTGTCAGGCTGTGCACTGATGTTTGCCGCAATTATACTCGCCCAGCTTCCACAGAAGACATGAGCGGCTGTATGCTCTGCCCCAGAGCATGTGGCGCGGACCGTGAGAGTGGAAGGCGCGGCCGCTGTGGAGCGGATCAGGAACTTCAGGTTGCGCGGGCGGCGCTGCACATGTGGGAGGAGCCTTGCATATCAGGAGCGGAGGGCTCGGGGGCCGTTTTCTTTTCCGGCTGCCCGCTAGGCTGCATATACTGTCAGAACCGGAAAATTTCGCGCGGAGAATCTGGCATGGTGATCTCGACAGGGCGGCTTGCAGAGATTTTTCTGGAGCTTCAGCAGCAAAAGGCAAATAACATCAATCTTGTCACGGCCGGGCATTTTCTGCCGCAGGTGATTGAGGCGCTCTCGCTGGCAAAAGGACAGGGGCTGAAGATTCCCGTGGTCTACAACAGCAGCGCCTATGAGAAGCCGGAGGCGCTGCGGCGATTGGACGGTCTGGTGGACATCTACCTGCCGGATTTCAAGTATATCAGCTCAGAGCTGGCTGCGGCGTATTCAAATGCTCCGGACTATCCGCAGGTTGCGGCTGCGGCGATACGGGAGATGGTGCGTCAGAGGCCGGAGCCGCAGTTTGACACGAGGGGGATCATGACCTCAGGCGTCATCGTGAGACACCTGCTTCTTCCTGGCCATGTGCGTGAGGCAAAGCAGATCATAAGATACTTGCATGAAGAGTACGGGAACAGGATCTATATCAGCATGATGAATCAATACACGCCGATGGAGGATGTGGCGGGGGATCTGTTGCTTGGCCGACGCGTGACAAAGCGCGAATATGAGAGACTGCTTGCATTTGCGGAGCAACTCGGTGTGGAACAGGGATTTTATCAGGAGGGTGAGACTGCCAAGGAGAGCTTTATTCCTGAGTTTGGCTGTCAAGGCGTGCTCAAAGAAGAGGATAAAAAATAGCCCGTCCGTCACATGGACGGACAGGCAAATTTTCTGTAGCCGATGTTGTCTGAGACAGTGGAAAGCTATGGAATAAAGCTGGCGTCGTCTTTGCTTTGCAGAGCGATTGTACCGGTCTCCATATATTCCTGCTTTAACCGTTCGTAGTCTTCCTTGCGTTTCTGCAAATATTCGTCGACGTTATCCTTTGTGACATAGTATCCGAAGCCTGGATAAGATGCTTTCCCGGAGATGGTGTCGATCACGAAGTCTGCAAGCGCGTAGGTGCAGTGGTCGGTGTCGATAAAGTTGCTGGGATTCAGATTGATATCGCCGTATCCGTTGAAATCCCAGAAATTCGTAATCTGAGCCAGCTCACGCAGATAGTCCCAGAAATAGGTGCTCTCAAAGCGCGCCATGCCCGAGATAAATGTCGGAGTGAACCAGAATTCGAGCTCTACGCCCGCAGCGTCACATTCCGCCTTGATCTGACCTGCAATATCCAGACATTCATCATAATAATCAGCCTTTTGATTCTTCTTGAAAAGCCGGGCCATTCGCGCATCAAAATTCTTCAGCAGATTCTTTGCCAGAAAGCCGTCCCAGTCTGCTTCCCTTTGAGGATACAGATATTGTACATCCCGCTCACCTCCGGTGAAGTTTTTGGTGTAGACTTTTTTTCCGTTTTTCATTTCATCCCATATTTCTTTGAGTCCTTTGGTCACGTCAAGCGTCAGAAAATGGAGGTATTCCATCAGCTGCGGCTCATCCTTCCAGACAGCCGGTATCTGCATAATATCGGCATCGGAGTCGAAGGTCAGGCGTGAAACTTCATTTGCGCTCAGGCTGATAATGATTTTTTTTACGTCGGTATGCTTCAACAGAAAATCTACGATCAGCTTGTATTCCGTCATAGTGCCGTGATATTCAAAAAGATTGTAGTAGCGGTATCCGTCCATTTCCTGCATCTTTTCAGGATGAAAGGAGCCAGCTTTGGAGCCGCCCAGAATGTACGCGTCATATTGATCGCCGAAGTTCAGAATATGGTTAGCTTTGAAGACACGGTAATATACATTCACGCTGCCGATCTTGAAATCAACATCCGCATAGTCTCCGGACTGGAACGTAAAATATCCATATATGTCTGCGTAATAATTCACTCCCATAATAAAGAGCAGCACTGCGAGGATAAACCCCAGCATTCCGAAGCACCATCTCTTATATCGCATTTGTATTCCTCCATATCTCTGCGTATCCTGTATTTGCCTTGGCCGGAGCAGAATTCCGATTTAAAATTGAAAATAAAGGAACTGTACAACCTGATTCATTTTTGACAGGCAGATGGCAAGAAGGATTCCGGCGTATGCAAAATAAATCAGATTCGGTTTGAATTTCTCCGACAGCGTTTTTGTGGTCGGTGCAAACCAGCAGATTAAAAGTCCGATAAATACGATGATACCGTCTTTCTGGTGATGTGTCACAAAAAGGCAGATCCGTTGGAAGGCGTTCAGGATTCCTGACGAGAAAAATGCCGGGAAGCCGAACATGGCTCTGTACACGGTCCAGGTGTCCTGAAGATTGGAAGCTACGAAAATTACTCTGGTCAGGACGATAAAGAAGAAGGTCGTCGTGACGCCGACGAAGTAGGGCGGTTCCTTCTTGTTGTAGCTTAAATAGGCCGCGATACAGACCAGAATACCGTTCATGATCCCCCAGATGATGAAATTCCAGCCGGCTCCGTGCCAGATGCCGGAGACGAGGAAGGTCACCATTGTGGCGACATAGTAGTTGCGCCATTTGTTTCCCTTGCGGAACACGTTTTTGAACACATATGTTCCGAGGAAACGGGAGAGCGTCATGTGCTGACGCTGCCAGTATACCTGAAAGTTTCTCGCGCGGAACGGCGCGTTGAAGTTTTCCGGCAGGTGAATGTTGAACAGCAGTCCCAGACCAATCGCCATATCTGTGTATCCGGACAGATCAAAGTAATAGGAAACCGAGTAGGCGATCGTGTAGAACCAGGATTCCAGCAAGGTGATATTCGAATTGATATGCGAATAAAAATCGGCCGCAGAATTGTTCAGAGGGTCTGCGAGCAGCATCTTCTTCGCACAGCCGATCGAGAACACGAAGATACCCAGCGCGATATTGTTGTAATTGATCTTCATATTCCGGGTATCTTCAAACTGCGGCGCGATCTCCTTGTGATGGACGATCGGGCCGACGATCAGCTGTGGGAAGAAGGTGATAAAAAGCAGATAGTCCAGCACATGGTACTCCCTCGTCTCTCCGCGGTAGGAATCCACAAGGAACGCGATCAGCTGGAAAGTGAAGAACGAGATGCCGATCGGAAGCGCGATATTTTTCAGCACAAAGTCGGTTCCGGTCAGCGCATTCAGATTTTCGACAAAGAAGTCATAGTATTTATAGTATCCGAGCAAGGCTACGTTTCCGAGAACTCCGGCGGCCAGCAGCAGCCTGCGCTGCAGGCGGTTTTCATCTCCCTGCAGACGGCAGAGCGCCGAGCCGACAACGTAGTTTGCGAATACGCTTCCCATAAAAAAGGGAAAGAAATCCGGACTTCCCTGTGAATAGAAAAACATGGAAGCCAGAATCAGCCATATTTTCGAGAGATAGTAAAATTTGAATTTATTCAGGATGCCGTATCCGCCCGCGACGACAGGCAGGAACAGAAACAGGAACTTGTACGATGAAAATATCATATGTGTTTACTCCCACGTTTTCCATTTACTTGTGCGTTTCTCAAGAAAGCGGAACAGAACCTCCTCCATCAGCATCATGATGACGCCGAGGCTGATGATCGTGATCAGGGTGACTGAAGTGTTGGCCGTGCTGCGGCCCACGCTTAGCACATAGCCGAGGCCCTTCGGAACGCCGACCATCTCGGCGGCGATCACGACACGCCAGGCAAATCCGAGCCCAAGCTTAAATCCGGAGACAATGTATGGAATGATGCTGGGAACGATACAGTGCACGATTACCTGCCAATGGCTGGCCTCCATCATGTGCATTACGTCGTACAGCTGCTGATTGACATTCAGGACGCCCTGCAGGGAATTCACGATGATCGGAGACAGCGATCCCATCACGATGATAAAGATCGCGGCGTTGTTGCCGAGTCCGAACCACAGAATGGCGAGCGGCACCCAGGCGACTCCGGGGATCGGTGAGAAAAAGCGGATCACCGGATAGAGACAGTTGCGAAGCGTCGTGCTCATACCCATCAGGATTCCGAGCGGAAGTCCGACCGCGACTGCGATGCCGAAACCGATCAGAACACGCTGCATACTGACCCAGATATTGCTGAGAAGATAGCCGCTTTTGAGCATCTCGCTCAGTTCCCCTGCCACGACGTTCGGCATCGGCAGCAGCAGCTGCGCCGATTTTTGGTCAATACGGCCGAATATGCCGGTCTTTGAGGCGATGGTCCATAGCAGGAGGATGCCGGCGATGCCGGCACACCCCTGTAAAAATTGAATGACATTCTTTTTCATTTGGAAAGGAGTCCTTTCATTTCTTGCCCGTTGTCCGCCAGATCCTACTCAACCGTGTAGAACAGATCCTCCTCGGCCGGGATCTCGTCAATGTAGCCGAGCTGCAGCGCCCAGTTAAGCGTCTCCACGGTCGCTTCTTTGTCGATGTCGTAGGTGTAGTCGATGCGCTCGCGCGCGGCGGCGATCGTCTCCTCGTCCATCTCGAGAACCTTGGCGAGCACGGCGTTGGCGCTCTCGTCCTCATTCAGGAAATCAACGGTAGCCTTGTAGCTGTCCAGGAACGCCTTCAGATCATCCAGGCGGTTGTCGATCATGTCCTGGCTTGCCGCCACCACGTTGACCGGATAGAACGCGTCGCTGCCGGTCTCTTCCTTAATCTCCTTCGGAGAATCGTAGAGCACGACAATGTCGTCGCCGTAAGTGGCCTCTGCCTCAGCCGCGAACGGCTCCCAGGTCATCATCGCGTCCACTTCCTTCGAAGCCATCAGAACGGTCGCCATATCGGCGGGTTTCATGCCGGGGATCAGTGTGAGATCCATGTCCGGATCCAGACCCGCGTCGCCGAGAATCTTGCTGCGCAGAAGCGCGTCCGTCACGGTCGCGACACTCGGGGCCGCCACGGTATGTCCGGCAAGCTCCTCCACGGAGGTGATGCCGGTATCCTTGCGCGTCATCAGTACATGGCCGCCGCCGTTCGCGGAGGCGACTACCTTCATCTCAACTCCCTTTGAAACCCAGGTCGCGACCGGGATCACGCCCACGATCGCAACGTCCAGCTCGCCTGCGGCAAATGCTTCCATGATCGCGGCGCCGTCCGAGAACTGACTCACCTCTACCTGAAGATCGCCCTGGTTGAGCAGGCCGTTCTCAATCGCGACAAACGGGGTTGCTGTGCCGAGCGCGATGAGCGAACCGACCCGGATCGGGGCATTGCCCTCCGCCTGCGCGCTGAAACCGCAGCAGCCGAAAAGCATTGCGGAAGCCATTGCTATGCTTATGTTTCTTTTCCAATTTTTCATTTTAATTTCCACCTTTCTTCATTTCCTTGAATATGTCGACGAGTTTCAAACGTTGGATCTTTCCATTGCCTCCCTTTGGAAGATCATCTATGAAAAACACCATACGCGGCACCTTGTAGGCCGCAAGGTGCATGGCACAGCAGTCCTTGACCTGCTCCGGCGTGAGGGAAGCACCCTCTCGCAGCTTGATGAAAGCGGCAACCTCCTCGCCATAGACATCGTCCGGTACGCCGACCGTTGCAGCAAGCTCCACCTCGTCCATGCGATAGATCACCTCATCCACCTCGCGCGGGGAGAATTTCTCTCCGGCCCGGTTGATCAGCTCCTTGATCCGCCCGTCAAGATAGAGATAGCCATCTGCATCGAGATATCCGAGGTCTCCGGAGTGGAACCATTCGCCGGTGAATGACTTTTTCGTCTCTTTTTCTTTTCTGAAATAACCTCGGGTGATATTTTCTCCTCGAATCAACACCTCGCCGGTCTGTCCGGCCGGGAGTTCATTTCCATCCGGATCGACAATCTTGATCTGGTTTCCGTAAGGCAATCCGACAGAACCTGGCTTTCGCACAAGAGGCGGCATCGGATTCGTCGTGATCTGACTCGCGCCCTCTGTAATTCCATAAGATTCAATGATCGGAACCTGGCAGATGCCCTCAAATTCCTCCAGCACAGCGACCGGAAGTGGAGAGGAAGCAGAGCGCGCAAATCTCAGTGAGCTCCAGTCCTTATCTCTCGGGATGCCGCGGGCCAGCAGGTGCGAGTACATGGTCGGGACACCGCTGAACCAAGTCGCGCGGTATTTCTCCACATCTCCCCAGAAGTTCGTGACACTGAATTTTCCGCCGATCACGATCCTGCCGTCGGACACGAGCGGAGTGATCAAGGTGATCACCAGCCCGTTGATGTGAAACCACGGGAGCACGCACAGCACAATGTCTTTTTCAGTCAGCTGATGGGCCTCTCGGATATGGTCGGCCTTTGAGAGCAGGTTCCGATAGCTCAGGATTACGCCCTTGGGGTGGCCGGTGGTCCCGGAGGTGTATAGCATCATGGCTGTGTCATTTGGCTGCTGAATGTATTCGGCGCCGTCTGGCTGCGGTATGCTTCCGGTATCCTCCGGATGGAGGCTGCTGCGCTCGTCGCCCGCCGCTGTCTGCCTCGCAATTTTCAACAGGGTACAGCCGTTCTCCAAAGTGATGCGCTCTTTCTTGTACTGCACCGGGATGCGGTCGATGAATGTCTCAGACAGCAGAATGGCGGCAGCCTGCGAATCGCTGATCAGGTAGTCCAGCTCTGCAGCCTTGAGTCCTGTGTTGACCGGAACCACAATTCCGCCAAACTCAGTGATACCAAAAAAAGAGACAGCGAATTCTACGCTGTTTTCCATCATTAAAATGATAGCGTCTCCGGCGGAAAGCCCCTGCGCCTTCAGCATCTGCGCCATCGCTTCTGTCTCTGCCTTCAACTGAAGGCAGGTCAGAGACTTCCCGGTCCTCGCGCAGGAAATCAGCTGCCTGTCCCCGAAGAGCGCTGCTTTCCTCGCGAGTATCTTCTGAAAGGTATTTTCGTTCATAATGGATCGTTAGCCCCTTATTTTGTACTAGTGTGTTTTATATATGATCTGTCATGCCGGATGTGGTAAGGCTCAGAATATGATCACGCACCGCGATAAATTCCTTGCTTACTCTGTCGCGCGGCCGCGGCAGATCCACCGATATAATCTCTTGTATTCTGGCCGGTGAGCCGGTAAATACGACAATCCGGTCGGAAAGAAATACGGCTTCCTCGCTGTCGTGTGTCACCAGGCATGTTGTAAACTCCTTCTTCGCACACAGCTGGACGAGCTCGCTTTGCAGCTTCATCTTTGTATAGGAATCCAGCGCCCCGAACGGCTCATCCATGAGCAGGATCTTCGGATTCATGACAAGAGCCCGCGCGATTGCCACACGCTGCTTCATTCCCCCGGAAAGCTGGTGCGGGTACGACTTCTCGAATCCCTGAAGGCCAATCATCTCGATCGCCCACTTTACCTTGCGGTCGATGTACTCCCTGTCCTTGCCGGCCATCTTCAGCCCCATCGCGATATTCTTCTCCACGGTCTGCCATGGAAACAATACGTAATCCTGAAAGACCATCATGCGGTCGCTCTCCGGCTTCTTCACAGGCACTCCGTCTACTTCTACGCTGCCGCTCTCTGGCGTCAGGAGTCCGGCAATGATGCGCAGCAGGGTAGATTTACCACAGCCGGACGGCCCTACGAAGGAGATAAATTCCTGATTGGAGATCTCCAGAGAGATATCATTCAGTATGGCCAGTTGGCCAGAGTTATCATTTTTGGTAAATGATTTGGTAATATTTTTTATGATAATAGCCATTGTTATTCCTTTGCAATCTCTGTTACAATCCCTGTTACAAGATTATTACAAAAATATAATACAAATATGATGCAAAAAAATTCTTTGTAATATTAACTTTTCCCATTTTTTGAGGGAAAGTGTTAACAGATACTCTAACTATAACATTTTAGGATAGACGTATACATTTGTCAAATGTTAATTGCGCGGATTGAATTTGTTTTCTTCTGTGTTCTTATATGTTTTGACAAAAAAACTTATTTATGCGAAAATAAACCAATATTATTAAGAAGATTCTGAAAGGAAAACGGATTATGAAATTAAAATGTCCGGTACAAAAGCGCTGTGGCGGTTGTCGATTTCTATATCTGCCCTATGAAGAGCAGCTTGCGCTCAAGCAAAGACAGGTAGAAAAGCTGCTGAAGCCGTATTGCCGCGTGCATAAGATCACCGGGATGGAGGATCCGCTCCATTATCGAAATAAGGTTCATGCCGCGTTCGCGCACAGAAGGGATGGCAGTGTTGTCTCCGGAATTTATGAGGAGGGAACACACAGAGTTGTGCCGGTGGACGAATGCCTGCTGGAGAATCAGAAGGCAGACGAGATCATCCGGACGATTCGTGGTTTGCTTAAGTCCTTCAAGATCAGGATCTATGACGAGGACAGCGGGTACGGGCTGCTGCGGCATGTTTTGATCCGCACAGCGCATCAGACCGGGCAGGTGATGGTAGTGCTTGTGCTGAGGTCGCCGATTCTGCCCTCCAAAAACAATTTTGTCAAGGCGCTTCGCGCGGCGCATCCGGAGATTACCACGATCGTTCTGAATGTAAACGATCGCAGAACCAGCATGATACTCGGCGAAAAGGAAACGGTGCTCTACGGGAAAGGCTATATTGAAGATGTGCTTTGCGGTCGCCGTTTTCGCATCTCGGCAAGATCTTTCTATCAGGTAAACTCCGTTCAGACGGAGGCGCTGTACGCGAAGGCGATCGAGCTGGCAGGACTGTCCGGGCGGGAGCGTATCATTGACGCCTACTGCGGGATCGGGACGATCGGGCTGATTGCCGCGGAAAAGGCCGGGGAAGTGATCGGCGTCGAACTGAATCACGACGCGGTGCAGGACGCGATCCGCAACGCGAAAGCGAACGATGTGAAAAACATTCACTTCTATGAAAACGACGCCGGGAGATTTATGGTCGGCATGGCAGAGCAGGGCGAGCATGCGGATGTCGTGTTTATGGATCCGCCGCGAGCAGGAAGTGATGAGGCATTTCTCTCCTCAGTCGTGCGGCTTGCCCCGAGGCGCGTCGTCTATATCTCGTGCAATCCTGAGACCCAGGCCCGGGACCTGGCCTGTCTGACGAAGCACGGATACCGCGCACAGGGGGCATGGCCGTATGACATGTTTCCATTTACAGATCATTGTGAGACCTGCGTGTTATTATCCAGGTAAAAGCATTGAAAGCAGATTCTCTTGAGGTTGTCTCGTTATTTTCATTTACTGAATCGGTAGATTCTTACGCCGTGTCCGGGGACATCTGCGGATATTGTATTTCCATCGATGCGGCAGGCACTTTCGCCCCAGAGCTCCCGGATTTCTCCCGCGGCCGGGCCGGAAAGTCCGGCGGATTTTCCTTCTGCAGACTCCTGCTGAGATGTTTTTATGCCCATGATTGCCTCGGGCAGTTCGGCGGAGAGCTCTGCCTCATCGTCTGAAAGGTTAAACAGTGCGACACGTACGCAGCTTGTGCCTGCAGAGATCCACACCGCCTCGCGGTCAGAGCGCTTAAGCTGTATCGCTTTGCCGTCTTTTAGCATCTCGAGAATATCCGGGTTGGTCAGCAGCTTGAAATTCTTTTCGTCGAGCTGCGGGAGGTCGGTGCCAATCATCAACGGCGAGCGGCAGATGCACCAAAGCGTCATCATGGTTCTGAGTTCGTCGTCGGTGAAGTTCGAGTACCATTCATGACCGTGACCCTTGCCCAGTTTGCCGATCGGCAGCATATCACAGTCTGGCCAGCAGCCTTCACGGGTGTGGTCCTGCCACTGCTCGCAGCGCCAGAACATATTCTTCAGAAGCTCCCAGTTATCCCAGAAATCGTCTGTGATGCGCCACATATTTGCATTCTGAATGTAGTGGCAGGCGTTCTCTATATGTGCGGGCCCCGGAGAGAGGCTGAGGACGATTGCACGTCCGCATTTATCGATCGCCCTGCGGAGCATCCTCGTCTCCTCCCAGCCAGAAAAACGCTCGACCGGGTACATCCAGCTGTCGCAGATGTCGTCGCACTTGATGAAATCTACGCCCCAATCAGCGTACATCCGGATGACCGAATCGTAGTAAGCCTGTCCGGCTTCTGTATGTCGGACGCCGTACATATCCGGATTCCAGCCGCAGATCGAGGAAGGATCCGCAATGTCGCTTGCGTTTACGTCCGTTCCGAGAACCGGCAGGTGCCGATGTGCGGCGATCCGCGGAATTCCCCGCATGATATGAATGCCGAATTTGAGCCCGAGACTGTGGACGTAGGATGCGAGCGGCCCGAATCCCTTGCCCCCGACAGAGCTCGGGAAGCGCTTGCTTGACGGTTGCAGTCGCGAGTATTCGTCAATCTCAAACTCCTCAAAAGGAATATACTGATAAGTGTCCCGTCTTGTTCCGGCCGCGTTTGAGTACCATTCAATGTCAATAATGACATATTCATAGCCGTATTGCTTTAGGTTTTGGGCCATGTACTCGGCGTTGGCCCGAACCTCGTCCTCGGTCACAGTCGTGTCATAGTAGTCGTAGCTGTTCCAACCCATCGGCGGGGTTACAGCAAACTTATTTTTATCCATGATTGCCCTCCCTTGTTCATTTTTAAGCAGGTATCCATTCCTAAAATGTGTTATAGCATTTCCTGTGTGGAATCTCAATTGAAAATTGCGCATTTTTAACCTCAAATTGAATAACATGTTTTGACAAGCCCTCTCTTTTGTGCGAAAATAAAAAAAGCCAAAGACAAATACAAGGAACATTTGAAAGGAGCAAAGGGTATGAATTTAGCAGGCATGATAGACCATACGATGTTGAAGGCGGACGCGCCGCGCGACGTGATCGTGCGCTATTGCGAGGAGGCGAAGCAGTACGGATTCGCTTCTGTGTGCGTCAATTCCTGCCGCGTTCCGCTGGTGGCGCAGCAGCTGCAGGGCAGCGACGTCAAGGTGTGCTGCGTGGTAGGCTTCCCGCTTGGCGCGATGCTGACGGAGGCGAAGGCGGCCGAGGCGAAATACGCAGTTGCGGCCGGTGCGCAGGAAGTGGATATGGTAATCAACATCGGTTGGATGAAGGACAAGGACTACGAGGCGGTGCAGAAAGACATCGAGGCGGTGCGCGAGGCGACCGGAAAGAACGCAATCCTGAAGGTGATCATCGAGACCTGTCTGCTGACGGATGAGGAGAAGGTTAAGGCCTGCGAGCTGTCTGTGGCGGCGGGCGCGGATTTCGTCAAGACCTCGACCGGCTTCAGCACAGGCGGGGCGACCGCGGAGGACGTTGCGCTTATGAAGAAGACCGTGGACGGACGTGCGCTCGTGAAGGCCAGCGGCGGAATCCGCACGAACGCGGACGCCCTGCGGATGGTTGAGGCCGGTGCGGATCGGATTGGCGTCGGGAACGGCGTGCCGCTGCTGGATGCGTGACAGAAATATATCTATCTAAATTTTTGCCGAAAATGGCATCAGTTTTAGATATGTGAGTTGGCAGAAGAACGTGTTATAAAGCTTACATTTGATTCGGCGGATAATCTGCAGAAGATTACGGTAGATCTTTTGAGATAGATGAGGGCGACTGAGAGTTGACATTCTTACCATTTTAAGATTAATCTGGAGGACTTAAGAAGAAATGATTATGAAATCGAATTTTGATTTTTTGAACAGTCATTTTCCTGTACTGGCTAATTTTGGCGAGTTGGCGGAGAAATACTGTTATTCGGATTCTAATTCCTGCCTGATGAAATTGGGAATGATAGGTGAAACTATCGTAAATTTGATCTTTACCTATGATCGTCTCGAATTGCCCTATGACAATACTGCGGTTGCGCGGATTGACACGCTTTTGCGGGAAGGACTGATTACCAGAGACTTATCCGATATTCTTCATGCACTCCGAAAAGTCCGCAACAAGGCTGTACATGAGAATTTTGCGTCTGTGGAAGACAGTAGGGCCTTACTCCAAATGGCATACAGCTTGTGCGAATGGTTCATGCAGACCTATGGGGATTGGAACTATCAGAACAAGCCTTTTGTGATGCCGCAGAATGACCTTGCTTCTGTTATGGCTGATAAAAAGGCTGAGCAGGAACAGGAAGACAAGTTGATTCAGGAGGCGGAAGCGAATGCTGCCGTAGCTCCGAAAGTAGCAAAAGAGACCCGGAAACAGCAGGCTGGCAAGGCGGCAAGCCGGCGAGTGCGCACAGAAGCAGAGACGCGCTATCTGATTGACGAGCAGCTTAGAAAAGTCGGCTGGGAAGCGGATACGGAGAATCTGCGTTATTCGAAGGGAACCCGACCTGCAAAGGGACGCAATATTGCAATCGCAGAATGGCCCACGGATTCCACGGTAGGCAATAAAGGTTATGCGGATTATGTTTTGTTTGTGGATAATCAGATGGTTGCCACGATTGAGGCGAAAGCGATTCATAAAGATATTCCGTCTGTGATTGATTATCAATGCAAGGATTATTCCAGAAATATCCGTGAGGAAGACGCGCAGTATCGGATCGGTACATGGGGCAGCTATAAGGTGCCGTTTACTTTTGCAACCAACGGAAGACCATATCTGGAACAATATGACACTAAGAGCGGCGTATGGTTTCTTGATCTGAGGAAGCCTGACAATGCACCGAAAGCGTTAAAGGGATGGATGAGTCCCACAGGTATTTCGGAATTGTTAGAAAAGGATCCTGCATCCCGGAATCAGGCTTTGCAGGATATGCCGTATGATTTGTTGAGAGACAAAGACGGCCTGAACTTACGTGAATACCAGATAAAAGCGATTCAAGCGGCTGAAAATGCAATTATTAACGGACAGCAGAATGTCCTTTTGGCAATGGCGACAGGTACGGGAAAGACAAGGACGGTTTTGGGGTTGATTTATCGATTCCTGAAAACTGAGCGTTTTCGCCGCATACTGTTTCTTGTAGATCGCACTGCATTAGGGGAGCAGGCAGAGGACGTTTTTAAAGAAGTCAAGCTGGAAGACTTGATGACGCTTGACGATATTTATAATATCAAAGGACTTGACGACAAATCCATTGACCGCGAAACTCGCATTCAAGTGGCGACGGTTCAGAGCATGGTAAAGCGTATTCTCTATAATGCTGAAGATACGATGCCTGCCGTCTCTGACTATGACCTTGTGATCATTGATGAGGCGCACAGGGGCTACATACTGGACAAAGAAATGGGCGAGGATGAATTGCTGTATCGGGATCAGGCCGATTACCAGAGCAAATACCGAAGTGTTGTTGAGTATTTTGACGCTGTCAAGATTGCGCTTACCGCGACGCCCGCATTGCAAACCACAGAAATTTTTGGACAGCCAGTGTTCAAATACACTTACCGTGAGGCAGTGATAGAAGGATATCTTGTAGATCATGATGCGCCGCATGAACTGACTACCAAATTGGGAAAAGGCGGTATTCACTACAAAGAGGGTGACACCGTTACAATTTATGATCCTGTTACCGGCGAGATCACGAACAGTGAACTTTTGTCCGATGAGCTGGATTTCGACATTGACAGCTTCAATCGTCAGGTCATCACAGAGAATTTCAACAGGACGGTTCTCGCTGAAATTGCCCGGGATATTGATCCGGAATGTCCGGAAGAGCAGGGAAAGACGCTTATCTATGCAGTGGACGACCAGCACGCGGATATGATCGTCAAAATTCTGAAAGAAATTTATTCTCAGACAGGCGTCGACAATGATGCCATCATGAAAATCACCGGCAGTGTTGGCGGAGGCAATAAGAAAAAGGTACAGGAAGTGATAAAACGCTTTAAAAATGAGCGTTTTCCCAGCATTGTCGTCACAGTTGATTTGCTGACTACGGGAATCGATGTACCGGAAATCACAACGCTGGTGTTCATGCGCCGAGTGAAATCACGCATACTATTTGAGCAGATGATGGGTCGTGCGACCAGACTGTGCCCGGAGATCCATAAAACCCATTTTGAGATTTACGACCCTGTCGGTGTGTATGATTCTCTGGAAGCCGTTAATACCATGAAACCTGTTGTGGTGAATCCAACCACTACATTTACGCAGCTGTTGGAAGGACTGGAAGTGCTGGACGATGAGAAACAGGTACAGCACCAGATTAACCAGATTGTAGCAAAATTGCAACGAAGAAAGCGTAACATGGACGGCGAAACTATAGAGCATTTCATCAACATGACGGGAGGACAAGATCCTACGCAGTTTATCATTGATCTTCAGAACCGCAAGCCGGAGGATGCCAGAAACCGTCTGCTTTCTTATACGGATATGTTTAAGATGCTGCAACAGACAAAGGCGAATGGTGGCAATCCTGTAGTGATCTCCGACGCGGAAGATGAGCTGTTGGAACACAACAGAGGCTACGGAGTCGGTAGTAAGCCGGAAGACTACTTGGATGCCTTTGCGACGTATATCAAGACCAATCTGAATGAAATTGCTGCTTTGAACATTGTCTGCACCCGACCGAAAGAATTAACCAGAGAGAGCTTGAAATCATTGCGCCTGACGTTGGATCGGGAAGGCTTTACCACACAGCAGCTCAATACGGCAATTTCTCAGATGACAAATGAAGAAATTGCGGCAGATATGATCAGTCTGATTCGCCGCTATGCGATCGGTTCTGCGCTTATTTCTCATGAGGCAAGAATCAGACGGGCTGTTGATAGACTAAAGAAGGCTCATAGCTTTTCCAAGCAGGAATTGAACTGGCTTGCCAGAATGGAAAAGTATCTGATGGAAGAATCCGTCCTGAATGTCTCAGTGTTTGATGAAGACGGGCGATTCAAAGCACAGGGCGGATTTAGCAAGATTAACAAGGTTTTCGGAAATAAACTGGAAAGCATTGTTTTGGAGCTTAACGAGTATCTGTACGATGACGGAGGGAAAACGGCATGAATATGCAGGAAATGTTTTTTGAAATGGTAAAAGACTGGTTCTCTGCTATGGTAAATCAAGCCATTATAAATCAAAGTAATAGATCGGAGAAAATGCCGCCTGATCAGCAGGAAGCAGAGAAGAAGATGTTAGATGCAATTCACAATTTCATTGAAAATTCAGCAAAAATTAGGCCTGAGTATGGAGCACAGGTTAAGGATTGTATTGTTTTAGAAATTGCCACTGAGATGGGTTGGGTTATTGGAGGAGCAAGATGACTACTCAGGAAATTGTAGCAAAGCTATGGAACTTATGCAATGTCCTGCGTGACGATGGCATTACATACCATCAATACGTGACGGAACTGACTTATATCCTGTTTTTAAAAATGGCAAAGGAGACAGGAGCAGAGAGCCAGATTCCAGCAGCCTATCGCTGGGATGCTTTGACTTCCAAAAGCGGAATTGAGTTAAAAAAGTTTTATAAAGAGTTGCTGAACCATTTGGGTGAAAACTGTACTGGCAGAGTGCGGGAAATCTATCAGGGTGCCACAACCAACATTGACGAGCCTAAGAATCTGGAAAAGATTATCACAAACATTGACGGTTTGGATTGGTACTCTGCTCGGGAAGAAGGGCTTGGAAATCTGTATGAAGGGTTATTGGAGAAGAACGCCAACGAGAAGAAATCCGGTGCAGGACAGTACTTTACGCCTCGTGTATTGATTGATGTCATGACAAGGCTTGTGAAGCCACAAGCGGGCGAGCGTTGCAACGATCCAGCTTGTGGAACGTTTGGGTTTATGATTGCCGCTCACCAATATGTGTCTGAGCATACCGATTCTTTCTTTGATCTGGATGCTGATACGGCCGCTTTTGAGCGGGAGAAAGCGTTCACAGGTTGTGAACTTGTACACGATACGCACCGTCTTGCTTTGATGAATGCGATGCTCCATGATATAGAAGGAGAAATCATTTTAGGAGATACCTTGTCCAATGTGGGAAAATCTATGAAAGGTTATGACGTCGTCCTGACTAATCCACCTTTTGGCACTAAAAAAGGCGGTGAACGTGCCACCCGTGACGACTTTACTTTCCCCACCAGCAATAAACAGCTTAACTTTCTGCAGCACATTTACCGCAGTCTGAAAGCGGACGGAAAAGCCCGTGCCGCTGTGGTGCTTCCTGATAACGTTCTGTTTGCAGACGGTGAGGGTGAACATATACGAGTTGACCTGATGGATAAATGTAACCTGCATACGGTTTTGCGCCTTCCTACCGGTATTTTTTATGCGCAGGGGGTGAAGACCAATGTTCTGTTCTTTACTAGAGGAAAGACCGACAAGGGCAATACGCAAGAAGTATGGTTCTATGATCTGCGCACTAATATGCCGTCCTTTGGCAAGACCAATCCACTGAAGAAAGAACACTTCGCAGGGTTTGAAGCGGCCTACGAAGCGAAAGACCGCCATGTTATACAAGATGAGCGGTGGGGCGTATTTACCAGAGAGCAGATTGCTGAAAAGGGCAACAGTCTGGATCTAGGGCTGATCAGGGATGACTCTATTGTTGACTATGAAGATTTGCCTGATCCAATCGAAAGCGGCGAAGAAGCTATCGCACAGTTAGAAGAAGCGGTAGACCTTTTGAAGAGTGTTGTGAGGGAATTGAAATCGCTGGAAAATGCAGAGGTGTGATATGACACGGGGAAAGAAAGAAGAGAAAGAACTTACGATAGAGGAACGGCTGGAACAAGCTCTTGTGCCAGTGGAGGAGCAGCCTTATGAATTGCCCCCAAATTGGTGTTGGGTCAAATTGGCAGGGTTGAAAGCAAGTGAATCAGGCTTTTTTGATGGAGATTGGGTTCTTAGTGAAAATATGGACATTGATGGAGATGTTCGCTTACTTCAATTATCAGATATTGGTGACGGTGAATTTCTTGACAAATCGAATAAGCATATTAGCAGTAATACTTTTAATTTGCTAAACTGTACTGAGTTATTTGAGGGAGACATTATGATTTCAAGAATGGCTGAACCAATTGCTCGAAGTTGTATTGTTCCCTTGTTCCCATATAGAGTCATAACTGCAGTAGATGTTGCCGTTATTCGATGTAAGAAAGAATTAATTCTCAATACATATTTAAATTATGTTTGCAATTCCAATTGGTTTACGGAATTAGCGATGCATATGGCACGGGGAACAACAAGAGTTCGTATCACAAGAAGCAATCTTGGGAAAATGCCCGTTCCGCTTCCATCACTTGCTGAGCAACAGCGCATTGTTGACCGCATTGAAAGCTTGTTTGCTAAATTGGATGAGGCGAAAGAAAAAGCGCAGGCAGTGGTAGATGGTTTTGAAACCCGTAAAGCGGCGATTTTGCATAAGGCGTTTACAGGCAAATTAACTAGGCGTTGGCGTATAGAATATGATGCTAGTGATGACGAAACATGGGAAATTAAATTACTTGGGGAAATAACATCAAATTATGATTCTAAACGGATTCCTCTTTCGCAAGAAGAACGGAATGGTTTAACGCATTTATACGATTATTATGGAGCATCTGGAATTATTGACCAAGTTGACCGTTATATTTTTGAAGGACGATATTTATTGATTGGTGAAGATGGTGCGAATTTGGTAATTCGTAGTAAACCTATTGCGTTCATTGCTGACGGACGATTCTGGGTGAACAACCATGCTCATGTTTTAAAAGCATCAGGTGAGGTGTCTTTAGATTATCTATGCTATTATATTAATTCAATCGATTTAACACCATATATTACAGGAAGCGCACAGCCCAAAATGACTCAAGTGAAAATGAATGGAATTCCTATACCTGTACCAACAATAAGCGAGCAAGTAGAAATTGTTTGTATTCTTGATAATCTTCTTGATAAAGAACAACAGGTCAAAAAGTCCGCTGTGACAGTACTAGACCAAATCGAAACTATGAAAAAATCAATCCTCGCCCGTGCCCTTCGTGGTGAGTTGGGAACCAATGATCCGACGGAAGAAAATGCGGTGGAGTTGTTAAAAAAGGTGCTGTAATTATTTGGTACAATATTTAGGAAAGAAGGTATTTGATGCAAGACACTAGAAGTCAAGTAGAGCGTTTAAATGATTGGATGTATTCTTTCAATGCAAATTTTAGTTATAATCAATTTATTAATGCAACAAAAACAGATAAGGGATTAGCAAAAGAAATAAAAAAAGTTTTTAGAATTATTGATGATATCGTTTTGAATACAGAAAGCGAACAATTTAAGAAAGAATTAAAAAAAGGGACTCAATATTACCGTGCGAGAATTATAGATCTTGCTGATGAAGAACTCAACAAAAAAGGTATTCAAGTAATAGAGAAGGATAAGCTTACTGGTTTCGATGATTTTAATTCAAGAGAGCCCCTTATTGGAATAGGCGGAGCTGGAAGAAATAATATAGCAGGAGTATCTTACTTGTATGTCGCCTCTAATCCAGAAACAGCTTGTACGGAAATAAAACCGCAACTGGGAGATTTGATTTCGCTTGCAACATTCGAACTTTTGGAACCATTGGAAATCATCGATTTTGCATCAGAAAAAGCATTTCAAAAAGAAGAAACGAAGCTATATAATATGAGCATGGGGATATTTTTTACTAAGCTGATGTTTAGATTTTGTGAGCCAGTAAAGGATAAAAGTGATTATCGTGCAACACAAATTATAGCAGATTATTTGAGGAAAACAGGGATAGATGGCATTGCATACAAAAGTTATCAAACTCCTGGAGGATGTAATTACACGTTTTTTAACAGTCATCCTTCAAAGATAAAATTCTGCGGAAGTAAAATACTTATACATAAGCAGGCAAACTATTCTTTTTGGGATTATAATGATGAGACAGAAATAATGTCTAATAAAGAAGGATTTATGCTTACTTATGAAAAAGAAATTGCAGATGAGCAAAAAGATAAACTATTGTATCGTTTTGAGCGGATGTCACAGAAGTAAAAATGTGAGGTATGACATGAGCGAACTAAAAAAGAAAATCAATTACACAGTAGTATGCGTGAATGAATTTGCCAATAGGTTCCACATAGCTTCAAAGGAAGCCTTTATTTACTTGTACGATTACAAAGGGATTGAGTTTATCAAAGAGCATTATGATATTGAGCATACACTCAGCTTTGATATTGCCGTGGAGGATCTGACTATGGTATGCAGAAATAATGGAGGCGGATACTGATGCGTTTATATCATGGGAGCAATACGGACATTAAAGAGATTAACCTTGCTATGTGCCGTCCATATAAGGATTTCGGACAAGGATTTTATCTTACTGTTATGAAAGAACAGGCAGAGAAAATGGCAAATCGGGTAGCAAGGATTTATGGTGGCTCGCCGATTCTTAATGTTTATGAGATTGACGATGACTTTATACAGATGAAGGATTAGAACATCAAGGACTTTGGAACAGAAACATCCGAAGAATGGGCAAGGTTTGTAAGGAATAATCGTAGCAAGAAGTTCTTCAATTTTTCTGATCCGGAATGCAACCTCGATAATAAATATGATATTGTAATTGGGTCAATCGCTGACGATGACATGGTGCTTTTGTTCAGGCAGTATGAAAATGGCATGATAACTTTTGAGAATATGCTAAACAGTATGATATACAAAAAGACGACCAATCAATATTC
>CANRDO010000011.1 GCA_947629385.1 uncultured Lachnospiraceae bacterium
GTGGTGTGATGACTGGTCAGATGAGGAGCAGCTAAAATGTTATTTATATGATTTGACCGGGCAGGATAACTCGCTTTGAAGCTGTTCCTGCTGGGAGCCGTGTCACGGGCATTCAGACCGGGATGTAAATTTGAAGTCATGCTCTGTCTGGTGGGCGGTCAGGGAGCCGGTAAGTCCACGTTCTTCCGTATGCTTGCCGTCAGAGACGAATGGTTCTCCGACGATTTGCGGAAGATGGACGACGACAACGTGTACCGAAAACTGCAAGGACACTGGATTATCGAGATGTCGGAAATGATCGCCACCGCTAACGCAAGGAGCATTGAGGAAATCAAGTCTTTTTTAAGCCGACAGAAAGAGGTCTACAAGATACCGTATGAGACACACCCGGCAGACCGTCCCCGGCAATGCGTGTTCGGGGGAACTTCCAACACGCTTGACTTCCTGCCCCTTGACCGCTCCGGCAACCGGCGTTTCGTCCCCGTCATGGTCTACCCGGAACGTGCCGAGGTTCATATCCTTGCGGACGAGGAAGCGTCCAGAGAGTATATCAGTCAGATGTGGGCGGAGGCGATGGAGATTTACCGAAGCGGCGACTTCCGCTTGCGGTTCAGCCCGACAATGGACGAATATCTGAAAACACGTCAGAGGGACTTCATGCCGGAGGACACAAAGGCGGGACTTATCCAGTCCTATCTTGACGGGTATCAGGAAGCGCAGGTCTGCTCCAAGCAGCTTTACGCCGAAGCGCTGGGACACGCCTTTGACGAGCCGAAGCAATGGGAAATCCGGGAAATCAACGACATCATGAACAACAGCATCACCGGCTGGGTGCCGTTTGCCAATCCCCGGTTCTTTGGGAAGTACGGCAGACAGCGGGGCTGGGAACGTGACAACGGGTTGCCGACAACGGACGAAAAAACATCGGACGGATTTATCGAACTGACGGAGGAAGAAGTCCGGCAGATGGAACTGCCATTCTGAAAAACGGCGTCCCGTTGTCGAGCCGGTTGTCGGTTCGTTGTCAAGCCCGTTGTCGGGCAAAAGCCAGCATTTTCAAGGCTATTCTCCCCTCTGACAACCAAAGCAACAGAAAAATAAAAGAAAAAGTATAAAGTAACCAGACTGCCCGTCAGGGATTATTTTGAAAGTCTTTTGAAGCCCGTTGTCGGACTTCGTTGTCAGGCTTTTCCCTGCCGGGCTATTTTCATTTCATGGAGGTATTTGATGAACGAAGAAAAGAAGAATAACGCTACACAGACCACAGACCAGACTGCCCCTGTGCTGGTAAGGAGAATCGGAAAGACCACCTACATGGTGGGCATCCATTTCAGCCAGACAAGCCGGGAGACGATGGACGACAAGGTGCTTCGCCTTATGAAAAACGACATCCGAAACACCCGCCGCTGTTGAAAGCACAGCGGCGGCACGGTGTTTATGCCGTTCATAAAATATTTGCAAAGCGTGACCGTTTTTTGTCTTGACAACACGCTTCCGAAGGGAGCAGTCGTGGTAGAAACCCTCCACGTTCCTCTTCTCCCACGGACCTTCAATCTTCCTCGCTGTGTAAAGGTAGGTCTTGTGGGTGTCGTTCGCCACAAAACATATGTAAAAGGTTCCGCCGATCCCATCCTCGTCCTTACGATATCGGAGGGACGCGGCCCACATGCCTTTCCCGTATATGCCCCGGCCGTCCTGCAGCCTCTGGCCGGGCGTGCCGTCGAGACTGTCATACACATACGCCGCGTGCTCCCAGTTCCTCAAGTCATAGGAGCGCAGGATCTCGCAGCCCGGCATGAAATGCATGGTGGTGCTCGCCATATAGTAGGTATCCCCGACACGGATCACGTCCGGATCCGGGTAGTCCAGCCGCGTAATCGGATTGATCCTTAGATCGGTCTTTGAATCAATATTTTTTCTGCTCATGTTCTGCCTTGTTCCGTTGTATTTTTACGCCTACTTCTCTCAGTCAGCCATGTTCCCCTGTCTTTTCTTTACCTTAAAATAAATCTGATAAGGCTCGTAGCCGATGTCCTTCAGCATGCGAAAACTGATGCCCGGATCCTGGTTTTCCGTGCGATAGCAAGTGAGGAAGCTGCCCCACTCGCGCTCTGTGTCTACGGAAAGCTCGTCCTCCGGCCGGTCGCCGTCGAGGTAGAGAATGCGCTCCTGCTCAGTGATTCCCGCCAGCACGTCAGGACCGTAGCGGAACGCCCCGGTCGTCGGGTCGTCCGGAAGCGGGACGAACTTCACGCCGATCGGCAGGAGTATGACGATCTGATCGCCGTCGCTCCAGACTCTTTTCAGAGTCGCGAAATGCCGCGTGTCAGAAATTTTCAAAGGCGCCTCATCATTGACGATCACCGTCGCAGGGCCATTGATCCAGTCCGGGATCCGCAGGTTGACCGTGAACTCAGCAGCGCTTTCGGAACACCCGGATCCATCTGAACCGCCCGCGCTGTCGATTTTGTCCGGGGCTCCGACTCCGTCCGGGGCGTCGGCACTATCCATGTCGTTCACTCTTTCCAATTTGTTGTAATGATCGACTCTGTCGAAAACGGCGTTACTCTCAGTTCGGATTGTGACGATATATTTCCGGTAGTCCGGCTTGTTGGCGTGGGCGCCGGCAATCTCATTGACGATCTGGAGCGCGTTGTTCTCGGACGACAGCATCAGGCTCCCGTTCATGTGATCCTGCCGGAGGGACAGCTTTATCTCCCGCCCGCCCAGTTCAAACGACGCCTCCGACGCCGTGTACATGGTGATGTACAGGGAATCGTCCTCAACGTAATAGATCCTGCGATTCCACGCGGCGTTTGCCTGAACCATCGTGCCGTGGCAGCAGAAAAAGCTATCCGTCTCGCCGGCCCAGTCCTTCCTGCTCCCGGCCTTCATCGGCAGAAAATATGTCAAAAGACCGCTGTTCGGACTCCCCTTATAAGGAACGCCCTGCCAGTAGGTCTGCGCCGTAAGTCCGTTCTCGACATTGTACTCGATGTAATGCATATATGAGGGATCCTTTGTCTGGCGGAACAGAAATTCCGCAAGCCTGACCATATTGTAGACGGTGCAGTGCTCCTGATTCTTGTCGCCGAGACGCGCCTTCAGCTTCTGCTTCGGCGTCCAGATCTCGCCCTGCGTCTGGCCTCCGGTCGCAAAGCAGCCCCTGTCCGTGACCGCGCATTTCCAGTAGCATTCCACGATCCTGAGCCACTTCTCCTCCCCGGTGACCTCATACGCCCTCGCACAGCCCAGCGCCTCCGGGATCGTGGTGTTGGCGTGCATGTTCGTGAGAACGTCCTTCCCCTCCAGAAGAGGTTCAAAAAGCCTGCCGCGGTAATATCTTTCGAGCAGAGTGCGGTACTTGCCGCTCCCCGTGATCTCAAGCAGATCGGCCCAGACCTCGAGCATGCCGCCGGTCTCGACGTCCAGGATATCGTCAAACTGCTCCTCGCCGTACTCTCCGCTCCATCTCAGGAACCAGTCCGCCAGGCGATCGGCGATGGCAAGCGCCCTGTCGATCTTCATATATCGATAGGCATCCACAAGACCCATAAACAGCTTATGGATCGTGTACTGCGGCGCCCATACGCCCCTGCCCTGTCCGATCCAGTACAGATACTTTTCCGGGATCGGGCAGGCCCACTCGCCGCCGTTGTCCTTCTGGCACGCTTCCAGCTCCTCCAGAATATATTCCGTCTTCGCCAGCAGTTCTCTGTCGCCGGTCTCCTGATAGCAGAGCGCGGCGGCTGAAAGCCAGTGACCGAGAAAATGCCCCCTGAGCTGACAGGTCGGATCCTCCCAGCCGTCAAAGGCGGAGGCGTCGTGCCCGCGCCCGGAATATCTTCCCGCCTCAAGCTCATAATTTCTCAGAAGGTATTTCGCCGGAAGCTTCATCAGATATTCACGGTTCGACCGCTCCCTCCGCAAAAATTCGCCCTCCTGCAGACGCACAGAGCTTCCACATAGTTCTTTCATATCCGGATCCTCCCTGTCCCAATCTCTTATTTTGGCAACAGCCTTTTCGTCTGTACCCTTCAAAATATATAGCCTGAATCTGAACGGCAGCTCACCCCAGCGGAATCCGCAGCACTTGCCCGACCAGGATTATGTCGCTGGTCAGACCATTCGCCCGTTTGATCGCCTCCACCGTAGTCCCGTAACGTCTTGCGATGCGCCAGAGCGTGTCGCCTGCCTGCACCACATAGGCAATCGTCTCCTCACCCGGCCCCGGCATAGGAACGTTCTCCCCGATACCAAGATAATGATCGTACAGCGCCCGCCACGTCTTTGCGCCCACGATCCCGTCCGGATCAAGCCCCATATGGCGCTGGAATGCAATGACCGCCTGCCTGGTCCCGCTGCCGAAGATGCCATCCTGTGCAGGGGCCGGAAGCGCCGGATAATACTGGGCGATCACGTTCAGAAGATACTGCAGCGTCACCACGTCCTGTCCCCGCGAGCCCTGGCGCAGAACCGCGCTGGGAGGGACCGTCCCGATGCCGAGGCTCGTGCCCTCGCTGTCCAGCTCCGCCAGCCTCGTCACCGCCGTGTACAGGCCGGAAAGCTTATACCAGGTCGCCTTCCCCACGATGCCGTCGACCGTCAGGCCGAAAATACTCTGGAATTTCCGCACCGCCGCGCGCGTACTCTCGCCGAAAACGCCGGACGGATCCGTGATGACCGGGATCGCCGGATAATTGCGCCGGATCCGCTCAAGCCAGGTCTGGATCGTCTGGACGTCCAGGCCGGTGCTGCCGGCGCGCAGTGCCGTTCCCGGATAGGACGAAAGCGCGTTCGTGACAATATTGGTCCTCGCGATCTCGATATCCTCCGGATAATAATACAGCAGGATCTGCTGCGCGGAATATCCCCGCTCGGCAAGCGCGACGCTCCCCCACTGGGACAGTCCCGCGCAGGTCACCGTCGTCCCGTTGCAGAAGGACGTAAAGTAAGGCGCGTTCTGTCCGCGTCTGCGGACATATTCCCCGTACAGTTCATCGACCACGTTGCTGATCGAAGCGTAGATCGGACGCCCGGGGACATAGTACTGATCGTACGCCGTATTGTTCGTGATGTCAAAATTGTAGCCGCGGCCCCGGTACCATTCCGTGTAGACGCGGTTCAGCGCAAAGGTCATGATCGCGTAAACGTTTGCCTTCAGCGCCTCCACCGGCCAGGTCGGATAGATCTCGCTGCACGCCACATTCTTCACATAGTCCAGAAACGGCAGCTGCACATTCGACGCAGGGGCGTCCGGCGCGCCCAGGTGCACGGTGATCGGGTTCGGGATCACCACCTGTCGAAGCACGCGCGCTTTCGGCAGATCTTCCTCCTGCCCCTGTCCCTGCTGCTGACGCTGACATCCCGCCGTCGCGGAAGAGCAGCTCAAAGCGCCCGTCCCCGGTGTCCCACTTTCCTGCTGACATCCCGCCGTCACGGCGGGCGCTCCTACATCGATCTCCTCCATGGTCTGGGACGGCTGCCGGTCCTGAAGCGGCACAAGCAGCACCGGCAGCACTGCCGTCTCCCCTTCAAAGATGGGAATCTCCCCGACCGAGACCGGCTCAAACCCTTCCGCGTCCACGATCACGTCGTACTCCTCGTATGGTTTCCCGCGATAATCCGGATCTTTCGAATAGCTCCCGTCCAGTGTCTCCAGGGAGACCTCCTGCGTCTCCCCGCTCTCATCCGTAACAAGGCGATAGAGGACATTCTCCTCATCGTCCAGCACCCATACCCGGGCGCCCTCCAGCGGGACGGCGTCCTGCGCGGTCCTCGCCTGTATCCGCAGATATCCGATAGCCATATGATTCCTGTTCCTGTTTTTTGATCACTCTATCATATGACGTCTGCGGCAAGGATGTCATGAGGCATTTTTTAATTCAGTAAAATCTATAAATGCACCTTGCACGACAGCTTCTCTGTCACCAGCTTAAAGACGCATACTGTATCAAACATCTTTTCCGGGAAATCCCAGTCGTCCTTTCCCGTATAGTGACGCATGATGCGCAGCAGACCGTCGCGCTTCTCCTCCGGCTCCGTGACAAAGCTGACCGTCCCCGTCCCGATGACACTCTGAAACGCGGCGGTACACTGCGAAGCGATATCCGACGGATGAAGCTCATAGTTTGTATCCAGCTCAAAGCCGACGCTCGGGTTTTTCCGGATCAGGTCGATCTTACGCCCCTTGTCCGCGCCGTGGAAATAAAATGTGTAACGGCCATCCTCCGCGCGCACATAACCAAAGCTCAGCGGCACGATGTACACCTCGCCGTCATCATCAAAGCCGATCCTGCAGCAATGACTGTCCTCAATGATCTGCTCGATTCGCTCCGGATCGGTGATCTCTCTGTCTTTTCTGCGCATATCTGTTTCCCCTTTTCTTCATTGTATCTTCGAAAGCTCGTCCATCCAGACACGCACGGATGCGTCGCTGGGCATGCGCCAGTCGCCGCGCGGTGAGAGCGCGACACTGCCGACCTTTGGGCCATCCGGCACGCAGGAGCGCTTAAATTGCTGGCTGAAGAAGCGCTTGTAGAAAATCTTCAGCCATTTCAGTATCGTCTCGGCATCGTAGCTCCCAGTAAACGCGAGCTTTGCCACGCGATAGATCTTTGCGGGCGGGTAGCCGAAGCGCAGCAGATAATAGAGGAAGAAGTCGTGCAGCTCGTAAGGGCCGACGAGATCCTCCGTCTTCTGCGAGATCTGGCCGTTCTCCGGCGGCAGCAGCTCCGGGCTCACAGGGGTATCCAGCACGTCCTGCAGGATCTGACTGATCGCCTCGTCGCCGCAGCTGTCTGCGTAATAGCGCACGAGATGGCGCACCAGCGTCTTCGGCACGGAGCAGTTGACGCCGTACATCGACATGTGGTCTCCGTTGTAGGTGGCCCAGCCGAGCGCAAGCTCCGACATGTCCCCGGTGCCGATCACGAGTCCTCCCTTTTTATTCGCGAGATCCATAAGCAGCTGCGTGCGCTCTCTCGCCTGAGAATTTTCATAGGTCACATCATGCACGGACGGATCCTGTCCGATGTCCCGGAAATGCTGTTTCACCGACTCGCGGATATCCACCTCAAGAAGCTCCGCGCCCAGCCTGCGCGTCAGCTCGCAGGCGTTGTGATAGGTACGGTCCGTCGTCCCGAAGCCCGGCATCGTCACCGCCGTCATCTGGCTGTGCGGCAGCCCCAGCAGATCGAACGCCTTCGTCATGACAAGCAGCGCCAGCGTGGAATCCAGTCCGCCGGAGATGCCGACCAACGCACACTGGGCTCCCGTGTGCTGCAGCCGCTTTTTCAGCCCGAGTGCCTGGATCGTCAGAATCTCCTCGCAGCGTTTGTCGCGATCCGCCTTGCCGGAGGGCACGAAGGGAGCCTGATCAAAGCCACGCGTCAGCTTTGTCTCCCCCTCTTTCAGCCAGAACCGGCGTTTCTCGTACACCGCATCCTCATCCGGCACGAAGGTCGTCATCCTGCGCCGCTCCTGTCGAAGCCGTGCGATGTCAAATTCCGTGCAGGTCACACCGCAGGCAAAGCGGGACGACTGCGCTAAAATGTGTCCGTTCTCTGCCAGCAGATTGTGTCCGCCGAAGACAAGATCCTGCGTGGACTCACCCTCCCCGGCGCCTGCGTAGATATAACCGCACAAAAGCCTCGCCGACTGCCCGGCGATCAGCGCCTCGCGGTAGGAGTCCTTCCCAACCACCTCATCGCTCGCCGACAGGTTCACGATCACGTTTGCTCCGGCCAGTGCGTGCGCCGTGCTCGGCGGATTCGGCGCCCAGAGATCCTCGCAGATCTCCGCCGCCACGCAAAGTCCCTTCGGAGCATTCGCGCAGAAAAGAAGCTCCGTCCCGAACGGCACTTCCTCCTCTTCCCCCTCGAAATTGATCCAGTCCACATCCGGATTACCCGGTGTGAAATGACGTTCCTCGTAGAATTCGTTATAATTCGGCAGATAACGCTTCGGCACTACACCGAGCAGATGCCCATCGCTGATGGCCGCGGCCACGTTGTAGAGCTTCGCGCCCTTCTCCCAGGGAAGCCCGACAAAGACCAGGCCTTCCTTCCGGGCCGTGTGCTCGATCACGCGGGACAGCCCCTCCTGCGCCGCGTCGAGCAGCGTCTCCTGCCAGAAAAGGTCCCCGCAGGTGTACCCGGTCAGACACAACTCCGGGAACACAATAATCTTTGCCTTCTGCGCATACGCCGCATCAAGTGAGCGGCATATACTCTCTGCATTGTAGACACAATCCGCCACCTTGATCTCCGGCGTCACCGCCGCCACCTTGATAAATCCGTCTCTCATATCATATCCTTTCTCAAAGCCTTGATCCTGTCTGAATTTTTACCTTGTTATACAGAATAATCATTTTCGCCCGAAAATGCAACGGGTGTATCAAATTTCCTGCGATTTTTCCCTTTTTTGATCTTATTTTCTCTTTACGGGATCAAAATCTGTGAGTATACTTACAGGAGAAAAAAGAAAAGAGGACCGTGCAATGACCTTTTTTATCGTGTTTTTCCAGATGCTTTCTCTGCTTATCATGATCGGCGTCGGCTTTTTGGCGACGAAGACTGGCATGGTGGACGACAACACAAACAAGCAGATCTCCACATTGATCGTCAACATTTTCAACCCTCTGCTGATCTTTTCCAGCGCCGCCAACTCCATCGGGCAAGTCCCGCTCCATACGCTGCTCCTTGTCAGCCTGATCGCCGCCGGAATGTTTGCCTTCTTCATCGTCGTCGGAATGATCCTCACGCCATTTTTTGACAAGGATCTGATGCAGCGGAAGGTCTACCAGCTCATGTTCGTCTTCTCCAATCTCGGCTTTATCGGTATCCCCGTGGTATCGAGCATACTCGGCGCGCAGTACGTCGTCTATGTCACGGAATTTATTCTCATCTATACGGTGCTTTTCTACACGTACGGCATCGCGCTGATGGACGGCAGATTTTCCGTCTCGTCCCTGAAGTCCATGTTCAATTCCGGGACCGTGTTCGGCGTGGCCGCCCTGATCGTCATCCTCTTTGAGATCCCGCTGCCGGATTTCATGAAATCGGCCGCCTCATATCTCGGCAACGCGACCACGCCGCTCTCGCTGATCTGCGTCGGCTACACGCTCGCCAACGCGGACATCCGCAGGATTCTTTGCAATGGGAAACTGTATCTCTTCTCCGCAGTCAAGCTGCTTGTCCTGCCGCTGCTCCTGCTGCCGCTCGTCCGACTGGTCACGCAGGACGCCGGAATCATCGCAGTGTGCATGATCATGTTCGGCATGCCGGTCGGCAACATGCCTCTGATGATCGGCACAAAAAAAGGAATCGACTGCACGAACTGCAGCGCTGCCATCATTATGACAACCGTGCTGTGCGTGCTGACGATTCCCATCCTGCTCACCGTGGCGGGGTGAATTCGTTTGCACATCATGAACCTCACCGTAACGGCCAGAAGCATTCTTACAACGTGGCGGGATGAATCCCATTTGCGAACAATGAGCTTCACCGGCTGCTGCGCTTCAACAGCTCCCGCAGCTCATCCGTCGTCACCTGATATTTTTTGTCGCAGAAATGGCAGTTCACCTCGACCGGCTCCCCGTCGTCGATCATCTCCTGCAGATCCTTGCGCCCGATGCTGATCAGCGCGCGCTCGATGCGCTCACGCGAGCAGTCGCAGCGGTACTGCGCCGGGATCGTATCGTTGATCTCCAGCCCGAACTCGCCCAGCAGCTCCTCGAGGATCTGTTCCGGCGTCATTCCCCGATCCAGCAGAGACGTCACGGAAGTCACTTCAGAGAGCTTCTGCTCCAGCCGCGCGACGAGCTCCTCCGGCGCGAACGGCATGAGCTGAATGATGAATCCGCCCGCCTGGCGCACCGTGTTGCCGCGATCCAGCAGCACACCTAGTCCAACCGAAGACGGCACCTGCTCCGACATCGCGAAATAGTAGGTCAGGTCGTCCCCAATCTCCCCGGTCTGCAGCTCGCACTGCCCAATGTACGGCTCCTTCATGCCAAGATCCTTGATCACGTTCAGGACGCCGGCTCCAACCGCGCCTCCGACATCGAGCTTGCCCTTGTCGTTCGCGTGCAGGAGCACCTCCGGATTCTGCACATAGCCCTTCACATTCGCAGAAGAGTCCGCCGTGACCGTGATCCCGCCGATCGGCCCGTCCCCCTTGATCTGCAGCGTGAGCAAGTCCTTCTCGCCCTTCATCATCGCGCCCATCATCGCGCCCGCCGTTAAAAGCCGCCCCAGCGCCGCCGTCGCTACCGGGCTCGTGTTGTGAAATCCCCGCGCCGTCTCCACCGTCTCTCTCGTCGTCGCCGCGAACGCGCGGATCTGGCTGTCCGCCGCCGTCGCCCTCACAATGTAATCCATATCGTTCATCCCTCTCTGCCTGTTCTGTCTAAAACAGGGCGTCCTTCTTATCTACACGATTCCAACTAACCCCAGCACAATCCCGGCCGCAACGCTGATCACCGCCAGCAAAGCCGTCAGCGCAAGATTCTCTTTCAGATTCCGGTTCTCACGGTAGAGCACCAGAAGTCCCGTCCCCGTGCCGCACAGCAGTCCGGCGAACAGTCCGACTCCGCTCAACACGCCCTCCAGAAACAGCTCCGTCACCAGCACAGAGGCCGCGCAGTTCGGGATCACGCCGATCAGCGCGGCGGCAAGCGCCTCGAGTCCTGAAAATTTCACCAGACTTTCGGCCAGTCCGGAGGATGCGAAGCGCTCCAGCCCAAAGCCAAGCATAAGCGAAATCAAAAACAGAAACAGCGCCGTTTTCAGCGTATGGTTCAGCGCCGAATACCAGATCCCGTGGTGTTCACATCCGCAGTGCCCGTGCTCGCACATATCCATATGCTCCGGGATCGAACCCCGCCGTCCCAGAATCGTTTCCAGAGTAAAATCAACTAACATACCCGCGACAGTCGCCACGACCGCTTTCACCGCCAGAATTTTTGCGATCGTCACTCCGTTCGTTCCCTGCGCGAGCATGACCGGCAGCATCTCGTCCGAGGTCGCCAGAAACACGGAGAGAAGCGTACCCGGCGATACCACTCCGCCCGCGAACAATCCGGCGGCGGCGGCAGCAAACCCGCACTGCGGAATCGTCCCGATCAGGCTGCCAAGAAACGGCCCCGCCTTCCCGGCGCGGTATATCATTTGCTTTGTCTTTGCGCTCATCCTGTGCTCCGTGTACTCCACCGCAAGGTAGGACAGGTACAGGAACGGCAGCAGCTTCAGACAGTCGATCACGCTGTCCAACATAATTTCCCGCATGAGATCATCTTTCCTTTCAGTTTCTAAACCATACCACACCAGTTCGCGTTTGTCTATGAAAAACAGGCCAAAACACAAAAAAGTTCGATGATCCGAGAGCAGTCCGATTGACGATGAAGCTTTTCTTATGTTATGATAAAATGCAAACGGGAATATGACTTTTCAAAATGATTCTGGGAAGGGGAACGGCTATGAAGGTACCGGTTATCATTCAGATGCACACCGGGGAGAACGGGGCGGCGGCCCTGTCCATGATACTGGCTTATTACAGAAAATATCTTCCACTGTCGGCTGTGCGCGAGAAGTGTCTTACTTCCAGAAACGGTTCCACGCCCGCGCAGCTGCTTCAGGCTGCCGAGGGATTCGGGCTGAAGGGCTCCGTCCGCAAAGCGGGATTGTCCGAGCTGAAGAAGATGCCATTGCCCGCCATCGTGAACTGGAACAAAAAATATTATGTGGTAGTCTGCGCGTTCCGGGGCGGCAATGTCTACGTCAACGACCCTTCCGGCGGCGCATACGCCGTGACGGAGGAGCGTTTCGAGCGTTCCTTTTCCGGCTCTGTAATCGCTCTGGAGCCGGGGCCCGATTTCCGGCCCGAAGGACGCCGGGAACCGATATGGAACATGCTGTGGCGCCGGCTGCATTCGGGCAGCCGCTCCCTCCTCGCGATCTTTTTGCTGCACGCGCTTGGCACGGCGGCGCATCTGGTCCTGCTGGAGCTGAGCCGGCGTATGCTGGATCAGGTCATGGGCGGGGAACATCGGGAGCTCTATCTCCCCCTGCTGATTGGCATGGGCGCAGCGCTGCTTGTCGGCACTGCTCTGTCCCTCCTTGAGACCATACACACCTACCGGATCGGCCGCAAGATGGCGGCGGAGTCCGGCGGCAGACTTTTCCGGCAGATGCTGGATCTGCCCATGAGCTTCTATGAGCAGCACTTTGCAGGCGATATCCTGGACCGCATGGAGAAGAATTCCCGCCTGGACTATTCCCTGCTGCGCACGATCCTTCCCACGGTCATCGACACGGCGAGCCTCGTCTTTTACCTTGCCATGCTGCTGTTCTACGACCCGCTGATGGCATTGCTCTGCCTTGCGGTGGAGGTGATCTACATCCTTGTAAGCCTCTGGCTTCAGAGGCGGATCGCCATCCAGTCGCGCAGCCTGAGCACCAGCGCAAGCGCCGTGAACACTTCCCTGCTCAACGGTTTCAACACCATCGAGACAATCAAGTCCATCGGCTCGGAGAAGGCGTTCTTCTCCCTCTGGAGCTCTTCGCAAACCAGTATGCAGGAAAAGAGCGCGCGTATGGATCGCATGAAAGCGCTGTCCGGATTCCTGGGAAGCAGCCACAATGTGATCTCCTCCGCCTGCCTTCTGTTCGTAGGCGCCATTCTGATCATCCGGGGGCAGTTCACCATGGGTATGCTGGCTACGTTCCAGTCAGTGCTCGGCAACGTTCGGAGAAACCTCAGCTCACTGGTATCCACCTCCAACGACCTGACGAGCCGCCGCACGGATATCGAACGTGTGGAGGACATGCTGGGACAGGAGCCGGAGCCGACGATTCTGCTGCAAGATGAATCCCAGGCACAGAAGCTCTCCGGCGACATAGAAATCGACCACGTCACTTTCCGCTATAATCCGGGTGACCGGCCGGCGGTAGATGACCTGTCCCTACATATAAAGCCGGGACAGATGGTAGCTTTAGTCGGCTCGACAGGCTGCGGCAAGAGCACGCTCATGAAGCTCATCGCCGGTCTCTGCAGGGCGGATGGCGGAAGTATTCTCTACGACGGACTGCGCCGGGACGAAATTCCGGACGTGACCTTCCACTCCTCGCTCGCGTGCGTGGATCAGGAGATCACTGTGTTCAATGACACGCTCTCGGCCAATCTGAAAATGTGGGACGCGACGATCGAGAATTTCGAGATGATCCTCGCAGCGCGCGACGCCCAGATCCATGACCGCGTCATCTCAGCTCCGGGCGGCTACGACGCGACGGTCTATGAGAACGGACGCAACTTCTCCGGCGGAGAGCTGCAGCGTTTGGAGCTTGCACGAGCCCTGAGCCAGGATCCCACAGTCCTGCTTCTGGACGAATTCACTTCCGCCCTGGACGCCCTCACGGAGGAGAAAGTCTTCCGGGCGATCCGCGATAAAGGGACGACCTGTATCCTGGCGGCGCACCGTTTCTCCACCGTGGTGGAATGCGACTGGATTGTCGTGATGGAAAAGGGCCACATCGCGGAGCAAGGCACGCACGAAGAACTGTATCACGCCAACGGCTTGTACCGCCGGTTGGTGGATTTGCAATAGAGGTGATCCCATGAGTAGTATATTTACCGACCTTATTTTAGAACGTGACCGTATCGATACGCGCCTGATGGAGGAGGCGAACACCTCCCTGCGCGACAACATTCCTTCCTCCGCCGGCGCGGACCGGATTGTACAGACGGAAGCGGCACTGCGCTGTATTCTGGATCGCTTCGACATCACACCCGAGCCCGTCCGCCACTGCGACAGCATCGGCGAGCTGATGGACTGTGTGCTGGATCCCCTGTGCATCATGTACGAACCGTGCGATCTGCGAGAATCAGACTGGAAACGACGGACCGTTCACATGCTCGGCTTCCTGGAAGACGGGACCGCTGTGGCTCTTTTCCCGACGGTAGGAGGCTATCGCTACGTGTGCCCGTCGACCGGCAGAAAAGGCCGCGTCACGAAAAACACGGCTCTCGAACCAACCGCCTACGTGATCTACCGTCCTCTTCCGGAGGGCAAGCTTTCCCTGCCACGCTTTTTCCGGCTTCTGTTTGCCCTGCTTTCTCCCGCCGACTACGTGCCTGTCGCCGCGGCGATCGGCGTCATTACGCTGCTCGGACTCGTGGCTCCCTCGCTCAACCGCCGGGTGCTGAACCAACTGGTTCCCCTCGGGTCCGCGGCCTGGCCGAAGCTCACCTCGGCAGCCGTCCTGTTCATCTCCACAGGCCTGCTGCGCGCGGCGCTCACCGTCGTCAAGACGCTCATGCTCAACACCGTCAAGCGGAACGTCAGCATTCAGGTGCAGGCCGCTGTCGTGTCGCGCATCCTGTTTCTACCGGACGCCTATTTCAAAAATCTGTCGGCCGGAAAGCTGTCCAGGCGTATCCAGAACAGCCGCACGCTCGCAGAAAAGCTCACCGACATGGTAATGAACACGTCGGTCACAGCCGTCTTTTCTCTGGTCTATATCCCCCAGATGGCGCGCTTTGCCCCGTCCCTGTATATCCCGGCGCTGCTGATCCTCGCCGCGCAGCTTGCGTTCAGTATCTTCGCATCTGCAGTGTACGCCAAAAACACGCTGGCGAGCAACGAGTTGTCCATGGAGGAGAACGGCTTCGTCTACGCAGCGGTACGCGGCATCCAGAAGCTGAAGACCTCGGGCGCCGTCAAGCGTGTCTACGCGAAGTGGGCGGAGCTCTATCGGAGAAGGCTGGTATACAACCTTGACCCGCCAGGCATTGTGAAGCTGCGGAGCCAGCTCATCGCTTTCATCTCATCCTTCGGCACGGTTCTGATCCTGTCTGTGGCGATCCCATCGGGCGTCACCCGGCCGGATTACATCGCCTTCACCGCCTCCTACGGACTGATCGTCACAGCCGTCACGGAGCTGATGAGCGTGATCGACAGCCTCTTCTCCCTGCAGTCGCTGCTGAACAATCTGAAACCGCTCTTCGAGGCGGAGCCGGAGCAGACGCGCAGCCAGGAATACGTGAAGGAGTTGTCCGGGCGCGTACAGCTGGAGAACATTCATTTCGCCTACGAGGGGGCAAGGACGGAGTGCCTGAAGGGTGTCTCTCTTTCCATCCGAAAGGGAGAAAAGGTTGCCATCGTAGGGGAGAGCGGCTGCGGCAAGAGCACTTTGCTTCGCATCCTCATGGGGATGGAAGCTCCGTCCGCGGGCTGCGTTTACTATGACGGGCGTCCGCTCCCCTCCCTCAACAAGCGCTCCCTGCGCCGCCACGTCGGCTCCGTGTTCCAGTTCAGCCAGGTCATGCCAGGTTCCATTCAGGCAAACATCGCGTTCGGCGCGCCGGATATCACGGAGGAAGAAATCTGGGACGCCGCCAGGAAAGCACAGATCGAAGAGCTGATCCACTCCCTGCCGCTCGGAATGGACACCGAGATCTCCGAATCCCGCGGCGGTGGCTTCTCCGGAGGCCAAAAACAGTGCATCCTTCTGGCGCGGGCCTTCGCTGGAAAGCCCTCTCTGCTCGTCCTGGACGAGGCCACCTCTGCGCTGGACAATGTGACACAGAAGAAGGTGCTGGACGCGATCACGTCGCTTCGAGCCACGGTCATCATGGTCGCCCACCGGCTCTCCACGGTCAAAAACTGCGACCGCATCATCATGCTCTCTGACGGAAAGATCGCGGAACAGGGGAACTATGAGGAATTGATAGAGAAGAACGGGCTCTTCGCCGAGCTCGTGCGCAAGCAGCTGCAGGCGGAGGCATAAAAACACCCCGGATGTCTGGCACCCGGAGTGCTATAAAAAGGAGGGAAGACATTCAGTTCTTTAAGATGATTCATGGCGTCACAGACCGGCGGCCGCCTGCAAGGCCTTTTTGTGCCGGACCATTCCGCCCTCTGCAGGCGCGCTGTGCGCACCCTCCTCTTTACCTGACAGGAAATTCAGAACAACGTGCTCCAGTCCGTCTCAAACCGGCGGTAATACACGTTGACAAGGCTTCGATAACCCAACTCATGCATTTTCTCGAAACGGACGCGGTAACGGGCGTCCGATTTTTTCCCGCTGCCCACGTAGCGGATGTTGAACTGGACCGCGGCGTCGATCTTCCTCAGCCCGTCCGTCTTCGACAGCAGCGGCAGGACCCAGCGGCACCAGTTCAGCTCGTGCCGGTTGGCGACGCCCCCGAAAAACAGACGTCTGGCGTAGAAGATCATCCGGCGCATCGCCTCTTCGTCGCCGAGCTCGCCCCGCTTCTTGCGGCGCATGATCCGGTCGGCGCGAAGACGCAGCTTCCACCTGATCTTATCCACCGAGCTGTCCGCGATGTCCACGGCGCGCCCGGTCAGCTTCATGCCAAGCACCTCCACGGTAGAGCCGGGAGGCAGGATCATGCTCTTTTCCTCATGGAGCGAAAGCTTTTTGCGGGCCATCACCTCCATGATGTAACACTTGTATTCCTCGACCTGCTCCTCCGTGTTCGCGTAAAGCACGATGTCGTCCGCATAGCGGCCGTACAGAACATGCTTCTTCTGAAAATACCAATCCATCTCCGAGAGATAGATGTTTTCAAAAAAGCTGGTGAGCGGCACGCCGGACATGACCGCAGGGCCATCATGAAAAATTCCCCCGGACGGATGTCGGTAGGTACGCCAGTTAAGGAGCCAGCGGAAAAACGCCATGATCTCCCGATCGTCCGCGAACAGCGCTTCCAGCTGCCCCAGAAGCAGCGCTCCGTCTATGCTGTCTCCGTAGCTTCGCACATCTGTTTTCAGGATGTACTTGTTCTTTAGCCCCGGCACAGCTTTCAGCCGCATAATCAGATCCGCCACGCGGCGGCCGCTCCGGAAGGAGTATAGATTTTTGGCAAAAACAGAATCATATTTCCGGAGGGCAAAGGTCATCAGCTGTGTCAGCATCAGATTTTCTTTCTTCAGACTGTACACCAGCCGCTTCTTGCCGCTGTGACTTTTGCGCCGGGCGAACTGCATAGGCGGATCGAAATAATAATCCCCCGCTTTCAGGCGCAGGATATCGGCCGTGCACTGATCGCTCAGAAGGTAGTTTCTTATGGCGGCCGCATCTTCCGGCTTGCAGGAAATGGATTCGTCCTTATATGCAAGAAATCTCTCCCGGACCTTCAGGTCCAGCATCTCTTCAAAAACGCCCATGTCCGCTCTCCTCATATCCGTACTGCACTCCGGCCTTGCCGGACAGCAGATTAATTATATAAAACCGCTGTAAAAAAGTCAATTTTTTTATGCCGGCAATCCGGCTGGCAATCATTCCAGCCAGCTTTCCCCATCCGAATAATCAATCACGATCCCCGGCTGCACATTATACGCAAAGATGTTGAAATAGATCTCGCGGCTCCCGATCGACTCAGCCTCCATGTGGACACCACGGGCGACAAGGTCGCTGCCGCGAAAAATTGGCGTCACGCGGTAGAGCACCCTGCCGCCTGTATCCCAGATGTACTGAAGGATCTTCTCCTCCCAGGGCAGCATGCCCTCTATGTTCATGTACTGCGTACCCGTGATCAGATTTTTCTCGTTCGCATTCTCCCCGGTCATCGCGTAGGCGATCAGATGGCAGCGATTATACAGATATCCGTTTTCTATGCAGTCATATTCGACCGTATGCCAACCGCTCGGATGTACCATATCGATCTCGCCACGCTCCTCCTGCGGCATGAGCTCCGGCCCGAGCATGGCCTGCGCCGTTCCGCAGCGTCCAAGGGAATCCAGCTCATTGTAGTATTCATAGACGTCGGAAGCGCGCTCCTCGTCCGTAAAGTCCGGCGCATTACCGTCGACGACCACATACGGCTCGCCGGAATACTCTGGAATCTCATCAAGGGGAAACGACGGCGTCTGCTCACCTGCGAGCTCACGGATCTCATTCTCGGCCCGCCAGACCAAATCCCGCACCTTCGCCGGAACCGTTTTTGCAGTCTCCCCGACTTGCTCGAGCAACTTAAGCGTCCGGTCTAAATTCCGGTTCTGATAATAGTCGACACCGCCATACACAAAAAGCAGAAGGCCCAAAACCACAGCGACCCTGAAAAGAGCCGCTGTGAGTCCATGCCTTCTGTTCATTCTTGTTTTGCGTTTTTCGTATGCCCTATCCTGCCTGTATCTACGCACATTCCGTCCTTCCAAGCAAATCTCTAATTTCGCAGGTCAGATTTCTACATACAGCATCCTGCCAATCCTGCTGCACAATCAGATTTTCTTCAGCTCGTACTGCCTCGTCCCAAGCCCGATCTTCTCCGCCTGCTCTAGCGTTGCCTTCCACTCGATGTTCGGGTTGGAATCCTTGAAATGGTCGTGATGGCATTCCCAGCCCTCGGTCGCCAGATTGTCGCCGAGCTGACTGTTCGGCAGCGGCTGCGCGTTCAGACATGCGTCCACGCAGGCCTGGTCGAGCGCCACCGGATCGAAGCTTGCGAACATTCCGATATCCGGGAGGATCGGCGCGTCGTTCTCCTCGTGACAGTCGCAGTTCGGACTGATATCCTGCACCAGGGAAATATGGAAGCAGGGGCGTCCGTGACAGACCGCCTGCGCGTACTCCGCCATCTTTCGGTCGAGCATCTCGTAAGCGCAGTCGTTCGGATTGCCGATCGCGTCGAAAGTGCATGCCCCGATGCAGCGCCCGCAGCCCTTACATTTATCATAATCGATCACAGCCTTTTTCTCCGGATAGGAGATCGCGTCGCTTCCGCACTCTTTCGCGCAGCGGCGGCAGCCGCGGCAAAGCTCCTCATCAATCGCCGGCTTTCCGTCCTTGTGCTGCTCCATCTTCCCGGCGCGGCTCCCGCAGCCCATGCCGATGTTCTTGATCGCGCCGCCGAAGCCGGTCGCCTCGTGCCCCTTGAAATGGGTCAGGCTGATGAACACGTCCGCGTCCATGACCGCACGGCCGATCTTCGCCGTCTGGATGTATTCGCCGTTCACCACGGGCACTTCCACGTCGTCGGTGCCGCGCAGACCGTCCGCGATGATGATCTGGCAGCCCGTCGTCACTGTGTTGAAGCCGTTCAGGTTCGCGCAGTCCAGATGCTCCAGCGCATTCTTGCGGCTACCCGGATACAGCGTGTTGCAGTCTGTCAGAAACGGCATTCCGCCCTGCTCCTTGCACAGATCCGCCACCACCTTCGCGTAATTCGGGCGCAGGAACGCCAGATTTCCGAGCTCGCCGAAGTGCATCTTGATCGCGACGAATTTACCTTCCATATTGATGTCCTTAATCCCCGCCGCAATGCAGAGCTTCTTCAGCTTTTCGAGCTGTCCGCTTCCCAGAGAACAGCGAAAATCCGTGAAATAAACCGTAGACTTGTCCATCTTCTTACCTCCCGCCGATTAATTTATATAAATCAATCATACCTGAAATATCCGCAAAGTCAAGAATTAACGATAATATTAATAGAATCAACTGTGAATTAACTGCATTATCGCCGAATTAACGATTTCGTTAATTCAAATCGTTAATTCTTGATTCAGTGTCCCAGCTGCGCCAGCCTCTGCTTCACCTGCTCCATCATCTGCGTGTACTTCTCGAGCTTCGCCTTCTCCTCGTCGATCTTCGCCTGCGGCGCCTTGCTGATGAAGCGCTCGTTGTTCAGCATGCCATTGACGCGGGCAAGCTCCTTCGTGAGACGTTCCTCCTCCTTCTGCAGGCGCTCCAGCTCCTTGTCGAGATCAACAAGCTCTGCGAGCGGCAGATAGATCACCGCCTCCGGGATCACCGCGGAGACCGCGTCGTCGCCGATGCCGGTCTTGTCCGCCTGCACATGCACCTCGCTCGCGTAGCCGAGCGTCGCGAAGAAGACCCTGCCGTTCTCAAAGATGCTCCGAAGCTCCGGATTTTCGGACACCACGAACACCTGCGCCTTTTTGCTCGGCGGCACGTTCATGCCCGTGCGGACGTTGCGGATGCCGCGCACGGCCTCCTTGATCGTCTCAACCGCCTTCTCGTCCGCGGCGAATGCCCACTCTTCCTTGTATTCCGGCCACGCGGAGATCATGATCGACTCCTCCTGCGGCAGCAGCGTGCAGTAGATCTCCTCGGTCACGAACGGCATGTACGGGTGCAGCAGCTTCAGCGCGTTCGCGAGCACCGTGCGCAGCGTCCACAGCGCGGCCGCCTTCGTCGTGTCCTCGTCGCTGTAGAGGCGCGGCTTCACCATCTCGATATACCAGTCGCAGAACTCCTCCCAGATGAAATCGTACACCTTCTGAACCGCGATCCCCAACTCGTATTTCTCCATGTTCTCGGTCACGACCTTCGCCAGCGTGTTGACCTTCGAGAGGATCCACTTGTCGGCCCCGGTCAGGCTGTTCAGATCGATCGTCTCCGGCACCTCGGCCTTTTCCAGATTCATCATAATGAAGCGCGACGCGTTCCAGACCTTGTTCGCGAAGTTGCGGGACGATTCCACGCGCTCCATGTAGAAACGCATGTCGTTGCCCGGCGCGTTGCCCGTGATCAGCGTCAGGCGCAGCGCGTCCGCGCCATACTGCTCGATGATCTCCAGCGGGTCGATGCCGTTGCCGAGCGATTTGCTCATCTTACGCCCCTGCGAGTCACGCACGAGGCCGTGGATCAGCACATGGTGGAACGGCACCTCGCCGGTCTGCTCCAGCGCGGAGAACACCATGCGGATGACCCAGAAGAAAATGATATCGTAGCCCGTCACAAGCACGTCGGTCGGGTAGAAATACTCGAGCTCCGGCGTCTTCTCCGGCCAGCCGAGCGTCGAGAACGGCCAGAGCGCCGAGGAGAACCAGGTGTCCAGCGTATCCTCGTCCTGCGTCAGATGCGTGCAGCCGCACTTCGGGCAGACCTTCGGCATCTCCTTCGCCACGACCACCTCGCCGCACTCGTCGCAGTAGTACGCCGGGATCCGGTGTCCCCACCAGAGCTGTCTGGAGATGCACCAGTCGCGGATGTTCTCGAGCCAGTGCAGATAGATCTTGTCAAAACGATCCGGCACGAACTGCAGCGAACCGTTCTTCAACGCCTCGATCGCAGGCTTCGCCAGCTCGTCCATCTTCACGAACCACTGCGGCTTGATCATCGGCTCCACCGTCGTCTTGCAGCGGTCATGCGTGCCGACGCTGTGGCTGTGCGGAACCACCTTCACGAGCAGTCCGAGTTCCTCGAGGTCTTTCACGATCGCCTTGCGCGCCTCGTAACGGTCCATGCCCGCGTACTTGCCGCCGAGCTCGTTGATCGTCGCGTCGTCGTTCAGAATGTTGATCTCCGCCAGATTGTGGCGCTTGCCGACTTCGAAATCGTTCGGGTCGTGCGCCGGCGTGATCTTCACGCAGCCGGTCCCGAACTCACGATCCACATACTCGTCCGCGATCACCGGGATCGTGCGCCCCGTGAGCGGCAGCTCGAGCATCTTGCCGACCAGGTGCTGATAGCGCTCGTCCTCCGGGTTCACGGCCACCGCCGTATCGCCCAGCAAGGTCTCCGGACGCGTCGTCGCGATCTCGACGAACTGTCCCTCCTCGCCGACCACCGGGTAATTGATATGCCAGAAAAACCCGTCCTGATCCTCGTGCTCCACCTCGGCGTCGGAGATCGACGTCTGGCAGACTGGGCACCAGTTGATGATGCGCGAGCCCTTGTAGATATAGCCTTTCTCATACAGACGGATGAAGACCTCCTCGACGGCCTTCGAACAGCCCTCGTCCATCGTGAAGCGCTCTCTGTCCCAGTCCGCGGACGCGCCGAGTTTTTTGAGCTGGTTGATGATCTTTCCGCCGTATTCCTCCTTCCACGCCCAGGCGTGCTTCAGGAATTCCTCACGGCCGATCTCGTCCTTCTCGATGCCCTGCTCCTTCAGCTTCTCGATGACCTTGACTTCGGTCGCGATCGCGGCATGGTCCGTGCCCGGCTGCCAGAGCGTCTCATAGCCCTGCATACGCTTGAAACGGATCAGGATGTCCTGCATCGTCTCGTCGAGCGCGTGCCCCATGTGGAGCTGCCCTGTCACGTTTGGCGGCGGGATCACGATCGTAAACGGTTTTTTGTTCGGATTGGGCTCGGCGTGAAAATATTTCCGGTCGAGCCATTTCTGATACAGTCTGTCCTCGAGCCCCTTCGGGTCGTAGGTTTTGGCAAGCTCTTTGCTCATGGTGTGCCTCCTCTGTGAATTCTTTGACTTCTCTGACTTCTCTGAGCCATGCCGACCTCGAAAAAAATTATATTTGCACGGCTCACTGCTTTCGCGAAAAAAAGCCCTCTGCATACAATGTATACAAAGGGCGAATGTCTCGCGGTACCACCTTTTCTTGCGGATTCCTGCAGCAGTCCATGGAGCCTTCCGCTCCATTCCTCCGCGCCCGATCCGCATCTCTTGCTTCTGTAACGGGAAGTCCCGGAATCGCCTACGCACCTGTACGGCTTCAGCCATTCGGTTCGAAAGCTACCTTCCGCACCCGCTCTCCCGGACCGCCTTTCAGCCGATGAGCCGTCCTCTCTTTTGGCGCGCAGCGCGTACTCCTCTTTCTCAACACCTTTTTCTGATGTTTCCTATCTTAACGAACGTCCGCGGGTTTGTCAAGCCCGAAACTTCGCAAATGAGGCGTTGGAAGATTTTAACTGAATCTATGTCTATTTTTTTATCAGCGAAAGGGATTGCCCTTTCTAATTTTATTATGTATAATTAACTAATATTATGGAAACATGCCACCCTGTAAAGCATTTCAAGGGGGAATTTTTATTATGAAGAAAAGATGGACTGCAATGCTTCTGGCGCTGACGCTGTGCGTGGCGGAAACGCTCTCTGTCACGGCTGCAGATGAGGCAGAGACCTTCCTGCAGACGACTGAGGAGGCTCAGGCCGCGGAAGATATGCCAATAGAATCGGAGGAAATTATCGAGGAATTGCTTCCGTCGGCAGAAACTGAAGCAGAGACAGAACCAGCCCGGGATGAGACCGAGACCGAAAGGCTCTCCAAAGACGAACTGACCATCGACCTGTCAGGCGCAGCAGACGGCTCAGTGATCGACCTGCCGGAGGCAGCAGAAGGCACCGGCGACGGACTGACGGCAGATACTGCCGACCCGTGGGGCGCAGCTCCGGCGGCGGATCCTGCGCAGACAGAAATCCCGATCGACGCGGATCATTTCCCGGATGAAAAATTCCGCGATTATCTGGCCACGGCCAAACACACAGTTGAATATGAAATCGATGGCAAAGCCGCGTACAAAAAAGTCCGGATTGATACAGATGAAAACGGAAGCCTCAGCGCGGACGAGATCGCGGCAGTCACGGAAATTGATGTGAGCGGGAAAGGCATCAGCAGTCTCACAGGCATTGCATATTTTACCGCGCTTACCACGCTTCAGTGCGACAACAACGCGCTTACCACACTGGATGTAAGCAAAAACACGAAGCTGGAATGTCTGACCTGCTCGGGCAATCAACTCACCGCTCTTGACCTGAAAAGCAACGCTTCGCTGTTTTCCCTGGTGTGTACCGACAACCGGATCGAGACTTTGGATCTCAGCAAAAACAGCCGAATGCAGGATCTGCGCTGTGCCGGCAATAGAGTACAGGCTCTTGATCTCAGCCATAATTCCATACTGACCTGGCTGGATTGCAGCGAGAATCAGCTCAGTGCCCTGGACGTATCAAAGCACACAAGCCTGACCTATCTGTTTTGCAACAGTAATCAGCTGACCAGCCTCAATGTCAGCGGTGCTTCGAAGCTTCAGTGGCTGGACTGCAGCGAGAATCAGTTGGCAGAATTGGATATCACGGGTGTCCTGAACGTGAGAACCGATCAGGATTCCGCGGTTAATTTGCTGAACTGCGCGGATAACAGGCTCACAAAGCTGAATGTCAGCAACAAAAACTACTTTAAAGGCCTGGTCTGCAGCAACAACGCGATCACCGAGCTGGATCTCTCCACTGATCCGGATCTGCGACAGCTCGAGTGCGCGAACAACGCGCTGACGAGCCTCGATGTCACAAAGAACACAAAGCTTCAGACGCTGGACTGCAGCGGGAATCAGTTGACAAGTCTGGATCTGAGCAAGCTCTCTATCACTGAGACTACAGTGCTGCCGAACTGTTCTGGGCAGAAGATCAGCATAAACCTGACGGAAACTGACAGCGGATATCAGGCGGATCTGAATCCGATCATTGGAAATTCATCTCTTCTGCGGCTCACGAAAGAGGAATTTCTGGCGGACAGCTGCACGGCAAAGAGCGTAAAGGGCAGCTTGTTCCTTCTGACACAGGAAGGGGAACTGGCAGACGGCGTCCTCAGTTTCAGGAAAGGCGCGGTGCCGGAGACGATAGAGCTCGCCTGTGCCACCGGCTACAGGAAAAAGTCCGGCGAAGCAGACGTACTGCTCGAAATCCGTTTGCACTGCCATACGCACACGTACGTGGAATTAAGCAAAACAGAACCTGACTGCACAGAGGATGGCTTCTTACTCAAGCAGTGTCTTATATGCAAAAAGCAGGAGAAAACCATCTTTTCTGCCGCCGGACACAAATACGGAGAATTTACGGTCACCCGCGCGGCGACTATCTTCGCGGAAGGCGCCAAAAGCCGTACCTGCTCTGTATGCGGCAATGTAGAAACCGAAACAATCCCGAAGCTGGACGGTACGGTGAAACTGACAGCGGGCAGCATACCGATTCAGGTAAAAGAAAAGGTTTCCGTACAATCGCTGGTAACAGGGCTGAAGAAAGGCGATTATGTGACCGCATGGTCCACAGACAATCCGAAGATCGCAACAGTTTCAGAGGATGGTACGATCACAGCAAAGAAAAATGGTACCGCAAACATTTCCGTCACCACCAAAAGCGGAGCAACCACAACGTTGGCCGTCAAAGTGCAGAAAAATACAGTGACTACCAAGGCCATTACCGGACTGAAAAAGAATGTATCTTTAAATGTCGGAAAGACGCTCAAGCTGAAGCCGGTTCTCACGCCGATCAGCAGCCAGCAGAAAATTACCTACAAAAGCTCAAATACGAAAATTGCAAAAGTATCCTCGAAAGGCGTTGTCAGTGCTCTGAAGAAGGGAACGGCAAAAATCACGGTAAAATCCGGCAGCAAGAAATATGTTGTCAAAGTAAAGGTTTCCGCCCCGGCTGTCAAGAGCATCAAGAATATACCGGCAAAGAAAACGCTTCGAAAGGGAAAGACTTATCAGCTGAAGCCCAAGCTTACTCCGACCGGCTGCAGTACAAAGGTCACCTACAAGTCTTCCAACAAAAAGGTGGCTTCTGTGACTGCCGGCGGTAAGATAAAGGCAAAAAAGAAGGGTACTGCCAAGATCACAGTTACTGCCGGTAAGGTAAAAAAGGTTTGCAAAATCGTTGTCAGATAATATATTGACATAAAAGAGTTCGTTCGAGTTTTTATCCCGGACGAACTCTTTCTTTTTCCTGTAACAGTCCTATTTGTAACAGTCTTATTGCATTCGAGCTATGAAACCTTTCTCTTAAAGAGTTTCCTGTATGCCGCGCGTTTTTTCTTCGGAACGCGAATTACGGCTTTCGGATGAATCCCGTTGACAGCTCCGCTCTTCACCTTCTTCAGCGCCGTACCCTTGACGGTAATCAGCTTCAAGTTTTTACAGCCGTAGAATGCTTTTGCACCGATTATCTGCACCGACTTTCCGATCACTGTCTTCGTGAGCGCCGTACATCTCGCAAAAGCCTGTTTACCGATTGTTTTCACCGCAGCCGGTATCGTCAGCGTCTTCAGCTTTTTGCAGCCGTAAAATGCCTGATTTCCGATTGAGACAACATATTTCCCAATCGTGATCTTCCTCAGATAAGGGTTATTCTTGAAAGCGTTTGCCGCAATCGACGTCACCTTGTAGGTATAACCTCCCGTTTTAACTGTTGACGCCATTTTGAGGGTCACAGTCTTTTTCTTCACCGGACGGTACAGCTCCGCCGTGCATTCTTGGGCGCTGCTAGCCGTAATCCGGTAATACGCTCCACCTTGCTTGATCTTCGTGCCAACCTTCGGATATATGGGCGAAACCGCCTGTCCGGAAGAAGTATCCGAGTTCTGTCCTACATTTGTGTCGACATTTCCCGAAGTCTGGCTATCAGCTGAGCCTGCGCCCGTTCCGCCGGTGCTGCCGCCGCCCGATGTCTCACCGCCGCTGCCCGGTCCTGTATCTGATCCGCTGCCAGTGCCGCTACCGCCTGTTGACCCGCCGCTGCTGCCCGTTCCTGTGTCTGATCCGCCGGTGCCGCTGCCGCCCGATGTTTCGCCACCGCTGCCTGCGCTTCCTCCTGCTTCAGCTCCGCTGTCGCCGCCGCTGCCTTCATTCTCCGGATCATAGAACTCAACAACTACTGTATATGGTTTCTTCGTGACCCCATCAGGCGCAGTGAGTATATAAGTAATCGGGCTGCTAAAATCATGTCTTGTACCACTGTAGAACCTGCTGTCAATCCTTGTTCCTGCATTGTATCCGAAGTCGATGTCTGTCGAAAGATCTGACACGTCAACTCCCTTAGGGATCCGCAGAATGACTGTAGTTTCTGTAATCTCTCCATACACATCTTCCGGCAGTCCAACATTGCCCTGCGCCGGGATGCGGAACATATAGATCCTCGCTTCATCCGATTTCTGAACCTGAATTGTGAGATCTGCCGATATGATCTGACCGGTCTCGGCGTCTGTGAGTCGATACTTCGAAACATACCTCCCGGGCACAGTTGCCAGTCCGCTATACTTAAAATAAGTATATCCGTTCTGTGGCAGAGCTTTTCGCTGAACACCCGGAGGAAGAATCTCTTCTATAATTTCAGCTGTTAAGCTCCCGCTTCCTCCTGTCACATAAAAATACACATCACTTTGCTGATTTAACAATATAGGCTGCGAAGATGTCTGAAGCCGCATCCGCGACAAAACCGTCACAGCACCGAGCGAGGCGGACACCGAACCATACTGATTCGGCATTACATCCGTCGCGTACAGCCAGATAGAACTGTTGTTGTCCCCGGTTGAAAGTGTCGCGTTTGTAGCGATAGCAACGCATAGGTCCGAGGTGCGCTTTGCCACACGAATTCCGTATTTATCGAATTCATCTACACCGAACACAGGCGACAGATCTCTATTGTCGTATGTTATCTGCACTCGGACGCCAGACCAATCAATCCTCTGCCCATCGGCGTATTTCGTCTTCTCCGGCTTGCTTACCACGGTTAGCGAAGCAGGCACCTTATCTTTAATTGTAATCGGAATCTCAATCCTCTGTCCGAAATACGTAATCACCACGCTTTTGTCCGCTGCAGTCAGCGGGCTCTGCTCATACTCAAAACCACTGTATATCATGCGGCCTGCATTGCCGTCAATCGTCGCGATGAAATACAACCCTGCCGGATTGAAGCGCTCACCGACCGCATATTCCGTCTTCACCGTTTTCAGCACATTTTCAGGTAGCTCAAAGCTGCTGATATTTCCTGGCGTTTTTACGTTTACCTCAAATACTGCGGTCTTCCCAAGATACCTTACCTGTACTGTCTTCACTCCGGCGGTCGAGCTGTCGAACCCGCTGACCATGTCCTGTGAAATCTCAGCGCCGCTTTTTCCATTGATCGTCAGTCTGCCCCAGTAATATATCTGCTCACCCACATAGCACTCTGTCGGGGTATCGACCGTACCGAACTCCTGAATATCTGAGGATCCGAGCCTTTCCGGCCCGTCATCGCCCATTTTCCACTCGCTGTCGAAATCCCAGCCACTGTAGGATTCCTTCTCGCCGATCTGATCTTCTGTCAGGAGAATTCCGTCCTCGGAAAGAACGCTCTGCGGAGAACCGACTGCCGGGATATTTCCCTGTTTCGCATGACAGCTGACGATGCAGTTCCCCAGCCCTTTATTTACCACAGAAGAATCCGCCAGACCGCACAGCTGCCCGATCGCAGGCAAACCGCCTGTCACATCTATCACGCCCGTATGAATGCAGCTGTTCATGACGCCGCCCATACCCATGCTGGTAAGTTTTCCGGCGATCCCGCCCACATATACATCGCAGCCGCCGTTCTCCTGAACGACATGAATCTCACCCCGGCTGCTGCAGCTCTTCACAATGCCGGTCTGTATCCCGGCAATTCCGCCGATCCAGCTCTGCATCGCCGGCAAGCGCAGCGTAAGCTTTACACGGTTCGTACATCCGCGGATCGTACCCGCCACCTCGTTTTCCCCGGCAAACACGCCAAACACGGGATACATGTAGCTGGTCTGTCCCTGCAGCATGCGCACATTGACCGTTCCCGTCGCCATGCAATCCTTGATCATGCCGGAATTCGCCAGCGTAAAGACGCCTTGTGTTCCGGTAAGGTCATCCGTAAACGCCGCCTCGACCGTCAGATTTTGAATCGTCCCGCTATTCTTTCCAACCAGCGGCTTAGTAAGACCGCAAATCCTGTGTCCGTCTCCATCCAGGACTCCGGAAAAATAAGTGGGCGTCAGGTTCATCTGCCCATTCGCTTCTATGTCCTGCGTCAGCTTATAATGTGCCCCTGGCTTGTTGCCGATCAGCGCAAGGTCATTAAAATCAGAAATCTCATAAGGATTTTCACTGCTGCCGTCTCCGCCATCCGGAACGGGGACATTTCTGCCGCCGCTCACGACCATATATCGAATCTTACTTCCGCCGTCATTCGGTACCGTGAACGCACCGTTCTCCAGCTTGACCATGATCGCCGCCGTCGGCGCTAGAGAATGCGCCTGCCCGCTCTCGCCCATGTACAGAGGATAGTTATTCACCTTCTGCCGCACGATGCTGTCGCCCTCAAATCCGTACACGCCGCTCGACTCCTGCGCGATAATCGCCGTGTAGAACTGCGTCAGCAGGTCACCAAAGCTAACATTATGCCCCGTCTGCGCAAGTACTCTCTCCAGATAAGTATCCGGGCGACACGCGGCGCTCACTTTGTAAAAATTCGGAAACAGCTGCATCGGCTTGTAGCCTCCCGTCGCCTGCGCGATCAGGTAGCGCACAAACAGGTACGGCATGCCGTAATCCTGCGCCGTGCTGCTGCGATAGTTTTTGTAAAACAAAGGCGAGCCGTTGCGAATATCCGTATTTCCTGCAATGCCATCCATCCAGCCGCTATTGTCCGTACCGCCCCAGAGATAGTCCATCACCGCTACGGAGATTCCCTCGTTCAGCCAGGTATATGGCTGTGCCGGGTCACTCCCTGCCATCAGGTGAAACAGCGCGTGCTGTCCTTCATGGACCAGCAGTGCGCCGCGCGAGCCCATCGAACCATATTCGTAGGAGGCTGCCTCCGGCGTGTTGATATGGATCGCCGTAAGCTCGCTGTTATATTTATAAACGCCACTTGCGTTCGAGATTGTCTCCAGCATAATGGACAGCTTGCCCCAGGGAAGGCTTCCTCCTGCCAGCTCCTTCAGCGTCTCATACGGCCGTCCCTCGTAGGTCTGCATCATATCGTTCGCGACCCTGTCTGTCTCTTCCTGCTTATCATAGCCTTCCTTCAGCGTCTTCTCCATCCAGACATAACAATACTCATTTTCTCCGATGCACACATATGTCCTCATACCGTTGTACGGCGAAGAAATGCTCTTTTCTGTGCCCACACTGTATGCCCCCTCAGAGGCAATCCGTGTCGCAGGGTATGCCGCGCCCGTCTGCGCGTCCTGTCCCACCGGATCCTTGACAGCCGACGCGCGAGCCACACTCGCCCCATTGCCCGACTCGTCAAAGACGAGCGTGCCTGTGCTCTGCGCGTCAGTCGTACTCGTGTTTACAATGACCGCGTAATCGCCGGTCAGCGTCTCTCCCGGCTTGCCCTCTTTCACTGCGGCGGACGCGGAAAGCACGCCTGTTCCGCCCAGGATCAGACCAAGGACACTAATTTGTATGAGGCGTTTTCTCCATTTTCCCATGTTGTGCAAGCTCCTTCGCGGCAGTGCATTTTACTCATAATAGATCAGTTTTATTTTATCGGAAAATAGGATGGCTGTCAACGAATATGCATCTTCAGCAAGCTTTCATCCATTTGAAATGCAACTATTTTCAGTTGCATTTCGGGACGACACAGAATATACTATAAGCAATGGAAGGTACATTATGGAACAAAAAGAATTAAAAACCTATCAGATCAAACAGCTGACAGAAATTTTGGAACAGGAGGAACTCATATGAATAACACAATCCAATACAAGGGCTATCTTGGCAGCGTTGAATTTTCTGAAGAAGATGGCATTTTCTACGGAAAAGTTATGGGAATTCGTTCCCTGATTTCCTACGAAGGCGAAAATGCAAAGGAACTGCTTGAGGATTTTCATGGCGCTGTCAATGATTATCTTGCATCCTGCGAAGCCTCTGGAAAGGAACCTGAAGTAGCCTACAAGGGCAGCTTTAACATCCGCATTTCCCCGGAGCTCCACAAGCGGCTTATCATCTACGCGACCGCTCACCAGATGTCTCTGAACCGTTACATCGAAGAAACGCTGGAAAAATCTCCGGCAGCGCTGGTGCATTTATCATAGCAATATTTGATTCTCCAATAATCCGTAAAGCATGTTGCGAAGGGAGCTGCAAGACATGAAAGCATACGAAAGACTTTTAAATTATGTAAAAATCCATACCACAAGCGATGAGGAAAGCACATCATCCCCCACGACCCATAGGCAGTTTGACTTGGCGGAGCTTCTGGTGCAGGAAATGAAGGAGCTTGGCATTACAGACGCGCGCGTTGCAGAAAACTGCTACGTCTATAGCTCGATTCCGGCAACGCCGGGCTGCGAGGATAAGCCGGCGCTCGGCTTTCTCGCGCACATGGATACCGCGCCGGATTTCTGCGGCGAAAACGTCCGCCCACAGATCCGCGAGAACTATGACGGGCAGGCAGTCACGCTCGGACAAAGCGGACGCGTCCTGTCCCCGGAGACTTTCCCTCATCTTGTGAAGCTCAGGGGCCGCACGCTGATCACCACGGACGGGACGACATTGCTGGGAGCGGACGACAAGGCCGGCGTCGCGGAGATCATGACGCTCGCGCAGCGCCTGATCGAGGAAAAGCTTCCGCACGGAAAGATCTGCATCGGCTTCACCCCGGACGAAGAAGTCGGCAGCGGAGCCGAGGGGCTCGATCTCCCCGCATTCGGCGCGAAATACGCCTATACGGTGGACGGCGGAGCAGAGAACGAGATCGTCTATGAGAATTTCAACGCGGCAGCCGCGAACTTCAAGGTGAACGGCTTCAACATCCATCCGGGCGACGCGAAGGACAAAATGATCAACGCCTCGCTGGTCGCCATGGAGATCAACAGCATGCTGCCGGCCGCCGAGCGTCCGGAGCACACCGAGCGCTACGAAGGCTTCTACCACCTGACTTCCATGGAAGGTACGGTCGAACACGCGCAGCTGTCTTACATCGTGCGCGACCACAGCAGCACCCGCTTCGACAGCCGGCTGGAGACTCTGCGTCTCATCGAAAAGACAATCAACGAGAAATACGGCTCCGGCACGGTCACGCTGACGCTGCAGGAGCAGTACCGCAACATGGAGGAAAAGATCCGGCCCTGCATGCACCTGATCGACAACGCAAAAGACTCCATCCGATCGCTCGGAATGGAGCCTGACGTCTCGCCGATCCGCGGCGGCACCGACGGCGCGCGGCTTTCCTTCCGCGGCCTGCCCTGCCCGAACCTCGGCACCGGCGGCTACGCGTTCCACGGCCCGTACGAGCATATCACCGCCGAGGGCATGGACGCCGTCGTGGAGGTGTTGCTCGGCATCGTCGCACGCTATGCGAACTAAAATTCATTCGTACCGCAGCGCGTTGATCGGCTTGAGCTTCGCGGCCTTGTTCGCCGGATAGATGCCGAACACGAGACCGACCATGATCGAGAAGCCGAGCGCCATCGCCGCGACGCCGGCCGTAATCCCAAAATGATAGTCCGGGTACAACGTGTTGATCGTCGTCAGGACGCCCTGGCTGATCAGCATCCCGATCAGCCCGCCGATCAGTGAGATGATCACGGACTCGATCATAAACTGCACGACGATATCGGACTTGAGCGCGCCGATCGCCTTGCGGATACCGATCTCCCGCGTGCGCTCTGTCACCGACACCAGCATGATGTTCATGATCCCGATGCCGCCGACGAGCAGCGAGATCCCCGCGATCGCGCCGAGCAGCAGCTCGAGCGCTGCCATAACGTCGTTCACCGCATCCATCACATCGGTCAGGTTGACGATGCTGTAGCTGTCATCGTCCCCATACTTTTCCCTCAGCGCGCGGTCGAGCGTGTCCTCGGCCTCCTTCGTCGTCGTGCCTTCCTCCGTCGCCACATAGAAATTGCTGACGCTGACGTTCGAGAGCAGCCGCTGCGCGTTCGTAAACGGCAGGAACACCGCTGAATTCACACTGCCGAACATCGTCTCCTGCGCCTCTTCAAGCACGCCGACGATCCGGTAGTCCCGTCCGGAGATCCGGATCGTCTGATCCAGAATATCGGTGTTCCCGAACAGATCCCTCGCCACCGAATGCCCGACGATACACACAGCAAGTCTCTGTTCATTGTCCAGTTCCGTGATGACACGGCCGGACTCCAGATCCAGACCCTGTACGGCGTCGTAAGATTCCGTGATCCCATTGATCGTCACGTCGGTCGACTTTCCGGCGGCCTTCGCGGTGCCGCTGCCTGACAGCGTCGGCGACACGTACGCGATCCCTTCCTCTTCCGTGAGCGCCTCCACCTCGCCGAGCGTCAGCCGTCTGGAGCGGTCTGTGATCGACACGACCAGCTGGTCGCCGCCGAGCTCGTCGAGCGACTCCGTCACCGTGTTTGTCGCGCCCTGCACGAGCGAGATCAGCAGAGTCACCGCCATCACTCCGATGATGATGCCGAGCATCGTCAGAAAGGAGCGCAGTTTATTCGAGAGCACCGCCGAGAACGCCATCTTCCCGGCCTGTGAGAGTTTCATACCTGACCGCCTCCCTTCCCGCCGTCCGGCACACCGATCCTGCTATTGTCCGGCACGGCAGTCCTGCTGTTACCCGATGCGCTCTTCACGTCGTAGACCAGCACGTTTCCGCTGTCGGAGACGATCTTGCCATCCAGCAGTCGCACGCGTCGCGGCGCCGCCGCCGCGATCTCGTTGTCGTGCGTAATCAGCACCAGCGTGTTGCCCTGTGCATGCAATTCCTTCAAAAGCTGCATGATGTCATCTGTCGAGCGGGAGTCCAGATTTCCCGTCGGCTCGTCGGCGAGAATCAGCGACGGCCGCGTCACCAGGGCGCGAGCCACCGCCACGCGCTGCTGCTGTCCGCCCGAGAGCTGGTTCGGCCTGTGGTGCACGCGGTTCCCCAGAGACACCTTCTCAAGCGCCTCGAGCACGCGCGTCTTCCGCTCCGAGCCCGGCACGCCTTGATAAATCAGCGGCAGTTCCACGTTCTCATAAGCCGTCAGCTTCGGCAGCAGGTTGAATTGCTGGAAGATGAAGCCGATCTTTCGGTTGCGCAGGATGCTCTGCTGCTTCTCGCTTAAGTCGGACACCTCCTGCCCGTCGATCTTATATGTCCCCTCATCCGCCGTATCGAGACAGCCGATGATATTCATCAGCGTGGACTTGCCGCTCCCGGACGCCCCGATGATCGCAACAAACTCTCTGTCCTGTATCGTAAGGCTGACCCCGTCGAGCGCGTGAACCTCCTCCTCACCGAGCTGATAGATCTTCCGGATGTCGCGAAGCTCAATCATTCTGCCCGTCACCTCCTGCGAACTGAGCCCTGCTCTGCTTCATCATATCCATCATGATTTCCAGATCAGACTTGCCCAGCACTGCAACCTGATCGCCCTCGGAAAGCCCCTCTGTCACCTCGGCCTGCGTGTTGTTGACCAGACCGAGCGTCACGGGAACGACCTCCTGCTCCTCTCCGCGGATCACCGTCACGCAGCGCTCACCGTCGACTGTCTGCACCGCGTCGACCGGTATCAAAAGCACGTCGTCTTTCTCATCGATCACAATCGTGGCGGTCGCGCTCATCGCCGTGCGCAGCTTCTCAATCCCGGGTACCGAGATCGTCACGGTATACTTCGTCACACCCCCGACATTCTCGCCGAGCGCGGATATTTTTTCCACCTTCCCCTCATACTCCTCGTCGTCAAACGCGTCGAACACAACCTTCGCAGTCTGTCCTTCACGGACGCCCGGAATATCCAGCTCGTCAATCGCCGTCTTCAGCCAGAAACGGTCGGTGGAGATCAGCTTGTACATCTGCGTATCCTCCGCAGCCACGACGCCGTCCTGCAGCATAAGCTCCGAGACGATCCCACTTCCCTTAGCGCAGATCTCCGGCTTTTTCTCCAACTCACGCAGCTCCTGCAGCTTCTGCATCAACTCATCCCGATTCTCCAGCAGCTCCAGGTAATCCCCGTTGTATGTGTAATATCTTCTTGTCAGCAGCGTGGAGCCGGAGTCCACCCAATCGCCGGCCTCGACATTGATCTCATCGGCAATCCCGTAGGCGCTGTCCACCAGATACGGATGGTTCGACTTCAGGTACCCTGTACCGAGCTCATTTCCGTCCGCATCCGTCACGGTCGCCTCTGTATCCACCGGATAATCGGAATCATCCGGAATCGTCACCGTGCAGACGCCGTCCTGCTCAGACAGGACCGTCCCATCCTCCTCGTAGTCCAGGAAGGAGACCGTGACGCTGTCCCCCGGCTTCAGGGAGCTTGACGGAGTAAATTCCAGTTTCAGCTTCTCGTCCGCAGACAGCTCCATGACGCCGCCGTGCTCTGCGACCACATCGGTCAGCACATCGTCCTCCTTCGCGAAGATGCGCTTCACTCGCCCGGAGATCGGGGATGTCAGCGACGAGGAGCCGGAGCGGTCTGACATGCTTATCGCTGAGTTCAGCTCAGACAGATTACTCTCCAGAAGCGAGATCTGTTCCTTCACAGAGTCCTCGTCAACTGTCGCCAGGACATCCCCCTCCTGTACCACGTCACCGTTCTCCGCCTTAACCGTATCGATCTTCAACGTGTATTCGGCCTGGACCGGGTGCTCGTCCGCCGCCTCGATTGAACCATTGCCCTCCGTCGTAATGCGAATCGTGCCGCGGGTCACTTCCTCAATCTTCATGTTCTCCGGCAGACGGTTCTGTGTATCCTTCTTCTGCGTGCGCAGATAAAGGCCGGCTCCGACTGCCGCCAGCAGCAGTACAAGAACCAGCCATCCGATCTTCCATCTCTTCTTTTTCTTTTTCATAGTATCCCTCCGTGTCAGTTCCTTTTTACCCTGCCACTTAGTATACTACACTATTTCTAAAAAGAGTATTAAAAATTAATTTTACTCGTTCTTATTCGTCTACATCCAGCTCTTCCACCGGCTTCCACGCCTGCCCGAAGTTAATGTCCTTGAAAAGGGCCGCCAGTCCGGTGATCTGCTTCAGCCGCAGGATCTCGTCTCGGTCCATCCCGAGGTGCTTCGAGATCCATGCGTCCGAACGGCCGAATTCATGGAGCTCCTTGACGATATTGCTCATCAGATCCACGTCATGGCTGCCGCGGGCGCGATTGTGCCGGATCGTGCTCGCCATACGCTGGTCGAGCGGCTTGTCGATCACAGAGACCGGAAGCATACCGCCCTCCCTGTCGTAAATGTCCTGATGCTCCAGCATGACCCGGTAGCGATGAAATCCGTCCACGATGATATAACTGTCCTGATCTTTGTCGTAATAGCAGACGATCGGCATCGTATAGCCGTCCACCTTGATGCTGTCGTACAGAAGCCTCATCTCCGGCGGAGCGACCGCATTCGGGTTGTATGTATTCGGCTTGATCTTCTCTATCGGCACTGCGATCACACAGTAGGCAGGGCTTTTATGTTCCATAATCCATATCCTCCACACTCTTGTATTTTTCCCGGATCAGATTGATGCGTCTCTGCTGCTCCCTCGTCATGCCAAACCCCATAAAGCGGCAGATATGATCGTTCTTCAGGATACAGTAGCACATGCGCTTCCAGCTCGGGATATCCTTGGTCGATTTGATGTCGTCTGTGTCGTCCGGAATCTTCTCAAGGAAGATCACGCGCGACTTCTTGTTCAGCGTATAGTTCGAGACGCCGTTGCGCTGGATCTTGTAGCCGTGCTCCTCCAGCTCCCGGATCGCCTCTTCATCCAGCCCTCCGCCGGTCTTGTGCCAGAACTCAATCGACGTATTGAATTTCTTCACATAATTGTTCCTGAGCCGGGCCGGGAGCGTGTCCAGCAGAAACTGCGTGTAGGATTTCCAGGTATGTCCCTCCGGCAGCGTGATGTTGCGGTAGCCCATCGCCTTCGTCTTCGCGTAAATACTGGCAAAGTTCGCGCCCTGGACACGGCCCACCAGCTTCACCCAAATCTGAGGGTCGATCACGCGGTACAGATTCAGCGCGTCCTTGGAGTAATCATTAAACGGCGACGCCACGCGCATCTGCGACACCTTCAGACCCGCCATGTAATAGAGATCGTAGAGGCGGTTGTAATCATAGTTGAACAGATAGTTCGCATGCCAGATGTCCTCGGATGTCCAGTCGTAGAGCGGGGAGGCACACCAGACGTCCTTGAACTGCTTGCTGATCCAGCACTCGTCCCGATAGCCGTATTTCTTGTTGAGAAAACCGCTGTACCGCTGCAGAGACTCGTCCGCGCGCATCCCCAGCAGGCAGACGGTCTTTTTGTTCCCGTGGGACAGCCGGTACCAACGCCCAAACTGCTTCGCCAAGTCCTCCTGATGCATCCGATAGCGGTAGGTCGTCATGGGATTGTTGTCCAGATTGATCACATATTCATGCTTCGGCATCTCCCGGACCCAGATCTCCTGCTTTTTGTCATCCCAGGGATACCAGTACATCTCATAGCTGCCAAGCGCCGTGCGCGTGGCCATCGGCAGGCAGACCCAGTAGAGCTCCGCCTCCTTGCGGATGCGCTCAAACGTCCGCTCCACATACTGCGTCGTCACGCTGTACTGCGCCTCAAAATCCTGATGGAAGACGCCGATCACTTTCTCCGGATAATATTTTCTCCGGTAGTCCAGCACCATATTTAAGAGCAGTCCGCTGTCCTTTCCGCCGGAAAAGGAGATATAAATATTGTCGAATTCGTCGAAGATCAGCCGCATCCGCTTCTCGAACGCATCCAGCACATTCTCCTCCAGATATTCCCGTTTCACAGGCATCACCCTCTTAATTTCCAAAATTTGGTAATTCCTGTTTTTTAATTTAACACATAATGCGGATGAATTCAACAAATTGTGGCACAAAAAAAAGAGCCGTCACCCTTTTGTGACAGCCCTTTTCGCACTTCCGGCAGATCAGCTCTCCCCAAGGATCCTTTGGATCTCCTCCGGCGTCGGCATCACGCGCAGCGCGCCCTTTCTCGTCGTGATGATCGAGGCGGCAACATTCGCGAAACGGAGCATTTCCCTCAGATCCTCCTCAGAAAGCCCGTCGAGCCCGTGTTCACAGACATAGTGCAGCACACAGCCGCAGAAGGTATCTCCCGCACCTGTCGTCTCGACCGTATCCGGACACAGTCGCGCCGGAATTTCGACGATGGAATCCCCGTAATACGCACGGCTCCCGTCCTTTCCCATCGAAACAAGGATCAGGCGGATCTGCGGATAGCGCTCCCGGATCCATGCCACGCCCTGTGTGAAATCCTCCTCGCCGGTCAACCACTGGATTTCATTGTCCGAAATCTTCAATACATCGCAAAAGCCCAGACCGTAGAGCACCTGCTCCTTCGCGTCGTCAAGCGACTTCCACAAAGGCGGGCGCAGGTTCGGATCAAACGAGATCAGCGTCCCCGCCTCTTTCGCGACAGAGAGCGCCTTTTTCGTAGCCTTGCGGACACCCTCGTGCGTCATCGACAATGTACCGAAATGAAAGATCTTTGAATCGCGGATCAGCTCCTCCGGAACCTCGTCCTCCGTCAGCATCATATCAGCTCCGGGATCCCGGTAGAAGGAAAAATCCCGATCTCCATCCGGAAACGTATGTACCAGCGCGAGCGTCGTGTGCACGTTCTCATCCATATACAGGTATGAGGCGTCGATCCCGACCTCCTCGACCGCTTCCTTCAGCTGCGTCCCGAAAAAGTCCTTCCCGACCTTTCCGATAAAAGCCGTCCTGTCGCCGAGCTTCCCGAGCATGGCAAGGACATTGCACGGAGCTCCACCCGGATTTGCCTCAAACAAGGGATTCCCCTGGCCGCTCGTGCCGTTCTCTGTGAAGTCGATCAACAGCTCGCCCAGCGCCGTCACGTCATATTTCTTCATAGTAACCTGTCCTTTCCCTATACAACAAGCCATCTCCGACGCGCATTTGTCCTCTGGCTAAGAAGCAGCCTGCACACGCTAGTCGGTCAGCCACTCTCTATTTCTGATCTTGTCCTCGACCGCCGCGAACGCGCTCAAAAGCTTCTCATTGAAGGTGCCGCACTCGCCGTTTCGGATCATCTTCACCGCGGTATCATGGTCGAACGCCTTCTTGTAGACGCGCTCCGAAGTCAGGGCGTCGTAGACATCCGCCACCGCGACCACCTGTGCCCCGATCGAGGTCTCGTCGCCCTTCAGACCGTCCGGATATCCCCTTCCGTCCCAGCGCTCATGGTGATGCCTCGCGATGTCAAAGCTGTATTCATAGATCTCCGCGTCCATGATCTCCGGGATCGTCTGCAGAATCTCTCCGCCCTTGACGGTGTGCTGCTTCATGATCTCAAACTCCTCCGGCGTCAGACGGCCCGGCTTATTCAGGATACCGTCCGGGATGGCGATCTTGCCCACATCATGAAGTACGGATGCCATCGCAATCTTCTCAATTTCTGCCTTCGGAAGATGATACTCCGGATAGGTATTGCTTACCTGTGTCAACAACAAATTTGTGAGACCAGAGATGCGCTTGACATGCTCGCCCGACTCGCAGTCGCGGAACTCGATGACCGTCGCCAGCGTCTCGATCACGGACTGATTCATCCGGTTCAGCTTCTCCACCTGCTCGGCGACGATGCTCTCCAGCTCGTTCCTGTGCCGATAGAGCTCGATCACCCTGTTGATACGGCTGCGTAGGAAATGCGGCGTAAAAGGCTTGGAAATGATGTCGACCGCGCCGAGGTTGTAGCCCTCCATCAGCATCTCGTTGCTGTTGGCCGCCGTGATCAAAAAGACCGGGATCGACTTGATCTTGCCGCTCTTGTTCATCTCTCTGAGCACGCCCAGTCCGTCCATCTCCGGCATCAGCAGATCAAGCAGCATCGCCGAGATCTTCGTGTCTCCGTTCAGTACTTCGACCGCCTCCACGCCGTTCGACGCCTCGATAATGTGGTACTCGTCCTCGAATATCCCCGTAAGAAGCCCGCGATTGATCTCGATATCATCCACGATCAGTATTGTCATATCCGTCAAATTATTCGCACCCCTCTCCTAGTCGTTTCGCTACTTTACACGCGCTCACTCGCCGCGCTCAATGCAGGCGATTATCTGCTCCTGAATGGAAACCATCCCATCGTAAACCGCCTTCGCCTCGTTCGCCTGACCCGCGCGCAGCAGATCCACGACTTTCGTGTATCCCTCGTAAAGCGGTGTCACAGACAGATTCCCGGTAGCGCCCTTTAGCGCATGTGCCCGTTCCTCAGCCTCCTTCAGCTCTCCGCTCGCAAATGCCCCTTCGACATCCGTCTTTCTCACCATGTCCGGAAGCTTGCGCAGCATCCTCTCATAGAGCGCCATATTTCCCATAAAGCGCTCCAGCCCCTCGTCGACATTTGAACCAAGGCCCCTCAATTCCTCTAATAATGCCATTTCTATCTCCATTCCGCCGTCACATCCCGGCTGCAAAATTATAGCAAGCAACACTCGCCAAACGCCCTGAAACAATTGTCTGAACTAGGGCTTTTTTAATGCAAAACATTCATTAACAGCATAACATTTCCCAAGTTTCATGTCAATAATTATCAACACGATTTTCGTCCTCGGAATTTCCTTAAATTAGTGCTTGACTTTTTCTTGCGGTTAGGATTATAATAGCGAAGCGGGTTGCGTGACAGCCCGCTTCTTATGGGGTCTTAGCTCAGCTGGGAGAGCATCTGCCTTACAAGCAGAGGGTCACAGGTTCGAGCCCTGTAGGCCCCATACAACAGAATATGGCGGAATAGCTCAGCTGGCTAGAGCACACGGTTCATACCCGTGGTGTCGAGAGTTCAAGTCTCCCTTCCGCTACTGAAAAAAGTACCGCGAACGCGGTACTTTTTATATTTCCTGTATGATTGGGTCTTGGCAGCAGAGATAATCAGGAGATCCTGCGCACCTCTGTCTTCGCCTTCCGGCGCGCAAGCTCTTCCCTCCACTCGATCTTGTAAATCAAGCCATGGATCACGACGCTCATCATCACGCCGCAGACCACGTCGATCACCGAATGCTGATCCAGCATAACCGTAGACGCGCAGATCAAAACCATAATCACAAAATGTACGGCAATCGTAAGCTTTCTGTGTCTGAGATTCTCCAGACTGCAGACCGCCTGAAACACCATGACCGTATTCATCACATGAATCGACGGACAGACATTTGTCGGCGTGTCAATCGCGCGCAGCATGACGACCATATTGTAGAGGAAGCCGGTCTCGTGCGGATTGTTCGCAAGCCGGAGATTCAACCCCGTCGGGAAAATGTAATAAATCATCAGGCAGATCGTCAGACCCGAGAAAATGAGCCTGCACAGCTTCGAGTAATCCTCCCAGCCACGGCGTTTGAACCAGATAAACGCACCCGCCATATACGGGAACCAGAATATATAAGGTATGATAAAAGCCTCGCAGAACGGGATCATCTCATCCAGCTTACAGTGCACGATATATTTCGGCACCACGGTGGTCTCCAGATAGTGGAACGCGGTCAGGTAAAACGCCATATACACAAGCGCAACCATGTACGGATATCTTTTGAACCAGTTCTTTATCGCTTCCAGTTTCATCTTTTCCCTTCCCCTCATTCAATGCTTGTATCCACTGTCTGCCTCACATACGTGCCGTTCAGCGGCGAATCGGACGCGTCATAGTCCTCTTCGCTGGACACGGTAACAGTCAATACCCCTTCGTTCATCTCGAACACCACTACGTGATGGTCATCTCCCCTGTATATCGCCGTGCTTCCGTCCACCTCGGCTGACGAAGCGATCCCGGAATTCGCAAAAGCGAAAGAAAAGCTCTTTGCATCGACAAGTGAGATCGTAACGGTCTCTTGATCGCTTGCGTATGTCCCGGACCAGATATCTTCCTCTCCCGGCTCTTTTGCGCCGTCTTCCTGAGGCGCCTCCGTGCCGGCTTCTTCTGTGACGTCCGTCCCGGCCTGGGGAAGCTTCTCTTCCGTCTGTCCTTCCGTCTGTGACAGAGTACCCGAGGTATCCGCCGCCCCTGCATCGCCGCTCGTGTCCTGAGGCGCGCCCGGCTGTGCCGCGGCGTCGTCCGTGCTTCCCGCGTCCGACGCGCCCGCGTTTCCGGAAGACTCTGTCCTGACGTCCTGCGCGATCCCTTCCTCTGAAGAAGTACACGCCGTCAGCAGAAGAACCCCGGCGGCCGCAAACGCAGCCAGAAGCAATGCCCTGTGTTTCATCGTCAATCTCCTTTGGCCTTTCGCCTTCGTCATTTGGCACATTTTTTCTGGTATCTCATCCGGCTTTACATTCTAGCACCATTCTTTTCATTTGTCATTCCTTTTTAAAATTTTTAAGAAAATTATTTGAAATTCATCACAATCAACGCGTAAAACCGTTATTTTGTACAGGTTCTCTACTGATGGAACTGCAAAAGACGCTGCCTGGCGATTTCCGGATCAGCTGAAAAGTACAGCGAAAAGATCCGGCAATCCACCATCTTCCACTCGTAATCCCCGGCATACGTAATATAACTGCTCCACCAGTAGTCGCCAAGCCGGCTGACATATCCCTTCTCAAGAGGAAGCCTGTGAATTCTACGGCACTGGGCAGCAATTTCCCCCATCGAGGCAAGCTCCTTCGTGATTCCGTTTCTCAGAAAGACCTGCCTGCGTCTTGGATGCGCCAAGTCAGCACAGTATCTGTCAAGAAATTCGCTTGCCGCATGCAAAACACCCTTGCGGACTGAGGAAATCCCGTTTGCCTCTATGACAAGATATGCGCAGTCGTCGGTAAGGCAGAACGCGTAGACGAGCCACTCTTCCTCTTTTTCAATGGCAAAAAGAATATCGAGAAGCTTTTTCTTATCGCGCTCGTCAGCCAATAGGCACCGGCTGCCCTCCAGTGTCTGATAGTATATTTTTCTCGCTCTTTGACAACAGACCATATTCGACCGCTCCTTTCTCCGTCTGTCCCTGACAATCAGAGAATATATGAGTTCCCTGCGGCAAAAATGGTAGCACTTCCACCTTAATTTTTCAATATTTCGATGCAATAGGTGTCATTTTATCTTGTAAAATAGGTGGTATGTGTTGAGTTGTCTGAAATTATTTCAAAATCTGTCGAAAAAAAGAAAAGGCGCAACACTTTGTTGCACCCTCTCTCCCCAGTATGTTCTTTTTTCTTTCATCTGGCATCACTCATTCCGCCGACCCCGTATCGGCTGTTCCGCCTGATGCACTGCTATCGGTCGACTGATCCGTCGCGGTATCGGATGTCCCGCTCGGGTCGGCATCCTCCGACTCTCCCGAGGCGGTATAGCCCATGCCAAACGCCGCACTGTACTCGTTGATGCGCTCGATGATCCGCTGTGCTTCTGTCCCCTGCGCCGGCGTCGGCTGATAATTGTTATAATACGCTTCCGAGGAAATGCTACACGGAATAAGCTCGATCTGATCGTCGTCGAGCACGCCGTCTCTTGTGACCGTAAAGGTCTGACGGAAGATCAGGCTGTCCATGTCGGACGGCGCATTGTTTCCCCCGAAGCAGAAATTTCCCAGACTGTAGGCGATGTATACACCATTGTATTTCTCGATCCCCTGCAGCACATGCGGATGGTGCCCCACCACGAGGTTCGCCCCGCAGTCCACAGCGATATGTGCCAGCTCCTGCTGCGTCGCATCCGGCTGCGTCTCCTTCTCGCTTCCCCAGTGGAAAGCCACGATAATGAGCCTTGCCCCTTGCTCCTTCGCAGCCTCGACTGCCTCGCGCAGATCCTTCTCGCTGTCCATGCCATCGTCCAGCACATAGATGCCGATAAAGGCAGTCGGAATCCCGTTGACGTCCTTCACAGCAATCTCCGTATCCTGGCAGTAATCAATGCCAGCCTCCGTCAGATGCTGCTTAGTATCGGCCAGACTCTGCGGACCGTAATCGCTGCTGTGATTGTTCGCCAGCGTAACCACGTCGATGGAACCATTCTTCAAAATCTGCGTGTAGGACGGATCACCCTTGAACGCATACTGCTTATTCTCGCGCTGCGTCTCGTCCGTAAGCGTTCCCTCCAGATTGGCAAATGTCGCATCGTCCTCGCTCAGCGTATCCTTGACATTCTGGAAGAACCAGGAATGTCCACGGACAATGTCAAACGCATCAAAGCTGGTCTCCGAGTTGAAATTCGCGTCGGTCCCGAGCGTGCAGTCTCCAACTGCGCTGATCGTCACTGACCTGCTCTCACCGACTGTCACCTTACAGGACACCTCTTTGATCTCATCCGCACTGACCGTGATGATCGTACTTCCGATGCCCTGGGCTGTCACCTTTCCAGAGCTGTCTACCGATACCACCTCCGGATTCGCACTCGTATATTTCAGATTATTCAAAAGTGCGCCCGCCGGCTCGACCTGCGCATCCAGCCAGGTCGTCTCCTCCGGATACAATTCAACCTCTTCCCGCGAAAGAGTGAGCGACTCCGCATTCTCCATCGTTGTCACGAGTGGACGGCAACGGTTGCCCGCCGCGTCCTGCGCATAGAAATAATAAACGCTGTCCTCCTCATATGCAAGCGGTTCACTGTAATCCAGAAATTCCGGAACATTGGAAAATGCATTGTTATGTACAATCGCATAGCGGATCTTCGCGATCTCAGAGCGCGCATCGCCTGCGGTTACCGTAATCTGCTCCTGCTTCCTCGTCACATTGATGACTGGAGGCTGTGAATCGATCATCGGAATCTCTGCCTGAGCATTCAACGTTCCCTGATCTGTATCCACGGAAATCTCAAGCGTCGGCTCACTCACCTGCGCCGTAAGCCTGCCCTCCTCATCGAGCATGTAGCTGGTCCCATTCACAGTCGCCTTTTCGGCCTTCGCATTTTTCACACGAATCGTCAGCTTCACCGGATAGGAGCGGCACCACTGCTCCGGTCTCTCCTCGATCAAAACTGTCAGACCATCGTCGGCCGTCACTCCCTCCATCTTGCGCTTCTCCGCCTGTGAGAGCAAAATGGAATGAACGATCAGTCCAATCACAAGAACCACAAGCAGAAGTCCAGCGACCGCTAATATCAGCTTTTTGTGCCGAAGCCCATGCTTTGCAAAATTTTCTCGAATGGATGTAGCGCCCTTCCGAATGCTGGCTCCAATCCCGGAAAGCTTCTCGCGAAGGTATTTCAACACTGCGCCTTTCTCCCGCGTCTTTTCTCCTGCGGGTGCCGGAGATGGTTCAGGCTTCTCTCTATTCGAGTCAGGCTTTGCAGTCTTTCTTCTCAAGGCAGGCTTCGCAATCTTTTTCTTCCGGGCAGGCTTCACAGTCTCTTCGACCGCAGCTTCCCCCTCCGAATGCTCTGACTTCGCCGGCGTCTCCTTCTCCGGCTCCGAGACATTTCTGTCCCTCCTGCCGTCTGGCCTCCACCTGCGCAGCAGACGGCTGATCGCCCGCTCATCCTCCTGCTGCTCCTCTGGCGTCCGCTCCTCATCAGGAAGCTCTTCCTCGCCCTCCTCCTGCGCGAGCAGCTCCTGAAGCTCCTGCTCCTCTTTCTCGCGCAGAGACTCTTCCGGATCCTTGCCGCGCTGGACCGCCTTGACGATCTCGATCAATTGTTCAAAGTTATCCGCTCGTACCCTTTGTTTACTCATCTGAAATATGCGACTCCCGATTCAAATATCTTCAGATCCTGCTCTCCGTAAATATTGACGGCCACCGAGTCTCCGCGGCGCTCCGAGTGCGCCATCTTGCCGAGCACTCTGCCGTCCGGACTCGTGATGCCCTCGATCGCGAAGTAGGAACCGTTGATGTTCCACATTTCATCGTCGATCCGGATCTCTCCGTCCGGGTAGCAGTATTGCGTCGCCACCTGCCCGTGCGCGAACAGCCGCATCAGCCATTCCTTGCTCGCCACGAAACGCCCTTCTCCATGCGAGGCCGGGTTCGTGTAGACGCCGCCCGGCTGCGCGAGCGCAAGCCACGGAGACTTGTTGCTGACAACCTTCGTGTAAACCATCTTGGAAATGTGCCGGCCGATCGTGTTGAACGTCAGCGTCGGGGAATCCTCCGTCTGGCCGACGATCTCCCCGTACGGCACCAGCCCGAGCTTGATCAGCGCCTGGAAGCCGTTGCAGATGCCGAGCGCCAGACCGTCCCGCTCGTTCAAAAGCTTCATGACCGCCTCTTTCAGCTTCGCGTTCTGGAACGCGGTCGCGAAGAATTTCGCGGAGCCGTCCGGCTCGTCGCCCGCCGAGAAGCCGCCCGGGAACATGATGATCTGCGCCTGAGAGATCGCCTTCTCGAAGGTCTCCACGGAATCGCGGATGTCCTGTGCGCTTAAGTTGCGGAAGACCTTGACGTCCACCTCTGCGCCCGCGCGCTCGAACGCCTTCGTGCTGTCGTACTCACAGTTCGTACCCGGGAACACCGGGATGAACACATGCGGCTTTGCCACCTTATGCTTACATACATGAACATTCGGCGTCACGTAGCAGCCGTTCTCCTTGTGGACGATCGTCCCATCCTCTTCCCTGCCGGCGAAGAAGTACGCCCGCGGACCGCTCGTCGGGTTGCCGTCGATGTCGAGACCGCCGCCGATCGTCGGAATGCCGGAGTCCGTCTTGAACACGCGCTCCAGCGTGCCCGTCCAGGCCTGCAGCGCCTCGTCGATTGGAATCTTTACGTCCTTATATTCAAATGTGCCGTTGTTTACCACCTCGCCGACCACCGTATAGCGGATCGCGAGGGAGCCGACCGCCCCATCCGGCACCTCGGCCACGATATCGCCGAAGCCCGCCGTGAACAGATCACGCTCGTCCATGTTGTGCTCGATCTTAAAGCCGAGCCCGTTGCCGAACGCCATCTTCGAGAGCGCCGCCGCGAGTCCCTTGCCGTCGAGCGCGTAGGCCGAGATGATACGGCCCGCCTTGACGTCCTCGTGGAACTTCGCGTACTGCTCCATAATCTCTTCATAGACCGGAAGATCGTATTCGTCTTTTTCAAAGTGCAGGAGCACGAGTTTGCTGCCCGCCCTCTTGAGCTCCGGCGTGATGATCGTCCTGTCGCTGGCCACGTCCACCGCGAACGACACGAGCGTCGGCGGCACGTCGATCTCATTGAACGAACCGGACATGCTGTCCTTGCCCCCGATCGACGGCAGGCCGAAACCGAGCTGCGCAGAGTATGCGCCCAACAGCGCCGCGAACGGCTGGCTCCAGCGCTTCGGGTCCTCGGTCATCCTGCGGAAATACTCTTGGAAGGTGAAGCGGATCTTGCTGTAATCCCCGCCGTTCGCCACGATGCGCGCGACCGACTCCAGCACCGCGTAGACCGCGCCGTGGTACGGGCTCCAGCTCGACAGGTACGGGTCGAAGCCGTAGGCCATCATCGTTACCGTGTCGGTCTTGCCCTCAAGCACCGGGAGCTTCGCGACCATCGCCTGTGTCTCGGTAAACTGGTATTTTCCGCCGTACGGCATGAACACTGAGCCTGCTCCGATCGAGCCGTCGAACATCTCCACAAGCCCCTTCTGCGAGCAGCAGTTCAGATCGGCGAGCGTCTCCAGCCATTTCGCGCGGACGTCCACCACTTCGTTTCTCACAAAATATTTCTCCGTCTCGGAAGGCATATCCACCGCGACGCTCGTCTCCTGATGCGCGCCGTTCGTGTCGAGGAACGCGCGGGAGATATTGACGATCTCCCTGCCTCTCCACTTGAGAACGAGCCGCGGGCTTTCCGTCACGACGGCCACCTCGACCGATTCCAAGTTCTCCTCGGCCGCGTAAGCCATGAATTCCTTTACATCCTTCGGGTCGACGACGACCGCCATACGCTCCTGCGACTCAGAGATCGCGAGCTCCGTGCCGTCCAGTCCCGCGTATTTCTTCGGAACCTTGTCCAGGTTGATCTCCATTCCCGGCGCGAGCTCTCCGATCGCCACGGAGACGCCGCCTGCGCCGAAATCGTTGCACTTCTTGATCAGTCTGCTAACCTCCGGACGGCGGAACAGCCTCTGCAGCTTGCGCTCCGTCGGCGCGTTGCCCTTCTGCACCTCCGCGCCGCAGACCTCGATGGAGGCCTCCGTGTGCACCTTCGAAGAACCGGTCGCCCCGCCGATACCGTCGCGGCCCGTCCGTCCGCCTAACAGGATGATGACGTCGCCCGGATCGGAATTCTCACGGATCACGGCGCTTCTCGGAGCCGCGCCCATGACCGCGCCGATCTCCATGCGCTTCGCCACGTAATCCGGATGATAGATTTCCTTGACATAACCGGTCGCCAGACCGATCTGGTTGCCGTAGGAGCTGTAGCCGTGCGCCGCCTCGCGCACCAGCTTCTTCTGCGGCAGCTTGCCTTTCAGGGTATCCTTTACGGAAGCCCTCGGGTCTGCCGCGCCCGTCACGCGCATCGCCTGATAAACATAGGTGCGCCCGGAGAGCGGATCGCGGATCGCGCCGCCTAAGCATGTCGCCGCGCCGCCGAACGGCTCGATCTCGGTCGGGTGGTTGTGCGTCTCATTCTTGAAATTGACCAGCCATTCCTCGGTCTTTCCGTCGATCTCGACCGGCACCACGATGCTGCAGGCATTGATCTCGTCCGACTCCTCCTGATCCTGCAGCTTACCCTCTTTCTTCAGCTTGCGCATCGCCATCAGCGCGAGATCCATCAGGCAGACGAATTTGTCGTCCCGCCCCTTGTACATCTCCTCGTGGTCGGCGAGATACTGCTTATAAGTATCCTCGATGGGCTTCCGATAGTAGCCGTCGTCGAACGCAACGTCCGTAAGCTCCGTCGAGAACGTCGTATGGCGGCAGTGATCCGACCAGTAGGTATCGAGTACGCGCACCTCGGTCATCGACGGATCGCGCTTTTCCTCGTTCTTAAAATAATTCTGGATATGCTGGAAGTCACGGAAGGTCATCGCCAGATTCAGGGAATCGTAGAGCGTCCTCAGCTCTGCCTCCCCCATCGCGTTGAAGCCGTCGAAGACGCTCACATCCGCAGGCTCCTCAAACTCCGTCACCAGCGTCTCCGGCTTCTCGAAACCTGCCTCGCGTGAATCCACCGGATTGATGCAGTAGGATTTGATCGCCTCGAACTCCTCGTCCGACACCTCGCCGGCGGCCACATAGACTGTCGCGGAGCGGATCACCGGCTCCTCGTCCTCCTTCAGGAATTTCACGCACTGCACGGCGGAATCCGCCCGCTGGTCAAACTGTCCCGGCAGATACTCCACCGCGAACGCCCGCTCGTCTTCCGCCATCGGGAACTCGTCCTCATAGAGGACGTCCACCGGCGGCTCGGCGAACACCATCCTGCACGCGTCCGCGAACACCGCGTCCGAGACGTTCTCCACATCGTAGCGGATCAGGATGCGGATGCCTTTCAGGCCGGCCGCGCCGAGATAGCTTCGCATCTCGTGCGCGAGTCCCTTCGCGGCTACAGCGAACTGCTCCTTTTTCTCCACATACACTCTTCTGACTTTGCTCATGTAGGTCCTCCTTCTTCGTGTATAGTTCACATACTGGCTATCCGGACGCCCTGCAAGGGCTTGCAATGTCAGGGCAGACCCGCTCGCGCTTAATCGGGCACGCAGCGGTGCATAAGCTCGCTTGCGCTCACCAAGCACCGGCGGCCCTCAATGATCTGCCCTGACACAGCAAGTCCCTTTTGCCGGGCTGTGCACTAAATACGAATTTATTTGTCGTCATTCACTGTTATACTCTCGATCACTGGCTGGTCTTCGGGCTCGACCGCTCCGTTCGGCCCCTCCTCGACGTCCTCGCAGATCTTGTCGACGATCTCCATTCCCTCGGTCACGTAGCCGAATGCCGCATAGTCGCCGTCGAGGGATGTGCTGTCCGACTGGACGATGAAAAACTGGCTGCTGGCGCTGTCCGGATCACTTGAGCGCGCCATCGAGATCACGCCACGCTTGTGCGAGATCGGATTGTCTATCCCGTTGCTTGAAAACTCGCCCTTGATATTCCTACCCGAGCCGCCGCTGCCGTCTCCATTCGGATCACCGCCCTGGATCATGAATCCGTCGATAATCCGGTGGAACGTAAGCCCGTCGTAGAAGCCGTCCTGTACGAGTCCGACGAAATTCTCAACCGTGATCGGAGCGGCATTCTCGTCCAGCTTCACCTTGATGTCCCCGTAATCTTTCACAGAGATCGTTACGCTCGGACCGGAGACTTTTGAAAGATCGACCTCCGCCCCGGTATTCGTCGTTCCCTGATCTGTCGCCTTCTTTGACTGACTTTGGATCACAAGCGCAAGAATCACCACAACAAGAACGATCGCGATCAGCGTAACCCAGACGAGCTCCATGCCGGATCTCTTTTGGGACTCTTTTTTCGTACTACTTTTCTTTGAAAGCTTATTACTCATTTTTTATTCATCTCCTGATGATTAATTCAACGCACGTCCTCATGCGTTCCTCCCTCTGCCACAGACAATCTGCCGGAATTTCCGCATTGTTCTCATTATAACGGATAATCGGAAGGATTACAATATCTCTTGACCTTTTTCGACACAACGGTTCCAGAATTTCTCCGCCTTCGCGCGCACATCCGCAAGCGTACACAGCCCCGGATTTCCCCATTCCTCCGGAAACATCCTGCGATAGCGCGCCGCCGCAAAGCGCTCGTCAAGCAGGAGAATGATGCCCTCGTCCTCCTCTGTGCGGATCACGCGTCCCGCCGACTGCAGCACCTTGTTCATGCCGGGGCAGAGGTAGGCGTAAAAAAAGCCGTCCTCCCCGCGCTTGTCGTAGAATTGCTTCAGCATCTCCCGCTCGGTGCAGATCTGCGGGATCCCGGTGCCGACGACCACCGCGCCGACCAGCCGCTCGCCCCTCAGGTCGATCCCCTCACCGAAGATCCCTCCCATCACGCAGAAGCCCGCCAGCCCCTGCTCATGCGGCTCCTCAAACTGGCGCAGAAATTCCTCGCGCTTCGCCTCTTTCATCCCGTTCTCCTGACACAAAAGCCGGATCTCCTCCCCCTGCGCCTCGCACAGAGCGGTAAACTGCTGCGCAACCTCGTCCATCATCCGGTACGACGGGAAGAAGATCATATAGTTTCCGCGCTTCGCGAGGATCAGCCGAAGCACGTACTCTGCCATCTTGCGGTACTCCTGCTCGCCGCGGTTCGTGTAACGGCTGGTCGTATCCGCCCCGATCATCACACAGCGATTCTCCCTCGGAAAGATCGAGTGAGCGTAGATCGCGTAATTCTCTTTCTCCGTACTCAACAGACTCTTGTAATACTGGATCGGCAGAAGCGTCGCCGAGAAAAAGATCGTGCTCTTGCCCTTGTCCAGACACTCCTGCAGATTTCCTGAAACGTCCACGCAGAACAGCCGAAGCTGAAAACGTCCATCTTCCAGAAGCTCCGTATAGATCACATAATCCTCGCCCAGCAGATCGCAGGTATCGAGAAAACGCCGCGCCTGAAAGTAAAGCTCCAGCACTTTTTCATTCACTTCCGCATCTCTGGACTCCTCCAGGAAGTCCTCCATGATCCCGCACAGATTCATCAGGTAAACCGGGAGCATCCCTGCATCCGGCAGGATCTGCACCGACCCGGAATCCGACTCCCTCTTGCGCTCCAGCAGCCAGTTGTTGCAGCGTCCAAGCGCGCGCGCCATTTTCTGACTGTGCGGCCGTACCACTTTACGCAGCTCCAGAAAATCCTCCTTGACGAGCGACGCGGAGAACATCTCCCGTCCGCGTTCCACGAGATTGTGCGCCTCGTCGATCAGGAACAGATAATCCCCCTTCACGCCCTCGCCGAAGAAGCGCTTCAGCTTCGCGCGCGGATCAAAAATGTAATTGTAATCGCAGATGACCGCGTCCGCCCAGAGCGACACGTCCAGTCCGAATTCGAACGGACAGACCTGCCACTTTTCCGCCTGCGCTTCGATCGCCGGACGGTCGAAGACCTCGCCGGCCGAGATGAATTCAAACACCGCGTCGTTCACTCGGTCAAAATGACCCTTCGCGTACGGGCAGGCGTCCGGGTTGCACTCCGCCTCCCCGGTAAAGCAGATCTTTTCCTTCGCCGTCAATGTCACGGTTTTCATGCGAAGTCCCTGTCTGCGCAGGATCGCGTACGCCTCCTCCGCGACCGTCCTCGTGACCGTCTTCGCCGTCGCATAGAAGATCCGATCCGCAAGTCCTTCCCCGACTGCCTTGACCGCCGGGAAGACCGTCGAGAGCGTCTTGCCCGTCCCGGTCGGCGCCTGGATGAACAGCTTCTTCTTGCGCAGCATCGTCCGGTACACCGACGACGCCACCTCCTTCTGCCCCTCGCGCCAGGGGAACGGGAATTCCAGTCCTTTGATCGACGTCTGCCGCGTCTCTTTCCATTCGAGCTCCAGCTTCGCCCACTTCTGATACTCCCGGACGATACCGTCAAACCATACGCCAAGCTCCTCCACGGAATACTCCTCCCGGAACCGCCGGAGCTCTTCACTCTCCATGTTGCAGTAGGTCATCTGCACGCCGATGTGCTCCAGCCCCTTCTGGCTGCCATAGATGTATGCATAACACTTCGCCTGCGCGAGATGCACCGGCACCGGCTCATGGAGAAAGCTGACGTCACGGTAGACGCCCTTGATCTCGTCGATGTACATATCTGCCCGGCACTGTTCCTGCCCCGAGTGTCCGTCCTTATCCGGTTCTGCTTTTTCCTGCTCCGCATGCTCTGCCTTTTTTGGCTCTGCGTTCTCCTGCTCCGCATGCTCTGCCTTTTCCGGCTCTGCATTCTCCTCTGTCTTTTCGCGCGTCCCGTACTTCTTACCTGTTCCGGAGACGATCCATTCTTTCTCGTCGCGACTCCAGAGCACGCCGCGCTCCGCGCGACGCACATCGTCCATCCGGAAGATCCCGTCCGCGCGTCCCTCAACCGTCAGCACAAAACCGTCCGCAGGCACGTCAAAAGAGAGAGGCACCTCCGCCTGGTAGCCGCTGCCCATCCGTCCCTGTATCTTCCGGTGGATACGGCTGCCCTCCTGCATGGCCTCCTTCTGCGCAAACGCGCCCCGACGGTTGTCGATATCGCCCGAGCGCAAAATAAATTCAACGAGACTTCGGACCGAAATCCGTATCCTCTGCTCCTGCTTCTGCTCCATAATTTGCATATACTCTCTTGCCAATGTAATTCGTGTTTAGTGCACAGCCCGGCAAAAGGGACTTGCTGTGTCAGGGCAGATCATTGAGGGCCGCCGGTGCTTGGTGAGTGCAAGCGAGCTTATGCACCGCTGCGTGCCCGATTAAGCGCGAGCGGGTCTGCCCTGACATTGCAAGCCCGTGCAGGGCGTCAGGGTAGCCAATATGAAAAACTTGTAGTGAACTAAACACGAATTCATTTTACCACATCTCAAAAAAGAAGGGAATAAAAAGCGTTCTCTCTGTTTTTTTTTCAGAAAGTATGCTAAAATCCTTTTCAAGAGCATACCACGGAGGCATTCGTATGGGGAAGATGACTGTTTATCACGGCGGATATACCGTTATTCAAAAGCCAAAGATAATCCTCGGAAAGAATACGAAAGACTTTGGCCCCGGTTTTTATTGTACGATTATCCGGGAGCAGGCTGAACGCTGGGCCAGACGATATGATACCCCTGTTGTCAACACGTATACCGTGCGTATGGACACCGGACTAAAGATACTTGAATTTAAGGAAATGATCTCTTTTTTACTTGCAGCCTGATCGAATATATTGCGCGGCGAACCAAAAACAGGCGATCCGTCGTAGTAAATTCACTTGGTAAGACCCTGGCAGAAAAAATATACGACCTTGCCGACGTCTATCACAGCGATAATATTGACACGGTAAGTGAGGATTTCATCGAAAAAGCCGGGATCACAACCGGAGATTTCGACAATATCTCCGCCGCCCGTTATGCAGTCCCAAGCCACTGGGATATCGGAAAAGTATACAAGCGGCTTGTCCTCGGCATCGCAAGAGAAAAAAATCTTCCCATCGTCGACGCGATATTCGAGGCGTATAATTCCTTTGTCAGCGAAAAGATCGACGACTATAACTCAAGCTTCTATTATGATGCGCCCCAGAATATCCTGAATGCCTATCTTTACGGGGTAATAGAATAAAAACTGACTATGACGATATCAGGCTTCTGCAAGTTGGCATGTAAATACTACACAAAGAAAAGGAAGACCCTATGATACGCTTTAATAACGACTACAGCCGCGGCGCCCATCCAAAGATCCTGAAGGCGCTCGCGCGCACGAACAACGAGAGCTACGGCGGCTACGGGATCGACCCGTGGTGCGAAAAGGCCGCAGGGGAAATCAAAAAGTATCTGGACTGCCCGCAGGCAGCGGTGCATTTCCTGATTGGAGGCACGCAGGTCAACTACACGGTGATCTCGTCAGCGCTGCGCCCGTACCAGAGCGTCATCAGCGCAGACAGCGGACACATCAACGTCCACGAGACCGGCGCGGTCGAGCACTGCGGCCACAAGATTCAGGCGCTGCCCGCGCATAACGGCAAAATCACGGCTGCGCAGATTGAGGAGGAGGCGCGGCTGTACCGCGACAGCGACATCCCGGAGCACATCACCCAGCCGAAACTCGTCTATCTGTCCTTCCCGACCGAGTACGGTACGCTCTACTCTCTTCAAGAGCTGGAGGACATCAGCCGCGTATGCCGGGAATACGGCATGTACCTCTTCGTCGACGGAGCGCGGCTCGGCTACGGTCTCGGCGCTGCTGAGAACGATGTATCGATGAAAGATCTCGCCCGCCTGACCGACCTTTTTTACTGCGGCGGCACAAAATGCGGCGCCCTCTTCGGCGAGGCGCTCGTCATCGCAAACCCGGCGCTGAACGTCGACTTCCGCAGCTACATCAAACAGAATGGCGCGATGCTCGCCAAGGGCTGGCTGCTCGGCCTGCAGTTCTACACACTGTTCGCGGACGGGCTCTATTTCGAAATCACGAAGAAGGCGACTGAGCTCGCGCAGCAGATCCGCCGCGCTTTTGCCGAAAAGGGCGTCCCGCCCTACATAGAGAGTTGTACGAACCAGCAGTTTGTCGTGCTCGAAAACAGTCAGATGGAAAAGCTCTCGGAAAAATATGTATTTGAGTTTGAGAAGAAGATCGATGACACGCACAGTTGCGTGCGCTTCTGCACAAGCTGGGGCACGTCACAGGATGAGATTGACGCACTGGTCGAGGATATCCGTAATTTAAAATAACAAGCTGAATTTATGGCTAAGAACTCTTAAGTACACATCCGGCATGGGAGTGTTTAAAATGTGGATATAAATGGAAATCGAAGTAAGGATGCAGTAATACAAAGAGAACAGAAACGATTCCTGTAACACATGCAGCACGGGAAGGAGGTTCTCATGCGCGGTTCCAATTACGAAACGACAAAAAGAGAGTCGCAGAAATTATTTCTGAAGTACGACCAGCAGCGTATGATCGATAAATTTCATCTGGAGCACGACGACGATTTTCTGTACATCGAGTTTGTCGCGCGCCGTTATCGGATCGACCGGCATACCGGAAAGGTAGAGTGGAAGGAGGATTCCGGCCTCTGGCATGAGGCAGGCTTCGAGGAAGTCCTCTCCATCTTCGATGTGCTCTGCTACTCGAAGGACGACTGCCGTCTGTCCGGAAATTACTGCGGCATCAGCAACGTGAAAGGAGCCAACCTCGCGGCGGCTCCCGGAAACGACATGTTCGCACCGGCGGCCCGCTCCTTTGACCATCGCACGGACCGTCTCACGGCGGCCTGCGAAGCACTGGGCGGCACAAAGGAAAAGATTGGCGATGTGTCCTACAAAATCCCCGTCTTTCCGTTCCTCTCAATTCAGCTCCAGTTCTGGGAGGGCGACGACGAATTCCCGCCGCAGCTCAAATTTATGTGGGACGAGAACATCCTGCAGTTTATGCATTTTGAGACGACCTTCTACGTAACCGGACACGTGATCGACCGTCTGCTGTCATTGTAATACCCCGCAAATCCTGTTCAGCTAAAGTCTTTCGAGTCACCTGTCTATGACTCGCTCACGATGCAGCGCTTTGCAAATTCGGCCAGAGAACTCACGGTTACGGTCTGTCCGAACTCTTCGCCGTTTTCACTGATCAGCGCCGTTTTGCACCCCGCCGCGATGCCGGCTTTGACATCATTTTCCCCGTCTCCGACCATCCAGGAATTTTCCAGATCGATATTGAAATCCTCCGCCGCCTTCAAAAGCATGCCGGGCTTCGGCTTGCGGCAGCAACAGTCGATCTTCAGCTCGGGCACCTCGCCCTCATAGCCCTTGTGCGGATGGTGCGGGCAGTAATAGATCCCGTCTACATAAGCTCCTCCCAGCCCCAGCAGCGTCTCCATCTTGTTGTGGATCTCCGCAAGCTCCGGCGCCGTCACCTCTCCACGCGCGATCACTGGCTGGTTTGTGGCGACGATGCAGAGATAGCCGGAAGCGTTGATCCTTCGGATTGCCTCGGCCGCGCCGTCGAGCAGCTCAAACTGACCGATATCCCGCAAGAAGCCCACATACTTGTTGATCGTGCCGTCCCGGTCCAGAAAGACCGCCCTCTGCTTTCTCTTCAGATTCCTGGCCTGCACAATACCCGCCCGGAAATCGGCGGCGGCCGCCTGATAGCGTTCCGGCGTTCCCATATCCTTCACATACTCGGGACTGTCATAGCAGAACATTTTCCCGGAGCCTGCAAGCGGCTTCAGAAGCTGACGATCCAGATCTATCTTGACTGTCTTTCCCGTCTCTTCGTCTGTCGTCCCGATCCGGTCCGGGTCGATATCCGCCAGGTCAAGAATCTCCGGGGAGATCACATGCAATCCGGCGTTTACCCGGTTCTTATAATAATCCGGACGGGCGTCCTCCTTCGCGAGCCACTGCTTCACAGCACCGTTTTCATCGGCGATCAGCAATCCGCTGTCATACGGATGGCTGTTCGGGTGCGTGAGCAAAGTGACAAGCGCATGGCGCGCGCGGTGGAACTCCACCATACGGTTGAAGTCCACGTCAAAGATCGCGTCTGCGTTCAAAAGGAGAAAATCCTCCGTCAGCTGATCCCGCAGCCTGAACAGCGCCCCTGCGTTGCCCAGCGGCGTCGTCTCGTTGTAATATTGGATCGAGACGCCATATCCGGAGCCGTCGCCGAAGTAATCCATGATCTTCTCTCCCATGTGGGAGACCGTGAGAATGAGATCGGTAAAGCCCTGCTCCGCCAGAGAGCGGATCTCCCTCTCCAGCACGGGTATGCCGTCGATCGGGATCAATGGTTTCGGAATGTCCGGGTAGACGGCGCTGATCCGCGTCCCTCTGCCTCCGGCCATCAAGATTGTCTTCATCATCCACCTCGCAAGTCTGTTGTCTGTATTTATCTCACTTACACCACGCAGGATCGCTCTGTCCGCATCTGTCTCACTCGCTCAGCGTCCGCACTGCCGCCAGCAGCTCCTGCACGAGCTGCAGCGTACCCTCGCCTTCTTTCCCCGGCGCCTGTGTCTTCGGCCGGGCGTAGGTGAAATACGGGTTCGTCTCGATCGTAAAGCGCAGCCTGCCGCGATAGTATTTGAGCAGTCCGTCGATGCGCGTCGTATCGATCTGCGCCTTCTCGTACATGACGATCTTCACCTCGTCGCCCTTCTGCGTGAGCTCCGTGATATACGCGTCGTGCGCCTCCGCACGCATCCGCGCGATCGCGAGCAGATTCTGCACCGGGCGCGGCGGCTCTCCGAAGCGGTCCATCAGCTCCTCGAGCATATCGTCGTGCTCTTCCTCGTTCCGTATCGCCGCGATCCTCTTATAGATATCGAGCTTCTGGATCTCATTCCTGATGTAGCTGTCCGGAATGAACGCGTCCACATCCAGATCGATCGCCGTCTCGTAGCTCTCCTGCGTGACGTCCTGCCCCTTGAGCTCCCGCACCGACTCGTTCAGCAGCTTACAGTACAGATCATAGCCGACCGCCTCCATGTGGCCGTGCTGCTCGCTGCCGAGCAGGTTGCCTGCGCCCCGGATCTCCAGGTCGCGCATCGCGATCTTGAAACCGCTGCCAAGCTCCGTGAATTCGCGGATCGCGGACAGTCGTTTCTCCGCGACCTCCTTGAGCATCTTGTTGCGGCGGTACATCAGAAACGCGTAGGCCGTGCGGTTTGACCGCCCGACTCGCCCACGCAGCTGATAGAGCTGCGCAAGCCCCATCGTGTCCGCGTCGTGCACAATCATCGTGTTGACGTTCGAGATATCCAGACCGGTCTCAATGATCGTCGTCGTCACGAGCACGTCGATATCCCCGTTGATAAAATCGTACATGACCTGCTCGAGCTCCCGCTCCTTCATCTGCCCGTGCGCGAACGCCACCTGCGCCTGCGGCACAAGGGCCGCGATCGTGTTCGTCATCTCCACGATATTGTTGACACGATTGTACACGTAGTAGACTTGCCCTCCGCGCGCGAGCTCTCGGCTGATCGCCTCGCGCACCAGCTCCTCGTTGTACTCCATGACATAGGTCTGGATCGGCACGCGCTCCTGCGGCGCCTCCTCGAGCACGCTCATGTCGCGGATCCCGACGAGGCTCATGTGCAGCGTGCGCGGGATCGGTGTCGCCGTCAGCGTCATCACGTCGATGTCGCTCTTGAGCTGCTTGATCTTCTCCTTGTGCGCCACGCCGAAGCGCTGCTCCTCGTCGATCACGAGCAGACCGAGATTCTTGTACTGCACATCCTTCGAAAGCAGTCGGTGCGTCCCGATCACGATGTCGACCATGCCTTTTTTGAGCCCTTCGATCGTCTGTTTCTGCTCCGCGGGCGTGCGGAACCGGCACATCAGGTCGACGCGCACCGGGAAATCCTTCATGCGCTGCACAAAGGTGTTGTAATGCTGCTGCGCCAGGATCGTCGTCGGGACAAGATAGGCGACCTGCTTGCCGTCCTGCACCGCCTTGAACGCGGCGCGGATCGCGATCTCCGTCTTGCCGTAGCCGACGTCCCCGCAGATCAGGCGGTCCATGATCTTCGGACTCTGCATGTCCTGCTTCACCGCTTCGATCGCGAGAAGCTGATCCTCTGTCTCCTCGAAAGGAAACATCTCCTCAAACTCTCTCTGCCAGACGGTATCCTCGCCGTAGACGAAGCCTTCCTTTCTCTGCCGCTCGGCGTACAGCTTCACAAGGTCCTGCGCGATCTCCCTCACGGCTGTGCGCACGCGCGTCTTCGTGCGGCTCCACTCCTGCGTCCCGAGCTTGTTGAGCTTCGGCGTTTTCGCGTCGCTGTCCGCGTATTTCTGGATCACGTCGAGCTGCGTCGCCGGCACATAGAGATTGCTGCCGCCCGCATACTCGATCTTCATGTAATCCTTTGTGACCCGGTCGACCTCCACCTTCTCGATGCCGCGGTAAACGCCGAGCCCGTGATTCTCATGCACCACATAGTCGCCGACCGAGAGCTCCGCGAAATCCTGGATCTGCCGGCCCTCATAGCGTCTGTGGCGCTTCTTTTTCTTCTTCTGCTGCCCGAAGATATCGCTCTCCGTGATCACGACAAACTTGATCAGCGGATACTCATAGCCCCGCTGTGCGTTCCCGTAGGTGACCAGTACCTCTCCCGGCTGCACCTCGCGGTTCCCATCCTCCGTGTAAAAGCTCGTCAGACCTTCCTCCAGCAAATCCCCGGCCAGACGGTTGCCCCTCGTCCGGGACGCCGCGAGAAGGATCACGCGATAACCCTCCCGCTTCCAGCGGCGCAGATCCTGCACCAGATAATCAAAGCTGTTGTTGTAGGAATTAACGGAGCGCACGGTCAGGCCGAACTTTCCGGAAACCGTCCACGGCGCGCGCGCATTCTCCAGCGTACACAGACCAACGGCGTTCCTGCGGCAGATCGCCGCCGCCGCCTCATTGCACGAAAACAGCAGGCTCGTCTGCCCCGGAAGTACATAGCCCTTCTCCAGCCGGTGCTCCATACTCTCGCGAAACTCCGCCTCGACCGCCTGCGCGGCCTCCAGCATACGATTCGGCTCGTCGAGGAACAGAAGCGTCGTGTTCTCGTCAAAATAATCCAAAAACGTCGTCTTCTGCGGGATAAAATAATCGACAAACGATTCCATCGACAAAGGCTCCGCAAACTCCTCCATCTGATCCTTGCAGTCCTGCAGGAGAGTACGGATCCTGGAGGCCTCCTCCATCTTCCCGGATTCGCGGAAGATCTTCTCCGCCTTCGCCGCCTCTTTCTTCAGCCGTTCCAGCGCCGCCTGCCTCTGCGCGTCGTCCGGGATCAGCTCGGCCGCCGGATAGATGCGCACGGACTCCAGATTCTCGATCGAGCGCTGGCTCTCCACGTCAAAGCTGCGGATCGAGTCGACCTCCTCGCCCCACAATTCGATGCGGACCGGATTCTCTTCCGTCAGCGGATAGATGTCAAGAATGCCGCCGCGGATCGCGAACTGTCCCGGCCCCTCCACCTGGGCGCTGCGCTCATAGCCGAGCTTCACAAGCTCCGCTTTCAGTTCCGTCAGATCGAGCTCGCAGCCGCTGTCGATCTCCATGATATGATCTTTCCAGTCCTCAAACGGGACAAGATGGTTCATACAGGCCGCCATCGTCGTGATGACCGTCACTTTCTTCCGCTCGACGAGCGCCTTGAGCACGGCGATCCGCTGCTGTTCGAGCAGGTTGCTGTGGATGTCCGCCTGAAAAAAGATCAAATCCTTCGCCGGGAAGTACAAGACGTCCCGGTCGAAAAAACGGTAGTTTTCATAAATTTCCTTCGCACGAAGATCGTTGTAGGTCACGATCAAAGCCGCGTACGGAACGTCCGGATAGCGCGCAGCCGCGTCCGAGCTGTCCGGATCAATCGACCTCGTCTTTGGCTTTCCGGATATCGCAACGGCTGTTCCTGTCCTCCAGCCCGGGCCGGCTGTCCCGGCCGCGCGCGCGTACGCCCGCCCCGTGATCTCCTGAAACTGCTGTCCGGCGCAGTACATAAAGTGTGACTTCTGTGAATCGATACAGCCTGTCACCTGCAGCACGCCGCGGTTCGCCCCGAGCTTTCTGCCGATCTCCTCAAATTCTCCCAGCTGCTGCATGGGCGCTATCAATGCTCTCATGAATATTCCTTCTCCTGCAGTCTCTCTTCGCTGCGCGTTTCCTTGCGCACGTTAAATTCGCTCATCACCCGATCAACGTCCTCCGTGAGCAGTTTCGCAGCCGCCTGCGCGGCGCGTTCGAACGCCTCGTCCATCTCAGGCTGCTCCTCTTTCGAAAAGCGGCTCAGCACATAGTCGACCAGATCCCAGTCCGACGGCTTCGCTCCAACGCCGATCTTCACGCGCAGAAACTCCTGCGTGCCGAGCTGGCTGATGATATTTTTGATCCCGTTGTGGCCGCCCGCGCTGCCCTTCCCGCGGATGCGCAGCTGCCCCGGAGCCAGGCTGATGTCGTCGTAGAGGACGATCAGTCCTTCCTCCGGATCGATCTTATAGAAGTCGCAGGCCGCGCGGACGCTCTCCCCGCTCAGATTCATGAAGGTCAGCGGCTTGAGCAGGAGCACCTTCTGCCCCTCGATCGCTCCCGTGCCGGTGAGTGCCCGGAATTTCTCCGTCTCTATACGAATCCCATATCGTGCCGCCAGGCGGTCGATTGCCTCAAATCCGGCGTTGTGTCTTGTATGTGCATATTTCGGTCCGGGATTTCCCAGGCCTGCGATAAGATACATAATATTGTCCTCCTGATGTCCGGAGCTCCCTGCTGACTGTCCCTCCGGTCTCTTCCATATTTTACTCAACTTTTCCCAGAGCATTCTGTTTTCCCTCTATGTCCTGCAGACATTTCTCCTCACGCACGACACGGGCGGCCAGGCTTTATTTTGCCCGCCGCCCAGTGGATCATTGCAATTTACACGGACCTTCTCACAGTCCTCTCCCATAAAACATACTCTTTTCTGTCAACAGCGCACCGTAAAACTCAGTAGATCGTGCAGTTTCGTCCACGGTCCTTGCCGGCATACAGCTTGTCGTCCGCCCGGCGGATCAGCTCCGTCATCGATGCGGAAAAGTCGTACTCCTCTACGCCGAACGTCATCGTCACATGAAAGATCTCTCCCGTGGAGGGATCCGTGATCTCCATATCCTGCACGCGCATGCGCAGCTCATCGACATAGCTTCGCGCAATGTCGCCGTTCTCCGAAAACGCCAGACAGAACTCCTCGCCGCCCCAGCGGCAGACCATGCCCCGCCCCTCCATATATTCTATAAACAGAGACGCGATCCTGCGGAGCACCTCGTCCCCACAGTTGTGCCCTCTCGTATCATTCACTCTCTTGAAAAAGTCAATGTCTCCGATGGCGATGCTCAAAAACTCCTCCGAGTTCCCCGAAGTCCGCTTTTCCAGAAATTCGATCATGCTTCGGCGGTTCAGAAGGCCTGTGAGCTGGTCCGTCTGCGCCTCATGCTTCAGCCGTTTGTTGTAGTACGCAAGCTTTTTCTCTGCCTCCTGATTCGTGTTGCTGAATGTCCAGCAGACATAGAACAAAATCGAAAACAGCGTGAGCATATTCAAAATCTGGAAGCTGGTCTGCGTCCGGGATTCCAGCGGATAAATCGGCGGTCTGTTGCTGAGGTATACAAACAGATAAAGCCGGAACGCGAGGAGAAACAGCGTATAGATCGTCTTGCCTCGCCTGTTGTCGTAGGTAGCAAAGAAGGACACCACAAGCAGCGGGAACAGATAATGCTGAGCTCCTACATCCCAGCCGAAATAGCGGACAAACAGCCAGATCCACACAATGGTAAAAAATGAAAAAATGTGGAATACCGTCCGCGTCCGGAACTGATAGGTCGTCCAGAAGCCGCCGATGAGGATGAGGATCCACGGCAGCACAAGGAGCTTATTGCCCTCCGGCCAGAACACAAATGTGAGCAACTCAAACAGCAGGAAATAGAAAATCAGTATGATCTGGCATACACGGAGCATGATACAGAACTGATTCGACTCATCCTCATATTTGACATCGCCATGGATCAAGGCGCTGCCCTTTTTCATGAGCTCTTTTACAAAATTCATCGGAAAAAATCCTCCGTGCAAAAGGCCGTCTCTCACTCCGTGGCTGTCAACGGACTATTTGCACATACACAAAAAACAAATCAAAGACAAAAATGCAATTTATTTTAACATATATTCCTAAATAAGGCCACAAAAATTTTTATTTCTCTTCCAGGTACTTCACAACCTTCTCAAAGTGCATGAAGTGCGACGCCTTGACCAATATCGTGTCGCCGCCTTGTATGAGCTCCGGCAGAGCTTCCAAAAGCCTCTCCATATTTTCGAAATAGCAGACCCGCCTTCCGGGCGCCATCCCCAAAATACCGTCTGCCATATGGCGGCACAGCTCTCCAACACAGAGGAAAAGGTCGATGTCCAACCCGCTCGCGTACTCTCCGACCTCGCGGTGAAGCTGCGCTTCGTCCGGCCCGAGCTCTCCCATATCTCCGAGAATCGCGACCTTCCTGCCCAATGCGTCCTGCAGTACAGCAAGTGAACCCTTCATCGACATCGGGTTCGCATTGTAGCAATCGTCAATAATCGTATAAGCCTCTGTCCGCACGATATGGAAGCGGCCGCCAAGCGGCTGCAGACTCTCAATCCCAGCCCGAATCTGCTCAAGTGTCAACCCGAACCGCAGCCCGACCGCAGTCCCCGCGAGCGCGTTTCGCACCATATGCAGTCCCGGGATCGGAATCTGTGCTGAGAATTCCCCCTGCCCGGTATGGATTCGGCAGGCGATCCCGTCCAGTCCCTTTTTCTCGATATGATCCGCATAAATCTCATTCCTGTTGGCCTCTTTGCTCTCTCCGGCAGTCCCGTATCCTGCTGCTTCATTCGTCCCGACAATCACATTCTCTTCTGCAGCCTTCTTCTCTTCGGCAGCCTCGTTCGTGCCTCCGAGTCCGAAAAATACGGGGTGAATCCCCTTTACCTCCGAAATCTGTGCCAGCTTGTCGTCGTCCCCGTTCAGGATCACACAGCCGTCCGGGCGGAGGAAATCAAAGATCTCGGACTTCGCGCGCAGCACGCCGTCCCGATCGCCCAGAAATTCCAGATGGCACTCCCCGATGTTTGTTATCACGCAGACATCCGGCTTCGCAATCTTCGCCAGAGCATGCATCTCGCCGAAATGGTTGATTCCCATCTCGAGCACCGCAATCTCGTGCTCCTTCCTCAACCGGAAGATAGTCAATGGAAGCCCCAGCGCGTTGTTGAAATTCCCGTCTGTCTTCAGCACATTGTACTTCTGCGCGAGTACCGCAGCGATCATCTCTTTTGTGCTTGTCTTGCCGACGCTGCCCGTGATCCCGATGACCGGAGTCTGCAGCTGCTCCAGATAGCACGCCGCGATTGCCCCGAGTGCCTCGACCGTCGAGGGCACTCGAATGTAATTTCCCTCCACATTCACGAGATCCTGCTCCCCGAGCGCGACAAGCGCGCCCTGCGCGAACACGGCCGGAATGAAATCGTGTCCGTCTACGCGCTCTCCCCTGATCGCCGCAAACAGGCCTCCAACCTCCGCCTTGCGGCTGTCCGTCGTGATCATCGTGACCTCGCGCCCGAGATCCTCTTTTCTTCCTATGTACGTCCCGCCGCACGCCTGCACGATCCGTTCCAGAGTCAATCCCTTCATACTATTTACATCCTTTATTCCATTATTTTTTGCCATCTGCCTTACACAGGAGCGCTCCTGTCCGAACTGCAGCGATCATTCCCCATTCAGCGACACCTCGATCAGATGCTCACACAACGTCGCAAAATCCATACCGAGCGCCGCCGCCTCCTGCGGAAGCAGGCTCGTCGGCGTCATGCCGGGCAGCGTGTTGGCCTCGAGGCAGTAGAGGCTGCCGTCCTTCGCCATCATGAAATCCATCCGCGCGTAGCACTCCAGCTTCAGCGCGCGGTATGCCATCTCGGCGTAGCGCTGCATCTCGGCCGTCTTATCCGCCTCCAGCTTTGCCGGACAGGTTTCAATCGTGGAACCGGCCTGATATTTATTTTTATAATCGTAGAAGCCGACCAGCGGCGCAATCTCGATCACCGGGTACGCCTTTCCCCCGACCACGCCGACCGAGAATTCCCTGCCCTCTATGTACTGCTCCACGACGACCTCTTCCTCATATCCGAAGGCAATTTCGAGCGCGTGCTCATATTCCTCCTGCGTCCGCGCGATCTCAACGCCGACGCTGGAACCTCCGCAGCACGGCTTCACCACACACGGAAGTCCGACGCCGTTCTCTGCCGCGGGTCTTCGCTCATCGCCGCGCTTCAGGACAATCCCCTGTGCGACCGGTATACCGTCCGCCGCAAACAGCTTCCTGGAAAGCTCTTTGTCCATCGCGACCGCGCTCCCGAGCGCCCCGGATCCGGTGTAGCGGATTCCCAGCAGGTCAAAGACTGCCTGCACCTTGCCGCCCTCGCCGTCCGCGCCGTGAAGCGCCATAAACACAACGTCCGCCGCCTCGCACAGGGCAAGCACATTCGGCCCGAAAAATTCCCTGCGCGTCCGCTTCATCTCCTCGATCTGCCCGTCGAAGAAACGCATGTACGCAGCCGCGGCCTCCACATCATATGTCTCCGGGAAGCAGCGATCCGTACCATCTTTGATGTCAATCCGGCTGTCCCCGCAATACACGTCCACAAGGATCGCCTTGTGTCCCTTCCCGCGCAGCGCCCTGCAGGCCATCGTCCCGGAGACGATTGAAATCTCGCGTTCCGTGCTGATTCCCCCCGCCAGAACTACTATATTCATGTGAAAAACCCCTTTCTTTCCGGTCTGTGACCGCACAGACACGGTCATCCCACCGTCGTACGGTTCACATTATTATCATATACACAACACACCCAAACCGCAACAGGAATACAGCTGCGATTCTTGCAGATTGTGCTCAGGGCACAGGCTCCCTCCTCCGATATCACGGACAGAGCCGCAGCAAAAAAGATACGAAACGCGAAATCTGCCATCCCTACTCCGCCGGCACGGCCAGCAGCACCGCCGCGGACGTCGGCGGAAGCAAAATGTCGATCTCGCCCGCATGCACCGGATAGATCGCCGATTCTTCGTTGAAACCTTCCGCGTCCGTGTAAAAAATCCGCTCCATCGCCTGATGGTTATCCGCGCCCACCTGCCACACCGGAATCCGGAACTCCCGCTGCTCATCATTGTTGTTGAACGCCGCGACGATCTGTGTCTTGCGGTCAAACCTGCCGTAAGCCAGGCAATTATAATCTCCGAACAGGAATTTCAGCGAGCCGCGCTTCAGCACGGGATACCTCCTGTGCAACGCGATGACCGCCCGGTGGAACGCGAGCATCCGCTGATCCTCATTCCCCCAGGGATAAGTCCTGCGGTTGTCCGGGTCGGTGAAGCCGCACACTCCGGCCTCATCCCCATAGTAGATCGTCGGGGCGCCCGGCCAGGTCATCTGCAGGACAACCGCCTCGCGCATGATCTCCGGACGGATGTCCTGGCTCGCCGCCTCGCCGCCGAGCGTATCGATCCGTCCGACCTTGTGATTCGTGCGCGTGAGAAAACGCGAGTGATCGTGATTCGACAGCTCGTTCATCGCCACCTGCAAAGAAGGCGTCATGAAGCTCGCCATATGATAGCGCATCGCCCCGATGAAGCTGTCCGCATTTCCCAGCAGATCCGGCCGGAATTCATCGCTGTGCTTCTCCATCCCCGTGAAAAACCAGGTGACAGGCTCCATGAACGCATCGTAGTTCATGACCGTGTCCCACTGGTCTCCCCCAAGCCAGCTGATCGGGTCGCCGTAGTGCTCCGCCAGGATCAGCGCGTCCGGATTGGCCTCCTTGACCACCCTGCGGAACTTGCGCCAGAATTCGTGGTTGTACTCCGGGCTGCAGCCGAGATCGGCTGCCACGTCGAGCCGCCATCCATCCACGTTGTAGGGCGGCGACACCCATTTTTTTGCAATCTCCAGGATGTATTTTTCCAGGTCGTGCGACTCTTCGTAATTCAGCTTCGGCAGCGTATCGTGTCCCCACCAGCCGTCGTAGAACGGGTTGTACGGCCACTCGTGCTCATTCTGAAAGCGGAAAAACGAACGGTACGGGCTATCCGGGGTGATAAACGCACCCTTCTCGTAGCCCTTCTGATTCTCGTAGATCCGCTCCCGGTCCATCCACTTGTTGAAGGAACCGCAGTGGTTGAACACACCGTCCAGGATCACCTTCATTCCCCTCTTGTGAAGCTCCTCCACAAGAGTAATAAAGAGCTGGTTGCTAGCTTCCAGATTGTCCAGTCCCGTCACCCGGTTGATGTAGCGCGTGGCGCCCCGGTTGCCATGCTCCCAGTCGCGCAGCAATTCGCCCTCATCCCGGACAATCCTTCCGAAATGCGGGTCGATATAATCATAATCTTGAATGTCATATTTGTGATTCGACGGGGAGACAAACAGCGGGTTGAAGTAGATCACCTCAACGCCGAGTCCTTGAAGATAATCCAGCTTGTCGATCACGCCCTGCAGGTCGCCGCCGTAGAATTCCCGCACGCCCATCTGAGCCGGGATCTTGTTCCAGTCCGTGACCTTGCTTGTGCCTTCCCCGATGTAGAGATACTCATTCTGCTCCACATCGTTGGACGGATCTCCGTTGTAAAACCGATCCGTGAAGATCTGGTACATGACCGCGCCCTTCGCCCAGTCCGGCGTCGAAAAACCGGGGCAAAGACAGAAGGCCTTGCTCTGCTGCAGATCTCTGGACACGCCACACTTGTTGTAAAAGCATCTGGCCTGTCCGTCCTGTATCTCAAAATAATAGTAGACCGGCTCGTCGCCCATCTCAATCTGTATCGTGTAATAGTCGAAGCGTCCCTCGGTGCACTCCAGCGACATGAGCTCCTTTGTGGCACCACTGATGAAATAGACCGCATCCGCATTGTCCCGCAGTGTGCGGATGCGGATCGTCACCGTGTCCCCTGGCTTCGGTTCCATCGGCGAAACGTAATTCTCCGTCTCGTCGGAAAACAGCGCCCCCATATTGAATACCGGGCGCATGAGAAGAACGTACTTCACTTTCTGTATCAGAGATTTTGTCTTTTGGTCCATACTTTCCTCCCGTCACGCGAACAGTGCCTCGAATTCCTCCCGTCCAATCTTCTCCTTCTCGATCAGAAGCTTCGCGCAGGCGTGCAGTACTTCCTCATGCGCCGAGATCATCTCCTGTGCCTTCGCGTGCGCCTCGTCGATGATGCGCTTAACCTCCTGGTCGATCATAGACGCGACCTCTTCGCCGTAGGACCTGGTGTGCGCCAGATCCCGCCCGATGAACACCTCGTCGTCCTCATGGTCGTAATTGATCAGGCCGAGCTTGTCGGACATGCCGAACTTCGTCACCATCGCGCGCGCGATGCCCGTCGCCTGCTTAATGTCCTGAGACGCGCCCGTCGTCACGTCACCGATGACCAGCTCCTCCGCCACGCGGCCGCCCAGACTGACAATGATATTCTGCATCATCTTACCCTTCGTGTCGAACATCTCATCCTTCTCCGGCAGCGGCATCGTGTAGCCCGCGGCTCCGCGGCCGGTCGGGATGATCGAGATCGTGTGTACCGGGCCGACCTCCGGAAGCAGATGGAACAGGATCGCATGGCCCGCCTCGTGGTAGGCCGTGATCCGCTTCTCACTCTCCGAGATCACGCGGCTCTTCTTCTCCGCGCCGATTCCTACCTTGACAAACGCGCGCTGAATATCCGCCTGACGAATGTAGACGCGCTGCTCCTTCGCGGCATAGATCGCGGCCTCGTTCATCAGATTCTCCAGATCTGCACCCGTAAATCCCGCCGTCGTGCGCGCCACCTCGGAGAGGTCGACGTCATCCGCCAAGGGTTTGCCCTTGGAATGCACCTGAAGGATCTCCTCCCTGCCCTTGATATCCGGACGCCCAACGGCCACCTGCCGGTCGAAACGCCCCGGACGCAGAATCGCCGGGTCGAGAATATCGACGCGATTCGTCGCCGCCATCACGATAATGCCCTCGTTCACTCCGAAGCCATCCATCTCGACGAGCAGCTGATTGAGCGTCTGCTCTCTCTCATCGTGACCGCCGCCCATGCCTGTGCCTCTGCGCCTCGCAACCGCGTCGATCTCATCGATAAACACGATACAAGGCTGATGCTTCTTCGCCTCCTCGAACAGATCTCTGACGCGGGACGCGCCGACGCCGACGAACATCTCCACGAAATCAGAGCCGGAAATGCTGAAAAACGGAACACCCGCCTCACCTGCAACCGCCTTCGCAAGCAGCGTCTTGCCGGTGCCCGGAGGGCCTACCAGGATTACGCCCTTGGGAATACGCGCGCCTACCTGCAGGAATTTCGACGGTTCCTTCAAAAAGGAGACAATCTCCTCGAGATCCTCCTTTTCCTCCTTCAGCCCGGCAACGTCCTTGAACGTCACGCGCTTCGCGTCCGGCGTCACCATCCGCGCGCGGCTCTTCCCGAAGTTCATCATCCGCGCGTTGCCGCCGCCCGCCTGCCGATTCATCATGCTGAAGAAGAACACCAACAGCACGCCCATCAACAGCACCGGAAGGATCGAGGTCAGGAATACGCTGTCCCGCATCACCTCGCCTACCTCGACTGTCACATCGCTGTATTTTTTCAGCTCCTCCTCCGCCAGGCGCACATCCGTGACGTTGACATACTTGATCTCCCCCGTGCTAAGCACCACGCGGAGCACTCCGGTCGGCACCTCCTTGTTCGGCGTGATCTGGATCTGAGCTACCTCACCCCGCTCCAGAGATTCCTCAAGCTCCCGGCCGTTCCACGTCTGACTCTCCTCCAGCTTGTCGCGGAACGTGAGCACCAGCAGCACGATGATCAGAATCCCGACCAGATAAAAAACCATTCCCTTGGCATTTCTGTTCAATGAACGTTCATCTCCTTCTGTTTTCCGTATCTTCCCTGTCTCGTCGCAGATACGGCTCTGTCTGTTGCAAATAACCTATTCTTCTACAAATTCCACAATCCCGATAAACGGGAGATTCCGATATTTCTGAGCATAATCAAGTCCATAGCCGACCACAAATTCATCCGGGATCTCAAAGCCTGTATAATCCACCTTGATATTCATCACACGGCGGTCCGGCTTATCCAGCAGCGTGCAAAGTCGCAGCGATCTCGGATTTCTCGCGCGAAGGTTTTCCATAAGATAGGAAAGCGTCCGCCCGGAATCAATGATGTCCTCGACTACCAGGACATTCTTCCCCTCCAGAGATTCATCCAGGTCTTTGTTAATCCTGACATTACCGCTCGACTCCGTGCCATCCCCGTAGCTGGATACCGACATGAAATCCAGCGTGACCGGCACCGTAATCCGCTTCGCCAGCTCGCAGGTAAAAAAGACGCTGCCCTTGAGCACACAAATCAGATGCACACTCTCTTCCTTGTAATCCTCGCTGATACGCGCGGCCATCTTCGCAATGCATTCATTCACTTCCTGTTCCGTCAGTAAAATCCGTATCTTTTCCTTCATGCATGCTCTCCTCCAACTGTACTTTTATGACTCTTCCTGTACTCTCTGTCACCTTCGCGTCCTCACTGATACGATACCCGATCATCCACAATATGTGGGAACCGTCCGCCAGCAGCCAGATCTGGTCTCTCTGATCTTTCGGAACCTTGCGGTCGATCAAATCATCCTTCAGCTTCTTTCGGCCACCCTGCGCGTTGACAACCAGGTAATCACCCGGCCGCCTTGTGCGAAGCTGCAGCACATTACAGTTAATTGTATCACAGGAAAGCCATTTCGTATACTTTTTTTCTACAATTTGGCACATCAGCTCCGGGGAATTCTCAAGAAATTCATATTTTATCTGCCAGTTACCCGCGCGGAGAATGCCGGATTGTACCGTCCCGGCAGTCTGCAACCGGGCTGGCACATTCGGTACAGGGATCGTCTGTATCGCCTCTTTCGGCGCCTCATACGCGCCAGTCAAAGCCGCACCGGCCTTCCTCACCAGCCTCACGATTCCGTCCTCTCGCACTGCCCTCAGACGCCCAGGCAGGCTAATCTCCCTACCGCAATCCAAGGCACACAGCCGCAGCAGCGCCTGCATATGCACGCTTCCAAAATCCTTCCGTCCGCCACACATCGCAATCGCAGTCTTCAGCAGCTCTTCCTGAATCAATTTGTCCTGCCGCGACAACTGTCCCAGGTCGACGCAGACGCTATCCTCGTCCTGACGGATACAAAGCCTCGCTGCGTCTGCAGTCACGCGGTCCAAATATTCCTGCACCTGTCTCAGCCGATCTGCGGCATCAGCGATATGCTCTGCCGCCCGCTCGTTCAGCTCCCGCTCCATCTGCGGGAGGAGCGACAGCCGGATGCGATTCCGCGTGTATACCTGCTGCAGATTTGTACAGTCTGTCCTCCAGGAAAGCCCTGCCTCTGTCAGGATCTGCTCAATCCTCTCCCGGCCGGTAAACAGAAGTGGACGGATAATCTCCTCCCGGACAGGGCTCATGCCTCCGAGTCCCCGAAGCCCGCTGCCCCGCGCCAGATTCCAGAGAACAGTCTCCGCCTGATCGTCCCGGTTGTGCGCCACCGCGACGCGCTGCGCCCCGCACTCCTCCATCACCTCGCGGAAAATGCGGTAGCGCTCTGCGCGCCCTGCTTCCTCGGTCGAAATTCCTTTCGCCCGGGCAAGCCGCGCCACCTGCACGTGCACAACACGGCAAGGCACTCCGAATCTATTGCACAATTCCTGTGTGAATTCGGCATCCGAAAGGCTCTCCTCTCCGCGCAGCCCGTGCTCCACATGGACAGCCGTCAGCCCGAAAGAAACCTGTCTGCGGTACTCACACAGCGCGTAGAGAAGGCAAACAGAATCTGCACCGCCGGAGACGCCCACGACCACGTGCATTCCCTCTTCTATCATATGATATTTTCGAATAGTGTCAAAGATGTCCTGCACACCTATCCTCCCTGATATTCTATTTCTCCCAGATCGTTCCGACCAGGATTGTCATGTCATCCCGCGCCTGCAGCTTCTGCATCAGATACACCTTTTCCATCAGACGTCTGGCATACTCCTTCGCATTCTTCGTAGCACTTTTCCCGATCAGCTCTGCCATGCATTGCTCGCGCCCCTCCTGCGGCAGGGCGTCCAGCACGCCATCCGTCATCATGACAATACTGCTGCCTGCCGCAAGCTTGCGATGCATACTCTCATAGTCCGACTGCTGCATCACACCCGCAGGGAACGCCCCGGACGGAATCACCTCGATCTCATTCCCCTGGTATAGAAATGTGGATGCCGCCCCGGACTTGATGATGTCGCAGCCCGCATCATACAGATCCACCATACAGAGATCAATCGTAGAGAACATTTGCCACCGATTCTGCAGCAGCATGCAGGAATTGATCATACGCACCGCTGTCTCCTGCGGAAATCCTGCGTCCAGAAACTGCTCCAGCAGCTCAATCACCTTCTCGCTCTCCTGACATGCCGCCACACCCGAACCCATGCCGTCCGCAAGGCTCATGACGACCTTGCCCGTGTCCTTTTGCAGGAACGCGTAGTTATCTCCGGAAACCAGCTCACCGGCCTTGGTGATCTTCGAAATCCCGCAAAAAATCTGGTATTTTGTATCCTGTACAAAATGAAAATTGACCGGCTCCGAGCTCACCGCCGCGCGGCAATTCCACGCCGGACGCATCTTTTCGCCGCAACACTCAGACAAGGCATCCGCGACTGACTTTGCAGACACGCACACATGCCTGTCCGCCCTGAGCAGAAGATAAATCTCCGTCCTCGTGCCATCGCACACAAACACTCGGATATTCTGCAGTTCGACGTCGAGGAGTCTAAGCTCGCGCCTCAGTTTTTTCCGTATCTTGTTTTCTCTCTCAGGCACTCCCGCAAACCCATCCGCCATACGCCGCAGCAGCTCTGCCGTCTGAAAGATCTGCTCTCCTGCAGCTGTACGCTGTTCAAGCATACGATTGCTCCACAGCAAATCCATCCGGGCTTGTCCATAGTCGTCACGCATCACACCGGTCAAAAGCTCCGGATACGCGCACTGTGCACTCAGCCGCTCGCCAACCTCCGCAGTGAGCTCTCCCTCGCTTCGCAGTCCCTCGAATACGTCATAAAAAATCTGACAGCTGTCAAAATACTGCTCCTCCCAGCAATGCTCCCTGCGTTCACAGTCCGCACAGACCTGCTCCTTCACGCCTCGGAACAGCTCCTCTAAGTCCACATCGCCCAATCGCTCCTTCTGGCAGGGCATTGCCTGAAACAGACGGGACAGTCCATAAAACGCCTCCGCATATCTCTCGAGCTGCTCTTTCTCTGGCCGAGGCCAGAGCGAATCGTCAAATCCCCTTCGCGCGGCTCCCTTCCCGGCCCACCGTGTCCTGGCCGCGAGGCGTGCTGCCACTCCCGCGCCTGATATCGCTAATGCACACATATCCAGTCCTCCCCTTTTCACTCGCTGTTTTCTGCTCCCTACTCCGGCTTTTCGGCTATGACGGCTGCAGACATGGAAACCCCAGCTCAATCCTGCACCGCCAACTGCCTTCGCACCAGTATAGCTTATTCAGACTGCGATATGTGTCAAATCCTCGTGCTTACGTAAAAAAAATATAGGTATAAAAAAGGTATCGCAAGACTGCTGTTCTGCGACACCCTCCTCATCAATGCTGGTATATCATTTTGCAAATACTGTAACCAGACCATTCGGCGCGCCCGGATTCAGTTATCTGCTTGATTCTCCGCCTGAAACAGGATTTCGTCCTCATAGACCAGACCCAGCTTCTCTCTGGCGACCTTTTCAATGTACTCCGTAGAAGTCACATAATCATTGAGATTCTCAATCTCGCCTGCACGCAGCTCTTCGTCGTTGATCTGCTCCTGCAGCTCATCCCTGCGCGCCTCGTACTGCCGATTCTGTATACTCAGCTTCTGACTCTGGACGAGAAGTCCTACAAGTAGTACCATGACAATCAAAGCAATCGCAACCATTCCCCTTCTGTTGCTACTGCTTGGTTTCTTTCCCCTTTTGGCCATAACAGTTACCCCTTATTTTTTTCATAAACACATTGTAACCGTTTTTTTCCACAATTTCAATTGTTTTCTGCCAAAATCGACAAGTTTTTTTCAGAGGTAGCGACAAAAGGCGCCAAAGCCTGCAACAGAGGCGGCGGATCAGCAGGAAAAATCGCGAAAAAAGAAAGACGATCCCATTGCTGATCGAAAAATGATACAGAATCACGCCAATCACAATCCCGACCGCCACATAGCCCCGGATCACGCCATCCGTGCGGAAGAAAGCGAAACAGAACGTGAGAAATCCGGCCGCAATCCAGAACAGGAAATCCTCGACTGAGACCGCCACAGCTCCATGCGTGAAAGCCCTGCGCAACGCGCGGAGCAGATCATAGCAAAAGGTCAGGCCAGCCCCATGAAGCACAGACAGCAGGAACACGATTGTTTCCTGCCGTATCACCTCGCTCATCATCGGAATAGCCTCTTCATGATGGTTCCCTTTTTCGCCGGGTTGCTGCCAGAGTACGTCAAGCTGTCCATGCAGCCCTCCATCTCCACCTCGCCCTGCTCCAGCATCAGTTTGTCGATGTGAAGATCCTTACCCTTCACCGTAAGCCTTCCCTGCTCCGTCTCCAATACAATCGAATTCTCATCAAAAGAGAGCACGTCCGTCACTCCTGTGGCGCTGCCCTTTTTCCTGTCTTCCCACACGATGCTGTGCGGCTTCACGCTCTTTCTCTCTTCCATACTGCGCTCCGCAGCATACCGACATTGAGCTGTCCGCTCCTTCACAGCCCCAATGCAGAAATGCGCTTTTTTTCTATTCTATGAAGGAGCGCAGACACATATTCCATTCAAAACGACACCTTACAAAAACGGCAAAGCGATCCCTCTGTCCGACAGGATTTGCACTTGCTGTGCCGGAGATGCCTACAGGTAGCGGTACATCTCGGCGGCTTCCTCCTTGCGGACTGTCTCCTGCACGGAGAGCACCTCGACCTTCACGGCTTTGCCGCCGAACTGAATCTCGATCTGGTCACCCTCCTTCACGGACGCAGACGCCTTCGCCGGCTTCCCGTTCACGAGCACCCTCCCCGCGTCGCAGGCCTCGTTTGCCACCGTGCGGCGCTTGATCAGTCTTGATACCTTCAAATATTTATCCAATCTCATATGAATTCCTTTCCACTGCACGTCCTGCCTTTTCATCGGACAGGCGCTTTCCCTGTCCGCCGCGCGGATGTGCAGCTGCGAAGCAGCTTTTCTCTGCACATCCTGCGCATAAAAAACGGGCCGCCACAGATCCTGCAGCAGCCCACATTCTATTCTCTCGACTCTGATTAGTTCAGCTGATCCTTGAGAGCCTTTCCTGCCTTGAACTTCGGGGACTTGGAAGCCTTGATCTTCATCTTCTTGCCCGTAAGCGGGTTTCTGCCCTCTCTTGCAGCGCGCTCGCTGACTTCGAAAGTACCAAAGCCTACAAGCTGAACCTTCTCGCCGCTCTTGAGCTGCTCAGCAACTACATCCGTGAAAGCCTTCAGAGCCTTCTCTGCATC
>CANRDO010000012.1 GCA_947629385.1 uncultured Lachnospiraceae bacterium
AGATTTCCCTTAAGATCAAGGTTTTTATTAAGTTTTGGAACAAAAAAACAGGTAGGATTTGACACTACCGCATTTAACGAGGAGGAAAACAAAATGAAAAAGATCACTCAGACTGCAGGCAGAAATCAGCTCGGCGATTTCGCACCGGATTTCGCCCATTTCAACGACGACATTCTCTTTGGCGAGAACTGGAACAATCAGGACATCGATTTAAAAACGCGGTGTATCCTCACCGTGGTGGCGCTGATGTCCTCCGGGATCACGGATTCTTCGCTGGTGTACCATCTGGAGAACGCGAAGGCTCACGGCGTGACCCGCGCGGAGATCGCCGCCATCGTGACACATGTCGGCTTTTACGTGGGCTGGCCCAAGGCGTGGGCGGTGTTCCGTCTGGCAAAGGATGTGTGGAATGAGGCACAGCCGGAGCAGACGGAGAAGGACAGATATCAGAACTCGATCCTTTTCCCCATCGGCGCGCCCAACGACGGCTTTGCGCAGTATTTCAGCGGGCAGAGCTATCTTGCCCCGGTATCAAAGGAGCAGGTGGGCATTTTCAACGTGACCTTTGAGCCGGGCTGCCGGAACAACTGGCATATCCATCATGCGGACAAAGGAGGCGGACAGATCCTGATCTGTGTCGGCGGACGTGGGTATTATCAGGAGTGGGGCAAAGACGCCGTAGAGATGAAACCGGGCGACTGCATCAATATTCCAGTGGGTGTGAAGCACTGGCACGGGGCTGCGCCGGACAGCTGGTTTTCGCATCTGGCCGTTGAGGTGCCGGGAGAAAACAGCTCCAACGAATGGCTGGAGGAAGTCAGCGATGAGGTTTATTCTGCATTGAAATAAATTATAGGAAAAAGATCACTGTGAAAAGGAGACGCTCAGAATGAGAAAGAATGTATTGCGCAGCCTCAGCCTGTTGCTTATGCTTGCGTTTGTTTTGGGACTTGCGCTTCCATCGGCAAATGTCATGGCGGCGGGCAAATCGAAAAAAAAGAAGGTGCTGGTCGCGTATTTTTCGGCGACCGGTACGACCAAAGCTGCCGCAAAGAAGGTCAAGAAGGCGACTGGCGGTACTCTGTATCAGATCAAAGCGGCAGACCCGTACACGGCCGCTGATCTGGACTACGATAAGAACTGCAGAGCAAACAGAGAGCAGAATGATAAGAACGCCAGACCGAAGATAAAAGGAAAAGTTAAAAAAATAAGAAAGTACGATGTGATCTTCCTGGGCTACCCGATCTGGTGGGGGAAGGAACCGAAGATCATCCGTACATTTCTGGAGTCGTATAACCTGAAAGGAAAGAAGATCGTGACGTTCTGTACCAGCGGGGGAAGCGGAATTTCCGGAAGCATGAAAGAGGTGAAGCAGTCTGCGAAAGGCGCGAAAGTAATAAAAGGAAAGGATCTGACAGACTGGTCCTATAATCAAGTCGCAAAATGGGCGAGAAGTAAAATGTAGAAAATAAGAGGTGAATGATCATGAAAAACGGATATAAGAAAAGAGCTATTGTTTGCGCAATGCTTATGCTGTCGTGGGCGCTTGGCCTGACTGCCTGTGCTTCGTCGGGGAACAAGGGGAAAAATACATCCGATATAACTGTAGCGACACAGACGGAGCTGCAGGAAAAGGAAGAAGCAAGTACAGCTCAGACAGAGCTTCAGGAGAAAGAAGAAGTGAACACAGACCAGACAGAGCTTCAGGAAAAAGAAGAAGTGGGTGCGGAGCCGGAGACCGGCAGCGGCTCGAATATCCTGGTAGCATATTTCTCGGCGACCAACAACACGGAAGGCGTGGCACAGAAGCTTGCGGACGGACTTGACGCAGACCTTTATGAGATCATGCCGGAACAGCCTTATACGGACGAGGATCTGGACTACGGGGACTCCAACAGCCGCTCGTCGGTGGAAATGGACGATCCCGACGCCCGCCCTGAGATTTCCGGCACTGTAGAAAACATGGAGCAGTATGATACCGTGCTGATCGGCTATCCGATCTGGTGGGGATTCGGAGGTTGCCAAGAAAAGGCCGCCCGCAAGGGCGGTTATTTTATTGCCCGGAAGGCGGGAGCTTCGGGTACAGCGTGAGCTCGAAGTTATCAAACGGGCCGTTTTTGGTTCCGCGCTTTTCCCGGACGTATACGACCTTTTCCAGTACCTCTTTCAGCATATCGTTCTTTGCTTGCGGAGTAGGTAAGGCGGAATACACTTCGAGGAGTTTTTCGACCTTCGGAATGATATTCTTCTTGCTGGCAGCGCGGAGCCGGATTTCTTCGAGCTCGGCCGTCAGCGAGGAGGTGGACGCCTCGGCAGCAGAGATACGATCTGCGAGCGATTTTGACCGGTCAAGGAAGGTGGCGGTATCATAGACGCCTTGTTCCAAGAGATCATAGGTGCGGTTGAGCTGAACGCGCAGCTTTTCGGTATCGGACTGAGAGCGCCGGATTGCCTTCTCGATTGCGGCAATTTGCTCGGCGTCAGAGTCGGGCCCGGAGTCAGACCAATTAAGCCGGTACTCGGACAGCCAGCCGGAGAGGGACTGCAGCAGCCGTTCCTCGATCACGCTGTATTTTAAGCCGACATTATCGCAAAAATGGTTCGGGCAGCGTATCGTAGGCCAGCGAGGATGAGAGCGGAGCTGCATGGCGCGGCCACATTTCCCACAGATCACAAGCCCGGCCAGAGGATTTGTTAGGGTGCAGGTGTACGGGACAGGCGCGGGACCTTTACGGGCCATGATTTCGGCAGCTTTGTTATACACATCCTCGTCTACTATTGCAGGGTGCAGGCCGGGAACGATCAACTGTTCCTCGATAGGGACTTGAAAGCGTTTCGAGACAATTTTTCCGTCCTTCGAGACCTTTTTCGTCCGGCGCTCGCCCCAACGGATTTTTCCGACATAGACAGGATTTGAGAGTATTTTCGTCACGGTTCTGCTACTCCAAACACGGGAGCCAGTCGGGGAGAGAATGCCAAGACGACGCAGCCGGACAGCGATTGCACTTGAACCGATCGGGTGTAGCTCACCGTCCGGACCTTCCTCGCCTTCGGTGTAGAGCCGGAAGATCAGCCGGACGACTTCCGCCTGTTCTTCGACCGGGCGGAGCGTCCAACCTTTTCCGCTCTCGACGCGGACGCGCTCGTAGCCGTAGGGGGTAGAGCCGGAGGCGAATTTTCCCTCTTTCGACGCAGCGACGCGGCCCTGCACGAGACGGCGGTTGATCGTCTTGTACTCACGGCGGGACATGAAAAGCCCGAACTCGAAGTATTCCTCGTCGAACTCATTCGTCGGATCATAGACCTTCTGCGGAGTGTATATCTTTGTCCCGGAATACTTAAACGCCTGCGCGACGATGCCCTGATCGATGGTATCACCGCGGGCAAGACGCTCGACCTCGACGACGAGGACACCGCTCCATACGCCTTGCTCAACTTCCTGAAGGAGCTGCTGCATGACGGGGCGGGAGGCAATCGTCTCGCCGGAGACGATCTCACGGTAGATTTTCGTCACCTCAAGATGGTTCCGTTTCGCGACTTCGAGGAGGAGCCGTTCGTGGCGGGCGAGGGTATCGCCTTCGCCGTGCGCCTCAGCTTCGAGATCAAGGCGGGACTTGCGGAGATAGAGACAGTTTTCTTGCATGACGGTTTCCTTTCGTGGTAGAGAAAAGCCCTTCACGTGGAAGGGCAGAAATCAACGTGTATCACATTGCCGGCCTTTCGGTATTGCGGCCTCTTTTCGACAGGGAGAAGGAACCTTCCATATCGGCCTGCATGAGCTCGTCGAGAATGGCTGAAACGGAACTTTTGAGATGGTTCTGCATCGCCATGAGATCAGACAGGGCAGCAGCGTCGGCAAGGTTGGCACCGGGGCGCTCGATCCGATTGCGGACCTCAGCGCGGAGCTGCTGAATGGTTGAGATCAATTTCTGGCAGAGCTGCAGGCGATCACCGCGGAAATACTGCATGTCGCGGTTGAGGAGCAGGTAGAAGCTATCGAACGCGCTGGCAACGGTCGGCTTGAGATCATCAGGAAGCGCCTCGTAGTGCTTCTTGAAGTTTACGTCGTCGTTGAGAAAGACGACATCAGCGTTCCGGCGCTGGTTCGATACACCGATCAGGTAGTCCGTAGAGACGTCGAAGCACTTAGCGAGAAGGCAGATCGTTTCGAGATCAGGTTCTTTTCCTTCGGTCTCATAGCCGGAGATCGTAGAGCGTTTTTTGTTCGTGATTTTCGCGATATCTTCTTGAGTGAGGCCGCGTTCCTTACGCAGCGAAATTAGTCTGGTCGAGAAAGATTGCATGATAACACCTCCGTAGAACAGTATAGTTTAATTGCCCCAAATAGTAAACATTTGCCCCGATAATCGGCATTTTTTGAAAAAAATTAAAAAAAGTGGTTGACTTTGCCCCAAAAGGGGGCTATAATCTCCATAGAACGGTCCCGAACGGGACAGAAAGGAGAAAGAATGAGAGCGAAGCTGCAACAGATCAGAGAGGCCTACGGCTTCACACAGAAGACATTCAGTGACGCGGTAGGGATCAGCAGGAGCCACTACTCACAGATTGAGACCGGAGAGAAGAACCCAAGCTTGAAGCTGGCTATCAGGATCAAAGAGGCGCTGAACCATGAAGGCGATGATATTTTCGACGATGAGTAATTTTTTTACTCTCAAATGCCCCAAAATGGGACGAAATGAAGTTCGAGAAGTGAATGCTTGACGCGAAGCGAAGCATTTCCCCTGTCCGATCTGTAAACATTATAGCCTGAACGGAGGTGTAAATAAATGTCGAGGCAGGCAACAAAAGCAGTGGGTAACAGGTATTACGAGGCACGAATGGAAGCGGCAAAGTACAACGAAAAGCTCTTGACAAGGGCAGGCGCGTCCGAGGTGCTTCCGGGAGTTACAGAGGACAGCTTGAAGAAATACGAGCTGGACATCACCAGAGCGCCGAACGTGGTAGTAGCCCTTATGGCAGACGCGTACAATGCGCCGGAGCTGCGGAGCTGGTACTGCGCGAATGAATGTCCGCTCGGTAAGGATTGCCGGGAGATACCGGACATGACGGCAGAGCGGGCGCTGATCCGGTTTCAAAATGCGGTCCGGAAGATGGGCGAGGTTACGGCGCAGATATCCGAGATCATCGAGGACGGGCAACTGAGCGAGGAGGAGCGGGAACTGATACCGGCGATCCGGGAAGATTTTTTGGAATTCCGGCGCAGGGCCGACGAGAATTTGGCGATGCTGGAAAAAGCGACAAAAAGCGGGAGATTTTAGAGAGAGGAGGCGCAAGATGGCCGAAGCGAACATTGTCCGAGACTTCACGATTGGGAATACGCGGATACGGATCGCAGACAACTACTGCCGGAAGACGCAGCAGGAAGTAGACGCGATCCTGCAGAACATCGCCCGGACGGTGCAACGCCACATGAGCGCAGCAGAGGCCAGAAGCCATGAGTGAGAGACGAGCGAGGAGACTTCCGCCGATTATCATGTTGGGACTGATTGTGATTGCCACATTCGCGATCACGGCAGGACCGGTACATAACGAGAGCAAGGCGGAGGAGATCAGGGAACAGAGGCAGGTACACGTGGTACAGGCAGCGGAGACGGAGAGCGAGCCGCAGACAGAGAGGCAGACAGAGACGGAGCCGCAGACCGAACCGCAGACGGAAACGGAGACAGAGACGGAAACGGAGACGGAGTATGTCAGATATTTTGATCCGGACGATGAAGTGATCCTGCGGAAGCTGGCAATGGCGGAGGCAGAAGGGGAAGGCACGGAGGGCAAGGCCCTTGTGATGATGGTTGTACTGAACCGGGTAGACAGCGGGGATTTCCCCGACACGATCAGCGAGGTTGTGTACGATCCGGGACAATTCAGTGTAATGGTTGATGGAGGCCGATATTGGTCGACGGAGCCGGACGCGGAGTGCGAGGACGCGCTGCAGATGGTCCGGGAAGGCTGGGACGGAAGCGACGGAGCGCTGTACTTTGCAAGCCTGTACGCAGACGCGAGCTGGCAGGAGAACAATTTGGAATACCTATTCACGGTCGGGGGACACAGATTTTACAGGTAATGAACGGAGGGGGAGCACAGGATGAAAAGAAGATCACGGAGGCTGAAAAGGAAGGTACAAAGGACCGCGGCATGGACAATCGCAATTGCGGTAGAGCTGATTCTGGCGGCAGCGCCGGCAGCGCTCACGGCAGCAATCATTGTACCGATGGTTCAGCGGGTAAGGGGGTACGAGGCCATAGGAAGCGAATGGATTCTCGTAGGGCTTGTGCTCTACTACACGTTTTCACACATACACAGAAAGACATGCGATCTGGTATACGGAGAGGAGGAGAGAGACATGGCGTATTACAGAGTGTGTCCGAGATGCGGGGCTAATCTCGATCCGGGCGAACCGTGCGACTGCGAGAGCAGGAAAGAGCGCAAGGCGATAAAGGCGGTCGTGAGAGGAGGCGAGAGACGTGAGAGACCGGCCGGCAGATACGCAGCGGAGACGCGGAAAGCCGTCGGATATTGAGACGGCAAGACGGAGGGCGAAGGAAAAGCTGGACCGGATCATAAGCCAGTACGGGGACGCAGGCGGAGCAAGACGCGAGCCGTGGTACCTTGAGCAGCTTGTGACAGAGGCAACGCAGGCCATAGCCTTCGCCCGTATGTCAGAAGGATATTTAGCACTTGAGATGTACGAAAAAGGGGTAAAAAGACAGCCCGTGTAACGAGACACGAGCCGCCTTATACGAGATGCCCCTATTGTAGCACACAGTCAAAATTTATGCAATAGGGAGGATTTTATGGAAAACAGCAAAAACGCATTACAGATTACGACGCAGTACCCGGCAGAGAAGTACAACCTGCTCGTGCCGATGCAGACGGTAGCGGAGATCGCAGAGATTCACAAGCCGGTAATGAACGCGGTGCAGATCAGCACGAACCTCGCCGATAAGGAAATCTACCTGCAGGAGAAGCCCAAAGAGGCATACACAGACAGGGGCGGGTATCATCACGATGCAGTACCCGGTGGCTACGCGCTCACAAAGAAGGGCCTGAATAAGCTCATGCGGGCGGCGGGGATCAAGATACTGAACACGCGGCCGATCATTCCTACGACCTGCCAGAAGTGCGCTGAGGTAAACCGGAGCATTGGCCGGCCGGTGTCATGCGGGACCTGCGGCAACAAAGACGTGAAATTCGAGGCGCGTATTTCGGTACCGCAGCTCACCGGAGAGAACATCGAGTTTGTTGCTCATAAGGAGATCGCGACGGCAGACGCGACGGAGGGCATGACGGAAAACCAGAAAAAGGAATTTATGAAATTCCGATCCGAAATGTGCGAAACGAAGGCGATCAACAGGGCGCTCCGGGCAGCTATGCACATCAAGGGCACATACACGCTGGAGGAGCTGAAAAAGCCCTTCGTCGTGGCTTATCTTGTTCCGAACCTCGACAATGATGCAGTGAAGCAGGAAGCGGTACGTCATTTCTTCTCGACGTCACAGGAGCTCTACGGAGGGCACAACACGGACGCACGCAAGGCCGTATTCATCGAGGACGACGCAGAGGAGGGCATGGAGTACGAGACACCGGCGCAGCCGATCACGCAGCCGGACGCGGGAGCGTACAGGGAAGTGCCGCAGGAGCCGCCGAGGGAAGCGCAGCAGAGGCAGCAGGCAGCGAGAGAAGCCGCACCGGACTATGATCCCTATGTTTGCTCCGAGTGCGGGGCGAAGGTTAGCGGCGGAGTTGTGAAGTACAGTCAGCAGATGTACGGCAGGACGCTGTGCATGGCATGTCAGCGGAAGCAGGGAGGTAATCAGTAATGGCGATTAAGGTTATGCATATAGGCGATTTGCACATCGGAAATTTCCCCGGACCGGAGGTGGACGGGGAGAACATGAGATTTAAGGATATCTGCGCGAGCCTCAACAGGATCATCTCAGAAGCAGCATTCGAGCAGCCGGACGTTGTTGTTATCGCGGGCGATGTATTCCATCAGGCGAGAGTATGGAGCGACCGCGGACTGAAAGAGAACCAGACGGCGGTGCGGTTCATCAGGAGACTTGCGGACATTGGTATGCCGGTCGTGGTTGTTATGGGAACGCCGAACCACGACAGCCGGCAGCAGTTTGAGAGCTTGAAGAACACGTTCTACGACGATGTCAGAGTTGACATTGTTACGGAGCCGCAGGTGCTTGCGCTTCAGAAGGGCGGAGAGTATTTCGATATCGCCTGCCTGCCGGGATTCGACAGAGGATATTACCGGGCGAAAAATCCGGGCCTGTCGAAAGAGGAGGAAAACGAAGTATTCACGCAGGCCATCGAGGACATGATTATCGGACTCAAGGCGCAGTGTCGCAGCGACGCGAAGACCGTGCTGGTATCACACTTCACGATTACGGGCTGCAATATGGAGAGCGGGCAGACAGCTTTCTTTTCACAGTTTGAACCGGTCGTATATCCGTCAACGCTGCAGGCGGCGGACTTCGACCTCGTATGTTTTGGACATATCCACAGACCGCAGCAGCTTGAGGGCTGCCGGAACACATTCTATTGTGGGGCTATATCGGCCCTGAATTTCAATGACGAAGGACAGGAGCGCGGCTACTGGACGCACACGATCACGGACAGAGCGGAGACAGAGAGCGTATTCCACGAGATACCGACGAGAGCGTTCCTCACGATCCGGCTGGACGACGAGGACGTTGCGAGGATCATCAGCGGCGGGGACGCGATCGACATTTCGCCGAACGCGCTGCCGGACGTACAGGACAAGATCGTCCGGGTACTCTACAACTGCACAGACGAGCATAACAAGGCATTCAACCATGCGCTGTACGAGAAGATGCTGTATGCGGCCGGCGCGTTTTGGGTGCAGGAGATCAGCCCGCAGAAGATCACGATATCGGTAGATCGCCGGAGCATGGAAGGGGACGACACACCGGAAGACAACCTCGTCGCATACCTTGAGGAGAAGCAGATCGAGCCGGAGGAGATCGCAGAGACGGTCGAGCTGGCGCGGCCGATCATCGCAGAGGCAGAGGAGAAGGCGAAGACGGAGAAAAAGACGGGCCTGTTTGTTCCGGTCGAGATCGAGGTGAGGAACTATCGGAATTACCGCGAGGAGAAGTTTTCATTTGACGATATCCGCTTCTGCACGATCAACGGAGAGAACGGAGCGGGAAAGAGCAGCTTGTTTATGGACGCGATGCTCGACGCGCTGTACGAGGAGCCGAGAGAGGGAGACCTGACGGGCTGGATTTGCAACGATCCGGACGCGAGAAGCGGCGCGATCATGTTCACATTCAAGATCGGCGACGGGCTGTTCCGTGTTACGAGGACGCGGCAGAAAAGCGGAAAGGCGACGCTGAACATCGCGGAAATGGTTGACGGAGAATGGACGGACCGTTCGAGAGAGAAGTACAAAGACACTCAGGCCGAGATCATTAACCTGATCGGAATGGACAGCATGACATTCAGATCGTGCGCGCTGATTATGCAGGATCAGTACGGGCTTATCCTGCAGGCTGACAAAGAGGAGCGCATGAATATTCTTGGCAATATTCTCGGCCTTTCCATCTACTCGGAGATGGAGGAGAGCGCGGCCGCGAAGCTGACCGACACAAACAGGGAGATACGCAGCCTTATGGACAAGACGGAAACGCTTCTTTCTGGCCTGCCGGATCAGGTAGAGCTTGACCGGAAGATCGCCACGACACAGGAAGCGGCGGAGACGATGAAGCGGAGCGAGCAGGAGGAGACGGCGAGCATCAGCAGCTTGAAGGCGGCCCTTAACACGCAGCTTGAGGCAGCGGAGCGGGCGATGAAGCATGACAGCAAGATTTCTACGCTGGCCTCCAATTTGGCCGACAAGGAAGCGATGAAGACGCTGCAGGTCGCGAAGCTGAGCGGAGCGGAAGCGATTCTCGCGGATGAGGACGAGATCAGGCAGGGTGTAGCGCGTTACGAGGAGCTTGCGGAGCGCGAGAAAGAGGAGATCAAGGCGAAGGCCGTATATGACGGGCTTGAGGCGCGCAGGGCGCAGATCAGCCAGAGCGTCAGAGATATTGGCGCAAAGCAGCACGAGACCAGCCGGAAGATCAAAGACGTTGAGGAGAGTCAGGCGACGGCGAAGGACAAGATCGCGAGGGAAGCGGAGCTCACAGAGAAGCACCAGCAGTACAGCGATAAGGGCGCGGAACTCACGAAGGTAGAAGCGGCCGCGCCGGAGTGGCAGCAGAAGAACGCAGAGCTGCAGGAGGCGGAAAAGAAGCTGGAGGAGCTGGTGCGCGAGAGGAACGAGGCACACAGGAAGTGCGAGGACCGTTATGAGGCGCTGAAAAAGAAGGTTGAGCTTCTTGGAGATAGCGGCTGCCCGGATATAGACAACGCACGCTGCCGGTTCCTTTCGGACGCGCTGGCCGCGAAAGAGGAGCTTCCGAAGGTCGAAAAGGAACTGTACCGGTACAGGACGGAAACGTCTGATGCGATTTTGAGCGCGCAGGGCGTCCTTGAGGCGGCTCGGAAGGCTTTGAGCGAGGTTTTGTATACACCAGAACGGTACTCGTCCCTGCAAAGCGATCTGAGGGGCTTGGAGCAGTACGAGAGGGCGTACAACGATCTCACGCAGACGAAGGAATATCTGGCGATGCTCGAAGAACGGGCGGACGAGCTCGAAAAGCAGATGCAGGAGTACGGGGCAGAGGTGAAGCGACTTACGGAGGAGCTGAACGAGGTCGAGCGGCAGATCGAGGCCGGTGCGGACTCATACCGCAGGTACGAGGAGCTGAAACACGAGCTCTTTGCAGCGAAGGCATATCTTGAGCGAGAGAAAGAACTTCCGGTCGCCAGAGAGCGGAAGACGGAGGCAGAGAAGCGCATCGCCGAACTTAATGCAGAGATCAGCGGGATCAAGGCAGAAATCGAGGAGGAGAAGACGGAGCTCAGTAAGGAGCTGGCAGCATCGGCAGGCAGAGAGGAGATGCAGCGGAAGGTCGACGAGGCGGAGCGGCTGTTACAGGAACACAAAGAGTGCGCGAGGTCGATTGACTTAGAGCTTGGGCGCTTGCAGCAGCAGAAGGAAAACGCAAGGGAGAAGGTTGAGGAGGCGAAGCGCCTGCAGCAGAAGACGACGGAGCTCGGAACGACGGCAGCACGGTTCGAGAGACTGAAAAAGGCTTTCTCACAGGACGGAATACCGCACAATATCGTCCGATCCATTATTCCGATCTTCGAGGCGACGGCGACGAACATCCTCGGCCAGATGAGCGGCGGGAAGATGAGCGTGGAATTTGTCACGGAGAAGACTCTTAAATCGAACAGCAAAAAAGAGGTGACGACGCTTGACATCATCATCAACGACTGCAATACCGGACGGCTGCCGTACATGAGCAGGAGCGGCGGAGAGAGGGTCAAGGCAGCGCTCGCGGTTATTCTTGCTATGTCGGAGATCAAGAGCAGCAGGGCCGGCGTACAGATGGGCTTCCTCTGGATCGACGAACCGCCTTATCTCGATCAGGCAGGGACACAGGCATATTGCGACGCGCTCGAAGCGATTCAGGCGAGGTACAAGAGCCTCAAGATCATGGCGATCACGCATGATCCGGCGATGAAGTCAAGGTTCCCGCAGAACGTCGACATCGTTAAGACGGAGGCCGGCAGCAAGGTAGTATACGAGTAAAAAGGACCGGGGAGCTGGAAACTCCCCGGAAAACCGATTAAGGAGGTGTGATCGTTGGGACGACCACAGAAACAGACGGCGGGCTGGTTCCCGCATTATGTCGGCGGCAGCCGGAGAACATTATTCGTGCTTGAGAACAGATTCGGCAATGACGGTTATGCCTTCTGGTTCAAGTTGCTTGAGCTGTTATGCAACAGCGACGGACACTATTACGACTGCTCGAAGCGGGCAGATATGGAATATCTGGCAGCGGTGACGAGGATCACAGAGGAGCAGGTAGACGAGATCATGGGTGTGCTGGTAGACAGGGAGAAGGTCGACCGGGAACTATGGGAAAATCACCGCGTTATATGGTGTCAGACTCTCGTCGATAATTTGCAGAGTTTATATGCAAAACGAACGGTTTCCGTACCGAAAAAGCCTGATTTCGGTGAGTTTTCGGGGAGAAAACTACCCGAAAAAGAAGTTTCCGAACCGGAAAAGCAGGAAAAACCCGGAGAGAAGCCAAAAAAGCAGCGGAGACAGAGCTGCCTCAGCGCGAAGCAGATGGAGCTATTCGAGAGATTCTACGCGGAGTACCCAAAGAAGGTAGACCGGGCGACGGCAGAAAAAGCATGGGCGAAGATTGACGCGGACGAGGAGCTGACGGAGCGGATCGTGCAGGCCGTGAAGGATGCGAAGCAGCAGGACAGCCGCTTCCGCGAGCGGCAGTTTACGCCGAACCCGGCAAGCTGGCTGAATGCGAAGGGCTACCTGAACGAGTACACGCCACAGGAGAGAGGAGGAGACGGGTATGCAGGATTCAGGCCGTCGGGAGGATTCAAGGGTAAATAATGTTGTTACGCTGGCCGAGGCGATGCGCAGGGGATATATCATACGGAGCAATCCGCCGGAAGACGGGGTATGCGAGTTTTGCGGGAAGGTATTACCGCCTTGCGGTCTCGTCCTCGGAAACGAAGTAATGCTATGGCGGAATACGAAATGCACCTGCGAGAAGGCGCGGGCGGAAGCAGATCGGAAGGCACGAGAGGAGAAGGCGGAGAAGGACCGGCTGGCAGAGGAAGAGCGGCAGCGGGAGCTAAAGCAGCGGATCGGCAGGCTGCTCAATGACAGCGGGATCAAAAAACGATTTCAGAAGCGCACTTTCGACAATTTCCGACGCGACACGACCGGCAGGAATTACAGCTACATGGTCGCAAAGAGATACGCGGATAATTGGGATCAGCACAGGGAGCGCGGAGACGGGCTGTACATAGAGGGCACGAACGGGACAGGAAAGACGCATCTCGCGGCGGCGATTGCGATGCAGCTCATTGGCAGGGGCGTGCCGGTGATATGCAAGACCGGGAGCGACATTCTCATGGACATCAAGAGAGCGTTCGACAGCACGGACCTGCAGGAGTACCAGATCGTCGACATATACAAGCGCGTGGATCTTCTGATCGTGGACGATCTCGGAAAAGAGCAGTGCTCGGATTGGTCCATGTCAACGCTTTACTCGATCTTCAATGACCGGTACGAGGACATGAGGCCGACGATCATCACCACCAACTACAACACGGACTGCCTGATCGAAGCACTCACGCCGCACGGCTACGACAACACGAAAATACTCGCGATCATAAGCAGGCTGAGGGAGACGAGCACGGTTCTGACGATGGCGTGGGAGGACGCAAGGATAGACGCAGGAGGGCCGAGATGAAGGACGGTGTGTTTATGATTCAGGCGAGGCGCTGCAAACGGTGCGGCAGGCTGCTCACGAGCAAAGAGGCCGTAGACAGAGGCTACGGCTGCCAATGCGCGGAGAAGGCCCGAATGGAGGAGAACGCAAAGAAGCCGATACCGGGGCAGAGCACGATATTTGACTTTATAGACGACGAGGAGGTTTAGCATGGGATATTTGAAGCGGCAGTACGGAATGTCAATGTTCGGCAGAGTGCCGGAAGGGACGTGCCCGGAATGCGCTGTGAAACACGATCCGGGGCAGCCGCATAACCGGGACAGTTTGACGTATCAGTATCATTTCTACGATAAAAACGGGCGGTGGCCCACATGGGCGGACGCAATGGCGCACTGCACAGACGAAGTAAAGGCAGACTGGACGCAGGCACTCAAGGAGAGGGGCGTAGAGGTATGATGTGGAAAATCCTTTTCTTTCTCACGGCAGCGATGCTCGTCACAAGCATTATAGCGATCATACCGGCGCTTCCGGCGATCCTGAGATATTACGAGCAGGCGCTACGGAGAAGGAAGGAAGAACAGAATGTAATTCACGGAGAATACTTAGACCGGTTCGCGGAGCAATACGGGATCAAGAGAAAACCGTTCGAGAGCGACCAGAAACTTAGAGATAGAATAGCCGACAAAATTATGAGGAGGTAATAACCAGATGGATAGATGGACGCAGGACGAATTGAACAACACTGACAATCTGCTATTTGCAGTCTCGATACTGAACGAGCGCAGGAACAAGCTGAATCCTTACTCGCCGCTCGCCACAAAGTTGGCAGCAGCAGCGCGGGAGATCGAGGAGATCAGGGGAGCGAAACTTCGTTTCCTCAGCGCGATAAGCAGGCAGGAGACGGGAGGAGAGGAGAAGCGATGAATACGGAGGAGCGCATAATAGAGCTTATAGAGAGCCTCAAATACAGAGTCAAATGGAACGAGGAAGGGAAGATTTTTTTAGAGGGAAAGTTGCAAGAGCTCGCATCTGATTTTTTACGCTTTGGTCTTGTAGAAGTCCTTATTGAGAGCAAAATTATTCTACTTGGAAAAGAACCAATATCTGTATTGCAGATACTTCCTCTCGCGATCCCGGAGATGCAGGGAAATTCGTTTGCTGTGATGCGAGGGCTTGAGGAGATCGGAAGAGTCGATTACTTCGGAGAGCTTGTAAAACTAGGACCAACGGAAGGGGAGGTCATTATCGGCAGCGGAATGAGGTTCGATCAAAGTCAAAGCGATTCCGTAGGAAGTGCGAAGACACACTACTCATACACTGCAGAGCTCGAGCAGAGGTACATAGAAACGCTCGAAGAACTCGGCTGGAGCGTGAGCAGCTACACAGACGATGGCAGAGTAGAGATCAACAGGTACTCGCCGGCCGGAGAAGATTTCTCAATATGCGTAGCCGTGAACGACTTCCCGCAGGCTGTCGCGAAATGCGCGGAGGACTTCGACGTTGACGAACACGTCGAAATGTGGATAGAGGGCAGAAAGAGCGGGGTAAGCGGTATTCCGTCCTCGATCCGGGAGCTTCTGGAAGACGCGGAGGCAATCGAGCGGATGATACAGGAGCTCGCGGACGCACTCAGGGAAGCAGGGGAGGCGGCATAATTGAAAGACAGCGAAATGATAGCACAGTTTCTCAACTACCTGAGAAACTGCAAAGAGTATTACGACATCGCGAGCGAGGAGCGGCGCGAAGCGGAAAACGAGACGCAGGACATTCTGCACTGCCTTGAGCTTCACGAGAATAGCTACCACGACTTCGCAAAGCTGGCAAGGGCACTTAGCAAAACGAGGAAGGAACGCAGGGTAGCAAAAGACAGGGAGGCCATAGCCGGACCGATCATCGAGTGGGAGAAGGCAAACCAGAAGACAATACACGATCTCGAAAGACTGCTCGGAACCGTAAGAGCAGCGGAGGCAGCAACCGAAAGAAGGCTATACAATCCAAAGACGGACATACTCGGAAGGGTATTCGGAGAGGATCAGAAATGAGAATAGGGCTTATAGACGTAGACGGACACAACTTCCCAAACTTACCGCTTATGAAGATTTCGGCATGGTTCAAGGCACAGAAGGAACATGTCGAGTGGTATTCTCCAATGTTCAGCGGGCATCTGGACAAGGTGTATATGAGCAAAGTGTTTGGTTTTACGCCAGAATACCCGTACTACATAGACGCGGACGAGATCATAAAGGGCGGGAGTGGATATTGCATAGAGAGAAGCCCGGAGGGCGGGGAGATATACAACTACGAGCGGGACGCGGAACTACTTCCGGCCATAGAGCACATTTACCCTGATTACAGCCTGTACCCGTCATTCACGGAAGACACGGCATACGGATTTCTTTCGAGAGGCTGTCCGAGGGGCTGTAAATTCTGCCATGTGGCGGCGAAGGAAGGACGCTGCTCGCGAAAAGTGGCCGATCTTGACGAGTTTTGGCGAGGGCAGAGGAACATCGTACTGTGCGATCCGAACATCATCGCCTGTAAAGACTGGAAGGACCTATTGCAGCAGCTCATAGACAGCAAGGCCGACGTGAATATCAATCAGGGGATTGACATACGGGCAATGACGGCGGAGAAGGCGGAGATGATTAAGAAGCTGCGCTGCAAGATCGTTCATTTCGCTTGGGACAGGTACGAGGACAGAGACGTGATCGTCCCGAAATTCAAGGAATTTAAGGAGATCACGGGCTGGTACAGACAGAAGATGGTCGTCTACGTTCTGACAAATTACGACACGAGCGAGGAGCAGGACCTAGAGCGGATATACACGCTCCGAGAACTCGGCTACGATCCCTACGTTATGATCTACCGGAAGGAAGACACAGAGCGCGGGGACCGCGTCAGGAAAGTGCAGAGGTGGGTAAACAACCGGAAAATATTCAATACGATACGGCGCTTTGAGGAATACGACACGAGGTATTAAACAGGGCGGAGAGGAGGAAACATTTGTGAAAAAGAATATCCCTATGAAGCGGCAGAGGATGAACCCGGCGCTGGCGAGAATGACGCTTATGCAGCGTGACAGCATGATTATGAAGGCGACGAATAAGGCCATGCTTCTGCTTGCTATGATGGTACTTCACGATAAATTCGGCTTCGGGAAAAAGAGGCTTGAGAAATTCCTTGAGGAGTACAGAAAGCAGCTTGAGGCGTACAACGAAGGCTACATCGAGAGCGTGAAGGACTTCGAGAACGTACTGTGGGAAGAATGCGGGATCAAGATAGACGAAGGAATAGGAGGCGAGGACCGTGTCGAAAAATCTGGAATGTGAGATCACAAGCCCGGCCGGAGGGCCCGGATGTAACGAGTGCGGGCAGTGGAGCAAGGTAAACGGCTGCAGGCTCGGCCACCACCCGCACGGAGCGGATCAGCGCAGGTGCGAGATATTCCACTGCGACGCGAGGGGCGACAGGTATTGTTGCTATTGGTGCTACCGGAAAAAGATATGCAAGAACCCGTGCATCAACAATCCGAGCAGGTGCGGGAAGATGTTTTTACAAGAGGAGGTAAAGGGGAAATGAGACAGGATCAGAGGAGCGGCAAATGGAACATCGAGAAGGGGCACAAGGGATTCCTTCTGCCGCAGTGCGAGAAGTGCGGCAGGATCAAGGGATTTAACGCGAAGAGGCCAACACAGTCTTACGTATGCGAGTGCGGGCACGTGACGAGACTCGGAGACATGCGGCCGGCGCTCGTACAGTGCGAGAAGTGCGGGAGTTTTTTCCGGTACCGGACGAACGCAAAGGACCGGATAATTACGCACACGTGCCTGACATGCGGAGCTCCGGTCGATCTGGAATACAGCAGCCGCAAAGGGGCTTATATTACGCTCAAGGACTGAGGAGGCGGACGAGATGTTTATATTTAGATTATTGTGCGAGATACTTGCCGCGACGTTCACGCTGCTTATTATAGCCGCGATCCTCGTCACAGCCGTTGTTATAGCCGGAATGATCGCTTACCGCAGAAGGGAGCGCAGAGAAGCGGACGCGATTCTCTGTGCATGGACAGGGAAAAAGTGCAGGCATGCAAACGATCCGGAGAAATCATGCGCAGATTGCACGGAGTACCGCAGGGATCACGGGAAGCAAACTATCGCATAGGAGGAACCATGAACAGACCAGATACGACGGCATTCCTAGACGGCATATTACACAAAACAGAATTTTCGCGAGGAGGATACACCGCGAAAGAGGTTACGATAGACGCTATGACGGTAAAGAAGCGGCGCGTAGACTACCTTCGATTTGTTCCGCCGGGAGCGGTCCACTTGAGCGACATCGAGAAGGGCATATTTATATGTTACGAGATCAAGAGCTGCATGCAGGACGTGTACAGCGGGAACGGGCTTAACTTTTACGGAGAGAAAAATTACATCGTCACGACGATGGAGACGTACAAAAAGCTGCAGCCGGACATTAGGAGCGGAAAACTGGATCACCACGTAAAAGAGACGAACCCGGACAGCTCGTTATATTACGGGATCAAGGTTGCAATTCCAAAGGGAAGGGGAAAGTACGAAGAGTACGAGCAGCCGACAAAACTGGAAGACGCGGAGGAATGGACGCTGCACACGTTAGTTGAGTGCAGGCCGGGACCGCGGAAAAGATCATTGGCAGAGATGCTATTCTGCATGTTGAGGAGCGGAGGACAGGAAGAATGAAAAGGACAACTGCTGAGGAATTGTTGCGGTACGATGTTTCAAAAATGGGTTTGGAAGAGTTGCAGAAGCACCGGGTAAAGCTGATTGACGCATGGAGGGAGAGTCGTGCTGAACATGGTCTACAACAGGCTATACGCGACGGGTACTACGTGATGATAAAATCAGAAAGCGCAAAAGGATGCTACCCGGCGAACAAATGGCTTACCAAGAATTTGACGAGCAGGATAGATGAAGTTGACGATCGTCTCGATCAGATGCTCACGGAGGTTTAATTGTGGCAGAAAAGCGATGCAGAGATTATGTCGGGATAGCTTGCGTTGACGGGAGCTGCCCGGTTGCAAACAGAGAAGAATATGAGGAGAGGTGCTATCCAACGATCAAAAGGTGCGGAGAGTGCTGGTTATACAAAGGCTGCGAAGACTGCGCGCTTTGCGGGACGGAGTACTGCAGCGGAAAGGGCGAGGAGAGAAGTGAACAAAGAGGAGAAGCGATATAGAAGATGTTTTTACTACGAAATCGGAAGCATGAGCGAGATCAAGAGCGGGCACGTAAATTTTTGCGTCCCGGAGGAAGCGAAGACACTCGGCGATAGATGGAAGATGAAAAAAGAGATTAACCCGGAAATTTGCGAGACCTGCGAGCGGTACAAGAGCCGCTTCATAGAATTTCCGCTTACGATCAAAGGGCTGGAACTGAGGAACCCGGAGTATTGGAACACGTCGCTGAAACCGGTCCGTATCCGTCCGTGCGACGGAGAAAAGACCTATTTCGGAATATACCTCGGTGAATTTCCGCGATACATGTACGCGGAGTTAAATGAGAAGACAGGGGCATTAGAGGTTTCCACACTAACAAATCCCGGAATTTACGTGCCAGAGCTCAAAAAGATTGTATTTGGAGATGAAAGCTGGTGGAGCGAAATAAAACCGGGAGAAGATATTAAGGACATCACGGACGAAACAATAAGGAACCAGTGGTACATGAAACTTCTTGAAGATATTACGAAGGGAGAGGGGAGCAAAAGTGACATTGAAGGATTTTGAGCCGGGGCAGGAAGTGTACGCGCTTGAGGAGATCAGGACAGGCAGCAAGACAGACTACGAGACACACAGAAGGGTAGTCCGGACGGTCGGCAGGAAGTACGTCAAAGCGGGAATAGAGGGCAGCGGAGTCGTGGACGAGTTTTTTCAGCGTGATGAATCGCGCAACTATCTCGTTGAAAACAAAAACTGGAGAAGGCCGATGCTTTTGTTTTCGACAGAGGAGGGGCTGACGGAATACGTCGAAAAAGAAAGACTCAAGACGTGGATAGAAGAACATATTCTGTGGAGCAGTTTGGAGGAGTACAGCACGGAGCAGCTTCGAGAGGTTAAGAAGATTTTGGAGGCAAAGAGAAAATGAAAAAGTATAAGTTTGACAAGGCCGTCAGCGATTTCGAGAGAAGCAGAAGCGCACTACCGGAGAGAGAGGTAGAGGCTATGATAAAAAAACAACTGCTCGAAGGGATTGCGGACAATATCAGCATAGGGCAGGAATATGCCATACGGATAAGCAAGAGGGAGGAGCCGGACAAGACCACGGTGTATGAGATTTCAGTCGATGAAAGAGATTGTCCTGAAGTATCCGCTGAGCTCACTGTGGCTCCCTCTGAGGCGATTTCAGGGTATCAGGCGGGAAAAACTACGGGCGACGTAACACGTCTCTTAAATTATCTGTCAGAAGGAACGTGCAAGGGGATCAAGAGTGCGACGGTATACAGGATCAGGAAGTTTGCAGAGGAAATGGGGCTGATATGATGGACGAGGCAGTGAAGCACTACAAGGCGGTCGCGACCGGCAGGAGAAGCAAGGTTGCCGGCGAGCATTGGGAGAACATGATCGAGGCGAGCTGCATGTATTACAGCGATGCAGGCGTGGCGGAGATTACAAAGACACCGGAACCGATGCGTCCGATCCGGCCGCTCAAGGCAGGACAATTCGTCGCGGTCTACACCAAACACGCACAGCCGGACTACAAGGGGACGCTGGCCGGCGGCGGGGCGGTCGTATTCGAGGCGAAGCATACAGACACCGGGAGAATGAGCCGCAGCGTGATACTCGAGGAGCAGGAGCGGCAACTGAACCGACATGAAGCACTCGGCGCGGACTGCTTCGTGATGCTATCGTTCGAGTTTGAGCGGTATTTCCGTGTCCCGTGGAGCATATTTAGGGACATGAAGCAGCATTTCGGGCGGAAGTACGTTACGCCGCAGGACCTCGAACCTTACGAGATCGAGTACATTGGAGGGATCATACATTTCCTTCCGGAACATGAGAAGTACAGGAGGACGGGAAGATGATGGCAAAGAAGACGATCGGGAACATCGAGTGCCCGATATGCGGAGCGAAGAACTGCATCGCGCTGTGCAACGCAGAGACCAATTTGGGCGGAACAGAGCGGAAGGCAGGCTGGCGCTGCCTTACCTGCGGGGCTTATTTCGAGGCGGAGTACACCGTCGTTGACGGGAGAGCTTTCCCGGTAAGCAGATCAGCGGAATATTACACAAGAAACACAGAGGGAGCGAACATGCTCGGAAACACAGAGAACAGGAGGGCAGCGGGATATGGTTATGAAGGCTATTACGATATGGCAGCCGTGGGCGAGCCTTATAGTGGAGGGGCAGAAGGGGTACGAGACGAGGAGCTGGTACACGAGTTACAGGGGGCCGATAGCGATACACGCAGCGAAGCGGCCAGTGGAGAAGGTGCTGGAGGAGATCAATCCGAGCGGAATGCCGACGTTCTTTCTGGAAGCACTGTATAGCATTTTCGGCCAGTACTTCAAAGAGACGCTTCCGACGGGCGGGATTGTTGCGACAGCAAAGCTCGTCGATTGCATCAGGATCACAGAGGAATTTGTCAAGGGGCTGTCGTTCAAAGAGGAGCTGTTCGGAGATTACACGATCGGGCGGTACGCATGGAAGCTCGAAGGGGTAAAGAAGATACAGCGGCCGATACCGGTAGTAGGGAAGCAGGGACTTTGGACGTGGAGGTATGCGGAATGAAAGATAAGAACACGATCAAAGCGGTGATGAATTTCATAGAGGAGAACGCGGTAGACAAAGCATACCTGTATGATTGGTACCGGCATTCGGTTACAGACGCTCCGCCGGTCTGGACAGACGAACACATAGCAGAGCTTCACGGGGATTTCTATTTGATACCGAGGGAAGTCGTAGAAAGGGAGAGGGAGAGCCAAAATGAAAAAGAATTGTAAAAATTGCCAGTGGTTGCTACGCTCCAAATATCAAGGCTATACCTGCTGGAAAGTGAACGGAAAAGGACTCAATATAGAGAGACAGAGGGACAGGTGCAAGCATTGGGAAAGGAGGAGCGAATGAGAATTGCAAAGAGCAAATTCAGAGTGGTAGATTGCAACAGATCGCACAGCAAGGCGCTCGGCACGGATTACGGGAAGATCATCGCGCTGAGCCGGGCCGGGTGGAAGATTAAGGATATTGCCGGGGACATGAACATCGAGGAGAGCGAGGTTGTAGACACGATCCGGAAATTTGTCAGGGGAGAGATCAGCCTGCAGGAAGCAGAGGTTATTTAAGGCGGAAAGGGAGGAAAGCGAAGTGAACAGATTCAGCGAAGGCGAGCGAGTATTCATAGCCGCGAAGTTTATCAAGGACCACGAGAACGGGAAATGCCAGATCGCGTTTGACTCAGACAGAACCATCGAAGTAGATATATACGCGAGCGACATACTGAAAGGCACAGACACGGCGACGGAGCATGCAGAGAAAAAGGCATGGGATATTGCGCATGAGTTGGCAATCATCTCAGAGGGGCGAGAGATCGAGAGAAAGGGACATAGCATAGGGAGGGAAGACCTTAAATTCCTGTTCGGCAACTATGAATTGTCGTGGATCTTCGGGAACTACTCTCCGAGGCAGATCGCAGAAAGCCTCGACAAATTCGTTGAGGGCAAAGAAATACGGCCGGGGGACTATGCAGAAGTTACAGGAATTGAAGATCGCTCACCCGGACTTGTGACAAACGTCAGAATGGAGGGCGATAGGCGGATGTGCACCATCTTATGGAAAGACGGTTCAGCCAGCAGATACGAAGCGAGGCACCTGCACAAAACCAGAGGCAGCGCGGACATAGATTCGATACTTGAGCAGATCAGAACGGAGGGAGAGAATGAACGCATACGATCTCAGCGAGAAGAAGAATAAATTAATCAGCAGAGCCATGTATTTACACGAAGAACTCAACAATTCGACCGAAACCGTTCTTCTTACGAACGATGAAGTGCTGGACATCATAGAAATGCTCGAGGAATGCGTGAAATTCATAAACGACAGGCTTAAAACGATTCAGGTAGATTAGGGAAAGATAGGAGGGGAGCCGATGAGCAGGAAATACACAGACACGGAAGCGCAGGAACTGATCGAGGCGGCCGTCAATGCAGCTTGCGACGCCTGTATGAAGGGTATAGACGAGAAACTGCAAGCTGCGATTGACTTGGGCGTGACGGTCGGGGCGAAGATTGGAGCAGAGATCGGCGCCTCGTCCGCCGTTAGAGCGATTGAGAGGGAGAGGAAGCGGTACCGGAAGCAGCAGCGCGACAGAAGGTACCACAACGTCAGGGTGCTCTTGAAGCATTACAGGCAGCTCAACGAACACTACCAGCACGCGGTATTTACGGCGGAGAAGGCGGAGGAAGAACTGGAATCGTTCGCCGAGATCATGCAGCGGATCGAGACGGAGGCAGACGAGGCACTGTATATAGAGAGCATAAAGCAGAGCTGCATGCGCACGAAGATCATCATGGCGCACGTGAACAAGATGCTTGAGATATACAGGATCATGTGCGAGACGTCGAAGCGGCAGGACGCACAGAGGCGGTGGCGGGTATTATACGGCATGTATCTCTCAACTGAGGAGAGGACAGCCGGGGCACTCGCACAGCAGGAGCATATCGACCGGAGGACAATCTACAAAGACATCGACGTCTGTGTGAACGATTTAACGGCGCTTTTGTGGGATCGACGGGGTAGACAAGCTGTAATGTGACACAGGGCACTTTTTGGGCATTTACAAGGCACAAGGAAAAGTGCTATGATGTATGAGGTAAAACAGCGGGTATACTCGGCCGGTCTCCACGCAGAAGCAGGAGGGCGGCTCTTTTTTTTACAGAAAAATGTCCCGTTTTGGGGCAGAAGGGAGGAGCCGTGAGGATTGTATTTGATCTTGACGACACGATTAGCGTCCACAGAGACAGAGACTTCGCGAATGCAGCGCCGATACGCGAGACCATAGAGAAGATACGGAAGCTCAAGGCGGACGGCTGCGAAATCTATATTTACAGCGCACGCGGCCAGAATAGTTGCAAGGGCGATCTTGAGCTTATCGAGCAAAGAAACAGGACGCAGATAGAAGAATGGCTCGGCAAACACGCTGTGCCATACGACAAGCTGGTATTTGGAAAGCCGCTCGGAGACTTATACGTCGACGACAAAGGCGTCTCACTGCCGGATTTTCTGCGGGGAGAATACGGGGCGCTGAAAGGGAATAGCGGATCAGAGATATACAGAGCGGGGGACAGAGTTATAAAGAAATGCAAAGACGCGAGGCAGCAGGCAGATTGGTACGAGAGAGCAGCGGCCATAGGCCTGAATACGCCTTACGTCTTTTCGGTCGTTCTGGACACGATCAGCATCGAGTACGTCGAGGGAGAGCCGGGGAACAGCCGGAAGCTCAGCAGGAAAGACCTGTGCCAGATCGTTTCGCAGATCATGCTTATGAGCCTGCACGGGACGGAGGCGAAATTCGACACAGAGGGATATATTTCGCACATCAGGAAGAAATTGGAGCTGGCCGGATGGGAGGGCAGATTCGAGAAGCTGCTATCCTGCATCGAGGAAAGCGCAGGCGATCTCGAACGGCGCAGCACATTCAGCCACGGCGACCTGTCCCTATCGAACACGATATTCTCCGAGAACGGGCTGTATCTCATTGATCCGAGCTCAAGGACAGAATACAGCACCTTCCTGAATGATTTTGCAAAGCTCAGGTTCTCGCTCGACGGCGGCGAACAGCTTTTGCACGGAGGAGCAAGGCCGCAGGAATACGACGAGAGGCTGGGAGAGCTGACAGAAATCTTCCGGAAGAACGGATTCGAGAGGATCATCAAGGCACTTGAGGCGGCGCACTGGTTACGACTGCTCGGCTACAACAAGAGAGAGCGCGATCTGGAAAGGATATTCGCAAAGGCGAAAAGTTTGGAGGCGGAGCTATGAAGATCGGATTTACGTCCGTCGTTGGCGATTTCATGCACGCCGGCCACGCCTTAATGCTCGACGAATGCAAGAGACACTGCGATTACCTTTACGTCGGGATAATTGCCGATCCGACGAAAGACCGGCCGTGGAAGAATAAGCCGGTTCAGTCGCTTTTCGAGAGATACGTGCAGCTCGTAAGCCACAGGGCAGTAGACGAAGTTGTACCGCTCGCAGGAGAAGCGGACCTAGAAATGGCGCTCAAGAGCCTGCCGATCGACATAAGGTTCGTCGGAGAGGACTACAAAGGAAAGAGCTTCACCGGGAAAGAGATATGTGCCGAGCTGGGGATAGAGATATTCTACAACAGCAGGGCGCACGGCCTGAGCTCAACAGAATTGAGAGGGAGAATAGAAAATGCAGGAAAATCAGTTTATCTACGCGATTCCTTCATACAATCGGGCAGGGAAGCAAAAAACGGTCGAACTGCTCGCAGGGATCGGCATAAAAAAAGAGCGGATATTCGTATTCGTTCAGACGGCAGAAGACAAAGAGGCCTACACAAAGGCAATCGGGGACAAGGCAAAAATTATCCTCAAGCCTGCAAAAAGGGGAGTTGAGGCGAGGAACAACATCCTGAACGAGCTGGCCGAGCAGCACAATATACTGATGCTCGACGACGACATAAAGGCAATCGGCGTCCTGAAGGGCGAGGAGATCAGGGCGATAGACAGCGCGCGGGAGATGGACGGAACATTCGAGAAGTGCTTCGGCACATGCAAAAAGGCAGGGGCGAGCGTTTTCGGCATCTACCCGGTCTATAACGCTTTTTTCCTCAGCAGGACGATCAGCACGTTATCCCCTATAAATACCGTATTCGGATTTGCGAAGGGATTCAAGCTGAGATACAACGAAGACTACGACACGAAAGAAGACGCGGAGCTGTGCGCGAGGCTGCTGTCTTTCAGGAAGAGGATATTGCGATTTAACTTCATAGCCGTAGACGCGGACCACAGGAAGACCAAAGACGGATATATCGACGACTGGCATCAGGAGGAGAACATACGGTGCGTAAGGAAGCTGGTATTTGAATACCCGGAAATCTACAAGCCGCAGAAGGATAAGCCGTGGGAAGTTAGATCGCTGGTTAAGGATAGCAAAATAATTTTATCAGGAGGGAAAAAGCGATGAAAACAGAGATCATGAAGCTGAAAGACATTCGGCCGGCGAAGTACAATCCGAGAGTTGTGCTGAAACCGGGCGATCCGGAGTGGGAGGCCCTGAAAAACTCGCTGGACCGCTTCGGACTCGCGGAGCCGCTGGTCGTGAACGAGAAGACGGGCAACCTCGTGAGCGGGCACCAGAGGCTAAACGTGCTGAAACAGAGCGGCGCAGAGGAGGCAGAGGTCGTCCTGATCGACGTAGACGAGGATCAGGAGAAGCTGCTGAATATCGCCATGAACAAGATCAGCGGCGATTGGGACTATGAGAAGCTGCAGGCCCTTTTCGCCGAGATCGGCGCAGACGATATTAAATTCACCGGATTTACGCCGGAGGAGCTGAACAACCTTTTCGACGCGGGCATGCCGGATTGGGACGAAGCAGAAGGCGAGGGAGCCGGAAGCGACGCGGACACGGCAGCAGAGAAGGAAAAGGAACCGGGAACGGAGAAGCCGGAGGCCCTGAAAGAATTTAACGTATTCCTGTCCTTCCCGACGAAAGAGAAGGCGGAGGCGTGGCTGAAAGAGCGCGGCGTAGAGGAGACGTATCACGGGACGAGCAGAAACATCACGATCAGAATGGAGGGATTAGAGTATGGTACAGGAAATTAAGATTGCGCAATTAAACGAGGCACCGTACAATCCCCGCGTAAAGCTGGAACCGGGCATGCCGGAGTGGGAAAAGCTCAAGAGGAGCATCGAGGAGTTTGGCAACGTAGAGCCGATCGTCTGGAATAAGAGGACCGGAAACGTCGTCGGCGGGCACCAGAGGCTCGCGGTACTCAAGAGCATGGGGTACAAGACGGTTCCGTGCTCGGTGGTAGACCTCGACGAGACAGACGAGAAACTGCTGAACGTGGCGCTGAACAAGATCAAGGGTAATTGGGACTACGACAAGCTCGAAGCGATCCTGCGCGACTTCGATTATGAGGTTGCGTCGGCGTCGGGCTTCTCGGAGGAGGAGATCGCGGTCATTCTGGCGAATAACAGCGACCTTATGGACGACGAGGACTACGGGGAGTGGGACGAGGAACCGGAGGACCAGATCATCGGCGGAAGCTACGTCGTGACATTGATATTCGCAAATACAGAGCTTGCAAAGACTTGGCTTGAGCAGGAAGGGCTTGAGGACAAGATCAGGGAAGGATCATACACGACGGTAATACGTGTCGAGTAAGGGGGCGGTACGATGGAAAAGAAGAAAAGGCCGCCGGAGATCAAGCAGAACTACGGGAGCCCACGATGGAGCACGGAGATACCGGACTGCTCGATGCCTATGAGCTTTGACACATACAGTAAGTGTGCATACGGTTGTTTGTACTGCTTCGCATATTATCAGAAAAGTCACACGCTGGACGGGTACATCGGCGGCGGGATCAGGAGCGTTGACCCGAAAAAGGTTATAAACCTATTCGAGAGCGCGATACGGAACGACCGCAAGGCAGTGACGAAGACGGAGCTGCAATTCTTCCCGTACATTCAGAACCGGCGCATAATGCAGTGGGGCGGGCTGGCGGATCAATTCGACGAGTGGGAGCGAAGATACGGCGTGACGCTGAAGCTGCTGCGGTACTTCGATCAGATCGACTACCCGCTGTCATTCAGCACGAAAGCAGCGTGGTGGACGGAGGACGAGCGTTATATGGAGCTGTTCGCCCGACACACGCACAACTGGCACGTGAAAATCTCGATCATCACGGCAGACGCGGAGAAGGCGCGGAAGATCGAGAGGGGCGTGCCGTCACCGGAGGAGAGGATAGCAGCGATCAAGAGGCTGGCAGACATTGGAGTGCATGTGACGCTCCGCCTGCGGCCCTTCATCATCGGAGTTTCCTCGGACTATAAGAAGCTGATAAGCATGGCACACGCGGCCGGCGCGGACAGCGTTACGACCGAGTTTTTCTGCATGGACGCGAGGGCGAACGACAACCTGAAAAAACGGTATGCGGAAATGAGTAAGGTGTGCGGCTTCGATATTCACCGGTATTACATGGACAACAGCCCGCAGCACGGGTACAAGAGACTTAACAGAGGGATCAAGGCCCCGATCATTCACGACATGCGCGACTACACGCACGCGCTCGGAATGAGGTTCCATGTAAGCGACGCATTCTGCCGAGAATGCAACGATGCCTGTAACTGCTGCGGGGTGCCGCCGGAATGGGGAGTATCGCAGCAGGGGAATATCGGGCAGGCGATTATCATAGCGCGGCAGAAGGGGGAGGTTCATTTCTCCGACCTCAAAGAGTATATAGACAAATATCTATCGTTCTCGTGGGTAGAAGCAGCAGGGTACAACACAGGGACGAACAAGGCCCGTGCCCTGAACTGGACGACGACGATGGCGGAGTATCTGCGGGATAACTGGAACACGCCGAGCAAAGGATCAAGCCCGGCCAGAGCCTACGGCGGTATACTTCGACCGGTCGGAAGGGACGAGAACGGAGATGTTGTATACAAATACGCAATAAAGGGAGAGGAGGACAATGGCGAAATGGAGCAGAGCTGAAAAGCCGTGGGAACGGCAGCAGGGCGAGAGCGTGCAGGCATTTGAAGCCTTTGACCTTTACTGCAAAATGGGCCCGGAGCGAAGTTTACGTAAGGTAGCCCAAGAGTTATCCAAAAGCGACACGCTGATAAAGCGTTGGAGCAGTAATTGGAACTGGCAGAGCAGGAGCCGCGAATACGATAACGAAGTGAAGCGGATCGAGCTCGCAGAGGAGAGGAAGGCCGTCAAGAAAATGCAGGAAAGGCACCTAAAGACGGCGATTCTTATGCAGAAAAAGGCGGTAGAGGCGCTGAGCAACATAAACGCCGAGCAGCTTGCAGCCAAAGACATTCTCCGCTTCATTTCGGAAGGCGCGAAGCTGGAACGCTTGACGCGCATGGATAGTACAACGTCAACAGCAAAGGACGCAGGAGAGGACGGGCAGCCGTCTTCACTTGCGGACACAATTATATCGGCTTACAGGAAACGAATGGAGGCGGAGCAATGATAAGCGATGATGCGATATTATACTACGCGGATCATCCGGTCGAGTTTGTGGTCGATATAATCGGCGCGATCCCGGACGATAAGCAGGCGGATATCCTGAATAGCCTTGCAGTCAATACCATGACGAGCGCGAGGAGCGGACACGGGATCGGGAAAAGCGCAGTACAGGCGTGGTCCGTGCTATGGTTTATGACGACACGGCCCTTCCCGAAAATCCCGTGTACAGCCCCGACGCAGCACCAGCTATATGACATTCTGTGGGCCGAGATCAGCAAATGGAAGCGCAACAGCAGGGTACTTAACGATTCCCTTATCTGGACGAAAGAGAAGCTATACATGAAAGGCTACCCGGAGGAGTGGTTCGCGGTAGCCCGTACAGCGAGCACGCCGGACGCGCTGCAGGGCTTCCACTCGGAGAACATTTTATACATCATTGACGAGGCGAGCGGCGTCGACGACAAGATATTCGAGCCGGTATTGGGTGCTATGTCCACACCGGGCGCGCGCCTGCTCATGTGCGGAAACCCGACGCAGTTGTCGGGCTTTTTTTATGACAGCTTCCATAAGAACCGGGGAGAGTACAGCACATACCACGTAGACGCGAGGGACAGCAGCAGGGTAGACGAGAGATACGTAAAAATGATCGTCAACATGTACGGAGAGGACAGCGACGTGTTTCGCGTCCGCGTGGCCGGAGACTTCCCGCTCGCGGAGGACGACGTGTTTATCCCGCTGCCACTGGTCGAGAAGTCGGTCGCGACGGAGTATTATCCGAGAACATCGCCGCTCATTCTACACATCGGCTGCGACGTGGCGCGCTTCGGCAATAACAAGACCGTCGTGTGCTACCGGATCGACGAGAAGGTAGACTATTGGCGCAGGAGAGCAGGGCAGGACACGATGAAGACCGCGGACGACATTATGGAGCTTGGAATGATGCTCGTCGATAAGTACAAACTCAAGCCGAGACTGGACAAAGACGGGCACATACGAAAGGCACAGCCGGACGCGATCCCGGTCAAGGTAGACGACAGCGGCGTCGGCGGAGGCGTGGTTGACAGACTCAGGCAAGTGAAGCGGCTTCACCCGGAACGGTTTTGGTGGTTGGAGATTTACCCGGTACACTTCGGCCAGAAGATGCGCCACAAGCACTACGACGACTCGACCACATACATGATGGCCGTGTTAAAGAAACTGCTGCAGCCCTACGACGAGGAAGGGAACCGGAAGCCGGTAGAAGTGATCCTGCCGGACGACGAGGACCTGATCGCGCAGCTATCGGGAAGAAAGTACCACCTGACAGAGAATGGCAAGATCAGGGTAGAGAGCAAAAAGGATATGACGGTCAGAGGAGTGACATCGCCGGACGAGGCGGACGCGGTATTGCTGTCCTGCCTGCCGGTATCACGATCGAAAGAGAGTAACAGGAAGGAGTGAGAGGAATGAGCAAGAGGAGAGCCGGACACGCGCAGGTGCGCATAATCAAGGCGACCAGCGCGCCGGAGCAGGCGGCGGGGGATCAGGCCGAGTCCGTCGTCAATAAGTCGGAGACGTCGACGCAGATCAACAGATCGCGGACGTTTTCGGCTGCGAACTGGATATCGAAGCCGCTTCCCATGCACGCGCTCAAGAGAATGGTGTCGGAGAGCTCAATACTCCCGCAGTGCATCAGGGCATACAAGAGCAACATCGCAGGCTTCGGCATCGGCGTGAGATACAAAGACGACATCGAGGAGAACGAGGAGGCGGAGGCAGAGTACAAGCGGCTGGAAGAGATCATCGAGCTTCTGAACACGGATAAGGACACGAAGGAAGTATTCGAGGATATTATCGAGGCGAGGGAGACCTACGGCGTCGCATACGCGGAGGTTATTCGCAATCTGGCCGGAGAGGTTGTTCAGATCGAATTTATCCGGAGGACGGACACAATCGAGAAGACGGAATACCTCGATCCTTACATGGACACGGTTTATTACCACCACGGCCAGAAGCTGGTGAGAAAGAAGCGTTTCCGCATGTACCGGCAGAACACGGCCGGCAAGACCGTGTATTTCAAGGAATTTGGCGATCCGCGAGTCATGGACTGCCGGGACGGCAGCTACAAAAAGGCCGGAGAGGTGAAAAGGAAGTACATGGCGAATGAGATCATCGAATTTCCCATAGGGACGCAGCCCTACGGAGAAGTGCGATGGATCGGGCAGCTTTTGGGAGTGGACGGCAGCAGGCGCGCCGAGAACTTGAACAACAATTACTTCCTGAACGGAAGACACACGCCGATGATGATTATTGTCAACGGAGGATCGCTGACGGAGGAGAGCTACCACAGACTCACGCAGTACATGGACGACATCAAAGGCGAGAACGGACAGCACGCCTTTATGGTCCTTGAGACGGAGAACTTGGAGCAGCACACGGATTTCGAGCAGCAGGAGAAGATCGAGGTAGAGGTGAAGCCGCTGGCCGAGATATTGCAGAAAGACGAGCTGTTCCAAGAGTACCTGAACAATAACCGGAAGCGCGTGCAGTCGGCCTTCCTGCTGCCGGACCTTTACGTCGGCTACACGACGGATTTCAACCGGGCGACGGCACAGACGGCGATGGAAGTCACGGAGGAGCAGGTATTTCAGCCGGAGCGGAAAAGCCTTGCATGGACTATAAACAATAAGTTGCTGAATGGGTACGCGTTCAAGTACGTGGAGGCGTACTTCCTTGCGCCGGACATCAGTAACCCGGACGACCTGTACAAGATACTCACCGTATGCAGGGCAGCAGGGGGTCTCACACCGAACAAGGCGAAAGAGATCATCTTCAACGCGCTTGGCGAGACTTCGGAGGACTACGACGGAGATTGGGGCAACGTCCCGCTCGATATCCTGAAATCAAGCACGCCGGCCGTGCCGGGGCTTCCGACGGGGCCGAGCGGACCGGCGACCGGCCAGAACGGACCGACCGCTGCGGGGCTGCAGAACATCACGGAACAGCTTGACGGGAAGATCGAGAAGGCAGAGGGCAGCGGGGACAACGCGGAGGTCGTTTCGGTTATGAAGGCGGTCCGGAAACTTCTGGAAGACATGCGGCAGAAGGGAGAGGCGGAATGAAACTGACTGTGACACCTTTGATCGAGGCGATAGAGCGGTACATCGCGAAGGAAGATAACGACCTCGAAGAACAGCTCACGGCCGAGGGGTATGCAGCAGTCAGCGAAGCGATCAAGACCATAGGGCTGATAGAGGAAGGCGTCACGGATGCGCTGAATACGCATACGGACGCTTTTTTACAGGTGCTCGGAGACGCGGACAGCGTAGGAGAGTTTTTCGCGAAGACGTGGGCCGAGTTTGCGGACGCGGACGACCTTGAGAAGACACTGAAACAGGTATTCAGCAAGGCGTTCGACGATCTGATGCACGAGTGCGTATTCGATTATATGCTCTCGCAGGACGCGGCACTCGCGGGCGTGGATAAGCGGATCACGAAACCGGCGGAGGCTTTTGTGAACGGTTGGAGCGGAGAGCTGTCGCGGCTGATGAAGCTGAACACCAACACGCAGATCGAAGGCATACTCAAGAGGGCCGTGGACAAGGACCAGACCATCGACGAGGTGGAGAAGGCGATTGCAGATAGCGGGATCAGGCAGTGCGGGTACAGGAGCCGGAGGGTAGCCGTGACGGAGGTGCTGCGCGTGGAGAGCTATTCGCAGCTTGAGACGATGCGGCAGAACCCGGCCGTCTACAAGAAAATCTGGCGCCACACGAACGTCGCGGCGGAGCCGAGGCAGAACCACATCGACATGGACGGCCAGACCGTGTTTAAGCGGGAGCCGTTTACGCTGATTGGCAGGGACGGCGCGACATATTACCCGCAGTGCCCGCGAGACACGCTGCTGCCGGCCGCGGAGTCGATCAACTGTCACTGCATCATGGAGGAAGTCAAAGACGAGCTGGTACTTGGCATGACGGACGAGGAGCGCAGAGCACTCAGGGAGGCAGCGATGGACGCAGTGGATCAGGAATACGAGGATAGCGCGCAGGGATAAGCGCGATGAAGGAGGGATAACATGAGGAGGACGTGCGGGCAGCACGGGGCGAGGGCCCCGTGCTTTTTGCATTATTTTGGCGCAGCGAAACCGTGAAAGGAGTGAGAGAGAATATGCGGAAAAGCGTGGAAAAAGCCTACGCGATCAATGATGTGAAGGCTGTATTTGTGTCTCTGGTAGACAAGGCGGCGAACCGTAAGACGCTGCTTATCACCAAAGGGGACGACGGCAGCGCCAGTATTCAGACGTATGGCCGGATCATCAAGTCGGACGCGACCGCGCATTACGTGACAGGCGTCGTGTATGAACCGATGGCGGAAGATACGCAGGGGAACTACATGACAGAGGAGGAGATCACGAAGGCGGCCTACTGGTTCATGAAGAATGGCAGCGGGGTAGACCTGCAGCACAACTTCGAGCCGCTGGAGGGCGCGACGGTGGTTGAGAGCTATGTCACGAAGTGCGACGAGGAGATCGAGGGCGAGCCGGTCAAAAAAGGTACGTGGCTTATGACGATGGAGATCACGAACCCGGACATCTTCGCGGCAATCGAAAAGGGAGAGATCACGGGCTTCTCTATGGGCGGAACGGGAGTGTACAGCACGGAAGACGTTGACATCTCCGGAGCGGAAGGCGCGGAGCCGGTAGAGAAGGACGAGGAGAGCCGCAAAAAGAGTGTCATTAAGCAGCTTACGGGCCTGCTGTGGCCGGGAACAGTCAAAAAGGGCGCGGTGAAGGAAGCGTACAAGAAAAACTCTGTGCGTGACAACTTCTGGACCGCCTTTTATGCACTGAACGACAACCTTCTGAGCTGCTACAACCCGACAACGGGAAATTGGGAGATTCAGAGGGACGAGAGCGCCATCCGTGAGGCGCTTCAGGATTTCAACGAGATCATCACTTCGCTGCTCACAGACGAGAACGGCGTATTCAAATCGCTGAACGCGAATTACGCGGGAAGCGTGGAGAAGGCCGGGAAAGCAATGAGCGGCGAGAACATGAAGGCCCTGAAAGGCATACACGAGAGCCTCGGGGCGTTCTTGTCCAAGTTCGAGGAAGAGGAGGAGATCGAAGTGACTAAGAGCGAGCTTGAAACAATCGTGACAAAGGCTGTCGGGACCGCTGTCGACGCAGCAGTCGAGAAGATGGGCGGTAACGCCGGACAGCCGCAGCCGGGAGAGAAGGCCGGCGAAGTGGAGAAGGCAGGCGCGGAGCAGTCCGAGCCGGTCACGCAGGAGGCTATTCAGAAGATGGTCGACGCGGCGATTCAGAAGGCAATGCAGCCCGCAGGCGAGAAGCAGCCGACGGTGGACGAGATCAACGAAATGATCGAGAAGGCCGTCACAAAGGCTATGGAGCCGGTGCTGAAAGACGCAGGGCTGCCGACACACGTCGGGGACGACGAACCGTTAGAGAAGGGTGCGGGCGAGGAGCACTACCTGCACGGCATCCTGTAATCGAGTAGAAGAGGAGGAGATAATTATGCCATCTAACAGACAGATTGTGAACAGAGCGGCCATTGAGACGGGAACGCTCTCAAGCGGACTGCTCAATCCGGAGCAGTCTCGCAGATTTATTCAGCAGACGTTCGAGAACACCAACCTGAGCAGCCTCGTGAGACACGAGATGCGCACGGCGAAGTCGGGCGAGATCGACAAGATCGGTATCGGTCGTCGCATTATCCGTAAGAAGACAGAGAATACGGACGACAACTACCGCGCTGGCGTAAAGACCAGCCAGATCGAGTACAGCACGACGGCTGTACGCCTGCCGTGGGAGATCACGGAGGAGACGCTGAGGGAGAACATCGAAGGCCAGAGGTTCGAGGAGATCACGACAAACCTTATGACGACGCAGCTCGGCATCGACCTTGAGGACCTGTACCTCAACGGCGACGAGCAGGTCGACAAGGCGAACGAAGACTACGACTTCCTCAAGATCAACGATGGCTGGATCAAGCAGATCGCGAACGGCGGGCACGTGTGCAGCGGCAGCGACGGCCTGAAACTGGACCTGTTCTACAAGGCGCTGCAGGCGCTTCCGAACAAGTACAATAACGGCAAGCTCCGCTGGCTGATGTCCCCGCGCCGTGCGCAGGAGTGGGAGCTGTTCCTGCTGAATCAGGTGATCGAGAAGGGCGGCGTCGTTCCGGACAACGTATACACCGCGCCGGCCAGAATACCGGCAGTGGAGTGCCCGGCCATGAGCGACGACAAGATCATTCTTGTCGATCCGAAGAACCTTATCGTCGTCAATACCTACGATGTGATTATCAGGAAGACGGTGGAGGGCAAAGAGGCGATTATGCAGGATAAACGCTTCTACGTGATCCACCTCGACTACGATCCGATCATCGAGGAGCTGGACGCTGCTGCTATGATTACGGACCTGAAATAAGAGAGGAGGATCAAGATGTATCATCTGAGACTTTGCAAGGCCCTTTCATACTCCGGCGTCGTCAGCGCGACGCAGCAGCAGCCGGACGTATTCACAGAGGACAAGGCCACCGCCGATGCGGCGGTGGCTACGGGCTACTTCGCACTCGTTGAAGAGGAGGGGAAGCAGAAGACCAGGAAGCTCGACAAGGGACAGTTTAAGGACTGGAAGATGGACGAGTTGAAGAAACTCGCGGAAAGCATGGGCGTCGACGTGAGCGCCTGCAAGAAAAAGCAGGACATTATCGACGCGATCTGCTCCGAGGAGGCCGGCTATTCACCGAAACCTGTTGACGACGAGGACGAAGGCGACGACAGCGACGACAGCGAGGCAGAGGACGAAGGCAGCCCGACAATGATTGAGCTGCAGAAGGAATAAGGGAGGTGTAGAGAGTATGGAATACATGACCTGTCTTACTATCCCTACGCCTGACGTAGAGTTTTACGGCAAGCCAGTGGGAGAGCTGGTGCGCAAGGGCGCACGCATACAGGCGGACGGCAAGGTAAAGGGACACTTCCCGTATGTTGCCAGCTATATCAGCGTGAACGACAAGACGGAGGGGCACTATTTCCCGGCATGGGTGAACGTGAAGGGGAATGAGTGCGAGATCGTTCGCTGCAGCGACGGCACTTCCGCGAAGGGCACGCTGAACGCCGGGCCGGGGGACAACTTTATTGTTATCCTCATGGACGATCACAAAGAGTACGACATCAAGGTCGACGGGAAGTTTATCTGCCATCTGGATTTTTCAGAGGCGATTTTGGAAGAGAAGAAAGGAGACACGAAGATGAACGCACAGTTTTTCGATCCGGGCGTGTGCGGGCTCCCGATCACCGGGCATATCTGCCGGCTGAATAAGGAGAACGCGAAGGACACGACCGCGGTAACCGTAGAGAAGGCGCTTCCGGCCGGCACAAAGCTCGTGAATATCATCACGGTAGCGTCCGATGATCTGGCGGGCGGCACAAGCGTGACGGTCGGCAGTGGCGCGGCTGAGGACGCATACGCGAGCGAGGCGAAGGTTACGAAGGGCAAGACCGAAGTAACCGATGGCAAGTACGTGAACGTCACTTCGGGCACTGCGAAGATCAAGGTCGGCGCGGGGATCACGGAAGGAACCGTGGACGTATTCGCGACGGTTATCCGCCTTACGGTGTAAGCCGGGGAGGTGGAGCACATGGCAAAAAGGCCGTGGGTGACTCCGAAAGAGGTTAAGAACTACACGAGCTACGACGAGGTGAAGCAGCGCGTGAAGCGGAAGCTGGAAATGGATATATTCAGGGCAGAGCAGAAGGTAATAGCGATCACGCATAACGACTTTTCGGACGACGAGAAGTACCCGGAGATCCCGCAGGAGATCAAAACGGCGGTAATTCTTATCGCGGAAGCGTTCGCGAAGAATACGGTCGAGAGCACAAGGCAGCGCCTTACAAGCGAGACTTTCGACGACTATTCTTACACGGCGGAGGCATCGACGGTCGAGATCAGCGGGCTTGATATTGACGATCTGCTCGCCCCGTATATCCTTCCGGTCGGCAAGGGCAATGTCTTTATGCGTCTCCGGAAGCTATGAGAGGGGGCGCAGGGCATGTTCGACGATTTTTTGAACCACAAATGCGACATATACCATCTTGAGACCGAGAAGGTAGAAGCGGGCTACGGGATCAGGACAGGGGACACCAAGACGGCGCAGGAAACGGCGGAGGTCGGTGTCCCTTGCCATTTCCACCGGAAGAACAACACGCTGCGGATCGTGCAGAGCGAGCCGCACAGCGAGGTCGACGGAGAGGTGAAACTGTCGCTGCCGGCCGGGACCGACATACGGAAGAATGACCGCGTATTCGATTACGAGACCGGGATATTCTACCGCGCAGGGCTGCCGAAACTGATACACGGGGATCACCACATCATTGTAACGATCACGAGAGAGACGGGGGTGCCGAATGCAATATGATGATCGACGTCAGCGAACTTGAAGACTATGTGCGAAGGGTGGAAGCAGCAAGCCGTGATCTGAGGCCATACGCAGCAAAGACGCTTGAGGAGGTCGGGAACGAATTTCTTGAGATCGTGCAGGCGGAGATACAGCGGAAGCAGAACGTAGACATGGGGAAGCTGCTGGCATCGTTCAGCAAGGGCGGTCCCGGCAATATTTATCGGCTCGATTCAGGCGGGCTTACGCTCACGATTGGGACGAACGTGGAGTACGCACAGTGGGTGAACGACGGGCACAGACAGAGGCCCGGAAGGTTCGTACCGGGAGTATGGGAAGGGAAGCACTTCCGGTACATACCCGGAGCGGGCACCGGCATGGTGCTCAAGGCGTCTTGGGTAAAAGGATCACACTTCTTTGACGATGCAAAGAGGGCGTTTGAGCTGATATTCCAACAGTACGTCGACTCGGCGTTTGAACAATTTTGGGCCCGCTATTTCTGATGAAGGAGGAAGTATGAAGCATGAAGATCACATTAGAGCAGAGCCTAGCATCTGCGGTTCGGTACATTCAGGACTGTGACGAGGAGAGTATTAAGGTATATTTCGACGAAGTACCGGAAGATTACGCGGTACCGTCGTTGTACTTTCCTGTACCGCAGACGAGCAGCAGGAAGGTTTCGTTATCAACGTACATGACGGAGATAACGGTGAATTGCAGGTTCATGGACGTGACGGACTGGAGGGCGAACGACAGGGCGACGACGGTGCGCGACTGTCTACTGCTCGATGATTGCGTCATTCCGATTGTGTCCGCCGAGGGGGAAGTGGCAGAGAAGGGACTGCACACGGACCAGCCGGAGGTGCGGAGGATTGACGAGGGGATCGTGCAGCTTTCCTTCCCGATCAGGAGCTATTACGGGCCCGGAGACAAGGCCCAGAAGATGGCCCATTTTTACAACATGTGGCACAAGGCCACGGAGGAATACAGAAGGAGGTAGATGTGAAATGGCGTCTGAAAAGAACGCAAAGGCAGCGGGAGCCGCAAGACCGGCAGCCGCGCCGACGGCAGCAAAGGCGGGGAAGACGGAACAGAAGTACACCGTCGCGAAGCTCCGCGGCAACTGCATGCAGCTCTTCGGCGTGACGACGAGCACGTTCGACGGGGCGATGCATGGACACAACAAAGCAGTCTACTCAGTAGGTGAGACGAAAGAGATCATCGAGAAGTGGCTGAACGGATCAGCAAAAGGAGGTAATGACTGATGGCTGGTGGAACTTTCAAGGCGTCTCAGGCTAAGGTGCGGCCGGGGACGTTCGTCAATCTGAAAAACGGGAGACAGCAGAACGCTTCCTCGTCCGCGAGGGGCACGGCGATGATTCCTCTTATCGGGTATGATTGGGGCCCGAAAGGGGAATTTTTTGTTATCTCTGCGGACTCTCCGGACGGGCAGATGGCTAAGCTCGGCAGAAGCATCTACGACAGCAGCAACAAGCACATGCTGATGCTGCAGCTTATGCTCGCAGGCGCGGCGACAATCTACGTGTACGTACCGGAGGGCAACGGGAAGAAAGCGCAGAAGGAAACGACGCTTCCGCTGCCGGCGGCGGTCGAGACGGAGTTTGACACGGCTGTGACGGCCAAGATCAAGGAAACGCTCGGCGTAAAGGCGGAGCAGGCAGGCTGTAACCTGACCTACGACAAGAGAACGAAGACCTACGGCGTGATTCTGGCCGGACCGATCTCCGGAGTGAGCAACACGGGCATCGCAGACACGGTCGAGGCGCTTATCGCAGAGGGGTACACGGTTACGGCCGGCGGCGTAGAGGTGACGGACCTTGAGTCGATTCAGAAAGCGCCGTTCTACAACGATCTCGGCCTGCTCAAGAAGGGCGGCCCCGATTACAATATTCCGGTTGTCGTGAGCAAGGATAACGACAGTCAGGCGTACACCGTATGCGTGAGCTACCCGACAGAGGCTCCGTCGGTGAAGAACGAGCTGAAAGACGTCACGGCGTCGGAGACGAAGATCACGGCGGAGGCAATGTACACCGGGACGCTCGGCAACAGCGTTCAGATCGTTTCGGTGGCGAACCCGGTGAGCGGCTACGACGTGAGCGTGCTCGTGAACGGTACGGAGGTTGAGCTGTTCGAGAAGGCGGAGAGCATCGCGGACATCGCGTCCGATTACGTCACGATCAAGGCGACGGCGGGGCTTACGGAGATTTCCTCTCTTACGCTGGAAGGCGGCTCGGACGGCGACGGAGCTAACGCGGGGATCACGAGATTCCTTGACGTAGCGGAGCGCATTCACTTCAATACGATGGCGTTCCCGACGACGGACGCATCGCTGCAGACGGCGCTGCTGACAAAGATCAGGTACATTCGTGAAAACATCGGCTGGAAGTGTCAGGCAGTCGTGCCGAACTTCAAGGCGAACTACGAGGGGATCATCAACCTGATTAATGGCTTCGAGTACGACGGGATCAGGCTGGAAGCGACGGAGGCGTGCGCGTGGCTCGCAGGCGCGACCGCGGGCGCGGACTATACGACGTCGCTCACCTACGCGGTCGTGACGGGCGCGACGGCGGTTGTCGGAGAGCTGTCGAACGAGGCGTCGGAGGAGGCTATCAAGGCCGGCCAGACGTATTTCTCGGTAGGAGACGGCGGGGAAGTAATTCTCGAATACGACATCAACAGCCTGACGACGCTGACGGACGACAAGCCGGCAGCAGCGAACAAAAACCGTCCGATGCGTGTGTATGATACTTGGTGCAACGATCTGCTTATGACGTTTGTGCCGGGCAGGTACGACAACGATGAAGACGGCTGGATCGTCATGGAAGGCCTCGGCCGGGCGCTGCTCAAGGCATACGAGGAGGACGGCGCGGTGACAAATGTCGATCTTGAGAACGACTTTGTTATCGACAGAGCGAAGTCGATCGGAGACAGCACGTATATCAACTCCGGGCTGCAGGCGGTTGACTCCGCGGATAAGTATTACATCACGACGATCACGAGGTAAGGAAAGGAAGGTGACATACCATGAAAGACAGAGTAAACTCTTCTCCGCTTCTTGCGAGAGAGGGCAAGGTCTATATCGACGGGCAGGAAGTCGCGGACTCTTGCGTGTTTAAGGTTACGTTCAAGCCGAGTTTGTGGTCCGGCAGGAGCCTCGGCAAGAAAGGAACGAGCCGCAGGTGGACCGGGTACGATATCGAAGTCACCATCGAGCAGTGGAAGACGAACCGCTTCTACCGCCAGAAGGTCGACGAGTACATCAAGACCGGCAAGACACCGGAACTGAAAATTCAGGGCATTCAGACGGACAAAAACTCCGACTTCTACGATCTGTCCGGATCGGAGAAGGTTACCTGCATCGGCTGTGTGCCGACGGGTGACATCGACCTTATTAGCTGCGATACCGAGGGCGATGTTGTTAAGGAGTCGATCACGCTCGGAGCATACGACATCGTATAAGGGCGGAAGACGCAGCAGCAGAATACAGACAAGAGGGCGGGGCGCGATTGCCCCGCCTATTTCATTTTTTCGGGAGGAAAAAGAAAATGGAAAAAAATCTTAGAGCATTTATGAAGGAAGACCTGAAGAACCGCGGCACGATGGAGTTTGAGGGGATCGAGAAGTACACGGACGAGAACGGTAAACCGATCCCGTTCATCATCAAGCGCCTGAGCCGCAGGGAGATCGCGAAGATCAGGAACGCTTACCGCAAGACAGAGGTATACCGGGATAAGAACAACGGCAATCGCCCGATCATCGGGAACAACGGGCAGGTGGCCGTGATTAAGGACTACGACTCGGAGAAGGCCGGCCTTCACCTTATGGTCGACGCCTTTGTTCAGCCGAAGCTCGACGATCCCGACCTGATGAAATATTACGACGTAGACAACAGGCTCGACATGCCGAACGTCATTTTCTCCGACGCGAAGGACTTCTCCTACGCGGACGAGTGCCTGTCTATTGCACTCGGCTTGAAGCAGCCGGAGTCGGAGAGGGAAACGGTTGACGAGATAAAAAACTAATGTCCGGGGATGGCAGGGAAGACGAGTCGTCGGATTGGGTGTGGGCGCATATCCTCTGGCAGCGGAGAGGGCTTCGCCTTGAGGAGTTTGCGGCCATGCCTCGGAACGTACAACTTGCCTATATAGCCTCGGAACAGCTCGCGCAGAAGAACCCGCAGAGTGCGATGGATCGGCTTGCGCGGAGAAAGATCAATATAGTTACAGGAAAGAGGTGATTACGTGTCAGACTTGACTACCAGAATACGAATGACTGAGGACGCGAGCAGCAAGCTACGGCAGATCGCGTCGGCAGGCCAGCAGGCAATATCGACGATGAAGAACGTCGGCCAGAGTGTAGACAATGCGTTCAAAACGAACGCACCGGATCAATTCGCAAGCAGGGCCGGCAGCGCGATGAACAATGTCGCGAGCGACGCGGAGAGTCTTGGCGCGGCAATCGACTCTATGTGCGACGGCTTCGACAGCTTTTCGACGGCCGCCACGGGATCGCTTTCGGGCACTTTCCGGACGGCGGCCAGCGACGCGGGAGAGTTTGCAGACGCGCTTGGCGAGGCCGGAGAGAACGCGGAGGACCTGTCAGACGCAGCGGAGGAGACCGGGAAGACCATCGACGAGATGGGAAAGAGCGGTCTGGATGATCTGAAAGAGGACGCGAGGGAGGCCGGGGAAGAATTTGAGAACACGGGCAGGAAGGCGTCGGCATTGAAGGCGCTGCTTGTCGGAATTGTCTCGGCGGTGTCCGTCGCGGCGATCGGGCACCAGATCGGGGACTTTGTTGGCGACTCGATCAACGTCGGCAAGGAATACACGGCGACGATGAGCGAGGTTCAGGCGATCTCGGGCGCAACGGGCGCGGAGCTGGAGCAGCTAAGCGACACGGCGCGAGAATACGGCGCGACAACGGTATTCAGTGCGTCGCAGTCAGGAGAGGCGTTGAAGTACATGGCGCTGGCAGGCTGGGACGCGCAGCAGTCAACAGACGCGCTCGGAGGCGTCCTGAACCTTGCGGCAGCTTCCGGCATGGAGCTGGGGCAGGCCTCGGACATGGTAACAGACTATTTGAGCGCGTTCGGCATGGCGGCGGATCAAGCAGGGTACTTTGCGGATATGCTCACATACGCGCAGGGACACAGCAACACGTCTACCATGCAGCTCGGGCAGGCATTTTTGAACTCGGCCGCGATCATGAACTCGGCCGGGCAGGACGTAGAGACGACGACGTCACTCATTGAGGCTATGGCAAATCAGGGCACGAAGGGCGCGCGGGCTGGCACACAGCTCGCGGCCATGATGCGAGATATTACCAACTCAATGGAAGACGGGCACATAATGATCGGCGACACGGCGGTCGCGGTTCAGGACGCATACGGGAATTTCCGCGACCTTACCGATATTCTGTTTGACGTAGAATCGGCGGTAGACGGACTCGGAACGGCGGACAGGGCGGCAGCATTGTCGGCAACCTTTACAGCGGACTCTACGCGTGGCCTTAACCAGATACTCACAGAAGGCGTGGACAAGATCGCCGGATATGAGGAGGCGCTGAGAGGATCAGCAGGAACCGCACAGTTGGCCGCGGACACCATGACGGACAATCTGACGGGCGATCTGGCGAACATGAACAGTGCCTACGAAGAAATGCAGTTGCAGGTCTATGAAGGCATTGAGGAGCCGCTGAGAGGCGCTGTGCAGATGATTACGAGCGACGTTATACCGGCGCTCACGGAGTGGGTACCGCAGGCGCTTGGCGGGGCGATAAACGTACTGAGCAAGGCAGGAAGCGCGCTCGTTCCGGTTATCAACACGATATTGAAAAACCCGGAGGCAGTAGGAACAGCTTTTAAGAGCATCGGCGCGGGCTTCTTGGCATTCAAGGGCATAGGGCTGGCGAGCAATATCGCGGACGCTGCATCAGGGACCGGAGAGCTCACAGGCGCGCTCGGAAAGCTCGCGGGAGTTATCATCGGTAACCCGTGGGCGGTCGGAGCGGCAGCGGTGGCCGGAGGAGTTGTTGCGATAGCGGCGGCGGTGGATAAGTACAATGATCTGCAGATCAGCGAGAACCTGACGGAGCACTTCGGGGACATATCGCTGGACACGGACCAGATCAGCGAGCTTGCAAGCAGCATTGTTCCGGTCGATATAACGGCAGAATTGCAGCTATCGAACGTGAGCTTCGACGAGGCAGAAAAGCTCGTGGAGCAGGCGGAGGACCTGCTTGAACAAAATTCCTTCGTGAATTGGAAGGTTGCGAACATCACCGGAACGCTGCCGGAGGAAGACGGGAGCCTCGTCCTGCAGAACACGCAGAGTTTCGTCGATAGCGTTACGGATGCAATCGAGAAGGAAGAATACGCGGCGGAGCTGGCGATCAACGCGACACTGGCGGACGGCTCGGATAAGACGCAGATCATTTCGCAGTTGCAGGATTGGTTTAAGGAGGATCAGGCAACGGCGGAACAGCTCGGATCAGCGGTCACGACGATGGTCGAGGACGCGATCAATGAGGGCGCCTACAATGTGAATACGGCAGCGGCGGCGTCGATCATACAGCAGAAAATGCTCGATATGGTGAACGGCGCGAAGGAAGCGGAGCTGGCCGGCAAGATGAAGTGGATCGAGCAGGAAGCAGGGCTGGCCGCGCTGGACGCGGAGAGCTGGAAGGGCGTAGTGGAAGACATCGCAGGGCTGCAACAGGAGCTCATGGACGCGGAGAGCGAAAACTACATGGGATTGTTTGGATTACTCGAGCAGAGAGCGTACAACGATCCGAGCAGGCGCGGAGCCGTGGACAGCATCGAGGAGCTTCTGCAGGAGAACTACTCGAACCTGAGCAGCGCGACGCTGACGCAGAGCTGGGGCAGCATGTTTGGCTCGCTCAGTGAAGCATACAGCGAGGAGATGGAGGCAGGGAAGGCGAGCCTGAACGAGACGACTGCGGGCTGGGTAGACAATATGCTCGAACAGTTGCAGGTCATTGAGGACGGCGGAGACTTCTCGACATCATTCTACAATATGCTGAACAGCACGGCGGACATCACCGGAGGGCTCGGCAAGGCGGACCGCGGAGCACTGGCAGACCGGTTCGAGGCAATGCTGCCGACCGTAGACATGCTGCGGGACGCGATTGACAATAGCACGGGCCCGATTCCGCAGGCGCTTATGGAGTCTTATCAGCAGGCTTTACAGGTCGGCGCTATGGGCGGAGACGAAGGCTCGATCGCTGGCGTGGTTGCACAGCAGCTCGCGGCAGAGTTTGGAGACAGAGGCTCGTTTGATTCGGCGCTGGCGGCCGCAGGATTCGATATTAGCAACCTTACGACGATGTTCGGGGAAACTTTCGAGGACGAACTGAACAGGGCCTTCTCGGAGACGACAGACGTCGACTTCTCCGGATTGACAGAGAAGATGGCGGAGGCGTTGACGGGAGAAAACGTAGACTGGACGCAGGTAGAAGCGATCCTGAACGAATACGGGCTTACGATCAGCGAGGGACTGGCGGAGCAGGGCATCGACCTAACCGGAGAGGTACCGGTCAATACGGACGACATGCAGATTAACACGGAGGAGCTTATGCACTCCCTCGAAGGCATGGAAGGCGTAGGGACGCAGGAGATCGACGGGGAGCTGTATGTCAATTACAAGGTGCTTCCGGGTAATACACTGTCCGGGATTGCAGCAGAGAACGGCCTGTCGCTCGACCAGATACTCGCGGATAACCCGGAGATTACAAACCCGGACGCGATTGACGTCGACCAGATCATCAGGATCAGGGCGGCAGACGTCGAAGTGGACGCGAGCGGAGCAGGCGAGCAGGCAGCAGCAGAGACGCAGCAGGAGACGCAGGAAGCGATGGAGGAGCCGTTCGAGGTAACAGGAACAGCGGCGGCAGAGATAGACCAGACGAACAATGCAGACGAGGTATACAACGGCGTGGGCGACGATATGCAGGGGCGTTTCAATACGGCGTACCAGATATCAGGATCAGCGCATGTATCGATTACGGTCGATTATTCCATCGCGAACCCGTCGGCGACGATCAGCCTCGGAGGAGACGGAAGCGGGACCGGAACCGTGACGGCCACAATCGCAGGACACGCGGAGGGCGGCTATTTCGATAGCCCGCATCTGGCGATGATTGCAGAGGGCGGCTACGGTGAGTGGATCATACCGAACGACGGCAGCGACGAGGCGCGCGCGATGGTTCTGAACGCAGGCGAGGCGCTGGGGCTGATAGACCAGCCGATCGGCGTCATGCCAGAGACCGGAGGCGGCAGCGAAGGGCAGGGCACGCAGGATAATCACAGGGTAATCGACCTGAATATCAACGGCACCGGCGGCATACAGGTGTCGTCCGGAATGTCGAAGGAAGATATCGTTGCGATCATTCAGAACAACATCAAAGGCGTGCTTCTGAACATCGTTGAACAAGAGATTCTGGAGGAGGGAGATATGTCTTATGAGTGGTAGCAGTAAAACGATCAAGGCTGCAAAAAAGAGCTTCACCAAAAAGGTGAACAAGACCGACGCTTATAAGCTGTGGATCAACTACGACGGCGATCTGCAGCCGCACAGTCTCCCCGTTCTTCCGGAGGATATTAAGGTAACGGTGAAGGGCGAAACGACGTCAGTCACCATAGACCAGCTTGGCGAGGTTCTTTTCAAGGGGAAAAGGGACGCTATTACAGTTTCCTTTTCCTCGTTCTTTCCGCCGGAGTGGTCGAGGAGCTATTGTTCGTGCTCAAAGAAGGAATTTTATTCGCCCACGAACTGGCATAACTGGTTGATCGATCTTATGGAGTCGGTGAAACCGGCGCATCTGGTACTTACCGGATCACCGTTTCAGTTGAATATCTACGCGGACGTGACGCAGTACAAGCCGGAGGAGCGCGGGGGCGATCCGGGGACGATCTACTACTCGATTGAGCTGAAAGAGCACAGGGAGCCGCAGATCAGAGTTTACAAAAAGAGTACATCATCGTCGAAAAAGAAAAAGGCGAAGGTGACGACGAAAAAGAAGCGGACAAGTAACAAGGTGAACAGCAGGACGTACACGGTCAAGAGCGGAGATTGCTTGTGGAATATCGCGAAGAAATACTACGGGAACGGAGCGCAGTATACAAAAATCTATAACGCGAATAAGAGCAAGATCAGCAATCCGAACCTGATCTATCCCGGTCAGGTGCTCACGATACCGTAGGGGGAGGCGCTATGAACAATCTTCAATTTATGGTAGGGCGCGGCAGTACCTTCTACGATTATTCGGAGCTGGTGAATAAGATCGTGTGGTCCGGCAGGAAGGGAGCGGCCCCGCGGTCGGTAAGCGCGACGCTGTACGACTCGGAGACGCTGGGAAACAACAGGCCAAAGGTGGACTGCGGATCAGGCCAGACGTGCGTGCTGTACGAGAACGGGAAAGAGCTATTCCGTGGGCTTCTTATGTCGGAGTCTTACGGGAACAACAGACTGTTGACGATCAAGGCATACGACAACTGCATACGGCTGTGCAACAATAAGGACAGCTTCTCGTACAAAAAGAAGACCGCGACGCAGATCGTTAAGGACTGCGCGAAAAAGCTCGGCATGACGGTCGGCAGCGCGGTCGACACGAAGCACAAGATCGGGGAGTTGGTTAAGAAGGCGACGACGTATTGGGACGTGATACAGGACGCACTCGCGCAGACGTACAGGGCGACCGGGAAGCGATACTACCTGTACGCTTCGGGCGGGAAACTGTACTTGAAGCGCAGGATCGAGCAGACGAGTATGCCGATACTTGAGCTGTCGGCGAACGTGCAGTCTTATACGCGGACGAGGAGCATCGAGAACACGCGAACGCGCCTGAAACTGACGACATCGAAGGGCAAGTCGAAGGGCTCGACGGTGAACAAAGACCTCGAAAAGAAGATCGGCAAATTCCAAGAGGTCGAGACGGTCGATGAAGACATCAAAAAGTCTGAAATCAACCAGATCATTAAGACTTTCAACGAGGAGCAGAGCGTTATCGGTCAATCGCTCAAGGTGACGGCCACGGGGGATAGTTCGGTTATCTCCGGTGGCTGTGTTTATGTGTATATCCCGGAGATCAGCGCGAAGCGGATCATGTATGTGGACGAAGATACCCACACGTGGGAAAAAGGCCGGCACTACATGTCGCTGACGCTGAATTACGCGAAGGATATAAACAAGGCAGGATAGGAGGGCTGAGGCATGGCAGGGAGCTTGAAAGAGCTTTTTCAGGGTATGGCGGCGGCAGGTATGCCGGGGATCACGACCGGAAAGGTGACGCAGGAGGAGCCGGTGACGGTGACTCTTGAAGACGATCAGAAGGTTACGCTGTCCGCTTCATCGTTGATTATACCGAGTGCGAAGGCCCCGCTTCTCAAGGGCGAGGAGCTGTATCTGCTATCGGTGAACAACAACAAACTATTTTACGTTCTGGACAGAAAGTGAGGCGAGAATATGGACGAGGACGATATTATCAGCGTGCCTTTTGAAGAGGACGACTTGGACGGATCAGGAACGGTGTACCGGACCTATCGAATGGACACGAAAAGAAAGAGGATCATCGGCATGATCGACGGGGCGGAGGCAGCGGCGCAGTCCATATTTAAGGAGCTGCAGACGAAGCGATTCGCCTACTTGCTGTACGACGATCAATACGGCTGCGACATTTTTAACAAGATCGGCAACAGCGACTTGACGGAGGAGTATCTGGACTCGGATATTCCGGCGATGATTGAGGACTGTTTGCTGATCGACGACCTTGTCACAGAAGTCAGCGACATATCGTTCGAGATCATCGACGTAGACAGCGTTAGCATCGAGTTTTACGTTGCGACGATATACGGAGATATGAACATGGAGGGGGTGCTTATGGATGGCTAGGAATATCGAGGACCTGAACCTAGACGAGATCACGGAGGAGCTGCTACTGGACGAGGCGATAGACATTGGCGACGAGCTGGAAGTGGACACGCGGCAGGGCAGCATATACCGCGACGCGGCAGACGGGCACGTGATACGTACAGCGAAGTTTTTCAACGATCTTCGGCAGGTGAGCGAGATCATATCGCTGGACTCTTGCACGGGCGAAGTGCTGGACGAGCGGCTGCGGGAGAGGGGGCTGCAGAGAAACCCGCCGGAGTCGACGCAGGCGATCTATTACGTGGAATACGTAGGGGCGAAGCCGGAGATCGGGGACGTGGTTACGTGCGAAGGGTATTTCTTCACGGTGGACGTGCTGGACGGGAAAGACGTTATCATTTCCGAGGAGTACGGCTCGGAGATGAACAACCTGCTTCCGGGATCACCGGTTATACCGGAGCTGGACGTGGACGGTCTGGAAAGCGCGACGCTGAAAGAGCTGGCCGTGCCGGCGCTGGACGTGGAGAGCGACGACAGCGCGCGGACGAGGCTTATAAACAGGATTTCAGGGCCGGACGAGAACGCGAATATCAGTCAGGTGAAAACATGGTGCGAGTCTGTTGAGGGAGTAGGACGGGCTCGCATCATTCCGTTATGGGACGGGCCAATGAGCGTGAAGGGCGTCATTATATCGCGGGACGGAGGCGTGCCGACGAGCAAGGTCGTCGAGGATGTGCAGAAATACATCGATCCGGGCAGCGAAGGAATGGGCGAAGGCGTGGCGCCGATCGGCCAGAAATTCACCGCAGCGGCGGCAGAGGGCGTCAAGATCAACGTCAGCGTGACGATCATCAAGCGGGCAGAGGCTTCGGGGCAGACGATTAAGGAGGAGCTGGAAAAGCAGCTCAAAGAGTATTACAAGACCATCGCACTCGCGGAGTACACGCAGGAGATACAGGTCAGGTACACGAGGATCAGCGCAATAATCACGGAGATGGAGGACGTGATCGACCACGAGAATTTGCTGGTGAACGGATCAGAGGACAACGTGGAGTTTACGGTCAGCCAGATTCCGGTATTCGGGGAGGTTGTTATCAATGGAGATATTCTATAACAGGATGCGGCCGAACTATGATGAGATCGTGAGCTATGGCCCGAAATGGTGGACAGAGTACCGCGAGATGGACGCAAACTACCGGTTCGCTGGCTGGACGCTCGATCTGATGGCTTACTGGCTGGAACGGATTGTCAACAATCAATTCCCGGCATACGCGGACGAAGAAACGCTGCGGATGCTTGAGAGGCTTATGGGGATCGAGTACGACGGACCGGTCACGCTGGAAGAGCGCAGGAGGATTGTTTCGGCGTACTACTCAGGGACCGGACACATGAGCCGGAGCGTTATCAAAATGCTGGTGAAGGCGTACACGGGGCAGGAGTGTGACGTGTATTGGGACGGGCTGATTCTGATTATCGACTTCGAGAACAGGGAGAACATCGCGCTGTCGCTCGGCATATTGCAGAAGATTCTTCACAGGCGCATGCCGGCGCACATCGCATTTCAGCTCCGGTGCAGGTGTACCGTACACTTGCAGCTCGGCACGTCGAAAAGGGCGTGGCCGGTGGTTTATCCGATGTGCGGCACACGGCCAAAGACCAGCACGGGGCTGAGGATAGCGGAGGCTGACGTCGAGATCACGACGAAGGCGAAGGCCTACGAGCTCACAGCGCCACGCGCGGGAGCTTCGGGAGAGGCAGGGCAGTACCCGAAAACGAGCACGGGGCTGGGAATTGCAGAACCGGGCATCGAGATCGAGCCGAGCGCGGAAGTATTCGGGCTCGAATTTCCGGTCAGTGGGATCTCCGGAGAAGCAGGAGAGTACCCGGAGACGAGCGTCGGGCTGGCGCTCGGAAATGGCGGATTGATGCCAGAGGTGAGCACGCAGAGCTGGGCGGTGGTATACCCGGTATGCGGCGAGGACCTTTGACATAGAGAAGGGAGGCAGAGGAAATGGCAATGCTTACAAACGCCGCGATACAGGGCTACAAGGAATTTACGAAACGCACGGTGGCCTATGCGCGGTACAAGATCGGCTCGACGTACTACAAGACGAACATCGAGTCGGTGAAACTGCTCGACAACGGGCTGGTCGAGGTCGCCTTCAAGATCGAGCTGAAAAGCGGATCAGGGACAGTGACGGAAGTGCAGCTCTATGACACGAGCGGGGCCCTGTGGCTGACGAAGGTAGAGAGCCTGAAACTGGCAGACGTGTCAGAAGGCTTTTACTACTCAATTCAGATCGACATAGAGGAGGTGAACGCAAAATGAGGGAACTTGTGAATTGGGAGGACCGCGTCGTTGAGTTTCCGCGACGGTTCAAACAGACGGACCTCGACGGAGGCTTATGTACGATCGAGAGATCGCCGGGAAAAGTAAAGAAGGAAGGCACACCGCAGAGCTCCACGAACTTCAACACGATGGACCTTGCCGCTCTTGAAGCGATGCTTATGGCGAATGAAAACCAGCGTATGCTCCGGATCATGCAGAACACGGTCGACGGCCTCGACGGGCAGAAGATTGCGGTAGAGCTGACGAACGATCAGGTCTATCCCTTCAACGGCTCGCAGAAGGCCGTGCAGATCACGCCGCAGCGGAACGACAAGAGCTACACCGTCGAGGTGGAGGTCGTCAGCAAAGAGGGCGGCTTCATTGGTGATTTCGAGATCACCGAGAAGCTGGTGAACGGCTTCAAGATTGCCTACACCGGATCAGCGACAAAGGTGAACGTGATCTGCTACGTGAGAGGGGGTATCTAAGTGGCGAACGTGATTATCCCGAACGAGCAGCGCCGGACGGAGGCGCAGAGGATCATGCAGAGCTATGGCGTTGACCGGAGCGATCCGGCAATGCGGGAGGCGGCAGAAGTCGCCTCGGCCAGAACAAACGAAGCTATCAGAGCAGCAGAGACTAAGAGGAGGTATTACTGAATGAAGATCACGAAGATGCCGGAGGACGGCAAGAAATTCATTGATTACAGCATCAGGAAGGACACTATCGACTTCTGCGACGGCGAGCTCACGATGAAGCTGTCAAAGAAGGAACGCGACGACGCGACGACGATTGACGTCGTTCAGGACTACACGGGCGGGCTTATCACGAGCACGGCCGGCGGGGAACGCTACCTCGCGCAGATTTACATTCCCCCGCGGGAATATACGGAGAAGGAAGTGCCGAACCCGAACTATCCGGGCGGGGAAGGCAGCAACGAACCGGAGATGATTACAGAGCGCGAGCCCGTACCGTTCAGCATGGACAGGTGCGAGCTTAGGTTATGGGAAATGGAGGTATAAGAGACATGGCAAATTTCGATGATTTCAAACTTTCAATCGAGGCGTTAAGCGGCGGGAAGAACACGGTATTATTCGACGACAGAGAGATGCCGTCCGTAATGGTGCCGTTCCCGAAAATGAAACTGTCCGATCTGATAAAGGGCGGGAGCGATACGGTTCACCCGGCATTCAAGGTAAACAACGCGGAGAAGGATAAGCTGTACGTCTCCAAGTTTCAGAACATTATCTTAAACGACAGGGCGTACAGCCTGCCGGGGAAAGATCCCGCGGTGAGCCTGAACTTCGACCGGGCGGTCACGGTCAGCAGGAACAAAGGCAAGGGCTGGAGCCTGATGCCGTACTCGCTGTGGTGCGCGATTGCGCTCTGGTGCCGCAAGAATAACACCATGCCGAGAGGCAATAACAACTACGGATCGGATCACGGCTATCCGCACGAGAAGGGCGTACCGAGCTGCGCGCCGGACGGATCGGGCAAGACGCAGCGGACGGCGACCGGAAGCGGGCCGGCAACGTGGTATCACAACTGGATGCCGGACGGGATCGCGGACATGAACGGTAATGTTTGGGAATGGTGCGCAGGAATGCGCCTGAAGGATGGAGAAATCCACATCATTCCTTACGCGGACGTCTTCATGGCAGAGACGAGCTTGTTAGAAGGATCGACCGCATGGAAGGCGATCAACAAAGAAGGCACGCTCGTCGAGATCGGCACAGAGGGCACGCTGAAATGGGATTGGGTAAGCGGAAACGTGCAGCTTACCGACAAGGCCGTTACCTACGAGACGGATCAGGGCAACGGAGCATCGTACACGAATATGACGCTTGTTGCCGACCTGACAGCGCCGGAACTGGCAAAGGCTCTCTTGCTTTACCCGGACGATCCGAAAGGTGATTACGGCGGGGACTACCATTGGTTGAACACGCGCGGCGAGCGTTTGCCGCGTGCTGGCGGCTCCTGGAGCAATTCCGCCCTTGCGGGCGTCTTCGACGTCCACGCTGACAACCCGCGGACTGACGTCAGCAGCGGCATCGGCTTCCGCTCCGCTTTTTGTGAGGGACTGTAAACTGCAAACTGACAGACTGATCGCCCCGCGAGAGCGGGGCGTTATCTTAAACCGGAGGTAGCGATGGACAATGCGGGCAAAAAAGAAAACGCCGGGAAGTACGATAACGAGGCGCTGATAATTTTACAAAAGATTCAGGATATGCGGAAGTACGCATACCCGATCATCATGCGGTGGAGCATCGCGCAGAAGTACGCGGTCGGAAACGACATCATGCACTGCATGAATGAAATACTGGAACTGGCGGTCGCGGTGCGGTGGAAGCTGCACAAAAAGACTGCGCTTACCGATCTGGACGTCAAGAACAAGACGCTGCAGGCGTATGTTAAGGACGCCTTTGACCTTGAGATTCTGAAAGGGCTGAAAAGCTACAAGGAATGGAACCGGAGGTCGGAGGAGATCGGAAAGATGATAGGCGGCTATAAAAACAGCATTTACGAGGCCGAGATGGCCGAAATGAAAAAGACGGCAGAACAAAAACAGCAGCAGCGAGGAAACCCGACGTACTATCATCGCGGCCGGTGACAGGATTCGGGAATAGGTTACTGCGTTTGCCGATTGCTGGCGGCAACTGGAACAATTCCGCCAATGCGGGCAAGATGGGCGCTGTGTGATAAATGCGTAGCAGCGCCTTCGCCGACCGCGTCCGTCTCGTCATACAGGGCGCGGAAAACTGTGGAGAACGAAGCTGGGAACACGTTTGCAACGGAAATCAGAGAGCGAAGGCCGTCTGTAAAAAGACGGTCAGCCGCAACGCGTAGAGCGTGAACCTTCGGTTGAGATACCGGAGAATACAACCGCTCCAAGAGGCTCCACTACCGGACGGGACGGCTCGCAGAGAGCCGTGGTAAAAAGTTACGCTGAGCTGCGCTGTAATGGCGCAGAACCGGAGATAAAAAGCTCCGGGATAACAGGCTGGTCTTCAACGTCAACGCTAACAACCCGCGGACTAACGTCAACAGCAACATCGGCTTCCGCTCCGCTCTACTCTCATGCCGGAACTTCCGCGCGTTCACAGAACCCGGAGGCAGTGCGAGAGAATAAAGGAACCTATTTCCGCTCCGCGAGCTACATAGCGGAGAAAAATGGAAGCCCGCGGACGGCCGGAAGGCGCGCGGGCGGACAGTTGTGGACGCCGCAAGTAGCCAGAACCTTCGGAAGCTGCTACACACAACGAACGGCAGAAGGTGAAGTATGAAAATCAAACAGGTTTTTGACCTGATCTTCTCGGAGGAGAACCTATACGGAGCGATCATCGACGCATCGCGCGGAAGGCGTTACAACCGGGACGTGCTCGCGGCCAATCACGACTGCTGGAACATCATCGAGAGGATCAGGAAGGAAGTATACGCAGGAACGTATGAGATCGACAGATATTATATCTTCTACGTGTACGAGCCAAAGAAGCGCATGATAATGTCCATCGCATTTTACCACAGGATAGTGCAGTGGGCGATCTACCGCGTAATCAACCCGATGCTCGTAAAAGGTTACATTGAGGATTCCTACGGCTGTATTCCCGGTAAAGGTTCGCTGTCCGCTATGATGCGGCTGAGGTACTGGATACAGCTCGTATGGAAAAAGCCGAACGTATGGTATTACCTGAAACTTGACATAAGCAAGTATTTTTATCGCATTTCGCACAGGGTATTGATGAAGATACTCAGAAAGAAGATCAAAGACAAGCGCCTGATCGCGCTGCTTGACCGGATCGTGAATTGCAAGCACACGCCTTTCGGATTGCCGCCGGGGAAATCACCCGGAGAGGTGCCACTGTCGGAGAGAATTTTCGACGTCGGTATGCCGATCGGCAATTTGCTATCGCAGGTATTCGCAAATGTATATCTGGACGCGCTGGACCAATTCTGCAAGAGGGTACTGCGCGTCCATTATTATGTACGGTACATGGACGACGTGATTATACTCAGCGACAGCAAGGCGCAGCTTCACGAATGGCGGGAGCGGATCAGCAGCTTCCTTGAGACGGAGCTTGAATTACAGCTCAACAGCAAGACGTGTATACGGCCGATCTCACAAGGGATCGAATTTGTCGGCTACCGGATATGGCCGCGATACGTTACGCTCAGGAAGGCTACAACGCTCAAGATCAAGAGAGCGATGCGAAAGAAGCAGGAGGAATACCGCGTGAGGAAGGCAACATTGAATGACGTCAACTCGACGCTGCAGAGCTATCTCGGAATGATTAAGCACTGCGACTGTAAGACATTCAGGAGGGATTTCCTCGACGGGATTGTTCTCAGCCACGGCGACAGGGAAGACGGGAAGGACATAGAAGTATGGAGCTAAAGATCATCGCTAAACTGTGGTCGGCTATATACGATCTGCTGCTCTACATCGAAGGGAGCAGGAGAAAGCCGCTGGACCGGATCAGGGAGGAGCTTGGTACGGTGGAGAAGATGTGCGAACCATACGCAGAGGAGGAAGATGTAGGAAGGGGGTGAGCGGTATGATAAGCAAGCTGTCAGAAACGGTTCCGACGGACATTTTCCTTACAGTCTTTGTTGTTCTGCTGATCGTAGGTTATTTCATTTACAAGGAATTGCCGGAGTTTCGCCAGCGCATGGGCGCGGCGGAGCGAAAAAAGCAGAAGGACAAGGGAGACAAAGACGCACTTATCAGGCGGCTTGACGGTATGGACGAGCGGCTGAAATCCATCGAGACAAAATTCGACGACATGGATCGGAAGTTGTCTCGTGACTACAACCGGATCAACGATATGGACGACGAGAACCGACGGACGCGGCAGATCGTTTCCCAATCTTTAAGGGAGAGGGAAATAATTATGCGGGCCCTACTCGCGGCCCTTGAGGGCCTGCAGGAGATCGGCGCGGACGGGCAAACGAAGGCCGCACAAAAGGAGATCAGCGACTACCTGAACGAGCAGGCGCACTCCGACAGAATATTCTAAGGGAGGGATTTTTATGGAATTATTGAAGTGGTTGTACCAGATTCCGGTGCCGTTTTTGGTACTGGCGATCGTAGTGCTGGTTGCGGTGACGCTTGTTATCGCGATTCAGTACGCGAAGATGAAGCAGCTCGACGGACTGAGGGCAGACGTTTACCAGCTTATTCTCAAGGCGGAGCATAAGTTTAAGGAGAACGGCGCAGGCATGCAGAAATTGAAATGGGTAGTGCAGCAGGCGCGGGGCCTTCTGCCCGGCTGGCTCTCCGTATTCGTGAGCGAGGAAACATTGATTAATATTATTGATAAGTGGTTCGGGGCGGTCAAGGACCTTCTGGACGACGGCAAAGTAAACGGATCACAGAAGTGAGGCGATCCGTATGAAGAGGATCATGCGCGGCTGCGGTATAGCAGCCGCCTTTTTTCTCCTGATCGGAAAGATCATTGAAGAAATCGGCAGATTCGCGGACGACACAAACCCGTGGTAGCGATCCGCGAGAAGGGAGGAAGTATGTCGATTAATGTAGACGGTGAAAAACGGGCATACGCGGTCCTGATTGCGGCAGGGCTCACGCCGGAGGGCGCGGCCGGCCTGATCGGAAACATGGAGGCGGAAAGTGACGGCTTCTGGCCGTGGAAGGTGGAATACCTTTGCATCAATCGCCTGAGAGAGCACGGGATCAAAGATCGCAACGGGAATTATTACACGCAGGACAGCTACACGGCTGCGCTTGATAGCGGCGAGATCAGCGCGGAGGAGTTTTTACATCCTCTGCCGGGGAAGCAGTACGGCTACGGCTACGTGCAGTGGACATCGCCGGGACGCAAGGCCGGCCTGTGGAACCTCGCACACGAGAAGGGCGTGTCGATGGCGGACGAGAACATGCAGCTTGAGTATTTGCTGTACGAGCTCAAGACCAGCTACGCGGGCGTCCTGAAAGTGCTGAAATCAGCGACGAGCATCAGGCAGGCTTCCGATTACGTCCTGAAGCACTTTGAGATGCCGGCAGACACGAGCGAGGCGGTATGCGCAGGCAGAGCAGCGCGCGGCCAGTTGTTCTACGATAAGTACGTCAAGACGGCGGCCACAACGCCGACGAAGGCCGGCGGAAGGACCGCGGACAAGTACATCTCCGCCTTTAAGAGCTGGGAGGGGTACAGCGAGGCGAACGGAAAATTCCGGGAGATCATCGACCTGTACAACAGCATCAAGCCGCTTCCGCGCGGCTACGCGGTGCAGTACAAAGACGAGTGGTGCGATACAACAGTATCGGCGGCAGGGATCAAGGCCGGAATGTCGGAGCTGATCGGGCGCGAGTGCGGGTGCGAAGAGCACGTCAACATCTTTAAGAAGCTCGGCATCTGGATTGAGGACGGTACCATCACTCCGGAACCGGGCTATCCGATCGTGTATAGCTGGCGCGTATCGAAGCAGCCGAACGACGCGTATTCGGATCATATCGGCGCGGTTGTATCGGTTCAGAATGGCACGATCACCGTCATAGAAGGGAACAAGGGCGAAGCAGTAGGCTACCGCACGATCCCGGTCGGCTGGGGTAATATCCGCGGCTATGCAGCGCCGAAATACGACGCGGCGGCAGCAGCCGGCAGCACGACGGAGACCGGAGGCAGCACGTCGGCCGGAGGAAGCACCAGCGGCAGCGGCAGTGCGGAAACATATCTCACAAGGGGTATGACCGGATCAGCAGTCAAGAAGATGCAGACGATGCTTATTGCGGTCGGCTATTCCTGCGGAGGCTGCGGAGCAGACGGAGACTTCGGCAACGATACGTACTCCGCTCTGATGAAGTTTCAGGCTGCGAAGGGCCTCGGCGTCGACGGCATCTACGGGCCGAACACGGAAAAGGCACTCAAGAAGGCATACAAGGCGAAGAAAAAGGCCGGCAGCGCAGAGGGCAGCTCGGGCGGCCTGAATACTAAGCCGCAGTGGGTAGGCAGATGCACGGGCAACAGCGTGAACGTGCGCACATACGCGGGCACGATCTACCCGAATATTAAGAGCTGGCCGAGACTGAACGCAGGCAACCTCGTGGACGTCTGCGACAGCGTGCCGGACGAAGAGGGAGCGAAGTGGTATTATGTCCGGATCGACGGGCATATCTACGGCTTTGTTCACAGTAACTATATCACACAGAACTAAATGGATCATGCGATAGCACCTCGGAAATGATATATCACACACAAAAACCCGGAGCCAAGAGCTCCGGGCTTTTTTCGATTCAGGAATTTGAAATTTCGTCATTCGCGGTTCGGACGCCTTGCTCGAACTCGCTGTCAAGATAGAACACGCCGGCCTCCCACGAATTGTCCGCCTTTCGAGTATAGGTAAACTCGAAAAGATGCGTGTCGGTGTCTCCGTCGAAGCAGATAATCACCAGCTTATTCGAGGAGATCAGGGAAGGATCAGTAATCATATACGACGTCATATTATAGGCGGCACGTTCTATGTCGTAACGCACGTCATAACCATATTTTCGCTTATCACCGGAGACGCGGTAATTCACACCGTAGGTTCCCTCTACGTTTCCTTTCCCCGTTTTTGCAGAGCCGAAGCAGGCCTGAGCCCACAGCGCGTCTTCCGGCTTTTTCGTGAGAGCCGGATCATAGGAGGAGAGGCCCTGTTCCTTCGCGATCTCGTTTAGCCCGAAATTATATTTGTTCGTCGCGTCGTGATTATAGAAGAGATTCTGGTATACGAGCTCAAGGGCAAGGGTAGCAGTCTTTTCTTCCCCGACCGGAGTGGAAAAGAAGGTTGAGGTAAAGTCGGCAAGATTAACGAACTTGCTTATACCAGTCTGGGCCATGTAGCTGTCGGTCATTGCGAAAAAGTAAATGTCCCGTTTGTCGTCACTGTACGCTTCCGATCCGATTACGCCGAGCACGATTTTGAAGTAATCGCCTGCAAGCGTGTATTCGGAAGTAGAACTGTAGTACGAGAGATCGCAGGTGAGTGTACCGTCGTCAGGATCAACGGAGAGCGCAGCGCATGGGCAGAGCGACACGATCTCGTCATAGAGCGGACCGGAGTCTATAATGTCGCCGGCCGTTACAGCATCAGGGGCGGCAGCGCGGACCGGCACAGGACCGCAGAGCAGCAGGGTGATAGTCAGCAGGATTGATAATACTTTTTTCTTCATAATTCGCATTCCCTCCATTTTGCTAGTGCAAGATTGTCCACTACATTCTATCGCATATAAAATGCTATTTCAAGAAAAAACGCACAAAAACATGTCCCATTTTGAGTCATAAACAGGTCATAACGCACAAATCGTAACAAATTGTCTGAAAATTACAAAAAATGATTGACATTGCCCCACATAGGGGATATAATGAACTCACAAACAAGGAAATAACAACAAATTACCCGATACGGGACACGGAGGAAAAATCATGAAGGAACTTGCATGGCAGGAAGTCAACAAGAAAGATGCAATCGTAACAAAGAGAAAGACATTTAAGACTCAGGAAGCAATGGAAAAGTTTATTGAGAAACTGTATGAGAAGGATAACTTCTGCAGGATTCTCTCCACAAGATAGAATATTAAGAGGAGGATACGGACATGACGACGAAAGAGCAGGAGCGCAAGGCATTAGCACAGATCAGAAAGATTGTTGAAGGGCTCGGCCCGGACAGTTACATAGCGAAAGCATTCGAGGGGTGCTTTGAGATCGCCGAGGAGAATATCGAGAACGACTTCGCCTGCAGCATGAAGCAAAGGGCAGACAGCGCGTCTGAGTCTATGCACAAATCGCATGAAAAGGTTATTGAGCTCAAAGAGAAACTTGTGGAGGCAAGCAAGGAACTCTGCACAAAGGACACAAAAATTAAAAGCCTCGAAGCGCGCGTTACACAGCTCGAGCAGAGGCGGGACGACCTTCTGAAACAGGTCAAGGAAGGATCGGACACTGCAGTACAGAACTGGAACATGTATAGGGAGCAGCAGGACAGGGCGGACGCAGCAGAGGCGGAGACCGTTAAACTGAAAGCGAAACTGTACGATCTTCTCGTAAAAGAATGAAATTTTTTTACCCAAAAAGGACGCGGAGCGGGGCGAAGAGCCCCGCAGAAACGAAAAATGTCCCGATTTGGGACGGCTGACCTACCGGCGCGACGGGGAGAAAGGACGGAGGAGTGAGCAGTCAGAGGAGGCATTACGTACCAGAAGGCGAAGCGCCTGAGCTCATTTCAAAGATCACGAGGGGGCAGGAGCGGAGCAAGGTATTTGTGAATGTGGCGATCAAGCCCTACAAGGGCAAGAAACACGCAGAAGGCACAGTTGTTGTTATCGTTGGATAAGCCTTCCGAGAGGAGGCAGCAAACCGTCCCGGAGGTTACGAGGACACAGGAGGTACGCATGGTTCGGTTTTTGATTCTTGATACTCAGTATTACGACGGTACACCGGAAGGGTACGAAAAAGCGACGCTGAACGCGGTTGAGATCATGGACGGAACGACGTCCGACGTAGACGAGGCAATCGCGAAGGTCCGGGGAGACTACCCGGAGGAACGCTACGAAATCGACGATATTTACGTTTGCTAGGGGGTGATGGCATGAGATATTACAGCATACACAGACCGGTAATGCCCGGAGGCTTCCCAAAGTCAGGAGAGGGGGCGGTGGATCGGATCAAGAATTTTGACGACAGGACATTCTGCGAGGAGATCGGCCGGGAAGCATGGGGCTACATCGAGTATAAGGAACCGATCACGGAGGAGGAGGCGAGGGCATACGAGCTCGTTCCGGCCGGCATGAAAATCTGGTACGAGGTTACGGTCGCTTGGTATAACAACGGGAAGATATTCGCATTCGTTTCGGGCGAGACAGAAGCTACGGAGAAGCCGGCAGCGAAGTCGAAGCGGTATAAGGGCAAAGAGATATACACAAATTGGTACGGTAGCCATGAGGAGGCAGAGGAGGCCGTCAAAAAAGCACAGATATAGGGAGGCGAGGACGAATGAAGCTGAAAGGGCTTATGAAGGTAATGAGGACGGGCTGCGCGTGCTTCTCAATCTCCGATCAGGAGAAGACCTATTGCGAGGAGTACGGCGGAGGCGTCGAAGGGATCACGCAGGAGCCGTGGTACAGGGACATAAAGGACCGGACCGTCAGCAGGATCAGCACGATCGGCGGCGGAATATATAAGGTTGAAACATGCATAACACTCGAATGAAGGAGGAGAGGATCATGGAAAGAAAGTATTTCAGTATCAATGAGAGCAGCGCGAAGGTGGCGCACGACATGATGTCCATGCGGGACTACAAGGCCGGCAGCACGACGGAGGAATATCGCCGGGCGGTTGACAAGGCATACGACCTCGCAGACAAGGTTGCGGAGAAAAGGCCGGAGGAGGCAGAGAGGGTATACAGGCTCGCAGAGCGTTACTCGAAAAAGATGGCAGAGTATTACAACAAAGAGAGCAGCATCGGCATGATGTGTCCGTCTATTCTGGTAAGCGGCGGCGGAAACTTCCCGGTGAGGAAGAAAGAAAAGCAGGTGGCAGCATTCGGCCGTAACCGCGAGTTTTACAAGTACGTGCAGGGCATTCTCGACAAAATCGAAGCAATTCTGTACGGGAAAGAGATCATCAAGTCAAACGACGAGCGGGCGATCGAGAAGTTGGAGGAGAAGCTGGAAGACATGAAGAGCCTGCAGGAGCAGATGAAGGCCGCAAATAAGGCGATCCGCCTGAAAGACACGGAGGCCGGCAACGATCAGCTCCGGGAGATGGGGTACAGCGAGGAGGCAATCGCAGAGCTTCGCAAGCCGGACTACTGCGGAAGGTTGGGCTATCCGGATTTCGAGTTGTCGAATAACAATGCGAATATCCACCGGGTAGAGGAGCGGATCAGGAGGCTGAAAGCAGTCAAAGAGAAGGGCAGCTCGGAGCAGGAATACAAGACCTTCAAGGCGGTTGAGAACACGGAGGCCATGCGCTACCAGATCATCTTCGACGGTAAGCCGGAAGCGGAGATTCGCGACATTCTGAAAAGCAACGGTTTCAAATGGGCGCCGTCACAGGGAGCATGGCAGCGGCAGATCACCACGAACGGGAAGTATGCGTTCGAGAGAGTCGTCGAGAAGCTGAAAGAAATGGAGGATCAGGCATGAAGACGGGAGAGATGAGATATTACAGGGGAAGCGCGAGCAGCGCGGAAACGATCGATTTTAGCTTAGAAAACGAGAACGGAGATTATATCACGACATGCGTCATTAACTGCAATCTCCTTATCGCAAATGTTCGCAGCTTTCCTTGCGGGGACGGGGACGACTACACGCTCGATCCGGGAGAGTATCTCAAGGCGCTTTTATTCGTTCAGGAGCAGCGCAAGGCGATCACGGACAGATACCCTGTTAAGACATACAAGGGCTGGCAGGAGAGCGGCCTTCCGTTCTTTGAGGACTACTGCAGGCCCGGGGACGAGGTTGACGAGGAGATGGTAGAGTATTTTATCAATAGCGTCCCTCCGGTCTCCCTGAGCTCGAATTGCACGCAGGCAGGGGAAACATACGACGCGGCGGTTGACGAGAGCACAGGCAGGCGGCAATGCACGTACACGACGTTTCATATCATCGGAGAAGGCAGGTGGAAATTCGACGGGTATTGCTTCCGGAAGGAGAATGTGAACCGATCGGCCAGACAGACGAGACTAGAGCAGATGATCGAGAGGGCAAGGAAGGAGGCAGAGGAGTGATAGACTACGATAAGATCATAAACGAGCTGGCGGAGGAGCTTGACAGTTGCAATTACAGGTATATATCCGGGACTTCTACACACGTCCCGGTATACTACCAGCAAGAGCTCGCGGAAGCGATTGACCTTATCATTAAATGCCGGAACTGCTACAAAGGAATTAAGACGCAGCCGGAAGGCGTTTCATACGATCCGTATAAGGCCGGCGAGCTTGCCAAGATGCTCAAGCATGAGACGAGGAAGGGGGAAGTACATTACGGAGCGCGGCTACACCATGAGGCCAGCGGAGCAAAGGTACTTACGATAGACGCAGGAGGCATCCGGGCGCTTATGAGCTATTACGCAACGCACAGGACAGACCTTGAGAACGGGGAGGAGGGCGACAATGAACAATGAGGATCGTGAGGAGGCCTTCGCTGTACTCGAAAGAATGAAAGAGGAGAGCGTCAGAATGGTTAAGCAGGCCAGCACAGAGAGAGTGAAAAAAGTGTGGTATTACTCGCACCTCGGCTCCATCGACTTCGCAAGGCAGATCGGCGTCATTACAGAGGAGCAGAGGAGCGGTCTGTATAAAGAATTTAGGGACGAGCTCAGGGAGGTGCAGAATGGATAAGGACTACAAAGAGAAGATCAAGAAGCTGCTCGCACTCGCGGAGAGCCCGAACGAACATGAGGCGCGGGCGGCGCTTCTCAAGGCACGTCAGCTCATGGCAGAGCACAAGATCGAAGAGGCGGACCTGAAGGACCTTGAGAAGCAGAAGGTAGTCAAGAAGATCATAGACGGGATCACCTGCAGCAAGAGGCGGGAGCCGTGGATCATCGACCTAAGCGATACGATCACAAGAAATTATTGCTGTCAAGGTTACAGAGTAAGAGGCTACGGGAAGCAGACCTTCAATATAGGCATAATCGGATTCGAGGAGGACGCGGAGATAGCGGAGGCGGTATTCCTGTACGCGGTAGATTGCGTCCGATCCAAAATCAAGCAGATCAAGGCAGAGTACGCCATGTATCACAGAAGGTACGTGAAATCCCTTTGTGACAGCTATGGAATGGGATTCACTTACGGGCTTTTGAAGATGTTCGAGCAGCAGCAGAAAGACAATGAAGCAGGCTGGGGACTCGTCCTCGTCATACCGAAGGAAGTAGAGGAAGCAGCTTCCTTCCTCAACGCAGCAGATTTCAAGGCGAATATCAACTATTCCAGAGACATGCTTCGCGAGGGGATCAGGGACGGAGAAAACTTCCGGCCGGAGAGGAGATTGCAGGAGGATTTACAAGATGAAATTATGTGACAGATGTTTAGTTGGTGGATGCCTGCTCAACTATCTAGGACCGGCGTGCAAGAGCGCGCGCAAAGAGAGCTGCCCTGAAATCAAACTAAACAACGCAGAACGCATCGCAAGTTTGGAAGCCGAGGAGCTTTCCGAGGAGCTTGCGGCGGCCATGAAGGGACTGTTCGAGGGCGGAGAGCTTTCGGCGGAGAGCGTGAGAAAATGGCTCGAAAAGGAATGCGAAAATTTATAAAAAATTTAACAAATTGTCTGAAAATGATTGACATAATGAACTCAAAAGTATATAATTAAATTACAGTCAAGGGAAACCAAGACGAGTACGACGGCAAGTGTCAGAAAGGAGATCACGATGGACGACGATATGAACTTAGGCGAGATTCTGGTCGAGAAGGCCGAGGAAAACCAGACACGGAAGATACTCGAAATCCTGTACGAGTGCAAGGACATCGAGGAAGCACGTGAGAAGGTAAAAGCCCTGCTCACAAAGTAAGCAGGGCATGAGGGACTAATGCAGGAGCGGTACTTGCCGCCGCTCCTTGCTTTAGCAGACAGTATTATATCACATGAATTGAGATCAGGCAAGAGCGAGGAGGGAAGACACGGCATGGCGATGGGACGGCCTCTCAAAGAGAAAGTAAAATTGACACATGACCTGAAATTCAGGGTAGACGACGACACATTTCGGGAACTTCTGTTATTCTGCGACAGAACGCAGGCGGAGCGAGCGGAGGTAATCAGGAAGGCACTGAGGCTGTATCTCTCAGGCCAGAATAAACGGTCATAGAGTTTCCGGGTAGTTTCCGGGGAGAAAAAGAACCGGAAAAACCCGGAAATCTCCGAAAATGAACCGGAGCGCGCCGGATTGGTAAAAACGGGATCAAAATAGCCCTGAAATTGAAAATTTGTCCTGCTCGGAGCAGTTTTGTACTGCGGGAGAAAAACGGACCGATGGAAGGTTTCGGGAGCCTTAAATTCCGTTTTGCGGAGTTTCCGGGGAGAAAATCACGGAAATTTCACAAAAACAGAGTTTCCGCACCGAAAAAGAACCGGAAACCAACACATTACATTACATTATATTTTATTACATTTACGGGAAAGAAAGACAAGAGAAAGAAAGACAAGAGAAAGAAAGGGGGCTACCAGATTGGCGAACGACTTTTATGCTGAATGGTTCAGCCGGCCACGACCGCAGCCGCTATCCCCGCAGGAGATTTGGGACAGGAACACGAACGACATGCGGCGCATGGCACAGTCGCCCTTCGGGATCGAGCTGGCGGAGAAGTTTCAGATACCGGAAGTCGACGAGGCAGAAGCAGCGTTCAAAGCGGTTGTCTGCAAGATAAGCGATCCGGAACTGAAAAACGAGATCGACATGGCTGCCGGGAAAATATCTCAGGCATACCAGATACTCGGCTTCTGCGCCGGCCGCTTCTCACAGGACAGCAGAGCGAGTCTTATTTAGGCCTTTTCTTGGTAACCTTAGAAGCCCTATTGGTGGGCGTCCATTCCCATGCCGATTGCCTCTTTCCTGGAGGGATACGATTTTTCGGGCAAAACGATCATCCCGTTCTGCTCCCACGGCGGCGGGCGCTTCGGGCAGAGCCTGACGGCAATCACCAAACTGGCCCCTGATGCGGTCATGGGCGAACCGCTGTCCATTCACTATTCGGGTGGTGATACGCTTCCGCAGGATATCGCGGATTGGCTGGAATTAAACCGAATAGTCACAGTAAAATAGGAGGTCGCTTATGAGTGAGAAGTTAAATCATGGAACGGTTGATTTTCATGCACATCCGGTAGACGATGTGTTTCGCCGGGAGATGGGGTTTCTTGGGCTTGACCCCATGGCGGAGGATGGTTTTCCCCTGCCTGCCTGGGACACGCGGGCACAGCTGGACTTTATGGACGAGGCCGGGATCGACTTCACGGTGCTGTCAGTCCCCACACCCCACATTCACCACGGCAGCGATGAAAAATCATGCGCCGCTGCCCGCCGGATCAACGAGTCCACGGCGGCGCTGTGCGCGGCCCATCCGGACAGATTTGCCTTTGCCGCCGTACTGCCTTTGCCCTGCGTAGAGGGTGCGCTCCAAGAGACTGCCTATGACATGGACACCCTTGGCGCTGTCGGCGTCAAGGTGGTGACAAACAGCAATGAGGTATATTTAGGCGATCCTTCCTTTGATCCATTGATGGAGGTGACCGCCGTGGCGCGCTCGTCATCATCCACCCCTGCCGGGCAAGACAGCGTCCGGAAAACGTGATCACCGGCAAGGTGGCGGCACTTTACGAATATCCTGCGGATACCACAAGAGCCGTCCTCAACATGATCGCGCACCGTGTTATGACGCGGTTTCCGAAAATTCGTTTTGTGGTGCCGCATACCGGTTCGTTCCTGCCCTATATGCTTCAGCGGTTTAAGGGTGTTTCCGGAATTCTTGCTTCCATGGGCATGATGGAAACCGTGGATGCGAAAGAAGAATTCAACCATCTTTATTTCGATATTGCAGGTGATCCAGAACCGGTGGCGCTGGATATGCTGCGGATGGTTGCGGATGACAGTCGCATTGTATACGGAAGCGATTTTCCTCATTCGCCTGCAAAGGTCGTAACGGCCAAGAAAAAGCATCTTGAAAACAACGAGAAGTATCTGGAACTGATAAACGCAATTTACAAAGAAAATGCTGCAAAGCTGTTTGCAGCAGACAATGGGAGGAGCGAAAAGATATGAGTAAGACATTAGTAGCATATTTTTCTGCAAGCGGAACAACAGCGGGAGTCGCAAAAAAGCTTGCCAATGCAGCAGGGGCAGATCTGTATGAGATCAGACCTGCAGTACCTTATACACAGGCGGATTTAAACTGGACAGATAAGAAGTCCCGCAGTTCCGTGGAGATGAATGACAGCTCCAGCCGCCCGGCGCTGGCGGATCAGAATGCCAACATCGGCGCATACGATACGATCCTGCTTGGTTTCCCCATCTGGTGGTATACTGCGCCCCGTATCATCCATACCTTTCTGGAGAGCTATGACTTTTTCGGGAAGAAGATCGTGCTGTTTGCGACGTCCGGCGGCAGCGGATTCGGCAGGACGGCGGATGATCTGGCGCCGGTCTGTTCCGGTGCGGCAGTCCTTGAAGGTAAAGTTCTGAACGGCAGCCTTTCCGATGATGACTTGAAAAAGTGGGTGGAGACGCTATGAAGATCGTTGTGTTAGAGGGAAGTCCGAACAAAAAAGGTTCCTCCAATCTGCTGGCGGAGCAGTTCGTTCAGGGAGCGACGGAAGCGGGTCACAGCGTACAGGTGATCGATGCCGCCCATGCAGACATTCACCCGTGTACCGGCTGTATCCACTGCGGGTACGAAGGACCTTGCGTGCAAAAGGATGATGTGAGCGGGATCCGGCAGATGATACTGGATGCGGACATGATGGTGTT